>JBJENE010000036.1:0-11298 GCA_051880035.1 Butyrivibrio sp.
TTCATCTCAGAACCGGTACCAACCATTGTCAGCACACAGCCTACCGGAATGATCTCACATGAAGGCTCTTCAAATTTTAGATAATACTTTTCCCAGGGATCTTCCTCACAATGAACAGATACGGAAACTGCCTTGGCATAATCACATACAGAACCACCACCAACAGCAAGAAGAAAGTCTGCTTCATGTTTTCTTGCTATCGCTACACCTTCATACAGTTTCTCAAGGGTTGGATTTGGCATTACACCTGCAATCTCCGCGACGTTCTTTCCCTCTTCTTTGAGGATAGCCATAACTTCATCGTAAATTCCGTTTTTTTTGATAGAACCTCCTCCATATATAAGCACCACATTCTGTCCATATTTCTTAAGCTCTGTACTTAAATTTGAAAGAGAATCCTCTCCAAAATATAGTTTTGTCGGATTGCAATAAGTAAAATTTCCTAACATAATTTTCTCCTTTCGCTTTACACTAGGTCATTTCTTTGTTATTTTAATTATATACTAATACCTAAACTTGACTTTAGGTCAAGTGATTTTTAATTTTTTAAGGAGATGTTATGTACACAATTGGTCAGATTTCAAAGATGTTTGATATACCTATTTCAACCCTGAGATACTACGACAAAGAAGGACTTTTTCCAAATATGACACGTTCTTCCGGTATTCGCAAATTTTCAGAATCCGAAATAGAAGCTCTTAGAGTGATTGAATGTCTCAAGAAAACCGGAATGGAAATTAAAGATATTAAACAGTTCATGGTCTGGTGTGCTGAAGGTCCTTCTACTTATACCAAACGAAAGAAACTCTTTGAAGACAGAAAAAAAGCCCTTGAAAAACAACTTCAAGAGCTTAAAAAAAATATGGCTATGATTGATTTCAAATGTTGGTATTACGAACAGGCTATTTCTGACGGTAATGAAGAACGCCTTAATACAATAATTCCAAATGACCTTCCTGCTGATATAAAAAACATGTACGAATTAGCGCACCTCACATAGTATAAATAAACTGTTCCTATCCATTTGACAGTCTTTATAGTGTTAATAGTTGATACTGTTTTTCTTTTTTCTTAAAACTACTGCTCCAAGTGTACCTGTACCAAAAACGAACAGCAGAGCTACACACAGAAGCATATTGCTGTTATCACCTGCCTGCAGGTCCTCGCCACCCACAGGTGTTGTGATATCGGTTTCATCGCCTTCTGTTGGCTTTGTCTGCTCCGATGCCACTTTCTCAACCTCAAAATTCGTGCTACATTCACCATCTGTATATGCAACTGTGAGTTTATGCGTGCCGACAGGAAGCGTTTTGAGATATTCGGCTTTCAGCGTAACTACCGTGGAACCGGAGACCGCCGTATAATTGCCTGCATCAATTAATATACCATCTACCTTGATGCCTGTGAACTTGCTGAAATCACCATTTGCCCGGAAAGTCAGTGTTCCATCACTGTTTTGCGTCCATGTTCCGTTTGTGCCCTCAACGATTTTATAATCGTGCGTTTCGGTTCGTCTTTCAAGACCTGCAATAGCCGCTTCAATTGCCACCGCCATTGCGTCAACCTCCGCCTGCTCAGTGATATCCTTGTCACGGACAACCGCATTCACAGCCGCTTCTACCTTGCTGAAATCTTTGTAATCATCCTTATTGAGAGCGTTTACTTTTGCGATAGCCTCATCCACCTTGCTGTAATCAGCTTTGGTGTCCGGTATGTCGCTCTGTTCATAATCACATTCATACGCGGCTAAAGTACCCGAAACCTCGCATGCAGCAAGCAGTATAGCTTTGCCTGTTTTACTGTCTGACGATTTGATAAAGCAGAGTCCTTCCGGAGATACATCACCCTTAATTACCTCGTCAAATTCGCGGGAATTGATATAGTTTGCAAATTTGGCATTTGCAGGGTCGGTAATGTCGTAAACCATTATTCCGCCTATTCTTTCAAGTGCGATAAAGGCGAAGGTTTTATTGCCGATGACGCCCGTGACTACGCTCTCAGGCTCAGGCCCTTTTTTGCCCGAACGGTTGTCAATACTTATTTTATCATTTGAAGTGTTGAAATAGTCGGGAAGTTTTTGGGCCGTTATTTCTTCAAATTCGCTGCCACTGTCATATACAAGCACAAGTCCGCTATCAGATACCTCATAGACCGAGAAGGAGCGCCCGCCGAATACATAGGCTTTATCACTGTCAAGACCATCCCACATATTCGAATTGAACCAGACAATCTTTTTATCAAGTGTCACATTTCCCGTGGGTGAAGTTACGTTTTCATATTCGTTGTCAAGCCCCTCCCAGTCTGCGCGGCTGTCGCCTTCATTAGCGGTAAGCAGATATGTTTTCCCGCCGATTTCGGCTACGGATATACCGTCGGGCATCTTAATTCCGTATACATTCGTATAATTTTTGAGTTCAATCGCATCGTTCTTCTGAAGGTCAACCTTTGTTGTTCCGTAATCTTGAAAGCCGAGGGGATACACGCCTGTAAATTTGCCCGAATCGATATTTAGCACCGCTATAGCATTTGCCTCCTGCAGGGAAATATAGGCGGTATTGCCGCTGACCGCAATGTATTCAGGCTCAAAATCAGTTGATGGCTGTGTGTTCTTCTGAATCAACACGCCTTTTGCCGTAAGCTCGTCCCGTTTCTCGTCAAAGTTGTCAAAGTATACGGAATTTGCCGTAAGTGCGTTACCGTTTCCGATTTTTACAATGCTGACAGAACCCTTCGGGTCGGTACCGTTCACGCCATCACGAGGCTCACCCTCATCGGCTGTAAGAATTGTGTTATTGTCGGCAAAGGTTATCATGTCGGGCTGAACTCCAACCCGTACGGTTGAAAGCAGTGTAAGTGAGCCGTCCTGTGCGCAGGAGAATAGAGCAGCAACACCCTTATCCGCATAATTTTCCGCCTGAATAGCCACAGCCAGCGTTTTTCCGTCTGGTGATATAGCTACAGAGGTTATATCGCCGTAGCTGAACCCGCTTACAAGTGCTTTAATATCATATTCTGTACCCGTTAGTTCCTTGACCTTATCACCGTCTGTGTTCACATTTAAATCCACGGCGATTAGCCTGCCCTTAACGCCGCTTACGGCATAGGCATAACCATTTTCGGGATTGTAGGCTACAATTTCAAGACTTCCTCCGTCTGCGTTCATAGCACCCGAATTATATCTTGCCGAAAGCTCTAAATCAACTGTGCCGTCCGTGTTAAAGAATCCTTTCACACGGACATCTCCTGCTTGCACAGGAGTGTAGGTCGGCTCTTGAGAGACGGTGTGAACGCTTCCGTACTCACCCTGGCTGTTGCGCGGAGCATTTGCCGCAACATAAGTTTCGTCTACCGTAGCTGTGCCTTTTTCCCATACAACCAAAGCAAAATCGCCGTGGTCTGTGCGCTTCAGCGACTTTTGCTTTGATATTTTAGTTTCTGCGCTGTCTCCCGCGGTCACGGAATCAACCGTTGTTCCGTCGTTTAATAATTCTATTGTATAGTTCTTATTGTTGATAATCCAATCACAGGTCTTATCGGCGTCAGGCAAATCGTATGTCAAAAACTCGTCTGTGGTGGCCTCAGCCGCACCTACAATAAGATAAGAACCATTTGCGGGAATTACTCCGTTAAGATTGAGCGTTTTGTCTCCGTACTTAAGAGAGTAAGCCGAAAGGTCAATTTCCTCACCTGACGGATTGTAAAGTTCTATAAAGCTGTTGAAAATCGGGGTTTCGCCCTTTCCTCCGCCGCCGTATATCTGCTCTATAATCGGATCTGTTTTTTCCGTTCCTGCAAATGCAGTAGGAGCAAATGTCAGCATAAGAACAAACGCCAGCAAAATGCTTGTCAATCGTTTCATTTCTATTCCTCCTCGCATGTATGCCCCCTGTTGAAATCAGGGATTCTTTTTATCTAACAAACAGATAGCCGTTTTTCTGCACTTCAAAGTCGTAGGACAATGCAGGTTAAGTGCGCTGTTTAACCATCAAAATCTATTAGACAATTATTATTATAAGAATCCCATGTAAATTCTGATACCAATGTAATGTAAAATCTTTATATCTTTAATATTATATTAGTATCTAAACATTTTAATGTCAGACATAAAAAGAACAGCATGGCTGTCCGCAAGCTAACTTGCGACACCATACTGTTCTTTATATATACATTGCGATTTTCTTAGAACTTACCAGCCTTAGCAGCTTCCTCTATGGAAACTGCAACTGCAACTGTCATACCAACCATAGGGTTGTTACCTGCACCGATAAGACCCATCATCTCAACATGGGCAGGAACTGATGAAGAACCTGCGAACTGTGCATCTGAATGCATACGGCCAAGAGTATCTGTCATACCGTAAGATGCAGGACCTGCTGCCATGTTATCCGGATGAAGTGTTCTACCTGTACCACCGCCTGATGCTACTGAGAAGTATTTCTTACCTGCTTCAAGTCTTTCCTTCTTATATGTTCCTGCTACAGGATGCTGGAATCTTGTAGGGTTGGTTGAGTTACCGGTGATGGATACATCAACATTTTCTTTCCACATGATTGCAACGCCTTCAGGAACGCTGTTAGCGCCGTAGCAGTTAACTTTGGCACGAAGACCCTCTGAGTAGGATTTTCTGTAAACTTCCTTAACTGTATTGGTGTATGGATCATATTCTGTCTCAACGAAAGTGAAACCGTTAATTCTTGAAATGATCTTAGCTGCGTCTTTGCCGAGACCGTTAAGGATTACTCTTAATGGTTTCTGACGAACTTTGTTAGCCTTCTCTGCGATACCGATTGCACCTTCAGCTGCTGCGAAGGACTCATGTCCTGCTAAGAAAGCGAAACATTCTGTATCTTCTTCAAGAAGCATTTTACCAAGGTTACCATGTCCGAGACCTACTTTACGGGTATCGGCAACGGAACCAGGGATACAGAATGACTGAAGACCTTCTCCGATTGCTGCTGCAGCGTCAGCGGCTTTTCTGCAGCCTTTCTTGATTGCGATTGCAGCGCCTACAATGTAAGCCCAGCAAGCGTTCTCGAAACAGATTGGCTGAATCTTCTTAATCTGATCGTATACTTCAAGTCCGGCATCTTTTGTAATCTTCTCTGCCTCTTCAATTGAAGCGATACCGTAGCTATTTAAAACAGAATTGATTTTATCAATTCTTCTTTCATATGATTCAAATAAAGCCATTTATCGTTACCTCCTATTCTTCTCTCGGGTCAATAATCTTAACCGCATCTTCTACACGGCCGTACTGACCTTTTGCTTTTTCCCATGCTGTGTTAGGATCGTCACCCTTCTTAACGAAGTCTGTGAATTTTCCTAATGATACGAACTGGTATCCGATGATTTCATCATCAGCATCAAGAGCAATACCTGTTACATATCCTTCTGCCATTTCAAGGTAACGAGGACCTTTCTTAAGAGTACCATACATAGTACCAACCTGAGAACGAAGTCCTTTTCCAAGGTCTTCAAGACCTGCACCTACAGGAAGTCCGTCTTCTGAGAATGCAGACTGGGTTCTTCCGTAGATAATCTGGAGAGCAAGCTCTCTCATTGCTGTATTGATAGCATCACATACAAGGTCTGTGTTCATAGCTTCAAGAACTGTAAGTCCCGGAAGAATTTCAGAAGCCATAGCTGCTGAATGTGTCATACCTGAGCATCCGATTGTCTCAACAAGAGCTTCCTGGATAACACCTTCCTTAACATTCAGTGTAAGCTTGCATGCACCCTGCTGAGGAGCACACCAGCCAATGCCGTGTGTCAGACCGGAGATGTCTTTAATTTCTTTGTACTGTACCCAGTTGCCTTCTGTAGGGCATGGTGCAGCACCATGATGAACGCCCTGTGCTACCGGACACATTTTTTCAACTTCATGTGAATAAATCATTATGTAACTCCTTTCGAAATGTAAAATCTCTTTGCGGAAAAAGCAATTTCATACTTATGTAGAATGTATCTCCGCAGTTATAGTAATTCTCTCACATATCGACAAAAATATCAAGATTGTTTTTTACCTTATAAAGTTGGTGTTGACTTTTTGTTCTTTTTCGGGGAAAATGCCTTCTGCACTTCCGGCTTCGATGCAGCCCAGAATCCATGCCATGTTTTTTCCGAGAACACGCATTGTCTGGAGCCCTTCCAAATCAAGCAGGGCCTCCTCAGGCGTATTGCCGTGAATCTGATTCCAGTACTGGCTTCCCACAACAATCATGTTATTAATCGTAAAATATTTGTTAAGCTGGTCAAAAGCGGCCGATGCCCCGCCTCGTCTGCAGCTTACGACTGCAGCGGCAGGCTTATATGCGAGATTTCTGCCTGCGGAATAAAAAATTCTGTCAAGAAATGATGTAATTGCTCCGGAAGCCGCTGCATAATGTACAGGCGAGCCAACAATAATTCCGTCTGCGGAATCAAGTTTTTCTGCCACCTCATTGACGCAGTCATCCGTAAAGGCACATTGTCCTGTTTTTCTGCATGTGCCGCAGCCTATGCAGCCGTGAATTGCCTTGTTTCCAATCCAGATAATTTCAGTTTCTATTCCACCGTCGTTCAGGGCCGTAGCAGCTTCATTAAGGGCCACATCAGTACAGCCATGTTCGTGAGGACTTCCGTTTATTAGTAAAACCTTCATAAGCTTTCCTTCCTTTACAATAATTTATTTCCCGTAAAGTATATTATTTTTTAATATTCAAGTCAATTATTTGAAGTTGAAGAGTTTAGAAAAATATGATATGTTATTATATATAGGGTAGATGTTTCTATAAAGGAGTTTATATGTACAAGGGTTATAAAGTGGTAGCACTTTTTATATCAAGAATAAGTGAATTCCGTATGTTTTCTTTTTTGGATTCTTTGTATAATTCATTGCAGGCAAAGGGATATAAGCTTTTTGTATTCCATACCTGTTCTGATTTATATTGGGGGACTCCGAATGAGTTAGCGGATACCAATGTTTATAAATTACTCAATAATGTAATCGATGCGGTTGTAATATTTGACGAAGCCTTTCTTGACAAGAGCTTCGTGTCCAAAATTATATCCCGTTCCAACGAGTTACAAATCCCTGTAATATGCGTAAGTAATGAATATCCGGGCTGTGTCAATTACCTTTTCAAGTATGAAAAAGGCTTTGAGATGGTTGTCCGGCATGTAATTGAAGAACATAAGGTTACGAATACCCATCTGATTGCGGGTAACAGAGATAATGCTTTTTCCCAGAAGAGAATTGATATGTACAAGCAGGTACTCTCTGACAACAATCTTCCTTTTGATGAAAGCATGGTAAGCTATGGTGATTACTGGTGGAAACCTACCGAAGAGGCCGTTGAAGGACTTATTGAGTCCGGCAGACTTCCTAAAGCCATTATTTGTGTTAACGATTCCATGGCTGTTACTGCCTGCAGTGTTCTTCAACGACACGGTTACTCTATTCCGGAAGACATTATTGTTACCGGTTTTGACGGAACAAGGGAAGCTACGCTTTGCTCTCCTACCATTACCACATGCCAGTACCGTGATGCTGATGTTACGCGCCAGATTAGTGACATAATAAGCGATATTTTTAATAATAAACCTCATCCGATGACACTTGAGGCTGAATTCTCCCTTCAGAAAGGTGGCTCATGCGGCTGCAATATGTCGGAAAAGTATTCTGCCACCGGCACTTTGCTAAAGCACTCTGAAGACTTATTTAACGGTTACCGTGAGAATGAACGAAGGCTTTATGAATTATCCGAGCGCATCATTACAAGTGATACAGGGGATGATTTTATTACCGTTCTTAACAGACTTAATCTGGAAGATTCCTGTATTCTTCTTAATAAGGACTGGATGGGAAACTATGTTAACCCGATTACATATAACCGGAGCACCCCTTTTGATGATGAGGTTTATGCGGTTTACCGGAACATTGACGGTAAAACAGATACCGGATGTGATACGATTTCACCGGACGATTTTATTCCGAATCTGGATGATATTATCAAAAAGGATACACCAATTCTTTTTAATGTTCTAAGTTATCTCGGCGTTCCTATAGGGTATATGTGTTTCTATGCTCCTATAGAACATGGATACTACTGCCGCATTGTACAGCATGTATTTACATTGAACAGAACTTTCGGTAACTACAAGAGTATAAAATACCTTGAACAGGTTGCCAAACAGATGGAAGAAATGTCATCCCATGACTTTCTGACAGGACTTTATAACCGCCATGGATTTTACCATGTGCTTGAGACAATGTTTCCAATCACTGCATATGATACCAATACAGTTATACTGGTAGCCTCTGTTGATTCTGACGGGCTTAAATACATTAATGATAATTTTGGTCATGATGCCGGAGATTATTCTATCAGGACAATTTCTGATGCTATAAGAAGTATTCCTTATACTAAGAAGCTTTGCAGCCGTTTCGGCGGTGATGAATGGGTGGTTCTTGCCGTCCTTAATTCAGACGAGACTCCTGAAATGTTAATCAATGCCGTTAATGAATATCTTGATAAAGTTAACAGAGAATCAGATAAGCCTTTCATTGTTTCCGCCAGTATAGGATATGCTGTTTCATCCATTGATAATTTTAATTTTGACGAATTATACAAACTGGCAGACAGTAAAATGTACAAAAACAAACTCTCCAAGCCACACAACCGCAGATAAATCATTATACGAATATACAAATTTAAACCCGGGACTTCCATAATTTATATTACGAAAGTCCCGGGTCTGTTATCTATTTTATCTTACTTATAGTTTGTTATGTATGTTATTAGATACTTTCCTATATTCTGTTGTTGTTATAATCATTATATTCTGTAAAAATACTATATAATTCCCGAGCAAGTTTATTACTGATATAGTATTCTTCACCATCTGACGATACCTTACCAAATATTTCCACAACAGAATCTATGTCTTCTGCATTTTCATCGCGATTACACCTGACCGCATCTCTCATCGTACCTTTGCCTTGAACGAAAACGATAGTTGTAATTTCTTCTGCCGGAAACTTCTCTATCAGGCAGTTATCAACAATATCATTTTCCGGTTTGGTTTTACTGCAGCCACAAGCTGTAGTAATGATTAATAAAACTGCTGTTGTAATTAGAAAAAATTTTTTCAAAATGAATCCTCTATTATTTATAAAATTAATATGTACCAACATAACTATACTGACTGAGGGGATGCTTTATCTCGCCGCATCAAAAAATGAATATGTGTCATAGTATATGATACCGTTCTCTTTTTTATAATTCTTTACTTCGTCCTTTTTTTCTTCAACTTTTTCTTTTTGCTCATCTGTTAATTTATTATAGATTACATCCTGCGCAAGAGTTATTTCAAGAAACGCAATAACACCCTGATCAGTAATAAGCTCGCCCGGCATTTCCTGCTCTATATATGCATCACAAAGTGCATCTTCTATATCAGGTCTTTCAAGAATGTAAAAGAAAACATTGGTAAAATTGACAAATTCGCAATATGCTAACTCCCACGAATCATAAAGTCCAAAATAACGAAGCTGCGTATTTGCAAGTAAGAAGTCGACAAGTTCTCTATTATCCAACTGGTCTGCCACACTTTCCGGCATAATCATATTAATAGCATTATTTACACCAGCACCTCCTATAGGTATCTTATCATAATCCAATTTGCCATCCGTCAACCACTGATCCTCTTCAGTCCTCAATGAATCGCTATATTCCACCATAAGATTCTCATAAGATCTTGTCTCTCCTTCTTCAAGTTCCCATATAGGCGGACGATTACTTTCCGTTTCCGTATTGGATGACTGTCTCTTACTACAACCACAAGCTGTAGTAATGATTAATAAAACTGCTGTTGTGATTAATAAAAATTTTCTCATAACTATTCCTCCTCATTCTTATTTCATGATAGAATTATTTGAAATTTGTAATATTCTGTTAATCTTATTTGAAATTATAATAATATATACCACTCATATCATATGGACATATAGATAACGGACATTTTATTAATGGTCCCCCGTTTCCCCATTTGGACAATACATATGGTTCAGTAATTAAATTATTTATTTTATTTCTCCACTGATAAGAGACTGCTTTTACTATAACAGAATGACTTGCACTATTTCCAATCCAATTCAATTTAGCGACTGATGATTTTCTGCATTTTCTGTCCTCAATTAATGGACTAACATCATTAAGAGAGTAATTATATGCATACTGCTGATATCCTGACAACTCAGAAAACCAAGCAAACGCGTGGCAATTATATGCAGTAGTTCCATTAGCCTGCACTTCCATATATCCATTTTGTAACATATATTCATATTCAGGAGCATCTAATAAGGCTGCCACCTGTGCATCGCTAATTGCAACGCCACCTGTATATTGTAAAACAATCTCATTTCCACTTGGGGAACTTATTGTTATCTCAGAAGAAATAGATCTTAAAGTAGCTTTTGCAGCATTATTACCAACAACCTGAGTGCAGTAATCTGATTGTGATAAATCATCATACTTATCCGCTAATAACTCAGAAATGTCATAACATAGACTCATTGGATCAAGTTTTAATGCCTTACGCATAATATAATTACATAATTTAAATTTAAAAATAATCTGTGCATCCTCAAATATTCCATCTTCGTATTCGTCATTTGTTACTAATTCAGTTAAGGACTCTGTATAATTCTCTTTATCAATAAGATTGTCATAATCTATTCTCGTTGATTCCGGAATATCTAAGAATAAAAATGCTCTGCTAAATGTATCAATATATCCATCTCTTTTTGTGAGAACTCTTAATGCATCACATTTATCCACAAGTTCTTCAAATCCATCATCTTCTGTATCCTGTAAATAGAATACATAATACAACGGGAAGCTGAATACAAGTTCCAATAACTCTTCGTTAGACATATCTGTGAGTATTGATTCATCTATTCTACATTTTTGGCACATCTCAACATAAGGATTAATTTCTTCCGATAATGCATCATAATAATCTTGATAATAGTTCTCTTGTGCTTCTTTCGCTACATCTCCTTTCAAAGTTTCTCCACTTGCATAAACATAAATAATATTGTCCATCTGTCCACATGCAAACGCTACTGCAACTGCGCATACTGCAAAAAATCTTAATATTACTTTTCTCATTTTTCCTCCTTTGATTAATATGCATTATACTCCTATCTTCGTTATCCTCCTCTCTTCGATAGATTGATTACTTAATCTTATCTCCCCAATAAATGTCACGCGTCGAATTATAGTTCCCACCTACGGCAGCTTTACCGCAGATTAA
>JBJENE010000037.1:0-47191 GCA_051880035.1 Butyrivibrio sp.
CCTTCTGTTGTAATAATGCATCCGTCTATATCCAATGATTCAAGCAGTGATCCAAGTCTTTCAGATACCCACAGCTTTTCATCATTTACCTGTGGTGATCCTACAAATACAACACCTACAAGATCAAGCTCTGTATCTGCTGCAAGTCCCTCTACCAACGGTTCACGAATATAGTGGCGTGTCATTTCTTTAGTAGCAGGTCCGATACATGTTAAAGCATGAATTGAACCGTCTCTTACCTGATTTGGTGTTAAAATAATCGGAACATTTCCGCAGTCTACGTTTTTCTGTCCTCCTAAAATTCCACATGGTTCTGTCGGACAGATTACATTGTCATGCATAGCCCCCTGACCCATAATTTCCTTAACAAGAACTACACGCGGATTGCCCTGTCTGCGGACATCCTCACATACCTCTTCTCTTACTATTTCACCATCGTATTTCTTAAGTTCGTTACGGACTGCCTGAATTATGTAATCCTGACACTTATGTGCTGCAAACGGACCCGGTCTGGTCATTCCGGATAATCTCTGAATTACAACATTGCATCGGATTATAATGTCATTCTCATCTGCACATCCCGGATGTCCGAAATACATTTTTTCATCAAGATATCCTTCTGAAGAGCCGAATTCATGAACCTGAACTCCATCCTCATCAACACCTGTCAGCATAAATACAACACCATCAGCTACTTTTGTTACGCCTGAGCCAAGCTCTCCTTCAACTTTTGTAGCTATCGGACATACATCCATAATTGTTTCTGTATATACATGTCTCTCATTCGGCTTAATAACAGAAAGTTCCATTTTCTTGCAAAGCGGATCTTCCAATACGGCTTTCTCAACAATTGAACCGTCAATTGTAATTTTTCCATCCTTAATTGAGGTCTCGTTACCAATTTCCGCATCCGTGATTTTAACATGTTTCTTTATTAATGTACGGATTACTTTTTTCTCGCCTGTTTTTTCTGTTTCCGGAGCACTTACAGCCGCAGGACTTACTTCCGGCTGTGTTGTTCCTGCTGAGAATACAGGAATATCAAGACTTAAATTCTCTAACTTTTCTGCTTTTCCTATTTCAATATGAATCATTCCATTGCCTCCTACTTTAGTTTTGATAACCGGAGCAAACTGTTCTGATACCTGTGCCTTTTCAGACTTTGGACTCTGTTCTTCTGCGGTTTCGTTTACTTTGTCTAATACTTCTGCAGTGATTGGTGTCAACGCCTCCACATCCTGCAATAGAGTAGAACCTAAAACCTGTTCAATCCGCAGTCCGTTTTCACTAAGCTCCAACAGACCGGCATCTATCATATCGTCAAATAATGATGGGTCTTCTAAATCTGCTGCACTGATTACAAGACCTTTTTGTCTGCGGCAACAAAAAATTGCCGGATCTTTCAAATGCTTTTGTAATGTTTCATTTGTTATTGACATAATTTCCTCTCCTTATTTTATCCTTCTTATTATTTTTGCGTTAACGGCTCTCAGGGCACCATCCGTGCAATGATAAACCGGTAATCCCATTTTGGGTGCACAGCTCATAACCGTGTTGGAACAATCCGTGCAATTACTAATCAATACTGCCTGGGCGCCTGCCTTCTTTAATGCCATTATTTTCTGTACCTGTCCGGGGCACCGTCCGGGATTTTCACATTTCAGGCTTCCTCTTACTTCCTGTGCCTGCTTGCAGTATTCTATTCCGACTACTGTGGAACCAAGGCTTTTTGCAATCTCTTCAAGACGATTTTTATCTGCACCGCACGCGCATACCAGGAGTCCGATTTTTTCCGGTCCCTTTAAGAAACACTCGGCTGCAATCAGTCCTCCGGTCGTCTTAATGACCGGCGCTTCCATACAGGTTCTTTTGCCGGTAAAAGGACCGCCCATAATAAGCTCTCCATATCCTTCTGCCACTCCTCCTGCCTGTTCAAACACACTTCCGACTGACATTCCTAACGGCACATCTAAGAAAACCTGTATCAGCTTATCCTGTTCATTGCCTTTTATTTTGCCGCCTACAGTAAGGTCTTTATCAATAAATGGTTTCCTATGGTCAACTGCTTCCTCTATCCGGCACGCTGTTTCAGCATTTATTACAATTGCTCCGGCTTCTAACGGAAGTGCCGTCACGGGAAGAATCTTTCCAAACACTTCCCTGATAATGGCTCTTTCTTCCCCCATCGGGTACATATTCGGAAGCTCGGCAATACGAATCTCAGGATTGGTATTTACCTGATTTAAAATACCGATTGCTTTTTCGTGATAACCTTTAATGGCAATGACTCCATGTTTTGCATTTGCAACCTGCATTGCTATCTCCAGTCCTCTGAGCAGCTGCTTCGGATACTTTTCAATTCTTTCAATGTTATGTGAAAGAATCGGCTCACATTCTGCTGCATTGATAATAACTGTTCCATCATCATCAAAAGGCTTTGTAAACTTGGCATAAGTAGGAAATCCTGCACCGCCTAAGCCTACCAGCCCTGACTCCTTAATCAATTCAAAGGAATCATCTGATTTCAGCTCTATATATGTATCCGGCTGTTCAACTGCCGCTTTGATTTCAATAGAATCTTCCGTTACTTTTGTTACCTGTCCAAAAATGCTTGAATAGATGTTTACACCAAGACTTTCTTCTTCTCTTTTTGCAAGCAGTGTTCCACGCTGCACTTCATCGCCTTCAGTCACACACGGAACAGATTTTGAGCCGATATGCTGTTTAAGCGGAAATAAAAACATTTTATCATTCATGCCGATACCTCATTAAAAACAGGCTCTTTGTGCGCCCGTTAATTAACTGTACATTTTCTTTTTTCATATTATAGGCGTACTGATATCATTAGTAAAACGACATTTTTTAATATCACCCATTACAAATCTGAATGGTAATTCCTAATAAATAAAAGGGACTGAAAAAGATATTCGAAAGAACGCTTTCGCTTAGTTGATGCTTCGTAACGGTACTTGGCCGGTATAAAGTCGAAGTATTTTACTATTAATCAGAAAAATGGCCATGGGCAAGCCCATAGCCATTCTCTTATAGATAAGTTTAAAACCTTTTTACTTAATTAAATATTACATTTTAATATACACCAAGGCATTTTGTCTGATAACCGGAATAATCAGGCATCATGGTATCAAGGTAAGAACTTGGATCACCATAATCAGGAATCCATCCTGTCAAATCATAGATATCAAAGTTGGATTCATAACCATAACTTGTATAGTATCCGCAATAATACCACTGATATATATCCTGACATGCAACAAGATTTACAACAACCTTGCCACCAAGGGATTTCTCCATTGACTGTTTGTATGCATTAGCTCTGTTAGTGTATAACTCGCTGCTGGAATCATATGGGAAATCCAGATATATTGGATTCTCTTCATCAACAACGATACCGTCATCAGCCAGGTCTTTAATTGCCAGTTCCAATTCAGCTGCTGCATTTTCAGGACTATACCATCCGTCATAACCGTCACCGGAGCCGTTTCCGTTATCTGCTTCTTCATTCCATACCTTTATCGGCATTCCGTCTGCGTCAAGCTGTGCCTGCATTATTTCACCATAGTATGTTCCTTCCGGGAATGTAACGCTTTCTCCGTTAATATCTACAGTTACATCCTCAAAGAGTGATACAAATTTGGCCGGTGTATAAGAATTTCTGAGAGAATTATATTTTAATTCTTCTCCAACATACTGTGCATTGTATGCAGCTCTGTCAACACCGTATGCAATTGCAAGACGGAAGTGTACATTATTCACTGCTGCATTGGTTCTTGCCGCATCCTCTTCGGTCTGAGAAGATACAACAGTTGTTTCATCATTGAAGTTTGCAAATGCCATACGATTCAGGTTAACATATGTTACATAAGAGGTTGCATCCGTACCTGATTCATACGCATATTTATCAAATAATCCCTGTGACTTTGCAGTCTCTACTGTGGAGGTATTTAAAACAAGTCCGTCTGTAACTCCCTTTACTGCATTATCATATGTTTTGGAAACATCTGTACCGTCATCATACAACCATACTATTTTCTTTATATTAATATTATCAGCATTCCAATATGACTCATTTGCTTCAAAGACAATAGAGTTATTCTCTGTTACGCTTGAAACAAGATATGGTCCGCAGTATACAATTGAAGTCGGATTCTTTCCGTAATTGTAATCTGCTGCAGTAGGATCATATTCCACACCGAACTTACCGCCCAATGATACATAATAGCTGCGGCATAATGGAGCAAATACACTATAGCCTAACATTGTATCAAAGAAACTGCATGGAGCTTCAAGAGTATACTCTACTGTATATTTATCAACTGCCTTTACTCCTACCTCAGAGAAATCAGTAACTTCTCCATAGATATATGCATCAGCGTTTACGATGCCGCATCCGCCTGTACCTGCAAGGTATTCCATACCACCCTGGGCATCCAGAAGATGCTGCATACCTGCTACGAAGTCATCTGCTACTACTTCAGCTACTTCTCTTCCCTGGAAATCAACCCATTTTACACCTTCACGCAAATGGAAAGTATATGTGCATCCATCTTCGGATACATCATAGCTTGTGGCAAGTGCCGGCTGGATATATCCTTCGCAATCGTACTCATACAGACCATCATATGTATTAACAATAGCGTTACTGTCTGTTGTAAGGTAACTACTGAAAACATCCCATGTAGCAGGGTTGGCACTGTATCCGATATTGTAATCAGATTTCAATGTGTATCCTTTGCTTTCAAGGAATGATTTGGCCCAGGCTTCATAGGTTCCGGTTCCTCGGAGCTCCTGCCATTTTTCTTTCATTTCATTTCTGTCTTCTACTGAAACAAATTCCGTACATACCAATGCCTGATGATAACGAGTGTAGTCAGTACCCCATAATACATTGTCCGTGGTATACGGAGCCACACGGGATATAGCATAATTACCGCCGACAGAAGTTGTCGGAAGCAGAACACCTGACTCAAGAAGCTTTGCTTCTGCAATCGCCATCAAAGCATATCTCTCTGATGCTACCTGTGATTCCTTGGCAGCGGTGTACAAATCATAGAATTCACCAAGTGTACTCTGATAAACATACTGTGAGAGTTCATCGTAGCTCATTTTGCTTTTATCTACATCGCTCTCTTTCTCGCTTTCGGTTTCGGCAGCTGTGGTAGTATCTTCTTTATCTTTAGAATCGGATTTACCACACGCACACATTGTTAATACCATTACAGATACCAACAAAAAGCCTATTAACTTTTTCTTCATAAAAAACCTCCTTTAAATTCATAAAATAAAAAAGGTCAGGCTAAAGTTCATGACTCCTTTGCCTAACCCTGTTTCCAATTATATACTGGATTTTTCTGTATTGTCAAGCAAATAAATATTAAAAGTGATTCAAACTTTCCGTTATTGTTCATATGATGACTTTAAAACCGATGTGTAACTTACGCTTTCCGTATTATATAAATCAACCAGCTTCAACATATCATCATTATAGTAAATAGTATGATTAAAGCAATAAATCGAATAAATATCCTGTCTGTCCAGTGATATAAGTGCTGCCTCATCAAATTCATCCGATATATAGATGTCACTTATTTCCATAAGAATCTGAGCACATCCGGACTTTTCTGAATATGACACCAGATTTGGCAAAGCGCTCCTGCACTTTCCATCTTTAATATCCAGATAAGAGTTTCTTGTATCTCCGTCTGAAAATTCATAATAATGCCAATAATCCAGTTCCGACAACTTATAATCCCTTAGAAAAACAATACTGAGATTTCCTGTGTACTCCATAATTGCAGCATCATATACGCTGAGTCCTGTACGGTCATAAATATTAAAACGATACTGCTCGTTCCTTACATCCAAGTTCCTTGAAAATCCATCATAACTTGACAAGGTTCCGTTGGTATATCCTTTTGAAACCATTGCATCTGCAATGTAATCCACAATAAATGCATTTTTCATCCAGGCAAAATCAATAAAACTTTGGATTCCGTTTTCTTCGGCGTATTTCAAGTACTCATCAGATACAGAAAGTTTAACTTTTCCGTCTCCAAGAAGAATCATGTCAACCTGTGAAGAATCAGCGGCATAGGAAGCAATCTTCTCGTATTCCGATGCTATGTCACTGTTCTGATAAGGGTCATAATCATATGTTTCCACATCATCATTGCAATAAAACATATCATCATACTGTTCATAAACAGGTGCCAGATATATGTTACGGTTATTGTAGCTTTGCAGTAGTTCAAAAGCCTTATAAAGCACTTCATCAACCACCATCTCTTCATTGGGGTGTCTGTTAAGCCTATAGACATTATTAACACCATCAAAGCCCGTGTCACTGTTAAAGTTTTTGTATGCTGCGCCCAAAGTATCCGAGTACAGCGAAGATAATGCTTTTTTCTCAGACATTGCCGAGGAATCACCTGCACCCAAATCATAAAGCAGCACAAACTGGTCTGACAGGCTCGCTCCCTCGCCGGAACTTACTTCAATTTGTGTCCATCCCGGGTCCACATTTATACATGAATAGGTGCCATATGCAAAGGCTCCCGCAGCAATCGCTATGAGGACCACCACTATGATAAATCTGATTTTTGTATTTTTCTCATTAAGTTCTACTTTTACAACCGGCTTTAAATTCGGCCTGTTGTCTTTACTTGTGCGTCCCATATTATATCACCATCAAAAGCAATAGAAGTAAGAACAACACTATGCACACCGCAATGACGATAAAACCTGCAACAGCACCTTTTTTACAGGCCTTATAATTATTGATATAATTGTTATGTTTAAAAATAAGTGCCGCAATCAGTCCGATAACAGGTAACAGGAATGAGAAGAATACATATAATTTACTTCCTGTATCATGAATCGGAGACTCTATATACTCATTGTCCGGGGCAATCGCCTGCGCTGATTGTGTTTCATCTTTTGGTTCCCCATCCGATATATTAATAATCTTGAGAGGAACACCTTTTTCACGAATTGCTTTATATTCTTCGATTTCCTTCTTATTGCCATATACATAATGGTCATGTCCGATACATACAAACTCCGGCTTATCCTCACTGTAATCATGCTGTGAAGGGTCATATGTATAAAGTATTTTATTCTTTTCCAGCTTTGGATCCGGAATCGGAATTGCCGAAATTAATGAATGTGTGTATGGATGAAGAGGAAATGCAAACAGTTCTTCCGCTTCTGCAATTTCAACAATTCTGCCTTTATATATAACACCGATACGGTCCGAGATAAATCTTACAATAGAAAGATCGTGTGCTATAAACAGATATGTTACCTGTTTGGTCTCCTGAAACTTTTTTAACAGATTAAGTACCTGTGCACGAATAGAAACATCCAGTGCGGAAATCGGTTCATCTGCTACAACAAGTTCGGGTTCCATAACCATAGCCCTGGCAAGGCCTATACGCTGACGCTGTCCGCCCGAAAACTCATGGGGATATCTGGTCAGATGCTCCGGCAGCAAACCAACCTCTTCAATAATATTCTCTACTTTTTTCACTCGTTCTTCTTCATTTTTAAACAAGTGAAAATTGTAAAGTCCTTCTGAAATAATATAATCCACGGTAGCTCTTTCATTCAGGGAAGCCGCAGGATCCTGGAACACCATTTGGATGTTACGAATTACATCACGGTCTAAGGATCTTGGTATTTTTCCTGAAATAGGCACGCCCTTATAACATATTTCACCGCCGGCCAGCTGATTTACCCGAATAACTGCTCTTCCGATTGTAGTCTTACCTGAACCCGACTCTCCAACAAGAGAAAATGTCTCTCCTTTGTAGATATCAAATGAAGCATCCTGTACTGCTTTAACTATATTATCCCCTTTGCCAAAGGATATATCTACATTTTTTAAAGAAAGAAGAAGTTCTCTGCCGTTTTCATCTATCGGACCATGTTCAGGCAGATGTAAAACACGGGTCTTTTTTTTATCATCTCTGTTATGTTTAGCCACGAATAAACTCTCCTATATATTAAATACTTTCATAAGCTTTTTATGAATATCCTGAATGCCCTCAGGCTTTTCGATTTTCGGTGCACGGGAATCCAGAAGCCAGGTCTTCGCATAATGCGTATCCGATACTTTAAACATCGGCGGTTCTGCCAATGTATCTATTTTGAGGCAGTACGGATTTCGCGGTGCAAAAGCATCACCTACAATATTATTGTACAGTGAAGGAGGGGTTCCTGTAATGGAATAAAGTTTCTTGTCCTTCTCTGCCAATTGCGGAAGCGAAGACAACAATGCCCATGTATACGGATGTCTTGGATCATAGAATATCTCTTCCACTGTTCCGAGTTCAACAATCTGACCGGCATACAACACGGCAACCCTGTCCGCAATATTAGCAACAACTCCAAGGTCATGAGTAATAAAGACTGTTGTATAGTTAAATTCTTTCTGGAGATCTTTGATAAGTTTTAAAATCTGTGCCTGAATTGTAACATCAAGTGCGGTAGTAGGCTCATCGCAGATCAGAATCTTAGGTTGACATGACAATGCGATTGCAATTACAATACGCTGTCTCATACCACCCGAATACTGGAAAGGATAATCATCAAATCGTTTCTCAGCATTGGGTATTCCTACCTTGCGCATCAGTTCAAGCGCTCTCTGTCTTGCTTCTGCCGCCGTACAATCCTGATGTTTCATTATTATGGAAGTAATCTGTTTTCCAATGGTAATAATCGGATTCAGGGATGTCATTGGATCCTGAAATACAGTGGCAATTTTACCGCCTCTGATCTGGCTCCAGTCTTTATAATATTTTACATTTGCAAGATTTAATACACATGTTCCGTGAAGTATTTCAGGAGTCTCATCCAGATAGCGTACACGAAATGCAACATTGTCAAATACGGCATTTCTCTGACTCTCGTCCATAATATCTACGCCAATCCGTATTGCCTTTTTGAAAGCTTTTAACAGCTTGTGGATTAACTGGACTCTTTTTCTGATATCATAACGTCCGACTGACAGATAAATTTCTTTGGCCAGAATTTCATTGCGTTTATATATATCTTCCGTAATCTCCTTGCCTGAATATGAATTAAGTTTTTTATGTGCACGCTTAATCATATGCCTGGCCGGGAGATTCAGCCTTACTTTGGTATCGGCAAGTTCGTCATCATTGAAAATAATCTTTCCGTTACTTACAAATCCGTTGGAATCCAGCATACCTACAAAAGTCTTTGTAAATACGGATTTTCCCGAACCTGATTCTCCAACTATGGCAATGGACTCGTTTTCATAAATATCAAGAGAAATTCCGGAAATTGCAGTTAAGGTTCTTCCGCGAACCCGGAATTTAACTTCCAGATCTTCAATAGATAAAAGTACTTTTTTATTTTCCATACAAATTCTCCTCGTTTTATGCGGAATAAAGCTGTTTTAATTCAGTCGATTCTCACATATGTGTTCTTGGATCAGATGCATCACCAAGATTCTGTCCAACAACATATAATACAATTGTTATGATGGAAGCAACTACTACCGGACTCCAGAACTCAAATCCCCAACCCGGAGTCAGCATTGCACTTTCTGCCTCATAAATCAGACGGCCAAGTGACATTTCCGAAAGTCCCATACCAATATATGAAAGAAATACCTCATATGATATGTAAGATGGAATTTCTGCTGCCAATAAGGTAACAATTATCGAGGTCATAAACGGTAATATATTCTTCATGGCAATCTTAAATGTTGATGTTCCCAGACATTTCGATGCAAGATTGTATTCACGGTCCCTAATAATAATAACCTGGGTTCGGATAAAGTAAGCTATACTCAGCCATCCTGTAATCGTCATGGCAAATACCATGGTCCAGAATTTGGCCGCAAACATCATAACTATAATGGAAATAAATAAAATATAAGGCACATTTACAATAACATTATAAATTGCCATCATAATGGTATCAAACCGCTTTGAAAATCCCCATACGGCACCGATTATAACACCCACGGTCATATTGATTGCGGCGCAGATAAATGCCAGTGAAATGGAAATACGCGAACCATACCATACAGCATCAAAAGTGGACTGTCCGGCTGAGCCTGTACCCAGAATCCAGTGAATGTTGTGCCCTAACTGGTCCATAGCCGCTTTAGGGCTCAAATGTTTGGTGGATGCCGATAACAGATTTGCATATTTATCATATTCAGAAAATTGCGGATAAATATAGGCAAATGCAATCAGCAGCACTAATATGGCCAGTATTACTATATTAATTTTATTTTTAAAGAAAACCCTGAATACGGAATGCCAGTATGAATATTTGGGAGCCGTAATCTTTTCAGACTCCAGATCATTATGGTCAACTCTTGCAAACAGTTCCTCTTCAGTCAGACCAAATTGTGATAAATCATTATTATCCATATTTCCTACCTGCCCTTCGATGAGAATGAAATTCTTGGATCCACAAGCGACATCAGTATATCTCCAAGAATAATAGAAACTACAGTAAGCACTGCATAGAAAAGTGTCATTCCTATAATAACGCCATTATCATACTTATTAATTGCCTGTGTCAGCATATTACCCGCTCCTGGAACCGCAAAGACACGCTCCGTAACAATCGCCCCGCACAAAGCTCCCAGAATTCCTCCCGGAACATCATGAATAATCGGAATTGCCGCATTTTTAAGTATATGTTTTGAGAAAATTTCTCCCTCTGTAAGACCGCCCGACCTTGCAAATTTTACATAATCGGAATTCATCTGGTCTATCATATAACGGCGAAGCCATTTCATCAGACCGGCTATTGAAGGAAGTGCTAACGAAATAATCGGCAGGATATACATCATCTTGTTCTCTGCATCCATATTAAAAGTGGTTGGGAGACCTGCCTTACTTCCGATTGCCTTAAACATAAATATGTATGCAAGTGAAGGAACTGCAATAATAAAGATAATATAAGCCGTTCCTATTTTGTCTACCAGTTTATCTTTCTTTCTTGCCATTAAAACTCCCAGAGGAATTCCTATAAGGTAAGAAAGTATTGACGCTATAATACCTATGGTAAAGGAATATCCAATCTTGGATTTACCGCTCCTGATTGTATCCACATTGGTGTAATCATCAGTGTATCTTGCTTCATATACCAGGCTTGAGGTCAATGAATCCTTCATATAAGTTGCCGAATGAAGGTCATCTGCGCTTTCCTCAACAAGTCCGGTAGGATATGTAATGGCAGACCTGACATACGCACCCTGTGACTGTGTCAATGTGGCAAAAACATCAATACCGGCATTGACCGAATAAGAAGTACCAAGATTTATTGTAGCCATATTCTGATGAATGTATGGAAATTTAGAGTCAAAATACACTAAATACTTATGCTGTGTACCATTTCCCATGATAGCTGGAGAAAACTTTTCACCGCCATATACAGGATCATGTAAAGTAAATGTCAAGCCTCTTTCTCCCACATCATCTTTAACCGAATGAATATTATCAACCGAAACAAGATGTGTAAAATAGGTCACAACTCTCTTAATGAGCGGGATATCTTTATATGCGAATAATTGCTGTTGTCCGCCATCCGCAACCTTTCTGGCATTCATCATAACCGCATCAAGTCTGACTACCGTATATCCCTTGGATTCATAATATTCGGTAAACTGTTCTACATATTTACTTACCGCTTCGGAATCTTTATCAGCCGTACGGCCTATTCCTACAACCTTGCTTCTGGTTGTTTCATCAATCACACCATCGCTTGTAAGTTTAAGCAGATAATCCGAATATGATACATAATCCAGATACCCGTAATTATCCCATTGCTGATATTTGTATACGATTCTTGCATTGTTGCTTCGATGAGAATAACTTGAATCATTTGCAAAAATAAGATCACGGTTCATAAGAGAATACACCATAATCATTACAACTGCAACGACTACCACAATAGATAATATTCCGTATAAAATTCGTTTTAATAAGTACTTTACCATTCTTTCCACTCATTTCTTATAAGTATGAAAAAAGGCGCAGTAAAACATAACTACACCTCTTTGCGCCATAATTATATGTTTAATTAGTACATTAGGATTATATACCTAATACTGCTCAGAAGTCAATATGTATTTAAAAGCCGGGCCTGCAGCCAGGATACCAGTTTTTCCATTGTTCCCTCGGCAAAAGGGTTACCGAGTCCTGCATGCTCCGTCAGAGTTTTAAAGTCCTCTGTTCCCGTATTCCTGCAAAAAGTCAGATAGCTCTGCCATGCAGCCTCCCTGTCTTCTTTCATCCAATTCAGATATTCCAATGCGCATACCTGAGCCAAAGCATAATCAATAGCATAAAACGGCCACTGGAAAATGTGCTGGATACGCTGCCAGCTGCATCCCTTCACCAAATTGGAATCACCGTCGTAATTCTTATTTGGGAAATAAGTAAGCTCTAACCTTGCCCAGAGTTCATTGCGCTCCGCCTTGCTCATTGAAGAATTCTCATACACAAGCTGTTGGAACTCATCCTGTTCACACTCTCTGGCAATCAGGGACAAGGCATTTTCCAGATGAAGTATACGATAATCCCCGGCACGGTCACCGAAAAACAGCTCCATATAAGGCCACGCAAAAAATTCCATTGCCATGGCGTGTGTCTCCGCCGTTTCTGAAGTATACCAGCATTTTTCCCGGATTTCCTCGTCTCTTTTTAAATAAGACTGGAAAGCATGACCCCCCTCATGGCACATAATATATGCATTTTCCGTAGTTCCGTCAAAATTAGCCATAATAAAAGGTGCACGATATTTTTCCAGCGGCATCATATATCCGCCACTGCGTTTTCCATCCCGGATTTCCACATCATACAGTTCGTTGTCCAGTAAAAAAGCAATGAACTCTGCAGTTTCAGGGGACATATCGGTATACATTTTACGGGTAGCCTTAAGGCAGCCTTCTGTATCATAAAGTGGTACCGGATTTCCATCTAAAAAGTAAATCCTGCTGTCATAGCTGTAAAGTTTGTCGAGCCCCAGCCTTTTTCTGCGGTTTTCCTCCAGCTGCATCAGGAAAGGTACCAGATATTTTTTTACCTGTTCCCTGAAGAAACTCACATCCCGTACATCATAGCCGATACGGTTCATGCGGAAATAGCTAAGTTCCACAAAGTTTTTATAACCCATTTTAACAGCCTGCTCATCCCTGTTTTTAACAAGCTTATCAAATATGTCTTCCAGTTCTTCCCGTTTGGTCTCCCATGCGGCAGATAACGCAAGATTGGCTCTCTTACGGACACTTCGGTCCTTTGATTCAGTCTCAGGTGTCATGAGAGAGGCCTTTACTTTGGTGCCGTTCCAGTCAACCATAACAGTTGAAAAAATATAATTATGACGGCTAAGGAGATTATTCTCCTCCTGACAAAGTTCAATCAGGTCGCTGTTATATCCCTGCTGTGCAGCTTCCATCATGGCAAATGCCTGATGTCCTATGATTTTCTCCAGGTAGTCTCTGTACGGTGATGTAAGCATAAGTCTGTCAAACTGATTGTACAGGTCTGCGAGCTTAGGTCCTATCTCATCATAATAAGCCTGCTCCGCGGCAAAAAACTCATCATTGACATCCATGTCATGATGAAGATAGCAAATATCCATTGGCGTCATATCTGCAATCAGTTCATTTCTTTTTTGGACCACCTCCATGCAGGCCGGTCCATCAGCGGCCGACTTGAATTCCTGCATAAGTTGTCTGTACCTTTTTTCTATATCCTCGTATTGTACCCGTTCATAGGGCATATCTTTAAATTTCATTTAGTTTATCACCTCGTCTCATTTAATTTTATTTGGTATTTAATAGTCTTGTCAAGTATCTGCACAAATCACAGACACCCTCAATGAGACATGCCGAAAGTATCATTTTATTGCTCCAACAGCAGAAAAAATTTGGTCCATCTTGCCGGCAAGAAAATATCCCATGTTGGCACCGCTGATTTTTTGAAGTTTTTCAATTGATTCTTCACTGTAAAATGCACTGTGGGGAGTAAGCATCACATTTTTTCTTCCAAGAAGCCGGCTCGATTTCAGGTCCGGTTCTTCCGCTTCCAAAACATCCAGCCCTGCAGCGCGGACCAATCCGCAATCCAGTGCTTCTGCTAACGCCTGTTCATCCACACTTCCACCTCGTGCCACATTAATGAAAATTGGAGCTTTCTTCATTTTTCCAAAAGCCTTTGTATCGAAATAATGATAATTTTCCTTCGTAAGATTCATATGATTGGAAATAATATCCGCACACTCTAAAGCTTTATCTGCCGTAAGAATTTCCACACCCATATCCGCCGCAGCATCAGAAGCCACATACGGGTCCACTACAACCACTTTCATTCCGTATGCTTTTGCAATTTGGGCTACGCGTTTCCCGATTCTGCCGAACCCGAAAATTGCCAGTGTCTGACTGTTTAAATTTCTGCCTCCAAAAACAGTGTTATATTTCCATTGATATTCATTTTCTATTTGTCCTGTATAATATTTCAGATTTCTGTTTAGTGCTCCGATAAGTGCAAAGGTATGCTCTGCCACTTCTTCCGTGCAATATTCCTGTATATGGCACACCGTAATCTGATGCCTTGCGGCTGCTTCTATATCAATATTGGCATAACCTGCACCGCTTACGGAAATGCAGGACAATACAGGTGCCGCAGACATAATTTTCTCGCCGATTTCCAGAAATCCCGTAATTATTCCATCTACCGGAATCCCATCGGAGTCTTCTGCTTTCCCGCAAAGTTCTTTTATAAGTTCATCATCATTCACATATTCCTTTATAAGAATCTCTGTCTTTGCACCATATGCATCCTCAATGCTTTTTATTGTTAAATCATAATTACTTTCCATTGAATTGGAATAATCGCATATCAGAATTTTTTTCACAAACAGCCTCCTCTATGATTTCTTTGATTGCAATGAGAACAACCTCCATTTCCTGACTTGTGCCAATGGTAATTCTTAAATATTTAGCCAGTTTTTCATCCGCAAAATGTCTCGTAAGAATTCCTTCTTCCTTTAACCTGCTGCAAAGTTCTGCGGAGTTTATGGCATCATGATAACAGAATACAAAGTTTGCCTTTGAAGGAATTACATAAAAGCCTGATTTTTCAAGCTCTGCCTTAAAATTTTCCCTGTTAATAATCGTCTGTTTTACACAGCTATCCAGATAACCGCCATCCTTTACCGCCGCAATCCCCGCTGCCATTGTTACAGAATTCAGATTAAACGGATTAAAAGAAAATTTTATTTTATTCATATCATCTATGATATCTTTTGATGCAACTGCAAATCCGATATGGGTTCCTGCCATATTCCTGGACTTTGAAAAAGTTCTGACCACTACGAGGTTGGGGTACTTTACCGCAAGCGGCAGACAGGTTTCTCCGGAATAATCCGCATAAGCCTCATCAACAATAACCATTCTTTCCGTGTTAGCCTTGACAAGGCGTTCGATATCGGCAACCGGTACGGCCAGACCTGTCGGATTATTGGGATTGGCAAAAATAATATCACCTTTTAGATCCATATAATCCTCAATATCAATGGAAAAATCATCTTTTACCGGAATTTCTTCCATGGAGAGCCCGTAAGTTTTTGCATAAGTTCTGTAAAATCCATATGTAATATCCGGAAAATATATTTTCATTCCGCGCCTGAAAAAGCTCATAAGCACAAAGCTTAACACCTCATCTGCGCCGTTTCCCACAAAAACCTCATCCTCCGTCACATTATACACTTCGGCAACTGCTTTTCTGAACTGATGGCAGTGCGGATCTGCATAGTAACTCATGTTCCAGATTTCGCTTTTGGAAACCGCCTCAAATACCTTAGGTGAAGGCGGCATGGAACTTTCATTGGCATTTAGTTTTATATATGGTTTATCCTTTGGCTGTTCACCCGGAACATACGGTTCCATATCCTTATATTCATCTACCAAAAAAATACTCATTGTTTTCTCCTTCTTGGAATCTCTAACCTCTCAAAAGCGGGAATGTCATACAGTGTGGTCCCCCTCCCGCCTTAAGAATTTCCGTAATATCAAGTTCTATTACTTCCATTCCTTTCGTCGCAAGCCGTTCATTCACTATCTCATTGCTTTTCAAAGATAATACTCTGTGATTGCCCAGTGCCTGAAGATTACATCCGTGAAGAAAAATTGCTTTTTCCGGCACATCAATTATTTCGATTCCCCGTTTTTCCAGAAGTTTTTGGAAATCCTTTGGCAGACCATCTTTATATGATACCGCAAGGTTCTCATCCACCAGATTAAAACACATATCCAGATGAAGATATGAGGCATTCAGCCGGACTCCTGTCACTTCATAACCCAGTGGCTCCAGTATTCTCCCAATTTCCTTTAAACCGGCTTCATTCGTTCTGTCCGCCATTCCTACGACAACCCATTTTTCATTCATGAACATGAAGTCGCCGCCTTCGAAAGTCCCCTCTTTTACCTCGCCAATCATGGGAATATTAAGTGCTTCCATGCGTTTTTTATAATCCACATGTTCCTTATATCTCATGTCCAGTTTAAAATTTCCCATAATATAGCCTTCTTTAACACAACATCCAAAATCTCTTGAAAACACTGAGTTTGGGCGGTCTTCATCAGGCTCCAGAAATTCCACTTCAACTCCGGCATTACGATATGCATCTACAAATTCCCGGTGCTCTTTTAACATTTTATCCACATCCGGGGTAGTATCTTTCCAAAGCTTTGCAATCTCATTAATCGGTGCCGGTTTCAAAAACTGTGGGCGTGATACCAATACCCTTTTCAATATAGAAGTTCCGTCTTTTACAAACATAATTCTCCCATGAATGCAAAAAAAGGCTTCCGGTATTATTCCGAAAGCCTCTTTGCTCATTCAGTATTTGTTCTTTTTATAAAATGTACCACAATTCAAACTGTTTTTCTATGGATGTAAGACAATTTTAGTTGGATAAATTTGTAATTTTTACAAAATTGTGTTATCATAAACGAAATATCTACAGAAATGAGGTTCTTTATGCTTGATGTTGCTTCTTTATTGAATTTTGATTTTTTCCGTAATTTTAACCTGATATCCGGCAGTGACGGTCTCTATCGAAACATATCCAATGTGGTAATTCTGGATTATGAGGGAATCGAGGGAGATTTCAGCGGATTTCATGAAGGAGATTTTGTAATTACCAATCTGCTTTTTGCCAAAAACGATCCATCCAAAATATATCCGGTCTTTGAAGCTCTCATCCAAAAAGGCATCTCCGTATTTGCCGTAAAAACAGTCTTTTTTACAAGTCTTCCCGATGATGTGATTGCTCTTACCGATAAATACCAGATTCCGCTCTTTTTATTTCATGATGTATATATTGAAGATGTTTTATTAAGCATAACAGACCAGCTTCGCTCCCATGCCAATTTCAGTTATTACGAGAATCTCATTAATTCGCTTATTACTACTCCCTCCCACAGCGAAACCATACAGGAGCTGCTCCGTTCTTTTTCCTCAAAGCTTTACAACCGGTCAGCTCCACTGTCGGTAAGTGTTCTTTATTTTGAATATATTGATGCGCCGGATGAATTTTTGTTGCAGCGTAATGTCAATAAACTGATGCTTAAAATACAGCATATGAGCACCACCCCAAAACCGGAAATTGTAAAATATAAAAAAGGGATTCTCATCTTTTCTTTTGTTTCCGGCAAATCAGATTCCGACAATACAACGGCATTCTGGCAAAACTTAATTAATGAGCTGGCTCTTACCAATTACCGGGCCGGGCTAAGCGATATTCCCATGGATGCCGGCAAACTTGATATTGCCATCAAACGCGCAATTTATGCCTATCGGAATGCTTTAAACAAAAATTGCAGGCTTTCCCTCTATTCCGAATTAAACACTGACCATCTTCTTATGGTATTCAGTGAAAACAATTATGTAAGGGAGTACCTGTCGGGTTTATCCTTTCTGTCAGAAGGTCCTAAAAGTGAAACTTTGCAAAACACCATATATTCCCTTGTTCGTAATCATTATGATATCGAATTAACTGCTGCCGAACTTTTCCAGCATCCGAACACCATCCGCTACCGCATCAGCCGCATGAAAGAAGCTTTGCATATTGATAACGAATGGGAATTCCAGATGTTATGTGCTTTGTTCGTATCTCAATTTAATTGAAAGCAAATCCGCCTCCGACTCTTTTTAAGAAGTTAATCAATCCCAGTTTCCATACCGGTGCGGAATGACTTTCTCCCGGATGAATATACCATATATGGTCCACATTATTATTTGCAAGTGTTTCATGATAATTAAAAGGATTATCTCCTACGGTAGAATCATTTCCTCCCGTACATAACAGCACAAGTTTTGGAATATACTCACTGTTCTCTGTTGTAAGAAGCTCCGTCTCCAATGTCGGTGCGGCAGAAAAAGAGCCAATGTAGCAAAATTTATCCGAATATGTGAATCCAAGCCTGAGTGCTTCCATTCCGCCCATGGAAAGTCCGCATATTGCCGTGTCTTCCCATTTTTCCGAAACCGAATAATTATCTTTTATATATGGCTCTAAATCTGTTTTAAATTCTTCCACAAAATCTTTAAACGCATTAATATTACTATCGCTGAATGTATTCGAATCCAGCCCGTCTGCAGGAACCACACTTGGAAATACTGCGATAAAAGGCTTTATCTCACCTTTATCTATCATATTGTCAAATATTCTGTTGGCACCCATGCCGACCCATTGACCACTGTCACATCCGAGTCCGTGTATCAGATATACCACAGGATATTCTTCATTTTCGTCATAATTATAAGGTGTATAAACCTGTGCCTGCCTCTCGGTACCCATCACTTCTGAATAGTATGTAATCTTGGTAACTTCGCCTTTCCTGTCACACACGGCTGTGTATATTTTAGTGTCAATATTAAAGTACTCGTTAAAATCTTCCTCGCTTCCGCTTACTTTTCCGTTCTCCCACTTCTCATCCTTTGTTTCTGCTTCTGCCTCGGTACTCTCCTTAGTCGTATTATTTTCTTCTGTCATCTCAGTTGTGTCTCCATTGGTAATATCTGTGGAATTATTATCTTTGGCACCACATCCTACTAAAAATAGCGACATAACAGATATAACTGCCAGTCTTTTTGCAAAGTTGTTGTTTTTCCTCATATCACATATCTCCTATATTTATTTTCCTTGATGTTTCATACTTTAGATGATATGATTTTTTCATATAAAATAACATTGTTAAAAACGATTAATACATATCTTTTAGCGACTTTTACGAGGTGACATATGATTTCATTTTTATGCAGGACGGACAAAATGCCTGAAGTATCTTTATCAGGAAAAGTATCAATACCCGGACCGAATAATCATTTCAAAAGAAAGCCCGCAGAGTACATTTTGTATTTTATAACATCGGGAAATATGAAGATTAAGGAAAATGACATAATTTACTCACTTTCCAGGGGAGACATAATTATTCTCGACCCCATGCGCATACACGAGGGTATTCTGACTCATTCAAACGTGGAATATTATTATGTACACTTTAAGTCAGATGATATTACAGAAATAAAGGCAGACGAAAAATATATCGAAGAACACCTTATAAGGAATCGCATCGACAGCCGGAGTGCAGAACAGCTTGTTCTTCCAAAGCATACTAAAATCTCAGAATTTTATTTTGAAAAAATATTATCACTTTTTAACAAGCTCCTGTCCGTCTCATCCAAAAAGCAGCTTTATTACAAGACTTTGTTAAACTGCTGCCTTATGGAGCTTCTGATACCTGTGTCCCAAAATATGATTAATATTCCAATCAGCTCTAACGATACAAAAAGAGATGTGGTCATCCAGATTATTGATTATATACACGAACACTGCAACAATAAAATTTCTTCAAAAGATATCGAAGCTCATTTTCATATGAATTTCGACTATCTGAACAGACAGTTTAAATCACGAACCGGAATGACCATAGTAAACTTCTCCAACCGCTACCGCATTGAGGAAAGTAAAAAGCTTTTGCAGAGCGGTATGTACTCCGTACGCCAGACTTCAGAAATAATGGGATTCTCAAATGAATTCTATTTTTCAAGAGTATACAAAAAATTCGAAGGAGTATCCCCGGCGGGAAGAAGGATGGAATAAAGGATGATTAAAGAACTTTCCTCTAAAGTAAAAAATCGTCAGAAAGAATGCTCCTACTTGATGTCGTAACGGTACTAAAGCTGCACAGAACACAGCCTTAGTACCGACGGCATCAAATATCTTTCTGACGATCTATTTTATTTGGATGTTGCTTCAAGATACCATAACTGGCACGCTCCGCCCCAGTATGTCCACTGTGCAATATTTCCGCCTGCTGATGAACTCCATCCATATACATCAAGGCAGGATGCTCCTGATGTTATTCCCGTAAGAATTGCATATACGCCATCCTGGACTTCCGTAATCTTGAACTTCTGGTTGGACTGTCCGTTATAAGCATACTGAATAATATTTGCACCATCTGCTTTACTCTTACCGGATACATCAATTACCTTGGAATAATTGGAAGCTCCCGTATAAATGTAGTAGTATCCGTCTCCTGCAGATACCAGTTCAAATTTCTGGGCATAGCATCCATTGTAACTCCACTGCTGTAAATTAGCGCCGTTAGAAGAAGATCCGTTAACTATATCGAGATATAATCCGCTGTAATAGCTCTTAATATAGTATACGCCTTCAAGCGAATCGCTGCTTGAGCTTGAACCTGAGCTTGATGAACCGGATGAAGCAATTGAAAGGCTTATAATCTTTCCTCCGTTGTATGCGCTGAGTGCAAGGTATCCTACTGATGAACTGCCGGTAATTCCAAGACTGCTCTTCAATTCCCCTGCAGTAAATGTTACGGTTACAGTATTGGTTGCTGTACTGTCTGCTGAGTAGCTGCTACCGTTAACCCAGCTTCCGTTAACCGAAGCGCCCCATCCGAGTATTCCCCAGTATGCGTGGCTTGAGTCCGTACATGTATACTGTAATGTAATCACATCACTGTCAGATGCATTTGTCAGCCATGAAGCATCAGATGTAGAATATGACTCACCTGATGAACCGTTGGAAAAGATAACTGTTCCGCTTGCGGATGAACCTGATGAGCTTGAACCTGAGCTTGATGAGCCGGTTCCCATCTGTCCTATAATCGCATCAACGAGGTCCTGCTGTGTTACTTTATATGTACTTCTGTCAAAAAGAGCAAATCCGTATGTGCCGGTATATCCGTTATCCCACCATACAGGAACACATCCGTAAATCTGTGAATAATAGCATACTTTCTTAGCCCATTCGCATCTGCTTGCTGTGTTACTTGAATTATATGCTGATTTATCAATAGCACCATACTCACCAATGACTACAGGATAGCCCTTACTTGTAAACGAAGAGTAAAGGTTGTAGAACTGTCCGTTAAGATATGATTCGTCACCGTAGCTTGCATTGGACCAAAGTGTTACATCTGAACTTTCGGTTCCGCAGAAATCCCAAGGATCATAGTAGTGAACTGAAATCATGATTCTCTTCTCACTTGAAGAAATGGAACTTGAACGATAATTATCTGACGGAATTACAAAACCATAATTACCTGCCGTATATTCGATATTGGTATTCCATCCCGGAATGAGAAGCCATCTCATCGCGTTATTTCCGCCGGTCTGACGAACAGTGTCCACGAAAATCTGATTCAGTGTATTGATGTTGCTGTAGTAAGTTGAATTAGGTGTTCCGTATGTACCATCAAACTCCTCATTCATTGATTCAAAAATAAGATGCTCATCATAATCTTTGAATTTGGTGGCAATCTGCTGCCAGCATGCTTTGTACTTGGCTCTGATTGTTGTCTGGTCGGAAGAATTGCAAAGAAGCCATCCTCCGTCTACTGAATTGTAGCCATCACCATGCATGTTGATTATTACATACAGACCATTGTTAATACACATATCTACTACTTCCTGGACTCTGTTAAGCCAGGAAGAATCAATTGTGTATGAAGATCCCGAACCGATTTTATTCAAATATGATACCGGGATTCTAATTGTACTGAAGCCTGCATTCTTAACCGCCTTAATAAGGCTTTCGGTAATTGTAGGATTTCCCCAGGCTGTCTCTGAAGGAACTCCACCGATTGACGCTTCGAGCTGATTACCAAGGTTCCAGCCGGCGCCCATTGCTGCAACGATTTCATTCTGATTCAAATCAGTAAAAGTTGCTGCCTCTACCGTTGTTGGTGATGACAAAGTAAGTCCGCCCAACATTCCAAGAGACAATGCGGCAGTAAGAACTACTGCCAGAATTTTTTTGAAACGCATCATTTCCTCCTTCTCCTTGTAAAGCAGGCAACACCCCTATCGCATCTGCTTTACATAAAAATATATAGTTTTAATGTCCCCATTGACATCATGATTATTATATCAGATTTGTATTTTTTTTGATAGTTATTTTGTATGGATAATTATTCCTATTTTTCTACAAATAAGGCTATTGCAATCATTTCTTGCCCGTAAAAATCAGTCATCTTCCTCCATATGCTGTTTTATCGGTTCAAAAAATTTCGGAATCATTGTTTCCATTGCAGCCTCGTCGTAATCATTACTTCTCATGCAGGACAACACGCTTCCTGCTGCCCGGTAATTCAATTCCACACCTTTTGAATCATTCTTGTAAGTCGCTGCATGTGTTCGGCGAATGCCCATTTTCTCCGCCTCTTTAACCGCATCAATATTGGCACCGAGGAATAAGAACTGCCATCCCTTTTTCTGATTCTTTTCAATCATTTCCTTAACCATATTGGCTGAATATTCCTGACTGGCATTTTCCAGTCCGTCAGTGGTAATGACAAAAATAACTTTCTCTGCCTTCAATTCATCCGGCAGACGATTCTGAATGTTTTCAACCTTATTTACAGTGCTTCCTACTGCGTCCAATAATGCCGTACAGCCTCTCACATAATAATCCTCATCGGTAAGCGGCTTCACAATATCAATCGGGAATCTGTCATGCACAATCTCAATCTGATCATCAAAAAGTACAGTTGTTACATTCGCTTCCCCTTTTTCCTTTTTCTGCTTTTGTAGCATACCATTGAAACCGCCAATCGTATCGCTTTCCAGGCCACCCATTGAGCCGCTTCTGTCCAAAATAAAAACCAGTTCTGTTAATCCTTTTTTCATATGCATTACCTGCCTTTCTGTTGATATATACATATTACTAAAAGCACAAACAAAACCGGTCGCTTCAAAAGGGACATTTTATCTCGAAAGAGTTCCCTCTCCATAATCATCCAGAACAATATTTGCAAAATGAATATTATACTCACCGTTCTCGATTAAATACATAATGATTATGTCAAACCTTGAGGATGCTGACAGCGTATATCCCGCTGTAGCCAACAGTTTCTCAGCCTCGTCCATTTCAAGCTGAAGTGCGAGGCAGAAGGAAATTGCCGTTTTTCTGCTTGGTACATAATTTTCATCACCGCGAATTTTAGAAAAAAGTCTTCTGTCGATATTGGCTCTTTTGTAAACATCGGAATCCTTTAATCCCTTTTCGTCAATCATGCGAAGTAACATGGTTGAAAAGGATTCTTCTCTATTATTAAGCACTTTATCAAGTCCCGGGTGCATATCTACGCTTGTTTCTATCGAAAAATCACTCAGACATTTAACCGGTTTAACCTGACAGGCTTTACTCCGGCTTTTTGGAAATTCCTGCAAAATCGGAGCATAACACACAGGCTCATCTATATTAAGCCTTGAATCTATGTATGAATTCAGTTCTTCACGGATTTTTTTCAGTTTGTTATACAAAACCATTTCCTCATCCGGTTCATCCAAATCTTTTGGCCACTCATCGCCTTCATCAATCCCCTGTTTATCCAGCCACTCTTCGGGTACTTCAAAACAGCACACTCTGCCATCGTCACTTTTCAATGTCACAAGTGCCATCAACGGTTCCCCAGGCATTCTTTCTTCACAGCCATAATCAGCTTCATCTATTCTGCTCACATACCACATATCAACATACACTCCTATGTAGCAATTCCATTACAACGATTAACCTTAACACCTATCATATTGGATGCTATTTCAAATCCTTATCATTTACTAAACGGGCGGAGATTTCTCTTCGCCCGTTTACATTTATATTCGGTTTATATGGCAAAAGTCTTATCAATAAGTTCTCTTTCTTCCTGATTCTTTGCCTGATTTAAAACAATTTCATGCAATTTATCGCTTCCTGAATCAATAAAATCTTTCAAATACTTTGCAAATTCCATTGCACTTAAATTCAGCTGACGCTGACATTTATCAACAACCGATGATTTGCCAATGTTAAGTTCCGCCGCAACATCTCCGTATATTACGGCAAGTGTCTTGGTATAGTTGTCAATCGGTGCCGGTGTTTCCTTTACTTTACGGACCACCATACATATCTGGTTGATTTTGGAACTAATGCCGCCGTCACCGGCAGTCTTTGCTTCCGACTTGTGACCGCTTGTCTGCTTTTGGGTTGTTTTCCACGCAGTTTTTCCATTTACGCTTGTACCGGACACAAAACACGCAGCACCGGAAAGACTCTTAAATTCCATATCTTCCTGCAATATGTAATAATTGCCGTCACTGATTAATAAATTATTCTCAATGGCATTCTTTCTTTTATTTATGGCTGCATCAGGGCAGGAAGCAACTTCTTTAATACTGATTTTGGAATTTTTTAAAATAATAATTCCGCCCAAACCATTTTCCTTACCTGCAGCACCTTCGTAATATAACAATTTATCTGATGATTCTACAGGCTTATCGCCATCTTTATTTTCCTCCGGCTTGACAATCGGTGTTTCTTTTGGCTTTACCTTAGAATCACCTGCTATCCTGCCGTATTTTTCCTTTAATTCTTCTAAAACTTCTAATGCTATTGAATCATTTTTTTCATTGGTAAAATTGTTGAAAAGCAGATTCGCGCACTCTTTTGCCGACTTGTATAGCTGGATACTGACGCTTTTTTCCCAAAAAAAGTATTTAAACATATTGGTTACAACATTGTGTTTCGTTTTGATTTTATCCAATTCGGCAGAAACATTGCTTCCGCTTTCTTTTACTTTTTTTCTTATTTCACTATTGTTTTCCATTACAGCCTGAAGAACGGTTCTCTCCTCAGGAACCATGGCAACCCGCATATCTTCGCTTACTTTTTTATCTTTGCCGTAGATTACATCCTTTATTCCTTGTGGTGTTCCCATTTTTCCATCCAGTGAAATATAAAAATTAGGAAGTTTTTCTCCTCTGTCTTCAATCATATCATCAGATGAAATCATCAGCTGTTCAATGAAACATGCATAACTGCGCATATAATCAATACTTAAAAATGAAACCATTCCTTTGCAATCATACTCAAAAAGGCGTTCTTTAATATTCTCCATCCAGTTCTTTGAGATGTTCTCCTGTAACTCAACATCCACATACACATTTATGCCGCGTTTTCTCAACTCCAGCACAGCTTCAAAAACTTTCTCTTTATTGGCACTTGCATAGCTGACAAAAACATATGGCTCGCCCTTAATCCATCCATCACTAAGTTTCTGTTCGATTTCGTCCAAATCAAGTTCACTCATTTGTAAATTCTCCTAATCATAAATATATTACATTTTATAGCTATGATAAATTTCTTCTACTTTATCCCTGTTCATCATAAAGGCATCCACAACATCAGGATCGAAATCCGTTCCGCGCCCGTTTGATATAATGTTATAACATTCTTCAAGAGGCATGGCGTCCCTATAACAGCGTTTCGCCGATACGGCATCAAACACATCTGCCACGGCCATGATGCGGGCACAAAGCGGTATGTCCGTTTCTTTCAATCCGTCCGGATATCCCCTTCCATTCCATTTTTCATGATGATAACTTGCAACCTGAAATGCCATATTTTCATATTCACCGTCAAAAAGATGTCCGAATGTGTCTTTGATAATCCTTCCGCCGATTACCGGATGTTCTTTCATTTTATCAAATTCTTCGTCCGTAAGCTTACCCGGTTTCTGCAAAATCGCATCAGGAATACCAATTTTACCGATATCATGCATTGGCGCAGACTTTTCCAGATTATCTATAAAGTCCTTTGTGATTACATTCTTATATTTTGCTTTTTTTCTCAAATTTTTAGCTATCAAAACAGCATATGCAGAGGAGCGTCTGATGTGCCCGCCGGTATTGTCGTCCTTATTTTCCACCAAAGTTGCAAATCCCATTACCATTTCACGATGATAGTGTTCCAATCCGTGAATTGTAGGATTCTCCATATTCAGATAGATACTGATTATAATCAGCATAACAGCCATGCAGGATACCAGCGATTCCGGATAAATAATCTGCAATGACATTATGATAATTATAAATACCAGTGTAGCCTCCAATCCTTTTCTCTTGTTTTGGGAAATATATCTGTATTTTGCTATAATGACGGCAATCGTCAGTGCGCAATAGATTGCAACGCTGCCGAAGCAGATATAGACCGCCGTTCCCATTGAATAATTTGTATATTGTCCCTGAACAAACCGAATGTCCGGAAGAAAAACCGTTGTCAGGCAAACAGCAATCAGGCTCGGCAAAACATACGCTGCCTTTACCCATTTCTTTTTGGATATTCCTATCGTAACAGATACCCAATACCAAAACAGCAAAGTAACAAATAACTCATATGCCACAAACATTCCCCAGTGTACCAACAGGTTTACAAACTTTGGAATCAGGTCCGGATAATTAACCGTGCACGCGGTAACACCGTCAAAGAGAACGGCTATTTCCGCCACAATAAAAATTGCGTCAAATATATGGTTGCAATTGGACCTGTGTGTAAGCCGGTTCAGATTGTTTCCTTCTTTAATAAAAATAATTCCGATACACATCAGAATCAGCAGACACATTATCTGCGTTTTGCACCATTGCAATATTATCATAAGGTCTCTCCATGGTTTATCTTAAAAAAGTGTAATATATATTATAATATATAAATGAAGTTATCTTGTCAAATATGGCTTGGGGGTGTGGACAGGAAAGTGCAACTTATCAACTTCACTTTTATATGCAGTTTCTGTCGCAGAATCAAACAAAACCCATTCTACAAAATCAAAGCTACTCCCGTTATTCTCTAAAATCCGGCTCACCGCCTTAACAGCAACCTTGGCGGCAAGTTCCACCGGATAACCATACACTCCGGTTGATATGGACGGAAATGCAATACTCCTTATACCATGCTCCATTGCCAGCTGCATAGAATTGAAATAACAGCTTGCAAGAAGTTCCTCCTCATTACTTCTGCCACCATTCCAAATCGGACCCACGGTATGTATTACATAATCACATGGCAGGTTATATGCCTTTGTAATCTTTGCCTGTCCTGTTTCACAGCCATGAAGAGTTCTGCACTCAGCTAAGAGTTCCGGTCCCGCCGCCCTGTGAATGGCCCCATCAACTCCGCCTCCTCCCAAAAGAGAGCGGTTGGCAGCATTTACGATTGCCTGAACATCTGTAATTTTCGTAATATCGCCTTTTACTGTTTTGATTGAATACATTTTTCACCTCCCTGATTATTATATTAGAAGTAAATTAACTCATTTAATTTTACAAACCGACAATATCCAAATCTACTAACATTCGTCCAATCTTCTGTTCTTTCAAAAGATAACACATGTAGATTGGCAGATATGTCACTGTTCCTTCCGTTTCTACATTTCCAACAGAAAAAACATACGCTTTCTCGAGATGATAATCCGGAACATTCATAAAATTGTCCAAAGCTTTGTGTGATTTATATGCTTTTCCGGACTTAACTTCAATCGGAACAACTTTTCCACTCATTTCTATCGCAAAATCCATCTCACCTATATTCTTTTTTTTACAGAAATATACTTCAAAACCATTAGCTGTTAATTGCTGTGCAACAAAATTTTCAAAATGGGCTCCGTTATTTACTTCTCCGTTTTTATTGATTAATTCTATTTTTGTTTCCGCCGGATATGCGCTTGTAAGCAATCCAATATCACTTGAAAAAAGTCTGAATACATTACTACTCCTGCTTGCCATAAGAGGAATAACCGGTGCATCTGCATTATAAACAGGCAAAGCCACCCCTGCATCCTTCAGCCATAAAAAACTATTTTCGTACCTATCAAACTTAAGTTCTTTATCAAGCATTGTGAAAACAAATTTCTTATTCTGCTTATTTAATTCAGCGGGAATAATTTCATATATGGATTTCAACCTAAGCTTTTTGTTCTCCAGTTCATACTGAGAAAAATCTTCTTTATAAAGTGTTATTATGTCCCGTTGTACCTTATCAACCTCTCGAATATCCTTAGTTTCAATATAGGTTTTTACGGCATCCGGCATTCCTCCAACAATGAGATATACAAAAAACATAGACAACAGCTTCTGATGTATAAATTCATCCAAAGGACTGCATGTTTCAAATTTCTCTTTTAACATATCTAATGTAGTTTTTGAAACACCATTTGCCACCATGAACTCTTCAAAGTCCATAGGATACATCCTTAGTACAGTTAAGTATCCCACCGGGGCCGACGCTATTCCTTTAAGTTCTACCCCTAATAAAGATCCGCTCATTACATACTTAAAGCTTCCCTCATCTACAAGGAACTTTATTTTGGTTACTATTTCCGGGCATTTCTGAATCTCATCAAAGAAAACAACAGTTTCATGCGGCTTACAATTTTCCGGCATAATCATTTTTAATTTAATCAAAAAATCTTCGGCACTCATTTCTGCGTTTAAATATGAAATCATATCCGGCTGATCAATAAAGTTTACTTCAAACTTAGCATATCCGCTCTTTTCAATCTCATCTCTTATGAGCCAGGTTTTTCCCGTCTGTCTTGCTCCTGTCACCAATAACGCTTTTTTTGAATTTGCAAGCCATTCTCCAACCGTAATGGAATCTTTTCTATACATGAATTCACACCTCCAACTATATAATATATCATTTGCCCCGTTTTTTCAATTAATAATGTGATATATTGCCCCGTTTTTGCGATTTATATTCATGTAAATTGCCCCGTTTTTGCGAAAATTCTATTATTAATCATCCTCAATACTTATCAAAACTATGGTATAACTTTTTTACTGTTTCATAAGATAATTTGGGTCTTCTATATTCATCCACGATACCCTTATTGTTCATAGTCCTTGGTCTTACACCAAACCAGCTGTCGCACACCCTGCAATCGCAGAACTGCCAGATATAAATTCCGCTACAACCTTCCTGCTCAAATACTGCTGTAATCTGTTGCTCAAGAACTTCCGCCTGATATTCCTCAGACCATTTGGCATGTGACGGAGTGCGGTATCCATAGATAGCTCCTGCCCCTATTTCGGAAACTAAAAAAGGTTTTCCCTTACTTTCCGTACTCGTCTGCAGATATTCGTATAAGTCATTTAAATATTCTTTGACCGGTGTATCATGATACCACTTCGGATATATATTGTAAGATATAACCTCAGGATATCCCAAACAGATATCCGTTTTTATCTGACAGCTTGCAGAAGAGCGAGGACGGAACTGATCCAGTTCTTCTATCAGGGCATACTGAGCTGAATAACATTTTTTCCCATACTCCGTATGACTGGCACATTCGTTTAGAATCCCCCATATATAAATACAAGGATGATTGTAATGGGCGGTAATCATTTCACGGATACAATCCTCACACTGACGCTCAAAATTCGGATTGCGCATATTTTCTTCAGACAGACCTCTTGCATGATTTTCTTCCCACACAAGAATTCCCTGCTCATCACATAAATCAAGAAATATTTCATCATTTGGATAGTGTGAAGTTCTGATGGAATTCGCCCCCAAATCCTTTGCAACCATCAGATCATATTGTATTGCTGAAAATGGCAAGGCACATCCAAACTGTGGATGATCCTCATGACGGCAAAAACCTTTGATAAATATTTTTTGGCCATTGAGAAGTATATCTCTTCCGTTAATTCTTACTTCACGAAAACCTACTCTGTCAATTAAATCATCAATAATATCAATTTCCCCGGCATCTTCCTTTTTAAGAATTGCATTAAGATAATATAATTGTGGATTTTCAGGTGCCCAGTTTTCCACACCGTGGCATGTAATTTTCTCGGTATGAAAGCATTTTGTTTCGCCGCCGTCCAGTTCAATTGAAAGTTTTACCCATACCGATTCATCTAACTTAATGTCTACAAACCCTTTAAATCTTTCATCCGACAAATTACATAAACATATCTCAGCTTTTCCCTTCCAGTCCCGGTAATCATTCTGCGCCATCGGTGTAAAATGTATCCACTTTATATAAACATCCCGGATTTGCTCCAATACAACCGGTCTCGAAATTCCTCCATAAGACTGATAATCATTGGGAATGTGCAATGCGGACTCCTCGCTAAAAGAATTGTCAACAATTATCTCAAGTGTATGTATCCCCGGTTCCAAATCTTTAACTACCGCTTCAAAGATTGTATAGGCATTATAATGCTGTGCGACTTTTTTCCCATCTACCAGAACCGTGGCTGTATGGCTTACTCCCTTAAACTCCAGGCGCACATTACCTGCAGCTTCAAAGTTGCACATATAAGATGCTTTTCCGCGGTATGTTACAGTATCAGGATATGTTTCCCAACAGCTTGGTACATTTACCTTGATTATTTTATCTTTTTGTTCTCCCTCTATAGTGTGAAAATCCCACAAGCATCCGGTAAGTTCTTTACTTTTCCTAATTTTGTGTGTTTCAAAGTTTCGAATCAAATTAATAAACTCCTTTTCTCTTTATTAATGTCTTATAACAACGCCCTCAATTCGCGCCGAATATTCTCCACCTGCTTAATGGCTCTCGTAATTCTTTTCTGTGCTTTACTAATCTGTATATCCGTTAATACATCCGTTAATCCAATATCAAACCACATATCTATCGCTGTAGCCAAACTTCCATACTTCAATTGAATTATCTTATTCATCTGCAAAATTTGCAACTCCGCATTCAAACTGTTCAGTGCATTCTGCGCCTGCTGCATATCCACATCCGCTTCAGAAAGTGCAGAATACTTCATATAGGATGCTAAAAAGCCCTGAGTCATCATATCCCAGAAACTGGCGGCTCTGCTGTCATTCATTGAGCTTTGTACCTGCACTAAACATTCCAGCGCATAATCTGCGGCATATATCGCACATTCTATTTCATATTCCAAATCCTGTTGTTCTTCCGGTTCATCCTGCAAATACTCCGGGAGTTCCAGATTCTGTTCTTTGGCAACCCAAACAACAATATCTTCATTACAATACTGAACCAGCTCCGACAAATCCTCATCTCGGAACTGTACACCTGCATCCACTGCTCTTGTAATAAATTTGCTTGCCCCGTATTCATCGTTAAAGAATAATTCCCGTACTACTTCCAAGACTTCATCATTACTTCCAAATCCCGTAACCGCCTGCAAACGCGCCCTGGCATATTCCGGTTTCCAATCATAAAAAGCATCAAAAAAATTGCTCCATGAAATCGGAGTACCGGTATCAGGATATAACTCCTCCTCGTACTCAGCAGCAATATCCGACGGAGCAGATAATTTATACCTCTTTACCAGATCAATTATGAGCTCGTCATCAACGCAACCATACAAAACCTCTAAGTCCTGCGCTGTAAACACATCCGCAGATTGATACAATGCCTTCTTAAAACTCTCCTCTTCACACAAATCAATGATTTCAACGAGATTCTCTCCTGAAAACTTCACACCATTCTGCAATGCTCTGTTCAGGAGTCCGGTAGCTCCTTTCTTATCCTCAAAGCCGATAATAACGAGTGCATCAACTATTTCATTAGGAGTGCCCATGTCCTCCAGAGATGAAATCCTGCTTACGGCAGTGCTAACCGCCCAGTTATTTATTTTTTCATAATATTCAGACCAAAGCATATTTACCCACAAATAATCCAACCATCACAGATTGTGATTGGATTTTCCTTTTTCTCAATTACCACCGAATTTTTTATCTGCAAAATTCTCATCTTCCTCATCAGATAAGCCTTCTGACCCATTCATCATTTCATTAAATGCCATAAAATCCACAGCTCTTTCAAATGTATCCAGTTCCCCATCATGATCAAAATCAAATAAACTTCCAAAAAATCCTTTATCCATATGCATTCTCCTTCAAAAGTCAATTTTAGTTGCTCAATTATGTTTATGTTCCAATTTTACCACAACCAGATGTACAATAAACCGTCCTCGGTTCAAGACGGCAGGAATTGTTTTTTCATTTTTTCTTCTTTTATTTGTATGTGTATAATGTAAAACTCCAAAAATCTTCTTATAAATTCTCATAATTCCCCATATTTTCAAATCTGAAATCAAACACTGCATGCTTATGAAGTATTTGATTCATCAATTGATAAAATTCTTCAAACTGTTCTTTTAATTTTTCTTCATCTATAGCTTGTCTATGCCGTGCCTCTGTTTTATTAATGCATTCCTGGATTTTAAAATCACGATTTGCATACAGTAAACTTGCATGATCATAGAGCAAATCCAAATAACTAAAAATGAGTTCGCTATTTTGGTAATTGCCTTCCATCAGTGCATTATATGTTTTGATTACACATTTACAGACATCTGTCAATTCTATCATATAATCGCCATAAAAAGGTACTTGGTTCATAAACATTTGAATACCATTAATGTAATCTTTTATTTTTTCTAATATATCATTGTACTTCTGAAAATCACTATTTACATCAAGATATCCTATATCTGAAACAGTAATTTTTTCAGCTAATCTTCTATCCAGTCCATCCGCTCTATACTCCTTTACAGGTAGTGCAATATTAATTGCCCCCATACCGTCAACAAGATTCGTATTAAGTGAAGACTTATATCTTACTCCATCAAATTCATCAGTCTCCCTTATCCATTGCATAAACAACTGTGGAAACACATATTCTTCAACAAATTTGGTATTCCTATCTTTTACTTTAACAGAGCATGCTGCCGCAATTGGATATATCATTATGTATCTGAGCAAAAATTTATAATACACATCCACATCTTTCTTATCCTGCCGTCTTGCATTCAGTAACCAACAAGTAATACTGGATAGTACATCTACTGGTCTGAAAGAAAAATCCACCAAAACCAATCCGTTATCATTGTCTTCATCAATAAGCATTTGGCAGTAACTAAATTGTTTTGGCATCCCACACTCAAACCACGCTAATTCTCTATCACTTGCAAGATATAAGCAAGGAGATCCCGCGACACTATACCGATAAGCACCTACTCGATTTCTCAGTGTCTTTTTAATGTGAAACAGCTGCATTTTTTTCTCTTTACTGTCTTCTCCAGCTTTTATACGAAAATCACCCTGTCGGATTCTATAATAGAAACCACCGTTTTCCCTCCATGAATATCTGGTATAAAAATATGGCTTCATTCTTTCAAATAACTGAAAACCTTTTTCATATGTAGCCTTTATTAACCCTCTATCATTTAATTCAAGAATTTCCGGTATGATTAAACAAATGTCCTGAAGTTCCCCCAACTCGTCTTTTAATAGATTTACAAAGTCTTCTCCCAGAAAGGAATTATCACCCTTTACTGCATCGCAGATATCACAATAAAATTGATTGCAATGTTCTCTCATATATTCTGTGATATTTTTATCTCCTCTGAACAAATCAAAATTGTACTTCAGAAGCACTTGGTATATTCTATCATCTTTTATCATCCCACATACATTACCTTTCTCTCTTCTCGTATTGTCGCATATTGTTTCCAAGCTTAATGCAACTATTCCAACCCATGTACTTCTTCTTGCAACTTTTCAAGAAACTCAAGAATCCCTTCAAACTCCGGTATATTCCCATATATCATATTACTCATTGCCTGATAGTCCTCTTTCAACGCATTGAGTACCGCTTCTTTTGGCAGAAGTTCAATACTGCTCAAGGTTGCAGTTTCATAATGTGCACCTTTTGCATAATAGAATTTCTGCTTAAATGCCACATCTTTTTCTAACAACTCTTTTCGTTTAAATGCTCTTTCCTTTACCCATGAATTACCCATATTATACACATCATATAGATGTCTTGCATATCTGGCAGGCAGCGGCTTCCCATCCGGAAAATTTGCAATTTTATGTAATATAGTGAGTTTTTCCCAGAAAGTTCTCTCAACATCAATGGTCAAAACCGATGTATCTTTTTGTGAAAAAATATCCGGATATTTTTCAGCTGCAAATGGAGTTACGATTGTCTCATGAGATGGCATCCATTCTGCTAATGGTCCAATTTCCAATCTTACACAAGAACGTAAATACTCTGCCTCAAATATCTGCGGATAATAAAAATTAACCACCATCTCATCTTCTGTATCAACCGAAATCCATTCTCCATCCCCCAGTTTTTCTTCCATTTCTATATTCAACTGGGGTATCAATTTCTCTTTATAAAATTTTGCTGCTTCCGAATTAATCTGCTTATTGAACAAATCCTGCTTGGTTTTTGATCTTTCTTCCCAAGGATTCACCTCGTCATTAATTATTTTTCGCCAGTCCAAAATCAAATCTATATCCTCGGAAAACCGCTCAATAACATGGTATGATTTAGAAAGGCTTGTTCCACCTTTAAATACAAAAGCGTTTTTGTACCTGCAATCATGGAATAAATGATCCAACATAAAACATACCCAAAAGTCTTTCTCTATTACATTAGGCTGCATTCCCATAGAAATTGCAGTGGCTTGAAATAATTCAGTTCTGTCTTTTATCTGTAATTTAGCAACTTCTTTCATTATTCAGCACACACCTTTCTGATTACTGTATATATCCATTCGCTTACACCTGTTGCTTCCTCTAACATCTTTTTCTTCTCTTCTTTAGGCAATCTATTTCTCAAACTCAAAATAATACCATCATCAACACGGTCCTTCCCCAATGTCTTTAATGCCTCAACAACCAAGGTTGTTGTTTCTGACATAAATGAAATTTCACGATTTGCACGATGTTTAAAAGACAGCATGATATTATCCCAGGAAAACTTTCTATACGGTCCGTCACTGATATAGGACCAGACAACTGGAACCTGCGTGGATAAACCAAGTTTATTTAATGCTACATCTCCACATGGCGCAATTGTCCAATGAAATCCTCTTGCAATAGCATACGCAACTTTTTCAGGATTAGCAGGAACATATTCCTTCAGCAAATTGCTATATACAGGCTTCTCATACACGCCGTCCATAATTCTTCGTATATTTTTCTCTTCAACTTGCCTACCTAGACATTTTCTTACAGTTGTTGTTGTAGCAAGATCCGTAAAATCTGATGTCAAAAAAACCGTTCCTGGTTCAGCCAATCCTATTCTCTTCTTAATTTCTGTATATATGCCACTTGCCATAAAACCACGCTCCTTATTTTTGTCACGATTATTATATAATTTTCGTGACATTTTTTCAACTTGTTTTTTGAAATAGATTTTTCATTAAATCAATAAACGAAACAGACGAAGTTTTTTTCCTTCGCCTGTCATCTCCACCTTTATCATAATGATCTCCCTATCTCATCCAGCAAATACTGCCGGATATAACCTTTTCGTATTTTTTAGCACCACTTCTCGAATATGCTCCGGGGATTCACCTCGTAACTCAGCAAACTTTTCTACTATAACATTAAGATTTTTTGATGTGTTTCTTTTTCCTGCAACGCCATCTGGTATCAAATATGGTGAATCTGTCTCAAACACAATCTTCTCTAAAGGAATATTTTCCAACGCAACACATAATTCTGCATCTTCATCCATTTTCGTAAACATCCCATTAACTCCAAAGCAGAATCCCATGTCCATCAATTTTCTAGCCTGTTCTAAGTTTCCACTGAAACAGTGAATTACTCCTGAACATTCCGTCAACTTATATTCCTGCAAAATATTGATTGTCTCATCATAAGCTTTTCTACAATGAATTACTAATGGTTTCTTCTTTGCTACTGCCAGTTCAATAAATTTTCTGAACCATGCTTTCTGCTTACATATTTGTTCTCCACTTTTATCCCTTGCGTAATCTAATCCGGTTTCTCCTATGGCAAGCACCTTATCATAATTTGTCAATTCGGCTATCGCTTGATATTTTTCTTCATCCATTTCTTCCACACAATTTGGATGACAACCTGCTGCCATAAATACATGCGCATACTTATCACACAGTACTTTCATCTTCTGATTGCTTGCAAAGTCAATTGCCCCTTCAATCACAGCAATTACATCATTATCTGCTAATCCACACAATATTTCATCTCGTCCTGAATCAAAACGCCTGTGTGCATAGTGCGTATGTGTATCCACTATCACCTCACTCATAAAATCACTTCCTTCCCAAATTACTTATATTCTTATTTCAATTTTCTTAAAATTACCTCCAGTACAATGGTTATATGCGTTCAAAATAATCTGCTCATAACGCTTTCGAATATATCTCATCGTATCCTTGAGTATCTCCGAAAGTGTATCGTCAATATATTCAAATACAATGCACTCCTCTGTACAGTCAATCAGCTTCATTGGTTTTATCCATGTTTGAAAAGATATGTCAATAATCAACCGATTATCCTTGATAAATCTGCATGTTTTTTCCCAATTTGATTCCAGCATTTTTTCCTTGTAATATTCTTCCGAAGCTAAATAATCTATATACCATTCCTTGAAGTGCTTAAATGCAGAATTTTCTTCATTTTCCTTTGCCAGCGCAATTCGTTCATCATCTGTCATTTCAGCCAAGACGACTTCCTTTCCCTCTGGGATAAATATGTAACTCAATTCTGACCAATCATGCTTACTCAATTTCCCCTTTGCTTCTTTACTGACAACGCCTGTATGCTCTCCATAAAACAATTTCGGCTGACCATTCCCATCATAATATGCTAAACATTGCTTAAAGCAACACTCTCGTTCATCTTCTCCCAGCAATAACTTAAGTAAACCTGCAATACCGATAGTGTCAAGAAAATGTTTTACATATACTCCCGGAAAACCATTTAACTTCTCCACATAAAAACCTGCATCCAATGCAATTGTCGGTTGCTTGGTCATTTCATATGCCTCAAGGACCTTCGCTATCGCAATCTCTTCAATACTTTCACTCCTAATTTCTCTAAAATCGTAATCATATGTTTGAAATTCCAGATGTCCCTCAAAGTATTTATTTGCAGATTCTACTTTTCCCTTGTTATGCGTCACAAAAATCAGTTTATTATTCTGGCTCATATTATACCTCCAACACCAAACTTTTTTCATTGGATACAGAGAGAATCATGTTATATTTTTCTTCAATACCGGGACTATTACTAATGTAACGCTTCAACTCCGACTTCGTGTAGTGGGGTATAATAATACCATCAAACAAACCTAACCCTGTAAAATTTACCATCCCTACATAATTTCTATCAAAGTCCTTTACTTCCTCGATGCTCATACCAGCAATAGTAGCACCCGCACTACAACCAATATATGTTTTATTCCCCTTCTTAAATCCTTCCTTAATCACACTATCCAATCCTCTTTCTCTCAACAAGGATAACACCTCAAATGTATTTCCTTCTGTACAATAGTAGAAATCACATTCCAAAACTTCTTGATTACTCGCTTGCTGACCCGACAGGATGATATTGTCCTGCTTAAATCCGAGATTCAAACACGACTCTACAAGCATTGCTTCTATAGAATAATGCGGTTCATGGAATAGAAATATTTTTCTATTGGACAAATCACACCCCTTAAGTTCCTTTCCAACCAGCTTTCTTCCTATTACAGTCGTGAGACCATATGATGTTAATATCAATTTGTTATTCATATACAATCAGCCTCCTTTGCTAAACCACTTCATCCATCGTTTTCTGTCTCTTCCATATCATTCGCCCTAAAACACCAATTATAATTTCCTCTATCCCTAACAATAACAAATATATTTCTAATGATGTTATGAGCACTCCCACAACCGGAAAATCCGTTTCAAAAATCCCTATATCTAAAATATAATGCGTCAGGGTAATATTAATTGGAACACTACCTATTGCAGTTAATACAAATAACCACATATTCTCATGCTGCCTGCACCAGGGAACAACCGCTACTATAAATAATACAGATACAATCAGTATTATAAGCCAAAACAAAGACATCGTTTTTGCTACAATTCCTGATATCATCAGCATATTGCTTACTCCCAAATATAATTTTATTCTATTTACCTTTCTCATAAGAAACCTCCAATAATCGAGAGTATGTTATTTACAAGCACTATAGGCAATAAAATCTGATACAAAAGCATTATGGCACATGATATGATTGCTACCTTTTTATTCTCAGATGCTTCTTTGATATTCAGCTTCAATTCCTTCCTAAGAAGATTTTTTGCCCCGTCTACTCCATCCGGTAGCCCGAGTAATTCCCCAACAACAGAACTTCCATCCAAACCATCTATAAAAGCAAGATTAAATACAGCTAATATCCCATTAATCATAGCTGCATACAGAAAAAATCCACTCAGCACTTCAATTACTGTGCTCAAGACAAGAAATATACCAGTAAGCATCAAGTTCATTTCTACTCCTGCTGCATCAACCTGTACTCTCTTTAGTTTTGAATCAATCCCCGATTTATCAATCAAAACATATGCACCAGGATAAAACTTCTGCCACGTTATTCCAGCTTCAAAAAAATTACCACCATAACAAAGACAAGCCATCGCATGTGATAGCTCATGCATTGTCAATCCAATTGCAATTGCAAAGACATACCCTAAGAGCATGTAATCTGCATTAAATCTATAGGATGTAAATAGAATTCGATAGAAACCATACAAAAGCATCGGAAAAAAACCAACACCCAATCCTAAGTTGTACAATTTGGGTATTATACTTTTTGATTTCTTTTTCATGGGAATAAATACTGTATGTAAAATAGTTCCACTACTGGCAAGTAATGTTCTCCCTTCAGTTCTAATTAATAGATTCACATCAAAGAAGTCAATCAATTTTTCTGCATCAACGCCTAATTTACTTGCCACTTTATATGGATTCCTATTTCCGTTCAAGTTACGTAGGAAGTGATAAGTCTGGCTATCCAATTCATACATTTCATCCGTTAATACATTCTTAACACTATACATTCCATCGCCTAATTTGTTTACAAGTAACCAGTTTGCCATCATTGGATACTTCCCATCAATATTGTATTTCATCACTTCCTCCTTTCCGTACATTCGCCTACCAACCAGCTTATTTCATTCCATCCGTGAAATAATCAAACATACTATGAGTCTCGTCTTCCCTGTCTTCTTGTTCTCTTTGATACCAAAAATTATTGTTCTCTTTCAATTCCTCGAATGTAACTGGTTCAAATCCATTAATATCCACTCCTGCATTTAGTGAATGGGGCTGATACTTCTTAATATGTCCATACACTTCCGGATCCTTAGTGTCATGAATATGTCCATGGATAAGGTAGGACGATTTCTGCTCCATATACCTGCTTCCAGGAAACTCCAACAACGGATAATGACATAAAGTAATTAATTTCTTTTCAAACTTCATAGTTTTAAGATACTCTACCGTTTCAAAAAATGCAGACATTTCATCAACATGTTTCATCCAATAACTATCGTGATTTCCTACAATCAAATGCTTCTTACCCTTCATTCTTGACAAGTAATAAGAAATAGGCTGTTCTGCTCTAAAACTTAAATCACCAAGAATATACACATTATCATTCTTGTGAACCTTTATATTCCACTGCCGAATTATAAACTCATCATGTTCATCTATGCTTGCAAACTGTTGCCGTGACAACAAAATGTTCTTATGGCCCAAATGCAAATCTGACGTAAATAAAATCGCCATTTTCCACACCTTCTTTCTCTTTACTATCAATCATCCAAACTAAATATGGCTACAAACTGATTAATCATACTGTGACAAACTTGCTGAACATCTGCCTGCTCTACAACAATTGCATCCATATAAATATTGATTTCTTTATCCACTTTGTATGAAAATTCCAAATACTCAACCTTGGGGATATAAAAATAATCTGTCCTAAGAGTAAATGCTTTTAAACGATTCAAATGATAGTCCAGCATGTCCGATTCATTATATTCAAACGAATAGGTACACCGCACAAAAGTACACTCTTTGGAAGCGTCAATCTCTACCTGTTCAGGATTTACCTTCACAAAATTAAACTTCATCATCATATTCCGCTGATATGCGTAATCGCAATTATAGAACCCGTTAGAAAACTGTCCCTGTTTTCCCGTTCCTATAGGCAATACAATTTCACCTCCGTGAAGATTCTCCGAAATCATTTTATACTTTTTATCAAATGATATATACGGCTCCTTCAATAAGCTATTCTGTTTGTTAAGCATATAAATTACCGGCATACCCAATTCCTCCTCGACTAAAACTTACTCTTTCTTCATCAGTTTCCACAACGAAAAAACATTAATGGTCTCCTTTTCCTCATATCTACATCCCACCAATAACGAATCATCACTATATGTCTGTATCAAAGAGCATATCTCTGATACATCTGCCAGTGTTATGGCACCTACAATATTAACCAAACAACTTCTTAAGGATTTAGATGTTTTCCATTTAACCACAGCATCAAATAACACAACTTCTTTTATGCCTTCGGAGCCTTGACATAACAGCTCAGATTCACTTGCCAATATCAAAAGATCATTACAATTAAGAGATACCACACTATCGCTTCTCATTATGTTTAGCAATCCATCTATACTTTCTTTTAGCCTGCCCGGCTCATAAAGGAATTTATTGCAAGATACCATCCTTCGAAACAGCTTTTGGGTTATGTTAATCAAGTAAATTTGATTAGCTATATTTTTATTGCCTTTACACAATTTATAACTAAACAAATCCTTGTTCTTCTCTATACAAATGATTACCAAAGAATATTCCTCCAGAAACTGGTTGTCTGATACAGATAAAGTTTCAAAATCTATCGCATCAATATCCATCGTCGAATACTCTCTTTTAAAATACCGCTTCCATCTTCCTAAGAATTGTTTATTGAACACAAACAGTATTTGCATATTTTTCGGCATATTTTCACCTACTTTCTAGTATCCGTCTCAACCATACTCTCAAAGTACCTCTGTTGCTTAGCTTTCACCGTTTATTCAATAGATTCATTGGTTTCGATATTTCTTACATCAAACCAAAGTATCGTTTGATGCCGCCAGACATCCTCCGAACGATGTAAGTGGCCCATATACCAATGTCGATATTCGACATTCTCTCGTACCCATTCCAGAAAATTATTTAATGGTTTCTCCTCCGGATGATTCGGATGAAAGATACACATAGTTTCTTCTGGAGCAGCATGAGTGATAATGTAATCTACCTTGTTATCAACCTTCTTCAGATTTTCAATGGCTTCCTTCATCTCTGCATCTGTCGGCATTTCCTGAGGCCACCAACTTCGATGCGGAGTTCTCATATACTTGTCAATGCTATAAGCTCCACCGAAGGTAAATATACGCTTACCTTCAATTTCAAAAACTTGTCCTCTCATTAAATGAATAATCTTTGGTTTTCCTTCTTTATCACGTCGAATAACATGTACCTTACCACCACACCACTCTTCAACCAGATATTCATCGATTAAATCAAAGTTTTCATGATTGCCATCCACCCATAGAATCTGATATGGTTTCTCGGACATAAATCTCAAGAACATTCTTTCCGGATAACTGTCATCACTTATATAGCCAAAATCACCACAGACAATTAACTTGTCATTCTCGGTTAGTGTTTTTTCCATAGCCGAATCCATATACTTAAATCTTCCTTCTTCACCGTGGCAATCTCCCGTCACAAAAATCATACCGCATCATCCTCCTCTTCTGTCCAATCATCATCTTCTTCATAATATTCGAGTTCAAAACACAACTTCTTTTCTTTTGCAAACTCTTCAATAAACTTTTGTTCCTGTTCATTTGGCAATTTGTTAAAAGCCCTATATGCCTGTACTATGGCATTATGTTTTACTTCAAGCGTTACTAAAGACTTAGAAGGATTTACCTTATCTCTCATAAAAAGTATTACGGTATCACCCGACGCAACTCTCCACACATATCTGTATAGACAATTATGTTGCTGTGCTGCCTCTCTTAAAATGTCTGAAACATCCTTTGGTATAATCATTTTGTATCTATCATTTTCATATTCATATTTTCTTTTATTGTCATAGAAGTACTGTGAGTAACGCCAATTATAATACCCTTCATTTTCTATATACCCTTCTATCCAATCACAGATTTCGCACATTTCCTCTAAATCAACAATCATTGGATACTTAGGTAGAATGGAATAATAGTCATCTACAACCTGCTTATATTCCCTGTACCTCATATAAGCATAATATTGAGAATCCTTCCAAAGTTTTCCCAGAAATTCATACATCTTCTTATTCATTTTTTCTCCCGAATAATATATGTCTCTCAAATAGAAAACTTGGTATTTATTTATCTTCTTTCCATGAAAAGAATTATGAAAAGCAGCATATAGATTATTTAGTAATTCTCTATCCTGCAAAGTGATAATGCATTCAATTCCACCAGCATAATTAAATGCTCTAAGTATCTCTATATGTGTGTTAAATATCTCCCGCGGAGAACTTCCAATAATATTATAGTCTTCAATTCTATCCAGATTTACAGCAATCCAATTCAAATTAGCCTTAAATAAAATTTCATAGATGCCATTTCTATGAAATGTATAGTATATATGTAATAATACATGCCGCAGATCAGAATATAGTTCAATGTGTATATCTGTATGTTCTTTCTTAATATGGTTCACAAGATCCTTAACCATATCATCTTCAATTACAATATTCCCTGACATATACTCAAGAAACAACTTCTCATCCTCTTGGCTAAATGAATAATCCTCAGCAATTACAAATCTTTTATATCTGTTTTGTAACATTACATCCCAAACATATATATCAATATATGCGTTCGAACCAGAATGACGATAATATGCAAAGCAACGTACAGATTCGCTATCATGAAAGGCTTCTATTTCCATATTCATGAATTCGCATTCTGATAACACAGGGAAGTTATAGGCATTAATGCTTTCGGACTTGAAAAAGAGCTTTTCAAACACATACATTGATACCATTACACCACTTCCCTTCTCCATTCAGTATTTTATTCCTTCGAAATATAGTCTATATACTCTTGCAAACAGGAGAATTCATCCATATCTACATCCAATTCTATTCCCAAATACTCATTGATAGCTTCGATATATTCCAACGACTCTATTTTTCCAGCCTCCCTCGAACGAATCTCAGCTAGTTGGGTATAATAAGCATAAAAACTTTCATCTCCATCTTTATAATCAGCAAATTCTTTCATATATACTGATGCATCATAGAACATAAGTAGATTTCTATCTTCCTTGTCCAGTTTTTGGAAAAGCTCCACTTGATTATGCTGGTATGCATGATGTACTTCATGTATTAATGTTTCGAGTACTTCATAGGAATATGCATTTTGGAGATGCTCCAAATCTATTACCACCTGGTGCGTTGAATCCCTATAATATGCCAAAGTCCCTGTAGGCAAATCATCTGTTCCGACTAGAATTTCATGAGAGAGCCCATAGTATCTAGCCTGACAATTTATAATTTTTTCCGCCACGAGTAATCTGGTCTCTATACTCAGGGTTTCCCATCTACTAGGTTCGATATCTGAAATCACTTCAATATTTGCTTTTAAACTATGTTCATCTCCATACACTTTTACAACTTCGGCTTTAGAGTTTAACACTGTGCCGTATAGCAAGGACGATGTTGCTACCGGAACCATTATTACTAAAGATGCTATCGCCGAATTTCTTTTCCACAATATAGCTACATTCTCGACACGACGTTTTATGATTAAGTTACGTTTGTCTCTTCTTCTAATTCGTCTGAACAACACGAATATAGATAACAACAAAGAAATAGCTGCCGTAGCAATACCAACATAAACAATACGTGTACGGTACAGGTTCATATATGTAATACAAACAAATACACCCCAGCATAGAATTATATTTTCGATTAGATTCAGATAATTTCGGTTTCTATTCCAGGTTAAAGCAATACATATTGCCATTACTATTACCGACAAAATCACAAACCCCAACAAAGACTCCGTATAAGTGAATTTGGGTATGCACCTGAAAAGCAGATTCCTAAACCATAGGAAAACAAGCAAACTCCATATAATATGCTCTTTTATATACTCTTTTCGGGTCATGTTGTTTTGTTCCATATGTATCACCCCTTTTTCATTTGTTCATAAGCTGATTCTATTGTTATTTTTTCCTGTATCATACAACAGGTCTTGCGTTTCACTATCATATACGCATATTCTGCTAAATCGAACATCTGGGTCAATCATATGTCTTGCTTGCATCAACTCTATCAAAATAATAAAAACCAATTGACCCTGCGTATCGTAATGTGAAATAAATTCATTTACCATTTTCTTATTCATGTATAGTTCAAATTTCATCAACGACGTATCCGCTTCATAATGTGTAACATAATTCCGAAAATCAATTCCCGCAGCAGCTTCTAATGTATCCATGAACGTCTCATTATACCAATTTTCCGCTCTTGTTCTCTGCATCCAATCATCATACTCACTCTTGTGCATCATATGTGCGTAATCATTATCATCAAGCATATAATATGGCAAATCATCACAGGCCTCATTTAGATGATTCACATATTCTTCAATTGTAGGATATTCTCTAGTTGGTGCAAACCTGTATACAACTCGACCGATTCTGTCTTGAGTGCGCATGCTGTAAGCATAATTGAAATCATTAACATTAATACAACAACTCTTCGCATTAAAATACCTCCTCGCTTGCTCTTATGATATATATACGAAGCAAACCGAGATATCTCCATTTTTATTTTAGTAAAGCCTCTTCTTTTCAAAATAATAGTAGCTACTAACTTGTTATGGATAATTATTAAAACTATTGTCATTTTCGTTGTCAAAAAAAATTTCAAAAAAGAATGTCCCATTCCATGACTTTAGCTGGTCATAGTTTTAGGACATCCTCCACATTCCATCTATAAAACAAATACAATTGCCACCATTACAATAGTAATCTGAACGACATAGTTTACTAATCCATATTTAAGATATTCTCCTATCCCCCAAGCAATTTTCGTTCTTCGGCATCTACAATTCCTGCTTTATTAACCTTTCCAGAAAGAATAAGACCAGCCATTGCAAACCACATAAACAGTGAAAGTTTCAGATAAAGTCAAATGTTACCGCCAGTTGATCAAGTACACGACTATCAACAACACAGACACTCGCCGTTCCATCTCTATAGGCTATTCTTATTCGGTATTGACTGTTGCCCTGAGCACTCTGAATGGCAGATAACCAAGCAGTGTTGCCTAGCCATTTAGCAAAAATTCCCCTGATGAATCCGCTAAGGAAGCTCTTGTTTTGTGCCATACTCATCATTTTGATATGGTCTACAATCTCGGATGTAATATCAAGATGTTCTCTCCCAAACGGTATAAACGCACCTTCACTGTCAACTTTTATTCTTTTTCCCTTAAACCTGCCCGCTGTTACCACATTGACCATAACACCACCACCTTAGATTGCGATTCTCAGTTCAGAATCGTTGACGCACACATTCTTCCAAATGTGACTTAATACAGTTTGATCAAAATATCCATCATGAAAATACTTAAAAGCACCTTTAAGAACAATCCTTTTGCTAAAAACACAAACATTTATCGTACCCGTACTGGGAATCAACTCGATTCCTCCTCCGAGAAGCCTTATTATGCTTACAAGGTCTACAAGAATCCTATTGCCGTCGTTTATAAGCAATTTAGAAGAAAACCTTACCTCAACTCCATTAATACGGCAGTTATCTGCTTTAACATCAATGTTGATTCCATCCTCTTTTTTCCAGCAAATACTTTTCCACTTAGAATCCATTGAGCGGTCACTGTACTCTTTTTTATCCCATCTATGTGTCTTAACAAAGAATTTCTCTTCTATTCCGGATTTAGTGCTGGGCATTCTGAGGGAATTCATGGAAAATGTAAAATCCACATACATCCATCGGCCATTAATCTTTACAGCATTCCAAGCATGAGGTTCCCATCCGCCGCTTCCTTTTCCTTCACCTGTTACATAAAGAACCTTAACTCCCATATATGACAATACCAACACTGCTATCGCCGCTATCGCCTGGCATACACCACTTCGGTTTTTAAGAAGAGCTATTGCTGTATGATCCTCTATCTGGCGTGTGTTCTTATACTCAAAATTATTCCTTACCCATCGGTCAAACAGGTATATCTTTTCAATCTCATCACCGTGATTTTTTACCTTCCTATTAAGCAAACCAGCAATTTCAGCTGAAACACATATCAGATCGTTAAGTTCTTTTGAGCTGCTAAAATATCTCGCATTTATAAGCAATTTCGAAAATCTTCCAAACGGATCCGAAATCATTTGAATTGAGAACTGAGATAATTGGGCTCCTGCAAAAGAACCAGCAGAATTTTTGTAAAGCGAAGTAACCCCATACTGTATATCAGAAGTCAATTCCGATGATCTAGAAAAGGTTTCTCCATGGTTCATCACATTGATAACCGTCTGATCTTCAAAGACATTCTGCGATAATCTTATCGCCCTAATGAACTGTTCAGGGGTAGATACATTCATCTCTACAATATGATTCATCACATCATCCCCCTTGCCTTAGAAACATGTTATAAGCTGCAGCCTTTCCCATTAAGTACTCCATCATGTCAACGATTGGCTTATCACCTTTTTCAGGTCTCCAACCATTGCTGAACAAATCTTCTGATGTCAATCCTGACATCCACTTCAGAAACTGTGCATATCTCAAATCCAGATTTTCCCACACAAAACTATCCTTAGTAAGATACAATATACTGCCCATCGCCGCATCCCTGCACGCCCCTGAATTAAGTGCAAAGATATTTCCGCTGATA
>JBJENE010000038.1:0-44140 GCA_051880035.1 Butyrivibrio sp.
GGGAGTTAATTCCACCGCATAAGCGGACGGTGGAATTAACTTTTGAAATTTTCATTAAAATAATACACCATTCGAAGTTGTTTACTTCTCCCACAAAGTGATATAAAATATAAATATCATTTTGTGGGAGTTTTTTTGATTCAACAGGAAGTTTTTATGGACAGAACGATTCTGCATTCGGATATGAATTGCTTTTATGCATCAATTGAACATCTTCATCATCCGGAACTTGAAGGTAAGCCTCTGGCTGTAGGTGGAGACCAGAAAGAAAGACACGGGATTATTTTTACCGCTGATTATATATCAAGGCAGTATGGAGTAAGGACAGGCATGACGATATGGCAGGCCAGAAAGCTTTGTCCTCCCCTTACCATATTGCCGCCCAGAATGGATTTGTACAAGGAATATTCCATGATGGCGCATGATATTTATGGGCAGTATACAGATTACATTGAGCCATACGGCATTGACGAATCCTGGCTTGATGTGACAAAACTGGCAGGTGCACCGGATGATGGTGAGAAGATTGCAAAGGATATTAATGCCAGAGTCAAAAAAGAACTTGGAATTACCAACAGTGTTGGAGTATCATGGAATAAAGTTTTTGCAAAGCTGGGTTCGGATTATAAGAAACCTGATGCGGTTACCGTCTTTATGAAAGACAGCATGGACATAATAAGAAATCTTCCGGCTAAGGACCTGCTTTATGTGGGAGGAAGAACCGCCAAGAAGCTTGAATCACTGGGAATATATACGATAGGTCATATTGCGGACACTCCCGATGGGATACTGCAGTCCCATTTCGGTAAGACCGGTCTGATGCTCAAAAAGTATGCGCTGGGACTGGATGATGATCCGGTTAAGAAAGATAATGAAGATACGGTGACCAAGTCCGTAGGTAACAGCACAACCACATCCAGGGATCTGGTGGATGAAGAGGATGTTAAAATAATCATATATTCCCTGTCGGAATGGGTTGCTTCAAGGCTTAAGAAAGACGGAGTCAAAGGTAAAGTAGTTGAGCTCTGGGTCAGGGATAATAAGCTTAAGTCCTTTGTAAGACAATGCCGTGCCGATAAGTACACCGATATTTCGGATGAAATAGCAGGGCTTGCATTTCATCTTTTTAAGGTAAATTATACCTGGGATAATCCGGTAAGAAGTCTTGGAGTCAGGGTTACCGACTTAAAAGATAATAATGAACCTGAACAGATTTCTCTGTTTGACAATGAAGAAAAGCGTAATAAATATCAGAATATGGATATTGTGGTAGATAAATTAAGAGCCCGTTACGGTCAGGAGATTATTAAGCGCGGCATGATGTGTAACGGGGAATCTCTTTCGAACCTGGGAAGCAGGCAGAATCACAAATAAATATTTACAATCGGAGGTAATAAAATGTTACTGGCAATTGATATGGGCAATACCAATATTGTAATCGGATGTATTGAAAATAATAAAGTCCTGTTTGTGGAAAGAATGTGTACCGATCATTCCAAGACAGAGTTGGAATATGCAATAGGTTTTAAGACGGTAATGGAACTTTACGGTATTCACGGAAACGAAATAAGCGGGGCGATTATTTCATCGGTGGTACCGCCGCTTACCAATGTTATTAAGAAAGCCATTGATAAAATTATCTGTAAAGACATTATGATAGTGGGTCCGGGACTTAAAACAGGACTTAATATTCTTATGGATAATCCTAAAGCCCTGGGAGCCGATCTTGTGGTGGATGCCGTAGCGGGAATTAATGAATATGGGGCACCGCTCGTAATTGTTGATATGGGAACCGCCACCACCATATCAGTTGTGGATAAGAACAAAAATTATATCGGTGGAATGATTATTCCGGGACTTAGGGTTTCACTTGATTCCCTTGTAAACAGAACTTCACAGCTGCCAAGAATCGGACTTGAACCGCCTGCCAAAACCATCGGCAAAAATACGATTGACTGTATGAAAAGCGGAATAGTTCTTGGAAATGCATCCATGATTGACGGGATGATTGACAGAATAGAAGAGGAGCTGGGATATGACACCACGGTTGTTGCTACAGGCGGTCTGGCAAAGGTAATCGTACCTCTGTGTAAGAAAAAGATTGTGCTTGATGATGAACTGCTTCTAAAAGGATTAAACATTATCTATCAGAAGAATATCTGACTTAAATATGGGTGAAAATACCAAATATTCTTGACAAATCGGCATAAAACCAGTATAAATAGTTTGTGGGTATTACAGATTAATTATTAAGAATGATTTGATATCTGTTTTACGTGAATATATTTATCTTATTAGGAGGAATCAATCCATGAACAAAACAGAGTTAGTTGCAGCTATTGCAGAGAAGACAGAGCTTTCAAAGAAGGATGCAGAAAAGGCATTAAAGGCTTTTACAGATGTTGTTGCTGAAGAATTAAAGAAGGGTGAGAAGATTACATTAGTTGGTTTCGGAACATTCGAAGTTGCTTCAAGACCGGCTAGAGAGGGAAGAAATCCTTTAACAGGAAAGACAATCAAGATTGCTGCTTCTAAATCCCCTAAGTTCAAAGCAGGTAAAGCTTTAAAGGACAGCCTCAACTAATATTTTATAAGAGGTTTGGAGTAATTAAGGTTTCACAGACATCTCAAGGCCATGCTGCCTTGGGATGTTTTTCATTATCGGGAAAGGAAATTTGTTATGAGAATCGATAAATACTTAAAGGTATCGCGCCTGATTAAAAGAAGAACCGTTGCCAACGAAGCCTGTGATTCCGGAAGGGTTTTTGTTAACGGCAAAGCGGTAAAGGCATCGGCTGATGTGAAAGTAGGCGATGTGGTAGAAATACATTTCGGAACCAAAACCGTTAAGGTTGAGATAACCGAAATAACAGATACAACCAAAAAGGACGAAGCCAAGGATATGTTCAGATATCTTACCTGACATAGAATATTTTTTTCCTGTCCCTCATATATTGTATAAAAATACCGGAGCATACCGGAGTATGGATTGTGGGAGGCATTGTGGAAGAAAAAACTATAGCGGTAAATCATCAGATTACAATGATGAATCGTAAAACAGGAACAATTACCGGAGTAAAGGATGTGATTTCTTTTGACCTTACATCAATTCTGCTGGAAACAGACTGCGGAATGATAACACTGAAAGGTCATGACCTGCATGTAAACCGGCTTTCAGTAGAAAGAGGTGAACTTGATATTTCAGGAACCATTGATTCACTGCAGTATTCGGATGTTAATTCCTACGCCAAGAAGGGTACATCCATACTTGCCAGGTGGTTTCAATAGTCAATGGCATCATTCGTTGTTGAAGAAGGAAAGCAGTTTCTTGCCGCGTTTCTGGCGGGAGCGGCTATTGCCTGTGTATATGATTTCTTAAGAATACTGCGCAGGGGAATAAAGCACGCAGATGCAATTGTTTCCGGCGAGGATTTGCTGTTCTGGATTCTTACGGGGATGGCATTGTTTTACATGTCCCTTCTGATGAATAACGGAGAATTCCGTCTGTACTTCTTTTTGGGGATGTTTGCGGGAGCTGCGGTATATCACCGGACACTGAGCAGGTTTATAGTGGCGGGAGGAGGTTTCCTCCTTAAGAAAATATTGGAAATTCTCCAATATATATTGAAAAAAATAATAAAATTATGTAAAATATGTAATATATTCAATATAAAACGGAAAAAAGCAACCAGGGGTGGTAGTTTTGAGGACAATAAAAGGGACAGGACGCCGTAAGTCATCCAATATGCTTGTGGGATTTGCGATAGTCGTGGTCGTAATTGCATTGGCCGTTATTTTTAATGTGCGCGGAAGAACCATTAAGGCACAGAATAAGGCTGACAGTGATAGAATTGAAGAACTTCAGAGAGAGATTGAATCAGAGCAGGCAAGGGCAGAGGAACTTGAGGAATATTCCAAGTATACCAACACCAAGCAGTTTGTGGAAGATATGGCCCGTAAGAAACTGGGACTCATATATCCGGACGAATTGATTTTTAAACCTGAGGATTAGATGACACCGTATATTTTATGCGGTGTCGTTTTTTGTTGTAAAATTTTAATAATATCATACTGAAAAGTGACAAAAAACGCACAGGTACCGTCCTATAATAATAAGCTATCCGAAACGGAAAGGACGGGCGGTTATGAATAACATTTCCTATTCACAAATGCGTATTTTAGAAACTGCAGAATGCTTTAAACGACTGAACATTATTTTTAACGAATGTGGGAATGAACAAAATGCCATGGGGGCACAGCTTAAGGAAACTGCGCGCCTTTTGGAGGAAGCTTCCGGAATTAACCTGCGGGATTGGGACCCGGAAGCAAAAACAGAGAAAAAACTTAAAAAGAAACTGGCGTCCGGGGGAATAAAGCTGTCTTCAATAATGATTTTTAAAAAGGAGGAGGGAAGAATAGGTATTTTTGTAACCGCAAGGACAATAAAACATGAATGCATTAAAGCGGTCTGCCTTGCAAAAGTGCTTTCCGACTTTTTTGGAAAAGACATTGTGCCTGCCAGAGGAAGCCGTATGGTCATAACACAGACTGAGGAGGAATTTGTATTTGAGGAGGCTGCAAGGTTTTTTTCCCTCTTCGGCTCTTCTTTTGTAAGTAAAAACAAAGACCGTGTATCGGGAGATTCCTTTACTTTTCTGAATGACTATGACGGCAAAAGCATTGTAGCCCTTGCCGACGGAATGGGTACGGGAGAAAAGGCAGGCAGGACAAGCAATGCAGTGATAGAGCTTCTGGAAAGCTTTGCGGAAACAGGCTTTTCCCAGGAGGCGGCTGTAAGCCTTATTAATGCAGCCTATGCGGCGAAAAGTGAGGAGAATCCCGTAACCCTTGATTGTGTTGATGTAAGCCTCTTAACCGGGAAATGCACCATTGTAAAGCTGGGGGCGGCGGCCTCATATATTAAAAGCAGGGAAAGTGTAAGAGTGATTCAGCCTTCGTCTCTGCCTGCCGGCATGTTAGAGGATGTAAAGCCGGATATAACAACATTTGAAATGAAACACGGAGAATACATAATTCTGGTAAGCGACGGAATTGCAGATGCACTTCCGTTTTTTGACAAAGAATCCTACCTTGCCGGAATAATTGATGAAATACCTGCCGGGAATCCCAGAAACATGGCGGAACAGATAATGGATGAGGTACTTTTGTATCTGGGCGATGAATATAAAGATGATATGACAGTGTTAGTTTTAGGTATCTGGGAGCAGTAACGGGAATTTTGGGGTTGACTTCTTTTTGCATAGTGGATTAAATTATATCATGTCATATAATTTCAAAGGATACCGGTAATAGAAATGTATCGAAAGGTTACGGAGTTTATTAAAGAGAATAACATGTTGGATGGGTGCGGTCATATTGTGGCAGGGTTGTCAGGCGGCGCCGATTCAGTGTGCCTTTTATATATACTGAAAAAAATTACAACCGAATATCATATTGGTCTTACGGCTGTTCATGTGCATCATGGTATCAGAGGTAATGAGGCTGACAGGGACAGGGATTTCTGCAGAAAATTCTGTTCGGATAACGGGATTGTCCTTAAGGAGTTCTATTATGATGTGCCTGAATTTGCCGCTGCTAACCGGATGACTGAGGAGGAAGCCGGAAGGTTTTTAAGATATAAGTCATTTGAAAATGTAACGGAAGATATTATGGCAGGTCCTGACTGCCATAAAGGAACAGTTAAAATTGCGGTGGCACATCATATGAATGACAGGGCGGAGACGGTTCTTTTTAACATTTGCAGGGGAACCGGACTTAAGGGAATCAGAGGAATCCTGCCTGTAAGGGACAATATAATAAGGCCTCTCCTTAACTGCACAAGACAGGAGATAGAAGAATTCCTTGAAAATGAAGGGCTTCAATACTGTAATGACAGCACCAATGATAACATTGATTACACAAGGAATAAAATAAGACACAATGTTATTCCGTATCTGCAGAGGGAAATTAACGGCAATACGGTTGAAAATTTTGCATCCCTTGCAGAGAAAGCCTGTGAGGCGGAAGCATACCTGGCAGGAGAGACTGAGAAGCTGTTTTGTGAAAATGCTGTTATGTCAGAGGACGGAATTAAAATAAACCATATTTTTGATATGAATCCGTTTATGGCAAAGCGGCTCATTATACGCGGAATAGAAGAGACGGGAATCGGTCTTAAAGATATAGAAGCAGCACATATTGACAGGGTACTTAAGCTGGACAGATTTAAAGGCGGAGCCATTGCGGACATAAAAAGAGGACTTGCGGCGGAGCGAAACGGAGACGGCATTTTTCTTTTTTTCAGGGATGATGCAGAAACCCTGCCATGTGTGGACATAAATGTTCCGTCATGTATTGACCCGTGGTGCAGGGGAGAAAACTTCATGTTTTCGGTGGAACCGTGGGAAAATAATGAAAAAATATCAACTGATATCTATACGAAATACTTTGATTATGATAAAATAAAAGTTGGTCTGCAGCTTCGGACCAGGCGGGACGGGGACTGCATTACCATAGATTCTGACGGCCATCACAAAAAACTCAATCAATATTTTATTGATGAGAAAGTTCCGAAGAGAAAACGGGACATGACCATACTTCTTGCCGACGGAAATAACATTGTATGGGTTGTCGGAGGAAGAATCGGCGCAGAATATAAAATTACCGAGGGAACCAAAAGAGTTCTTAAAGTTAAATACGGAGGAAAAACCCATGGAGAGAGTTGAAGTTCTGCTTACCGAGCAGGAAGTTGACAAAAGAATTGCTGAAATAGGTGCACAGATAAGCAAGGACTATGAGGGCAGAAGCATTCATATGATATGCATACTTAAAGGCGGAGCTCCTTTTATGTGTGAGCTTGCCAAAAGAATTTCCGTTAATGTATCTCTTGATTTTATGTCTGTATCCAGTTATGGCAAGGGAACAGAGTCAAGCGGAGTGGTTAAAATCGTAAAGGATCTGGATGAACCCCTTGACGGCAAGGATGTTATCATTGTAGAAGATATCATTGATTCCGGAAGAACCTTAAGCCATCTTCTTGAAATTTTCAGACAGAGAAAGCCAAGGAGCATTCGTCTTTGTACACTTCTTGACAAACCTGAACGCAGGGTTGTTAAAGATGTCAATGTTGATTATGTAGGATTCCGGATTCCGGATGAATTTGTTGTAGGTTATGGCCTTGACTATGACCAGAAATACAGAAACCTGCCGTATATCGGCGTGGTAAAATTTGACTAGGAGGACACATATTTGGAAAAGAAGACCAGAAGTGGCGGATTCATATTTTACATCCTTATCATTGCCATTGTTTTTGTGGTGATTTTTGCCATAAGGCAGAGCACCGGAAATTCCGTAAGTTATTCTTATGAGGAATTCCTTACCGATATGGAGGACGGCAAGATTGAATCGGTCAAAATCACACAGAATAAGGAGGTCCCGACCGGTAAGATTACGGTTGTCTTAAAAGAAAGCTCAAAGAAATATTCGGCATATATTAATGACACCAATGATGTTGTTGATAGTATCATAGAATACAACAAAAAGAGCTCGGATGATATTAAATACACTATGGGAGATGTGGAAAGAGACAGTGTATTTTTAACCACAATTCTTCCGTTTATCATTGTTGCCGTAGTTGTTATCTTCCTGTTTGTATTCATGAACAGACAGGCTTCGGGCGGCGGAGCCAATGCCAAGATGATGAATTTTGGAAAAAGCCGTGCCCAGAGAATTGACCCAAATGCCAAAAATGTTACATTTAAGCAGGTTGCGGGTCTCAGGGAAGAGAAAGAAGACCTTGAGGAAATCGTGGACTTCCTCAAAAATCCTAAGAAGTATACGGATTTGGGAGCGAGAATACCAAAGGGTGTTATTCTTGTAGGCCCTCCGGGAACAGGTAAAACTCTCCTTGCCAAAGCTGTTGCGGGTGAGGCAGGGGTACCGTTTTTCAGTATTTCCGGTTCTGACTTCGTAGAAATGTTTGTCGGTGTGGGCGCATCCAGGGTAAGAGACCTTTTTGAAGATGCCAAAAAGAGTGCACCATGTATTATTTTCATAGATGAGATTGATGCCGTTGCGAGACGCAGAGGAACCGGTATGGGCGGCGGACATGATGAGAGGGAGCAGACCCTTAACCAGATGCTTGTTGAAATGGATGGTTTCGGTGTCAACTCCGGAATTATCGTTATGGCAGCCACTAACCGTGTGGATATTCTTGATCCGGCAATCTTAAGACCGGGACGATTTGACCGTAAGATAGTTGTGGGAAGGCCTGATGTGAAAGGCAGGGAAGAGATTCTTGAGGTTCATGTTAAGGGCAAACCGGTGGGAGATGATGTAAATCTTGAGACCATCGCCCGTACAACTGCGGGATTTACGGGAGCTGACCTTGAAAATCTTATGAATGAAGCAGCAATTTATGCCGCAAAGCGTGAAGAGAAATATATTACCCAGGACGATATTAACAAAGCCTTTATTAAAGTTGGTATCGGAGCTGAGAAGAAGAGCAAGGTTATTTCCGACAAAGAGAAAAAAATCACGGCTTATCACGAGGCAGGTCATGCTATTTTATTCCATGTCCTTCCTGATGTGGGACCTGTTCATACAATTTCAATTATCCCGACGGGAGCAGGCGCTGCAGGATATACAATGCCTCTTCCTGAAAAAGATGAAATGTTCAACACGAAGGGCAAAATGCTTCAGCAGATTATAGTCGGCCTTGGCGGCCGTGTTGCGGAAGAAATGATTTTTGATGATGTTACAACCGGAGCTTCCCAGGATATTAAGCAGTCCACAAAGATTGCCAGGGATATGGTAACCAAGTATGGTTTCTCTGAGAAAGTCGGTCTGGTGGATTACGGCAGTGATGAGGATGAAGTTTTCATAGGCAGAGATCTGGCACATACCAAATCCTATGGTGAAAATATTGCCACACTTATTGACGAAGAAGTTAAAAACATTATTGATGATTGTTATGCCAAGGCAAAAAGTATTATCAGTGAGCATATAGGCGTGCTTGAAAAATGTGCCGACCTTCTGCTTGAGAAGGAAAAGGTAACCCGCGAAGAGTTTGAAGCTTTATTTGAGGCTGAAAATGCAGCAGATAATTGGGAATAATACGAGTATCATCTAAGATAAGTGAAAATGCACATAAAAAGCTCTGAAAATTGTGCAAGTTTGTGCACACTTATTTTTAAATGATTGATATACTCACATTGTAACCCCCCAATACATTATATAGTTTTACTACACCCCATAAGAAACGAAATACCTTCTCCAAAAAGGACAGCATCGGAAGCTGTCCTTTTTACTTTAAAACAAAGCAATCTTTAATAAAAATGTTGAAACAATAAGGATTTCGTTTTAAAATAGGAGGGACAGAATGCAAAAGGATAGGAGCTCCGGTATGGAAATTACAAAACATTTTGATTCGATGCAGTCATACGAAAAAAAATGGAATTATTTATTAAATATGAGACCTGTTCTAAACTCAAGAGGGTTATTTCATGATGTGACAGAGAAATTCCTCATTCCGTGTGAACCTGATACGGACAGTGATGTTACCGTTAAGTTCAGGACAATCCGCAATAATGTTGACAGGGTTGGTCTTGTTGCGGACGGAGTTTACCATGAAATGGTCAAAACTACAAGAGATGAGTACTTTGATTATTATACGGTTATGATACATGTGGGAGAAGAGCCGGTTGGCTACTATTTTGAAATAGTATCCGGAAATACGGTGGTATTCTACACACAGCTGGGTGCCAGAACAGATTTGAACCAATTCTATAATTTTGTTATTTATCCGGGATTCAAGACACCGGAATGGATGCGCGGAGCTGTTGTTTACCAGATTTATGTAGACAGGTTTTATAACGGGGACCCGTCCAATGATGTGGAAGACAGGGAATATGTATATATAGGTGAGCCTGTTACCAGAGTGAAGAACTGGGATAAATATCCTGCCACAATGGGAGTAAGGGAATTCTACGGAGGCGATTTGGAGGGAGTGATTCAGAAGCTGGATTACCTGGAACAGTTAGGAGTTCAGTGCATTTATTTTAATCCTCTTTTTGTATCACCTTCCAACCATAAATATGATATACAGGATTATGACTATATTGATCCTCATTTCGGTAAAATAGTTGATGACGGCGGAGAAGTCCTTAATGAAGGTGTGTATGATAATCTTCAGGCTTCCAAATATATTAAGAGAGTAACAAATCTTGCCAATCTTGAAGCCGGTAATGAGCTTTTTGCCAAACTGGTCAGAGAAGCCCATAAGCGCAATATCAAGGTTATCATAGACGGAGTGTTTAATCACTGCGGTTCCTTCAATAAGTGGCTTGACAGGGAGCAGATATACGAGAACAGTGAGGACTTCCCTTCGGGAGCATATGTATCCAAGGAAAGCCCTTATCATGACTTTTTCCGGTTTAACAATCCTAACGGATGGCCGTACAACGGCTCTTATAACGGCTGGTGGGGACATGATACGCTTCCTAAGCTTAACTATGAGGGCTCCGAAAAGCTTGAAGAATATATTATTAATATCGGCAAAAAATGGGTATCCCCTCCGTACAATGTGGACGGATGGAGACTTGATGTGGCTGCTGACCTAGGATTCAGTGAAGAATATAATCACAGTTTCTGGAGAAAATTCAGAAAAGCCGTGAAAGAGGTTAATCCTGATGCGGTAATTCTGGCAGAGCATTACGGCGACTGCCATGCATGGCTTCAGGGAGACCAATGGGATACAATTATGAATTATGATGCTTTTATGGAACCTGTTACATGGTTTTTAACGGGAATGGAAAAGCACAGCGATTCATTCAATCCGGATAAAGTGGGTAATCCGTCATATTTTTTTGATTCAATGCATCATAATATGTCAAGAATGGGCGGCTCAAGCGTAAGAATTTCCATGAATGAGCTTTCCAACCATGACCACTCAAGATTTCTTACAAGGACCAATAAGGTAGTTGGACGAACCGAAACAAGAGGCCCGAAGGCAGCGGAAGAAAATGTTAATAAAGCAGTGCTTCGTGAGGCTGTGATAATACAGATGAGCTGGCCGGGAGCGCCTACGCTTTACTATGGCGACGAAGCGGGAGTGTGCGGATGGACTGACCCGGATAACAGAAGAACATATCCTTGGGGACACGAGGATAAGGAACTGATTGAATTTCATCGGGATGTCATTAACATTCACAGGACCACATCTGCGCTTGTTAAAGGATCGTATAAAGATATTTACGGAGAATACAATGTAATTGTATTCGGAAGATTTGATGATACGAGTAAAGCTGTTACCATGATTAATAACAATGACTCTCCGCGGACAATTGAGGTTAATGCATGGGAATGCGGAATTGTTTCGGAGGACATACTGAAAGTCCGGATTCTTTCGGATAAAGACGGATATAAAACAAACTGCGGTGAGTATACCGTGACAGACGGAAGAGTTAAGGTTACCCTGCCTCCTCTCTCAGGCATGATTCTGACTTGTTGAGCCATAACTTGAAAAAAATGACAATAATTGCTATAATATAGTATTAGTGAACATTGAAAGAACCCGTGCGTTAATTAGGAGTGCCATGGAACAGATTAAGGAATTAACCAAGAGGTTGATAGCAAACAGCTTTAAAGAGCTCATGCTTCAGACACCCTTTGAGAAAATTACAATTAAAATGATAACGGACCATGCCAGTGTTATCCGTCCTACATTTTACAATCATTTTCATGATAAATATGAGCTGGTGGAATGGATTATTCAGGACGAAATACTTAACGAAGCGATGGATATGATCAGCTCCGGAAGAGCCAAAGACGGAATAAATCTTATCTTTACCAAATTCTACGAGGACCGTGAGTATTACCGTAAAGCTTTTGATATTATGGGGCAGAATGGTTTTGCAGATACCCTGGCGGAACTTCTTTCCGAGATGTTTGGAAAGGCAATGCACATCAAAAAGAATGTGAATAACGGCAGAATTATCACGGACAAGGTTGTGGCAAAATATTATGCCAGCGGTATGATTACCATGATTCAGCTGGTGATTAATGAGACGGGTGAGGATGTTCTTGATGAGGTAAAGAAGTCTTATGAATATATGATGAGTCACAGTATATATGACCTTATTGAATAACTTAACAGAGTATTTTGAAGTCATGCGGCTACATTTTTAAGAAAATGTAGTCGCTTTTTACATTTTTGGGAAAATGTAGTCGGGAAATACAAACTTTTGAAATTGTATATGGTATTTAAAAAGATATTTATGTAGAATGTCAAGGTATGATTGAGGATAGTAGCTCAGTAAAATGAGTTGGAAAGGCATAGATTTACATGGATATTTTAATGATTATTCTAATTGGATTCGGGCTTGCTTTTGATGTATTTGCCATTTCGGTTTCGCAAGGCTCCGTGCTTGGTGATGTTAAGGCGAGAGGAATGGTTCTGATGTGTCTTATAGTATGCGCATGGCAGATGGTTGCCCTTTCAATCGGCTATACACTGGCTTCGCTTATCAATATAGAAACGACATCCGTGGAAGTGCAGAGGGTATGGTCTTTGTTGGCGGCATTGATTTTTATTGCGTTGGGAGGAATAAAACTTTTCCTCATATATAATAAAAAGGCCATTCCGGAGGAGCGCTCCGAAATAGATTTTAAGAAAACCTGCGGAATTGCAGCTTCTACAAGTATCTATACATTATTTGCAGGATTTGCCTGCGGACTGCTGATGCTAAGCGGTGTTAAAACAGGGATTGCAGTATGTATCATGACAATTGCCATTGTAATCGTAGGAGTTTATGTGGGTTACCGTAACGGTGAACTTGATAAAAGGATTTACTGGAGCGGAGGAATTTTCCTCATCGTAGCAGGTTCGATTGTTGTCATGCAGTATATAGGCGGATGCATAGTAAGATAGGCAGGAATAAAATGTTGAAATATGTTTTTAAGGTACTGGCAAGAATAGGCTGGTGGCTGATGGTTGCTTTCGTATACCTGGCTTTCAGACCCCGCGTCAGATACATAAATCCCGACAGAAAGAAACACAGATTTGATAAACCGGTTATCTTTGTAGGAAACCACACAAGTCATATGGATGGGGTTCTTACAACAGTAATCTTCAGAAGAAATAAAGCATGTATCCTTGTTGCGAAAGACTGGTTTGATAAACCCAAGTTTAACTGGTATTTATCCAATAACAGATGTATACCGATGGACCGCAACGGCGTTGAAACGGGCTGGCTAAGATATTCGATTGAAGCCCTTAAGAAGAAAGATGAATCGGTTATCCTCTATCCTGAAGGCAAAACCCGTAAGGAAGATGAACCGGATGAATTTAAATCAGGCTTTATTCTGTTAGCCTATATGACCGGAGCACCTATAGTGCCGTTTGCCGTTGAAGGCAGTTATAAAATGTTTTTTGGCAAAAGACAGCGGATTCTTGTGGGTGAACCTATGGAGCTTACAGCTGAAAATAAAAGCATGAACCCAAAATATCTTGAAGCGGAAAGTGAAAGATTCCGTCAGATGGTTATACAATTACAAAGAAAACTCAAAGGAGAACAAAAAGATGATATTTGATAAGGTTGTTAAAATTTTCGAGAATGTTACACCGGAGGTGGACACGGCTGATATTACGAAAGAAAGTGCATTAATTGAAGATTTGGGACTTAATTCCCTTACAATGATGCTTCTTGCTGTGTCTGTTGAAGAAGAATTCGGAATCAAATTCGAAGAGACAGGCGAGCTTAATACAGTGGGAGATGTGTGCGATTTCATTGCAGCTAAGACAGGACTTGAATAATTGATTATCTTATAATATACAATAAAGCGTGGTGATAGGATGGCAAAGACAGGATTAGTTTTGGAAGGCGGAGCATTCCGAGGAGTTTTTACTTCCGGGGTATTGGATGTTCTGATGGAAAACGGAATAGATTTTGATTATGTTGTAGGTGTATCTGCGGGAGCCGGCAACGGAATATCATATCTTTCGGAACAGATTGGCAGAACCCGCAATGTAATTAAGCCAAGAAATAAAAAGGATAATTATTTCGGCATGAAGCAGATTCTAAGGCATGGAAAATTCCTTAATCTGGACAGAATGTTTTTTGAATATCCGTATAATCAGTTTCCGTTTGATTTTGATAAATATAAAAAATCTTCCAAACAGCTTGAAATTGTAGTAGCCAATTGTGATACAGGTAAAGCAGAATATTATGATGAGAGAAATGATATAGACCGTTTCCTTAATCTGGGAAAGGCATCATGTTCGGTTCCTATTTTATGTGCACCTGTTAAGATAGGTGATTATCACTACCTGGACGGCAGTATTTGTGATTCTGTCCCGATAGAAAGAGCATTCAGCAAAGGCTGCGAAAAGCTTTTGGTTATAATGACCAAAAATGTTACCGAAACTCCTACCAATTACGGTAAGGCCAAGCTTGTTATGGCATTGAAATACAAAAGAAAATATCCTAAATTCTATGAAGCACTTCTTAAAAGAACAGAAGTTTATTCAGAACAGATAAAGCTTCTTAATAAGCTTGAGAAAGAAGGAAAGGTTATGGTACTTCGTCCTGATATCGAATGTATCCACAAGTTTGAGCAGGATGATGAAAAGGTTGAAGCCTTTTACCAAAACGGCAAGGAGGTTGCCGCTAAAAACCTTGACAGGATTAAAGAATTTTTTGGCTTCAATGATGAGACAGTAGAATTGGCAAAGGCCAGCGGTCAGGAGTAACATATGAAAACACTTGTTATTAACGGAAGTTTAAAAGGGAACAGAAGTCATTCCATGATGATAGCCGAAAGCTTTGTAAAAGGCATGACAAATGTCTGTGATACCGAAACAGAGGTTATTGAACTGGGTAAAGTTAATATTGAGCATTGTACAGGATGCTTTTGCTGCTGGAAAGTCACTCCGGGGCAGTGTGCAATACGGGATGATATGGATATGATTCGTGAAAAGATATTGGAAAGCGATGTAATAATAGTCAGTTTTCCGCTATACTTTTTCGGATTGCCGTCAAAGTTAAAGGCGTTGTTAGATCGTCTTCTTCCGTTCAAAAAACCGTACAACGGAAGACCTGCCACAGAGGAAAATCCCGTTATTCTGGACTTCAGATATGATTTTTCAGGCAAAAAACTTATTCTTGTATCAACCTGTGCCCATGCAAGCAGGGATTATGTGTACGACCCTGTGGTAAGCCAGTTTGATTTGATTTTCGGTAAAGATAAATATACTTCGATTTTCTGCGGGCAGGGAGAAATCCTTGAGCTGGAACAGATGAAAGGCATTTTTGGAAATTACCTTAAGAAGGTTGAAAAAGCCGGCGAAGAATTCGGCAATAATAAAGAACTCGGCAAGGCAACACTTGAACAGATTTGTGCGCCGATTATACCGCCGAGAGCGTTGGAAAAAATGATGACGGGATATTGGGAGAAATTTCCGCATCAATAGTAAAGGAATATGTGATATGAAATTATTAAGATTTTATTATGTAGCAATTACCAGTCCGTTTTTTGTACTCCACATGTTATCTTCATATCGTAAATATATGAAACATCCGGAGAAATACGGAGAACTTGAAAGATACAGACTTGCACAGAAAATAATGGATCATATGAGAAGAAGAGGAAGAACCACGACAGAAGTATATGGTCTTTCCAATCTTCCTAAAGAGGGCGGGTACATCATGTACTCCAATCATCAGGGAAAATATGATGCCCTGGGAATACTTTTGAACCACGATAAGCCGGCGGCTGTTCTAATGGAGAAAAACCAGTCCGAAAAGATTATGGCCAAACAGGTTATTGACCTGGTCGGCGGAAAAAGACTTGATTTTGACGATCCGAGACAGCAGATTCGCATACTTAAAGAACTGTCCGAGGAAGTTGCAGCCGGAAGAAGATATCTTATTTTTCCGGAGGGCGGATATAAGGACAATAAAAACACCCTTCAGAAGTTTAACGCAGGTTGTTTCAGGTGCTCGCTTGAATCCAAAACTCCTATAGTGCCGATAGTATTGATTGATTCATATAAGGCGCTTAACGGAAATTCATTAAAGCGCTGTACTACATATATTCATATTCTGGAGCCTATTCCTTATGAGGATTATAAGGATATGAAAAAAACCGAAATCAGTGAAATGGTTAAGGCCAAAATACAGGCAAAACTTGATGTTGAACTTGCAAAAAGAACATCATGATATAGGGAAGGAAAACATACATGAAAACATATGCATCAGAAAATACAGAATACTTTCACAGACTTTTAAGTCCCGAAGATCTGGAAAAACTTCCGCTATATTACACATTCTGTGAACTGTTGGAAAACTGCAGGGAAAAATATTCCGAATGTCCGGCAATCAGTGACATGGTTAATACCATAACATACGGAGAGCTTTATGACAGAATATCCTGCAGAAGAAAATTCCTATATGAGCAGGGCTTTCAAAAAGGCGATATCATTGCCGTGCTTGCACCTAACGGTATGGATGCCATGGAATTATATATGGCAATTCCGACGGCAGGCTGTACGGTAATAATGCTTCCTTCGGCACCGAATGCTCTTAATGCAGATGCAATCAGAAAAATCGTACAAAAATTTGATATCAGAGGACTTTTTGTTCATCCGGATTACTCAGATATTACCGAATCCGCGGGAACCAAAGTTTTTGATATAAAAGCCACTTCTTCCGAAAAAGGAGAAATGGCGTCCGTAAACAAAGATGATATTGCAGTAATATGTTTCTCGGTAAGTGGTGATCCTGCAAATCCGTACGGAGCCATGCTCTCCCACGGAGCGATTATGAGGGCTGCCCATAACGGACTTTTTATCCCGGGTCATCCTTTTAATCAGAGAACAATTGCAATATTACCGCTGTCCCATGTTTTTGGAGCTATCAGAGGGCTTCTTACCTGTATTTATACGGGTGCCCTGGTATATGCGTGTGAAGACATGAGTAATATCGTATTTGATATCCCAAAGATGAAGCCTACTATTCTGACCCTTGTTCCGGGACTGGCAGAAACAGTTCTTTCCGTTGCCAGAATCAAAGGAAAAGAATTTCTTGAAGGAATAGAGACAATAATCTGCGGAGGCGCATATGTTCAGCCAAAGCTTATTAAAATGGCAGAACAGTCAGGAGTTACTCTTTTTGCGGGATACGGAATGACAGAAGCTTCCAATATTGTAAGCGGCAATGTAGATTCCAAAACGGTGCCTGATTCAATAGGGCAGGTATATCCCGGCACAGAAGTCCGCATCGTGGACGGAGAAATCCAGGTTAAAGGCGATGTTGTGATGAAAGGGTATTATAATGACCCGGAGCGTACCAAAGAGGTATTTACCGAGGACGGCTGGCTTAAGACCGGAGATTTGGGAGAGATTGATGACAACGGATACATTCATTTTCTCGGACTCCGCAAAAATCTTCTGATTCTTCCGAATGGTGAGAATATTTCACCTGATGAGCTGGAAAGCTATTTCGGACGGCTGGAAGGAATAAAGGACTGTCTTGTTAAAGAAGACAGCCTCAGGGGAAGACCTCTTATTGCCATTGAGGTTCTGCCTGATATGGAATTTTATAATGGCATTGATAATACAGAAATTGAAGCTGATTTAAAGGCAAAGGTTAAGGCAGCTAATGACGGGCTTCCTTCCTACAAAGCCGTAACCAAAACAATCGTTAAATATGAACCGCTTGAACATGAGCATAAGGACAGATATATTAACATTGAATGGTAACCAAAGATAGAAACAGCTACAGGCTGCTCTATATAAATTTTTTAAGGAGAAAATAAAATGGACGCAAAACAGACAGAAATCGCAGAAAAGATTAAAGGAATACTTGTTGAGAGCTTAAGAATTCCTGCTGATGAGCTTACTTATGAAAGTGAACTTTTTGGTGATGAGATTGGACTTGATTCAATTGACTCACTTGAAATTATTGCAGGTATCGACAAAGAATTTGATGTACAGATGACAGGTGTTGCTAAAGAAAATTTCTTTAATATTGCGGCACTCAGCAAATACGTTATGGAGCATATGGGGGAATAATTTCCTCCTCTGCCCATGGCAGAAAGGTATAAGAGTAAAGAATGATGGCGGATAAGGATATGAGAGTTGTTGTTACCGGACTTGGTATGATTAATGCCATAGGAGATACGGTAGATGAAAGCTGGAACAATTGTATTAACGGAGTTTCAGGAATTAAGGAAGTTAGATCGATTGATACATCGGAGTGTTATGCACATATGGGTGCGGAAGCATCGGAGAAATTCGATGTGGATGCAGGCGAAGATGCGGACAGAATGGACAGAGTTTCCCTTCTTTGCGTTAAAGCCGTAAGAGAAGCCATAAGTGATTCAAAAATAGAGATAACAGAAGAAAATGCAGACAGGGTGGGCGTAATTATCGGCAGCTGTGTAGGCGGTGCCGTAAGTATCCAGAAATATTTCACGGATATGGAAGACGGACCTGATAAAGCAGACCCTAAGGAAATTTTCAAAATGCCTATAGGCGCAATAGCCAACAATGTGGCAAAAATTGCAGGCGCAAAGGGTGTGGTTACCAATGTAGGTAATGCCTGTGCCGCAAGTACAATCAGTATTGAATATGCCTGTGACCTGATTCGTGCAGGTGTGGGTGATGCATTTATAGTGGGTGGTACGGATTCTTTTTCCGCACTTGCTTTCGGTGGATTTACCGCATTACATGCACTGGATTCAGATCCTTGCTCTCCATATAACAAGAGTAAAGGTATCACTCTCGGCGAAGGAGCAGGTGCACTTATTATAGAATCCTATGAACATGCAGTGGCCCGTGGAGCTCACATTTATTGTGATATTCTTGGCGGAGGAATAAGTTCCGACGCTCATCACATTACAGCTCCGAGACCTGACAGCGAAGGCCAGATGAATGCGATGAAGTGGGCTCTTAAGAGCTCTGATCTGGATGCAATGAGTATAGACTATATTAACGGCCATGCAACGGGAACTCCTCTTAACGATTCAACAGAGATTCAGGCTATGCAGAATATTTTCGGAGAGAATGAAGGCACATCCGTTGACTCTACAAAGAGTATGGTGGGACATTGCCTCGGTGCTGCAGGAGCGGTTGAAGCAATTTATACAATTAAAGCGCTTACAACCAACACCGTACCTCCTACAATAGGATATTCCGAAGAAGACCTGGAAGCTCTTAAAGAAAAGGCAGGTAAGCTTGACTTTACTCCTAATGTTAAGAAGGAAAGAGAAATAAACTACGCAATGACAAATAACTTTGCATTCGGTGGAAATAATGCAAGTGTTATTTTCTCAAAGCATGAGAAAGACATTAAGCCGTTAGAAAATAACAGGGTATTTGTAACGGGAATGGGTCTTGTAAATGCATTCGGTAACAGCGTTGATTCTTATATTGAAGGAACCAAGACCGGTAAGGCACCTGTGGAAGGTGGTTCTCTTCATGCGGAAGTAGGTCCGGAAGTATATCAGGAATACGGAGTTAAGCTTGCATTTTACAGAAAGTTAGACAAACTTAGTCAGATTCAGGTTGTTTCCGGCCGTGCATGTCTGAAGAACGCAGGAGTAACCGTAACTGAAGAAAATCAGACAGATATAGGAATGATTATCGGTACTGCAGACGGACCGACAACAGATATTGTTAATTTCCATGAAGGACTTATTAAGAACGGATTGCATGAAGGAAGTGCTTTTGTATTCCCTAATACCGTATATAACGCCGCAGGAGGATATCTTTCAATTAACTCCGGCGTAAAGGGTGTTAATGTTACTCTTGTAAACGGTATGCAGGCAGGCCTTCAGAGTGTATGTTATGCATATAATGTAGTTAAGAACGGTACCGAGAAAATGATGATGGCATGCGGTGTTGATGAAAACACAGATGTTATTTATTCATTATACGACAGACTTGGATATGTTACAGAGAACGGTGATACCAAACCTTACGGATTCAAGGGAAGACAGTTTGTACTCGGAGAAGGTTCCACATCGGTAATGCTTGAAAGTGAAGTTTCAGCACAGGAAAGAGGTGCCGAAAAGTATGCTGAAATTGCAGGATACGGAATGGCACACGAATCTGTATCTGTAGGAACTATAAAAGGTTCTGATGTGGCACTTGATAAGGCTGTTAAGGCAGCTTGCGAGAGTGCAGGTATCACTCCTGATGAGATTGACGCAATCGTTGGTTTCGGTAACGGAAATAAAACGGTTGACGCAATAGAAATCGGTTCCTATGAAAGAATATTCGGAGACGGCCAAAAACCTGTCCTCAGTGTTAAGACGCTTGTGGGTGAGGCCAGAGCGGCAGCAGCTACACTTGAAGCTGCACATGCGGCACTTCTGCTTGCAGGAAAGCTTGACGCATCACAGCCGGCATTCCTGTTTGAAAACGGAAAGGCTTTGGAGACAGTAGTTGATACTTCTTCATTTGAGAATATTCTTGTAACAAGTTATGCACCGGGTGGTTCATATACAGCCGTTGTACTTAAAAAAGTAAAATAGATTAATAAGCATTATCCCGGGGTTTAACATATCCCGGGTTAAATGCGTGGAAAGGACAAGCGATGAGTAGAGTAGCAATCGTAACAGGAGCTTCGCGTGGTATCGGAAGAGCGTGCGCATTAAGACTTGCAAAAGAAGGAATAGATGTTGTAGTCAACTACAACAGCAGCGAAGCTGCGGCAATGGAAGTTGTAAATGCAATTAAAGACATGGGTTGTGATGCAATTGCGGTTAAAGCCAATATGTCTGTGCAGAAAGATGTCAGCGGAATGTTCAGGGAGGCATTTAAACACTTTGGACATATAGACATACTTGTTAATAATGCGGGAGTGGTAGATGATGCATATCTTTTAATGCTGAACAGCGATTCGCTTGACCGTAGTCTTGATATTAATATAAAAGGATATTTTTACTGCTGTCAGCAGGCCGCATTAAAGATGTTTAAGCAGAAAAGCGGAAGAATAGTTAATATCTCTTCCGTAAGTTCAAAACTTGCTTTAGCCGGACAATCCGTATACAGTGCGACAAAGGGAGCCGTCAATGCAATGACAGCAACTCTTGCCAAGGAACTGGCACCATACGGAATACAGGTAAATGCTGTTGCTCCGGGATTTATTACAACCGAAATGATTGAGGCAATTCCTGAGGAGAAAAGAGAAGAATATCTTAAGAATATTCCGATGGGAAGACTGGGAACGGTTGAAGAGGTAGCAGAGACTGTTGCAATGCTTTGCGGTCCTGCCAGCTCTTATATTACCGGTCAGGTAATAGTTATGGATGGAGGTCTGAGCCTGTAATGAACATTATAGAAATTAATAAAAGAATTAAACAGCGTCCGCCTTTTCAGATGGTGGAAAAAGTCCTTGAAATAGTTCCCGGAGAATCTGTCAAGGCACTTAAAAATGTATCAGTTAACGAACCATATTTTATGGGACATTTTCCGGATGCACCGATTATGCCGGGAGTTCTCATAATCGAGACCTGTGCCCAGGCCTGCTCTCTGGCAATTGAAGCTGAAGGAACAGATGAACAGACAATCTACGTACTTCTTAAGGTCAAGGATTTTAAGTTTATCAAGCCTGTAATACCGGGAGATACACTTATTATTGACTGTAAGAAAACAATGGGTGCATCAGGATTATATTCATTTTCCGTAACCGTTTCGGTTGACGGAAAGACCCGCGCCAAAGGCGAATTAATGTTTACTGCGGTAGAAAAAGAAAAAATCTACGCAGAAGATTAGTGAGGTGATTTCAATGAGTAAAACCGCATTTATTTTCCCGGGACAGGGAGCACAGTATGTGGGTATGGCAAAAGATTTTTATGATACCTTTGAAGAGTGCAAAGCTTTAATAGATGAAGCAGACGCACTGATGGACTTTGATTTGAAGCAGATTCTTTTTGAGGAAAATGACCTGATTAACAAAACAGAATACACCCAGGCAGCAATGCTTGCCGCTGAATGCTGTATTCTTAAGGCTGTGGAACTTAAGGGAATTAAAGCTGATATTACTGCAGGATTAAGTCTGGGTGAATATGCCGCCCTGGTTGCCGGCAAGGCAATTTCTTTTGCGGATGCCATGAAACTTGTAAGAAAGCGTGGAATTTACATGGAAAATGAAGTTCCTGCCGGAAAGGGTACAATGGCAGCAGTAATAGGTCTTGATAGCAGTATCATAGATGATATATGCACAAAAATTACCGCTGAATCCGGAAAAATAGTATCGGCAGCTAATTACAACTGCCCGGGACAGATTGTAATTTCAGGTTACAAAGAGTCTGTTGAGGCAGCGGTCCTGCCGCTTAAAGAAGCCGGAGCAAAGATGGTTTCAATGCTTAATGTAAGCGGTCCGTTCCACTCACCTATGCTTAAAGGTGCAGGTGATAAACTGGCTGCGGAACTTTCAGAAGTAGAATTTTCTGATCCTGTAATACCGTATCTTAATAATGTTGCGGCAGAGAAAGTAACAGTTAAGGATGGAATTAAAGAAACACTGGAAAAACAGGTATACTCCCCTGTAAGATGGCAGCAGTGTGTTGAAAAAATGATAGAAGAAGGTGTTGAAGTCTTCTATGAAATCGGACCGGGAAAGACACTGGCAGGTTTTATGAAGCGAATCGACCGCAGTAAAAAGGTTATTACAATCAATACCGTAGAAGATTTGGAAGGCGTTAGCAATGTGGGATGAGAAACTGGAAGAGCTTGACGCAAAACGCCAAAAGGCAGAGTCCGGAGGCGGTCAGGCGAGAATAGACAAACAGCATGAAAGAGGAAAGCTCACAGCAAGGGAAAGACTCAATATTCTTTTTGATGAAGGTACATTTGTAGAAATTAATCCGCTTATGGAATCCCGTTGTGTGGATTTCGGAATGGAAAAAAAGAAACTTCCGGGTGACGGGGTCGTAACCGGATACGGAAAAGTTAACGGAAGAATCGTTTTTGCATCCTCCCAGGACTTTACAGTGGGAGGCGGTGCACTTGGCGAATACCATGCCCGTAAAATATGCAATGCCATGGATATGGCTATGGATTCAAAAGCACCGTTTATTGAGATAAATGACAGTGGCGGAGCCAGAATAGAGGAAGGTATCGACAGCCTTAACGGTTATGCCATGATGTTCAGACGACATGTAAATATGTCGGGAGTTGTACCTCAGATAGCCGTTATTATGGGACCGTGCGCAGGTGGCGCATGTTATGCACCTGCATTATGTGACTACATTTTTATGACGGAAGAGAACGGTCAGATGTATCTTACCGGACCTAAGGTTATTAAGGAAGTAACAGGTGAAGTGGTAACCACCAAAGAACTTGGCGGTGCCGGCGTGCATATGAGCCAAAGCGGTGTTGCACATTTTTCTTATCCTACGGATGAAGAGTGTCTCTTAGGCGTAAGAAGGCTTCTTTCTTACCTTCCTGAGAATTATGAGGAAGTTCCTCCTATGGCTGAACCAGTTAAAAAATATTATCATAAGCGTCTTAGGGATATTGTTCCTCCTAATATGAAAATGTCTTATAATATGTATGAGGTTATTGAGGAACTTGCGGACCGTGACAGCTTTATGGAGGTTCAGAAAGATTTTGCCCGTAATATTATTGTAGGATTTATGAGAATGGACGGCAGAACGGTAGGCGTTGTGGCAAACCAGCCTAACTATCTGTCCGGCTCACTTGATTTTAATGCAGGTGACAAAGCCGGAAGATTTATCCGGTTCTGCGACTGCTTTAATATTTCAATACTTACTCTTGTGGATGTACCTGCATTTCTTCCGGGCAAAACACAGGAATATCAGGGCATAATAAGGCATGGAGCCAAACTTCTGTATGCATATTCCGAAGCTACTGTTCCAATGGTAACCGTTATTCTGAGAAAAGCCTTTGGCGGTGCATACATCGGAATGGACAGCAAAGGAATAGGTGCGGACTTTGTTTTTGCATGGCCTATAGCCGAAATTGCGGTAATGGGTGCAGAAGGTGCCGTGAACATTATTGCAGGTAAAAAGATTGAATCCGCAGAGAATCCTGAGGAAGCCAGAGCTGCGGCAATTAAGGAATATGAAGACAAATTCATGAATCCTTATGTGGCATCGGGAAGAGGTTATGTGGATGAGGTAATTAAACCTGAAGAAACCAAAGACCGCGTACTTCGTGCTTTTGAAATGCTTGCAGGTAAAAAGAAAGACGGAATCCGTAAAAAACACGGAAACATACCTTTATAAAAGATAATTTGCAAATAATAAAGGAGAATATGACCGAAGGGTTGTACTCCTTTATTATTTTTCTCTTGCAAAACCGGAAATCCTGTGATAATATATGCTTTGTCAGATAAATAACGACATTTGCGGGTGTAGTTCAATGGTAGAACACCAGCCTTCCAAGCTGGATACGTGGGTTCGATTCCCATCACCCGCTTTTTGTATGCCTTAATATACAGAAAATAAAAAACGGCCGCATATATGCGACCGTCTTTTTAACATATGTATTATTATGCTGATGCTGCAACAATTGCAACCAAAAATACAATAAACCAAATAACAGCAGCTATTATACTGAAGATTAAACCTATGATACCGCAAATTTTACCTGCTTTAGCCATACCGTTAGTAGCACCATTGTTGGCAGTGACAAACTTCTTGTTTAATACAAGTGCAATGATTGCAGGAATAAGTCCCAGACCATATACATATGAGAAACAGATACTAAGAATACCGCATATCATTGAACCGATTGCCTGACCCCTGGAAGCGGTTGGCTGTGGCTGGTTGTACTGCTGATAATTATACTGTGGTGCATTGTACTGAGGAGCTGAGCCGTATGGATTCTGCTGATTCTGATATGGATTCTGCTGATTCTGATACGGATTCTGCTGATTCTGGTATGGATCATTCTGATACTGATTAGGTTCCATTATTAGACCTCCTAAAATTTTTTTCATGTTCATTATATCAGAAAAAATACTGTAGTCAAACTAATATTACATTTCGGACAGAATTCCTGCAGTAATTGCTATTACAAAGAATAAGATCATAAGTATACTGAAAATTAAGCCTATAATAGCGCAAATCTTGCCGGCTCTCGCCATACTGTTGGTATTGCCGTTATTGGCTTTAACGAAATTGCCCTGTAATACCAGTGCCACGATGGCAGGAATAAGACCCATACCATAGCAGCATGCAAAAACAATACTTGCTATACCACATGCCATTGCTGCAATTGAAAGTCCTTTGGATGCAGGTTCTCCCTGATACTGATTTGGCTGATAATTGTACTGAGGCTGATACTGTGGATTGGAATAATTAGGTGCTGAACCATACGGATTCTGCTGATATTGCTGATTCTGATATGGTTGCTGATACTGCTGATTCTGATTTGGCTGCTGTGCATACTGTGAGGCATTGCTTTCATATGCAGGATTGGTATGCGGTGCTGAATAAGTCTGGCTGTCATCAGGCGCAGAATATGTATAGTTAGTGTACTTGTCATTAGACTCATTAGTCTGATTAGGTTCCATTGTGAATCCTCCTAAAAAATATTCTGTATGTATTATAACAGAAAAAAGAATGTAGTCAAATTAATAATTCTGTGTGGGTAACCAGAAGAATGACATTTTTAATTATCCAGTTAAGTAAAATAATTATTCCGGCAATAACAGGATAAGCCGTTCTCATATGCAGTCCTTTTATCTTACCGCGGGAGAGAAACCGGAGTGTCTGGCTAATATAAAATACCAGACCCAGTATGACGCCATAGATAACAAGAGGGTGATAATAAAGGCTTTTGATTATGTGCCCGTGAATAAGGGCATGCAAAGCCCTTGTACCGCCGCATCCCGGACAGTATATGCCTGTAATCAGATAAAACGGGCAGGTTGTAATCCTTGGGATTAAGCCTTTACCCTGCAGAAAAAATATTACAAAATAACAGGTCGAAATTGCTGCGGCCACAATAAGACCTGTCACATACACTATTGTATCAGGGTCTTTTTCCCTGTATAAATTCATAAAAGTCTGTTCTTTTTCCATGGAAAAATCATACTATGAAAAACAGGTTCTTGCAATACTTTTAAACTGCATATATTATGTACTTATAGTTAAAAAAATACAGAAGGATTAAGGAAAAATGAATCGAAAAGAAAGAGCTTTGCTGGTTACTTCCAGACTTGATGAGGAATATACCAAAGAATATAAATGCTATCTTAATCATGAGAACGCATGGCAGTTACTGATTGCCACAATCTTAAGTGCCCAGTGCACAGATGCAAGGGTTAACATGGTTACCGAAAAACTGTTTGTCAAATATCCGGATTTGCAGGCGTTTGCCGATGCGGACATTAAAGAACTTGAAGAGGATATTAAATCCACGGGATTTTACCATAATAAAGCTGCCAATATTAAAGCCTGTGCCGGGGAGCTGATCGAAAGACACGGCGGAGAAGTGCCGCGGGATATTGAAAGTCTTACCGCGTTAAGCGGAGTAGGACGCAAGACGGCGAATGTCATTAGAGGCAACATATATAACGACCCAAGTATCGTAGTAGATACACATGTTAAGCGCATATCCAACAAACTGGGACTTACCAAGGAACAGGACCCGGTTAAAATAGAAATGGATCTTATGAAGATTCTTCCGAAGGACCATTGGATATTGTATAATATTCATATAATCCGGCTTGGAAGAACAATATGTGTGGCCAGAAAACCTAAATGCAGTGAGTGTTTTCTTAAAGATATATGTAAAACAGGTGAAAAGATAAATGATTGATACATATATTTCAATAGATTTGGAAACTACAGGATTAAATCCCGCAGAAGACCGTATAATTGAAGTAGGAGCCGTACTCGTTGAAGATGGAATTATAAAAGACACCCTGGATATTCTTATTAATCCCGGAATCCACATTCCTGCGAAAATAACCGAAATTACGGGAATTACGGATGCGATGGTTAAGGACGCACCACAACTTGGGGATGTAATCCATAGTATATTCGGTTTCCTGGGTAACTATATTATACTTGGACATAATGTACAGTTTGATTACAGCTTTCTTAAAAAGGCGGCATCCGATTTCAATATCCCGTTTGCAAGGAACGGAATAGATACCTGTGCTATCGCCAAAAAAATCCTTCCGGATATAAAAAGCAGGAGCCTGGAATATTTGTGTGGGTATTTTAACATAAAAAATACACATCACAGGGCTTTGGCGGATGCGTATTCTGCACTGGAAGTGTATAAAAGACTTTGTCTTATATCGTATTCGGATTCATATGTAAAGGAACTTCATTACAGAATTCCCAGACAGGAACCTGCTACCGACAAACAAAAAGCTTTTTTGCGCCGTCTTATAGCAGGATATAATATCGTATATGATAAAGACATTGAAGGTCTGACCAAAAGTATGGCATCAAAAGAAATAGATGGTATACTGTCGGTATACGGAATAAGGCATTAGGAACAATAGCCTTTTATTTCGGTAAGTTTTTTGATGATGGAAGGCTTCATCATGGTATTTATGCCTTCAGCAGCTTTAATGAGCCTGTCAATTTCGTCGGGACGGTTCATTCTGCGGTAGATATCGGCAAGCAGATAGTAATTGCGGCTTACATCGGTACCTATGGTAATTCCGTATTCCAGAACGGTAACGGCTTCTGTCTGCTTATTAAGGGCGATAAGCCTTGCGCCCCATTTTGCAAGGGTATTTACAAGTGTGGTATAATTATCATCGTATGCAGACAAATCCGGGAGATTGGCAGGGCCGTATTCCAGCTTAAGGTCTGTATTGGATATTCCCGTCAGATTAAGAATTCGCTTATCTGAAAGGGAGCGTATTATTTTATGATACGACAGAAGCTCCTCGTCATCGGTGTCGATAAACGGGAGACTGTCCAGTGGGATTTCAATATAGTTCAGAAAGGTAATATCTTTTCTGCGCACATTGTTGGCAGCGTTTTCTTTTGCCCAGAAAGCTTTTTCTGCTTCATCACGCTTGTGATCCCATTTCTTACGCTCGTAGAGAATAAGAAAACCGATTATAATTGTACATAAAATAATGGCTAATCCTAAGTTTTTCATAAAAATACCTCTATTTTGAAAGGACAGGAAAATGTTCAAAAACAAGAAAACAGTTCGAATAATTACTGCGGTCGTAGCTTTACTTCTTGTAATTGCTATGGTTGTACCTATTGTGTTCGGTTACATGAACTAAAAATGTATTTTTATTATACCATATATAATAAAGTCATTGCCAGTGTTTAATTAACTATGTTAAAATATAATGTAATACACGGAATGGATGGAAAATATGGCACTTGGCAAGGTATCCGGAACAATTTTAAAAAGAAGTGTGGTAAATCTTATAGGAGAAGGACCGCGCACAGCTGTTGACAGCGCCGTTTTGGCCACTGAAGGCAAATATATTCTGGCCGCTTCGGAAACAGGACTCTGTGACAATCCTGCGTCTTCAAGGATTTCCGTATATAAAGCAGCCAATAATATTTGGGCAGCCGGCGGAACCCTAAGAGGGATTGAAGGGGTGTTTATGCTTCCTGAGAAATATAAAGAAAGGTGGCTTAAACAGCTTACAAGAGATGTTCTTGCGGCATGCAGGGACTGCGGTGTGTCGTTAATGGGCGGACATACGGAAGTTTCTGATGCGGTAACGAGGCCTTGCGTGACAATTACCGCAATAGGTGACAGTAACGGTGAGCCTCTTCACATTAAGAATGTGCAGCCCGGTATGGAGCTTATTGTGACCAAGTGGATTGGTCTTGAGGAGGCCTCATATATTCTGAGTAATCCGGGACTTACCGATAATATTAATAAGAGATTTTCACAAGCGTACCTTGATGAAATAAGAAACTGCATATCATGGCTTACCATAAAAGATGAGGCCGCAGTCGCGGTTAAGCATGGCGCAGCAGCCATGCATGATATATCGGATGGCGGAATCTTTGGTGCTTTATGGGAATTCTGCGAGGGCGCAGGGCTTGGTATGGAAATTGACCTGAAAGCAATTCCTGTAAGACAGGAGATAATAGAACTTACTACTTTTTTAGGAATGAATCTGTACAGGGTGAAATCATCAGGAAGTCTTCTGATTGCGGCTCCTGATGGAGAGACAATGGTTAAGGCTCTCAGAGAAGAAGGAATACCGGCAGCGGTTATCGGGAAATTAACTTCAGGTAATGACAAGATTCTGCATAATGATGATGAAATCAGATATTTAGAAAAAGCATAAAGGAGAATAATAATGAGAGAAGCAATTTTAGCTGTACTTGAGAAAAACAGCAGGATAGATATCGCTGACCTTGCGGCACTTTTAGGTGAGTCGGAGGTTGATGTGGCCAATGAAATCGCAGATATGGAAAAAGAGCATATTATATGCGGATACCATACTCTGATCAACTGGGATAAGACAGGTGACGAGAAAGTTACCGCCCTTATTGAGGTTAAGGTTGCACCTCAAAGAGGAATCGGATTTGATGCAATTGCAGAGAGAATTTATAATTACAAAGAAGTTCATGCCCTGTACCTTATGTCAGGAGGATTTGATTTTACCGTAATTATTGAAGAGAAAACCATGAAAGAGGTAGCGCTTTTTGTATCAGACAGACTTGCACCTCTTGAGTCTGTGTTAAGCACATCGACACATTTTGTACTCAAAAAATATAAAGACCATGGAACGGTAGTGGAAGTTCCCGATAATGATGAAAGGATGTTGGTTACACCATGAGAAATCCATTAGCAGATAAAGTTGTAACGATACAGCCTTCGGGTATCAGAAAGTTTTTTGATATAGTTAATGAAATGAAGGATGCGATTTCCCTTGGTGTGGGTGAACCGGATTTTGACACCCCATGGAAAATCAGGGAAGAAGGAATATATTCACTGGAAAAAGGAAGAACATATTATACAAGTAATGCGGGACTTAAGGAACTTCGTGTGGAAATCTGTAATTTCCTTAACAGACATTACGGATTAAGCTACAGCCCGGATACGGAAACGCTTATAACAGTAGGCGGAAGCGAGGCAATCGATCTGGCCTTCCGTTCAATGCTTAATCCCGGGGATGAAGTTATTATTCCCCAGCCAAGTTATGTATCATATCTGCCATGTGCCGTACTTGCGGACGGTGTTCCGGTGATTCTTAACCTTAAAGAAGAAAATGAATTTAAGCTTACCAGGGAAGAGCTTCTGTCGGTAATAACCGACAAGACCAAAATTCTTGTGCTGCCGTTTCCGAACAATCCTACAGGTGCGGTGATGACCAGAGAGGAATTACAGGAAATTGCAGATGTTGTTATAGAAAAAGATGTTTTTGTGGTATCTGATGAGATATATTCAGAACTTACATATAACGGAGGACACTGCTCCATTGCATCACTTGACGGAATGAGGGAAAGAACCATAGTAATCAACGGATTTTCCAAATCCCATGCAATGACGGGCTGGAGACTGGGTTATGCCTGTGGACCCGCAGTAATCCTTAAACAGATGATTAAAATACATCAGTTTGCAATTATGTGTGCGCCTACCAACAGTCAGTATGCGGCAGTTGAAGCAATGCGTAACTGCGATGAAGATGTCCGGGAGATGATGGAGGAATATAACAGACGCCGTAAGTTTATGCTTACCAAATTAAGGGGAATGGGACTTAAATGTTTTGAACCGTTCGGTGCGTTTTATATTTTCCCAAATATAGCCAAGTTTGGGATGAGTTCCGAGGAGTTTGCAACCAGATTTCTCAAAGAAGAGAAAGTTGCGGTTGTTCCGGGAACAGCATTTGGAGACAGCGGAGAGGGCTTTGTCCGAATGTCGTATGCCAGTTCACTTAAAAACCTTAAGACAGCAATGGAGCGCCTTGAAAGATTCATATCACGATTAAAATAATTCCATGTGGAGGAACTCAGGATGAGCGAAATGAATATTGAATATATTAATCCATTCCTTGTATCTGCATCCAGCGTGCTGCAGAGTATGTGCGGAATGCAGCTGACACCGGGGAAACCTTATGTCAGGGACAGCAAGTTTGATAACAACAGTGTAGCTATTTGCATCGGTGTAACGGGACAAATCGGAGGACAGGTGCTTCTGGCATTTCATAATGAAGTTGCATGTGAAATTGCTTCCAAGATGTGTATGATGCCGATAGAAACACTTGATGAGATATCACTCAGCGCATTGTGCGAACTCGGCAACATGATTCTCGGAAATGCGGCTACGGTTCTTTCTACCAAGAATATCATAATTGATATTACACCGCCTACGGTAATTCAGGGAATTTTCCATATGGAGAGTACATATGCCAAAAATATCTGTATTCCTCTTACATATGAGGGAAACAAGACAATAGAAGTGGATATATCGCTGAAAGAGAGAAGTTAGTATGTTAAACATCGTTCTTCATGAGCCGGAAATGCCTGCCAATACAGGGAATATCGGAAGAACCTGCGTTGCCACCAACACGAGGCTTCATTTAATTGAACCTTTGGGATTCAGAATCAATGATAAGATGCTAAAGAGAGCAGGGCTTGATTATTGGGATAAACTGGATGTAACGGTATATGACAGCTTCCGGGATTTTATCGATAAAAATCCCGGAGCTAAAATATATATGGCGACCACAAAGGCCGCCAGAAGTTATACGGATGTTAAGTTTGAGGATGACTGCTATATTATGTTCGGAAAGGAAAGCGCCGGAATACCTGAAAGCATTCTGAAACAGTACCAGGATACGGCAATAAGAATTCCCATGTGGGGAGAAATCCGCTCGTTAAATCTTTCCAATTCCGTGGCGATAGTCCTGTATGAAGCTTTGCGCCAGAATGATTTTCTGGGGCTTAAGATGAAAGGGCAGCCAAGAACATTTGACTGGGATTAATCATCCAGTGTGATAAATGATGTTTTGGACGGTTTGGATTTGGGAAGGGCAAAAATAAATTCCGTTCCCACACCTTCAGTGCTGACTACATCAATATATTCTTTATGAGCATTAATTATATCTTTAACAATGGACAGGCCAAGGCCTGTTCCTTTTTTGTCTTTACCTCTTGAAAGGTCGGTTTTGTAGAAGCGGTCCCATATTTTGGAAATGCTTTCCTTCGGAATTCCGATGCCGAAATCTTTTATGGAAATCATTACTTTATCTCCGTTTTCCGTGGCGGACAGAATGATTGATGAATCATTGTTGCTGAATTTGATTGCATTGTCCACCAGATTGTAAATGACCTGTTGTATTTTCTGCATATCCGCATTGACCATCAGCACTTTGTCGGAAAGAACCAGCTTAAACTGTATATGCCTTTTGGAACAGCGTCCTTCAAAGGTTTCAAGGGTCTGTTTCATAACAGATACGATGTCAAAATCGGAAATGTCAAGCACCATTCCGTTGTCATTCATGTTATTAAGAGTGAGAAGATTGTTGGTAAGTTTGGTAAGTCTTTCTGTCTCTGAAATAACAATATTAAGATATTTTTCCTGCATTTCAGGAGGAATTGTGCCGTCTAACATGGCTTCCAGATATCCCTTAATTGATGTAAGGGGAGAACGGAAGTCGTGGGAAATGTTGGCGATAAATTTTTTCTGGTAATCGCCAAGATTTTTGATTTCCGCAGCCATATAGTCAAGGGAGTCGGACAGACGGCCTATCTCGTCGTTGCGGTGTAAATCAGCTTTGCGTGAAAAGTCCCCTTTGGCATACCGGTTGGTTGTCAGTATTATTTTTTTCAAAGGTCTGCTTATGCTTATGGCAAAAAGAATTATAAGAATTCCGTAGAACGCCACTGTTATAAGCATGGAAATATAATTGTAATTAAATGTCTCGTTGGCTTCAGCCTGAATTAAAGACATGGGTTTACTTAAGACTGCATAACCTCTTACGGAAAAAGAATATACGATAGGATAGAAAACAGTAAGCTGTTCCTCATCATATACACCATAAAAATCTCCGGTCAGATAGTTTTTGGATCCTGTATCCGTAGGGTCAAACTGTGGTATCTCATCAGGGGCAGAAGAATAGGTGCTTAAAAGCACATTGCCGGATTCACTTATTATCATAATATTGCTGTCCATGTAAGAACTGATAATTGCAAGCTGTGTGGCTGCGGCGTATTTGTTAAGTGTACCTGCCATAAAATTTCTGCCGTAGTCATTGGCAATGCTGACGGATTCGGAATACAGATTGTCAGCCTCTTTTTTGAGCTCGTGTCTGTAATTAAGATGTGAGCCGAGAAAAGAGACCGTAATAAAGCTTAAAACGGCAGCCAGGAGAAATCCCGCCGCAAATTGATAGATAAGTTTACTTTGCATATATACACCTATTTTCGTGTTTCGAATTTATATCCGATGCCCCATACGGTGCTGATACTCCATTTTTCATGATCGTGAATTTTTTCACGAAGTCGCTTGATATGAACATCAACCGTTCTGGTATCTCCGATGTACTCGTATCCCCAGATATGGTCCAAAAGCTGTTCCCTTGTGAAAACCTGGTTAGGAGATGAGGCAAGGAAGTATAAAAGCTCCAGCTCCTTAGGAGGCATGTCCACAGTGTCTCCCATGTATACAACAGAGTAGTTACTCATGTTAATTATTAAATCAGGATATTCCACAAATTCACCTGTCTGTTCAGGAGAAGGTGATTCGTTGCGGGAAGGAGTATACCTTCTGAGGACGGCTTTTACTCTTGCCACCAGCTCTTTGGAGTCAAAAGGCTTAATCATATAATCGTCGGCACCGAGTTCCAGTCCCAGTACTTTATCGAAAATCTCACCTTTGGCGGAGAGCATGATTATCGGAGTGTTGTCCGTTTTACGGATTTCCCTGCATACATGATATCCGTCAATGCCCGGAAGCATCAAATCCAGTAAAATAAGGTTGGGATGAAATTGTTCAAATGCCGTAAGAGCACTTTCGCCGTCGTATACTATTTTAGTCTCATAACATTCTTTTGTAAGATACAGAGAAATTAATTCTGCAATGTTTTCATCGTCATCAACGATAAGGATTCGTTGTTTTTCTGCCATTTTTGTTCCACCTATTCTTTAAATTCCACAATTGTTACGCCGTAATCGCCTTCACCGAATGAACCGAGCCTGAAGGATTTTACATGCTTTTGTTTCTTGAGAAAACCGTGAACCGCATTCCTTAATATGCCTGAACCTTTTCCGTGAACAATTCTCACAGGAGAAATGTGGGAGAGGAAGGCATCGTCCAGATATTTGTCCAAAGTAATAAGAGCCTCATCGGCGGTCATACCGATAAGATTAATTTCGGGCGATATGGACGCGGTCTTGGACATTTTAAGTTTGCCGATACCGGAGGATTTGTTTTTGAGTTTTTCGGAAGCTTTGGCTTCTTCTATTATCTCAAGGTCGTTAATGTTCACTGTGGAGTGAAGTATGCCCATGGTAACGGTAAGCTCGCCCTTGGAGTTTGGAAGTGTATGAACTGTTCCGTCCAGATTAAGGCTGTGAACATGGACAAGGTCTCCGATGTGAAAATCCTCTGCCTTATGCTTTTTCTTGGGAACCGTAGTCTCAAGCTTTCTTTTGGAGCTTACTTTATCAAGCTTTGCATTAAGTTTCTGACGCTCTTTCTCCATGTCGGAAATAGTCATTCCCCTAAGATTAGCCTTGTTAAACATACGGATGGTCTCATCAGCCGTTTCCTTAGCTTCTTTAAGTATATTGGCAGCTTCTTCACGTGCTTTTTCAAGAATATCATCAGAACGCTTGTCAAGGCTTGACTGTCTGGCTTTGAGCTGTTCCTTAAGCTGCTTTATTTCATCCTTGTATTCTTCGATTTCAAGACGCTCTTTCTCTATTGTTACACGGCTTTTTTCCAGGTCTGCAATAACATCCTCAAAGGCCTTATCCTGTGAGTTCAGGGTAGCTTTGGCATCTTCGATGATATATGAAGGCAGTCCGAGCCTTCCGGATATTGCAAAGGCATTACTTTTACCCGGGATACCGATTAAAAGTCTGTAAGTCGGAGCTAATGTTGCCACATCAAACTCACAGCAGGCATTTTCCACGCCGTCGGTTGACAGGGCGTATATTTTAAGCTCGCTGTAGTGGGTGGTAGCCACTGTGGTAACACGAAGCTTGTGAAGGCTTGAAAGGATTGAAATGGCAAGGGCAGCACCTTCTGTGGGGTCAGTTCCCGCGCATAACTCATCGAAAAGCACCAGACTTTTATCGTCTGCTTTATCAAGGATGTTTATAATGTTGCGCATATGGGAGGAAAAAGTAGAAAGGCTCTGCTCAATACTTTGTTCATCTCCTATATCGGCGAAAATATCATTGAAAACCGTGAGTTCTGATCTGTCTATTGCGGGGATGTGAAGACCTGCCTGTCCCATAAGGGAGAAAAGTCCCACCGTCTTAAGGGTTACGGTTTTACCGCCTGTATTGGGACCGGTTATAATGAGCTGATTATAGGTATCACCCATATAAATATCTATCGGAACTACCTTACCCGCATCTATCAAAGGATGACGGCCTTTCCGGATGTTAATCCTGCCGTCGGTATTCATTACCGGTTCGCTTCCTTTATAGCTTATGGAAAGCTTCGCTTTGGCAAAAATAAAATCAAGCCTGCAAAGAATTTCATAATCTGTAAGAAGCTCATTGGTGTAATTGGCTGCCATGGCGGAAAGGGAAGACAGAATTCTGGCAATCTCTTCTGTCTCCTGAAGCTGCAGCTCCCTGATTTCGTTATTGAGTTTAACAACCGACATAGGTTCGATGAAAAATGTGGAGCCGGCCTTGGACTGGTCATGTACCATGCCGGGAACCTGGGATTTGTACTCTGCCTTGACAGGAACGCAGTATCTTCCCTCCCTTGTAGTAATAACCGCTTCCTGCAGGTAAGTTCTTTCGCTGCCGGAAAGCATCCGGGATAATTCTGTCTTAATGCGTTCGCCTGTGTTTTTAAGGAGACGCCTGATATTTTTTAATTCAGGGGAAGCATCGTCTGCGATTTCCTCCTCTGAAACAATGCATCTTTTGATTTCGTTATTAACGGAGGTCAAAGGTTCCAGCATTGCAAAGCTTTCCGTAAGGCTGTCGGAGTACTCCGGGCCGCTTTGGGATATTCCGCCGTCGTATCTGGAAGCGGAAGCTGTAATGCTTAAAAGGGAGCCTATGTCCAAAAGCTCGGTTATACCAAGAACACTGCCTACCTCCAGACTTTTTAAAGAGGCACGGATATCCTTAAGTCCGCCAAAAGATAAACCTCCGGCTTTGAAAATTCTGGCCGTTGCATCAGAGGTTTCGGTGAGAGCGGATTGAATTACGGAAATATCCGTATGCGGGAGCAGATTCCGGCATGCTTCTTTACCCGGTTCGGAGGAAGCTTCTTTCTCCAAAAGTGATATTATTTTGTCAAATTCTAATATTTTTAAAGATTTCTCATTCATATCTCCATAATAACCTACTTGGAACCAAAGTTCAACAATTGCAGGAAAAAAACAAGGGTTTCATCGTTTACATATATGTCATAAATTGTTCATAATATTTATTTATAATATTAGTCCATAGGTGATTTTTTCTATAAAACAAATTCAAATGAAATACATATTGTACCTGATTATGTAGGAGGAATTTATGCCTGAACAGGATAACGGAGAAAAGGATTATCAATTATATACGGAACATATTGTTCCCGGCACAGGTAAAAAAATAAAGCAATATCTTAAAAAGTTCTTACTTGTACTGGTGTTTGCTGTATTTTTCGGTCTTGTTGCCGGTCTTGTAATGATTATCGTGTACCGCACGGGAAGCAATATGGTGGGAGGAGAGCCGGATGTTACACTGCCGGCAGCAGTCATGACTTCTACCGCCGAGACAGAAAATGACGGGCAGGAGACTGTTACAATTGCGCCTGTGGACCAGTCCAAACCGCAGGAGACGGAACCTGATACCACAGCCGGCAATGATAATGAGACAAATCCCGAAAGCATCAATGACTTTACCAAAATATTAAAAAAGATATCCGGAATTGCCGAACGCTCCGTTGTGGATGTACTGGTTGTGAACAGCGGCAAGGACGGCATGGATATAAGCTATCAGAATATTAATGAGGAATTCGGAATTATTGTGGGAAGTGACGGAGTCAGCTACTACATTTTAACTGATTATTCCCTTGTAAAAAATGCGGATACTATTACCGTAAAATACAACGACGGCACTGATGCAGAGGCAGTTCTTACTGCCGGAGACGCAACCACCGGAATTGCCGTTGTGAAAGCCGATATTTCTTTATCTGAAGCGATAGGAGTGGCAGCTCTCGGAGATTCCCATCTTGTTCAGAAGGGAGATTTGATTGTTGCCGTGGGCAAGCTTTACGGAAATACCCATTCCATAGGTTACGGAATAGCTTCTGATGTGGACAACAAAATATGCGGCACGGATTCCGAATATGGAATGATTCAGACCGATATAAGCGGCGCGGGAAGTGTGTCAGGCGTTTTATGCAACCTTCAGGGTGAGGTTGTGGGAATTATAACGCCTAATTACAATTCTGTTTCATCAAATATCAATGCTTACAGCATTACCGATATGCGTGTCCTTATCGAAAACCTTATGAATTCAAAGCAGACGGTTTATTTTGGAATAAAAGGACAGAGCATAACAGATAAAATGAAAGATACCTACGGACTGCCGGATGGCGTATATGTATCCGCAGTTGAAGTTAATTCCCCTGCGTTTGCTGCAGGAATTCAGACCGGGGATGTACTGACTGCGGTAGGACATAAACAGGTTGCCACAATGTCAGAGCTTATGAAAGCTCTTTCAAATTACAGAAACGGGGATGCGGTAAATATATCCGTAAAAAGAAAGGCAAGAGATTCTTATAAAGAGATTGTATTTAGTGTGGTTTTGGGTGTAGAATAGGTTCGGAAGAAAGTTGAGGTAATAAAATGCGTAGTATTGACTCATTAAGAGAAGGCGAGAGAGTCTCCGAAATTTATTTTTGCAAATATAAAACCATATCCGTAGCCAAGAACGGAAGAGAATACGGAAGTGTGATTCTGCAGGACAGAACGGGAACAATTGACGGCAAAATCTGGGACCTTAATTCCGCAGGCATCCGTGAATTTGATTCTCTTGATTATGTGGAAGTAAAGGGCGATGTGACGGTTTTTAACGGGGCGTTGCAGCTTAACATAAAGGAAGTAAGAAAAGCCGAGGAAGGCACATATGTTGAAAGTGATTATCTGCCATCTTCAATTTATGATATTGAGGAAATGTACAGTGAACTTGTAGGCTACATTAATAAGCTGGATAATGAATATCTCCGAACACTTGCCAAAAATGTTTTTATAGATAATACGGAATTCATTAAGCTGTTTAAAAGACATTCGGCCGCCAAAAGAGTACATCACGGATTTGTGGGCGGTCTTTTGGAACATACACTCAGTGTTACCGGAATGTGCAGCATAATCGGTTCACGCTATACTTTTTTAAATAAGGATCTCCTGGTTACTGCCGCAATGTTTCATGATATAGGCAAAGTATATGAGCTTTCCGAGTTCCCGGAAAATGACTATACTGATGCGGGCCAGCTTTTGGGACACATAGTAATGGGTTGTGAAATGATAAGCGGATTTATCAAAGATATTCCGGGATTCCCGAAGACTCTTGAGAGAGAATTGAAGCACTGTATTCTCGCCCATCACGGCGAATATGAATACGGTTCCCCAAAGAAACCTGCACTTGCGGAGGCACTTGCCCTTTGTTATGCAGACAATCTGGATGCCAAACTTGAAACTTTTAAAGAAGCCCTTAATACTCCGGCCGGACAGAACGGTGAATGGACCGGATTCAATAAGCTTCTTGACAGCAATATAAGGAAGACGACAGGTTAATTTTATGGAAATCAAAAAGAACAACGATTATGAAATTGTAATTGAAGATATGACCATGAATGGTGAAGGCGTAGGCAGAATAAATGGCTACGCCCTTTTTGTGAAAGATGCAATTACCGGAGACAGAATTATTGCCAGGGCGGTTAAACTTAAGAAAAACTACGGCTACGGAAGGCTTATGGAAATAATCGAACCCTCTCCCTACAGGGTGGCGTCTCCATGCCCGGTAAGCCGCGCCTGCGGCGGCTGCACACTCATGGCCATGGATTATAAAAAGCAGCTTGAATTTAAAAATAGTATCATTAAAAATAACTTATACAAAATAGGCGGAATTAAAGATATTGAGCTTCCGCCTGTACTCGGCATGGATAATCCTTACAGATACAGAAACAAGGCCCAGTTTCCCGTAGGTACCGACAAAAACGGAAATATAATCATGGGATTTTACGCCGGCCGTACCCACTCCATAATCCCTACCGACGACTGCCTCATAGGCACCAAAGACAATGCAGGAATTCTTGCAAAAATAAAAGAATATATGCTTAAGTATAAAGTTGAGGCATATAATGAGGAATCTCATACCGGTCTTGTCAGACATATACTTATCCGCTCCGGATTCACAACCGGTCAGATTATGGTCTGTATCATCATTAACGGTGAGAGCCTTCCGGGAGAATCTGAACTTGTTAAAATGCTCCAAACCGTACCTCTATGTAATGACGGAAAAATTGCAAGCATCATGACCAACATAAACCGCGACAGAACAAATGTGATTATGGGCAGGGAATGCAGGCTTATTTTCGGAACTCCGTATATAGAGGACTATATCGGAAATATAAAATACAGGATTTCCCCTCTTTCTTTTTATCAGGTTAATCCCGCCCAGACAAAAGTATTATACGAAAAAGCCCTGGAATTTGCCGCCCTTACAGGAAAGGAAACCGTGTTGGACTTATATTGCGGCATAGGCACAATTTCACTTTTTCTGGCAGGGAAAGCCAAAATGGTGTACGGTGTGGAAATTGTCCCTGAGGCAATAGAGGATGCCATAGAAAATGCCCGCCTTAACGGAATAGAAAATGCCCGTTTCTATGTGGGTAAAGCCGAGGAAGTTCTTCCTGAAAAATATGAAAAGGAATCAATTAAAGCGGATGTCATCGTAGTAGATCCGCCGCGCAAAGGCTGCGACGAAACTCTCCTTAAAACAATGGTTGATATGCAGCCGGACCGCATCGTATATGTAAGCTGTGATTCCGCAACCCTGGCAAGGGATTTAAAATACCTGACGGCTAACGGCTACGAGGTAAAGAAAGTGCAGGGGGTGGACCAGTTCTGCCACAGCGGGCATGTGGAGTGCGTGACATTACTCCAAAGGAAAGATACCTGAAACTCCTTGAATTTAGGCACTTTGAGCGACATATACTCTTCTCCCAAAGTGACCGAAAAGAGAAGAAAAAGGCAATTTCCAACGGAGTGAATGTCCAAGTGGTTGTGAGGGTGTAGTTCGGAAACACAAAAATCTATCGTTAACAATTTCATTAAAACGCTGACATTTAAATAAGAGTAACAAAGTGGTCTGAGCCGCTTATTTTCAAGTGAATTTGGAAATAAGCGGCTCTTTGTCGTTCTTGGAAAAATTGCGAGAATGAGAAGTTTTTGAGGAGGTAATTGATTTTATGAAGAAAAAAGAAGAAGTGTATTCTTTTCCACAACAAAAGGATGGAGCTGTGGTGGAAACAGATATCAGAATGATTCCTTTAGAGGAATTACAAGACTTTGAGGGGCATCCCTTTAAAGTAGAAAATGACATGGCATTATTTGAATTAATGCTAAGCATTGAAAAGGAAGGTGTGATTGTTCCGGCACTTGCAAGACCAAAAGCTGATGGTGGCTATGAGTTGATTGCAGGTCATAGAAGAAAAGCTGCCTGTAAATGGGCAGGGATTGATGTGATGCCTGTAGTGATTCGTGATTTGGATGATAATCAGGCAGTAATCGCTATGGTTGATAGCAACTTACAGCGAGAACATCTAAAACCCAGTGAAAAAGCATTTGCTTATAAGATGAAGTTAGAAGCAATGAAGAGGCAGGGAGCGAGAACAGATTTAACTTCTTCCAAAACTGTGACAGAAACTTCGGACCAAGTTGGACCGAAGTTGGATAATCCAACATTGGTTACACATGGTTTGGCACCGAATTATGATTCAGAAGGTAAATGGAACGTGGTTCAAAAAGAAACAAATGTTGACTGCAATATACGAAGTAATGAACTTCTTGCGAGGCAAGTTGGAGAAAGTGTGAATCAGATAAAACGTTATATCCGTCTCACTAATCTGATTCCCAAGGTACTTGATATGGTAGATGAAGGGAAAATTGCTTTTACCATAGCAGTAGAGCTTTCATTTCTTACAGAGGAACAGCAATATGAATTATATGAGGTTATGGATGAAGAACAGTGTACTCCGTCTTTGTCGCAGGCAAACCGCTTGAAGCGTATGAGCCAGTCGGGAGAGTTGGATATGGATGGGATGTTTCTGATATTAGAGCAGGAAAAACCCAATCAGAGGGAGCAGATTAAGCTTCGGGCAGATTTGGTAGCAAAGTATTTTCCAGAAGATTTTACACCAAAGCAAAAGACTGATTTGATAGAGAAGCTTTTGAAAGAATGGTATGACAAACAGAAACATGAGAAAAAGCAAAGTCCTGACAGTAGTCGGGGAAAAGCAAGATAGCAGAATGATGGAGGTAGTGGTTATGAGCAGAGAAGAATCTTTATTTGAAGCAATGGGTGGAACTTATAGGTCAGTGGATGGAATTCTTTATCCCAATATAAGCTTTTTGCAGGAAAGAATGATATCAGAAACTGATGATGAAGGTGAATGCCTTGACATCGGAAAATATGGTCTTATCTGGATTACTTTTATGAAAGAAAATCATCCGGACAGATGTCGCCACCATATAAGAATTGGACAGCTTTATATTAAGGCACAGGAAGTAAATGAAGAGGCGTATGCGATAATGGATACAATTATGAATCAGTATCTTGCAATGCATAAGCCGAAGGACAGTAATTCCACATTGGAAATGTGGAAAATAAGAGAGCAGGCAAAGATGCATGCGGAGGAGGTTATTTATGGAGAGATTGTTTACCAGTATCACTAATGCAGAGGAATTGGCAGAAAGAATTAATAATGATTTGCACACTGGCTATTATGCCGGAGAAAGAGAGGATTATATGATGAATGGTATTAATATGACAGAAAATGGTTTGATAAAAGAAAATGTTCCTGTAAAGGTTGCATTGGATCACGGTTGGAGCTCCATTAAGGGCGAGCACATTTTTATGGAGACTTCGGTTGTTCCGGTGGATTACACGCCGCTTACCAATCATGGATTGTTGGAGTATAAGGGACAGAAGTATATCATTGGTCAGGGAAGACTTGGGAAGCAGGCAACCAAAACGGAAAATGATAATTATTTTCTTTTGACGCTTGCAGGTATTGCTAAGGAGTTTCAGTGTCAGGGAAATGAGCAGGCAGAGCATGTGGAATTATATGCAGGTGTGCCGCTTACTCTATTTGGTGCAGAGAGAAAAGAATTTCGCAATTATATCTGGCATAAGGAAAGAATATCATTCACTTTTGAGGGGGTTCATTATTCCTTTTTTATGGACAAGGTAAAGATTTACGCCCAGTGTTATGCTGCGATTGCAAATCGTATGGGAGATATGGATCGATTAAGATGTGTTGACCTTGGCTCATGGACAATGGATGTGTTAAGTGTTCGTGAACGGATTCCGATGGATAAGGATGCCTATACTTTTGCGTTGGGACTTATTACAGCGATTGAGCGTATCAAGAAAGATGCACTGCCTAAGCTGAAGTGTGAAATCCCTGAGGATGATATTGTTGATGTTATCCGTGGAAAACAGACTAATGTAAATGCGGATTTTATTCCGTCTATAGAAAATGGATTACAGCAGTATGCAGATGAAGTGGAAGCAAAGCTTCGTGAGATTAAGGTTGATTTGCTTCATGAGAATATCGTGTATGTAGGCGGTGGTGCCTGTGTGATGAAACGTTTTGGAAGAACAAAAGGCAGAAATATTCAGTATGTAACGGATGTGAAAGCAAATGCTATTGGCTACCGATATCTGGCTGATAATCTGGGATAGGAGGTGCTTGTGGCTTATGGGAAATGCAATATCATTTCGGTTAAACCCAAAAAGTGAAAAGGATAAGCAGATTCTTAGCTGGCTGGAGGAAAAATCACTCCAGCCGGGATTTTTGAATCAGACAGAAGTAATCAAGAAAGCGATACTCACGGCAATAGAGGATGAGAAAAATAAAAAGCGTGAAAAGTCCATTGAAGACTGGATTAGTGAAGCTATCCTGCTTTCTAGAGAAGAGTTTATCAAGATTGTACAAGAATCATCACAGAATGTTGCAAATAATATGTTTGCCGGTGTTCTTGGAGCTATGACACAGCAGATGAATGCAGGAGCTGCCTCAATGACTTATATGCCAATGGCAGGAACGATGAATAATGAAATGTCAGGGAATACGCCTGGTGCAATTAATTCATATCATATGGCACAAAGAAAGGCATCAGTTAATGGTGGTATATTGGTTGCAGATGAAGAAGATCGTGATAATGAACTAGCTGCTGACACATCTATAAGGATGGATAATTCCACAAAAAGTGCACTTGGAAGTCTCTTTGATATGGATGATGAATAATTTAAATAAAAGAATGGTATGACGGACTGTCTTACAGTAAAGTGCTTTGTATGAGTATAGTACTTAATTTGTAAGACAGTTCTTTTTATTTGCGAAAGGATGTCATACAAAAGTCTTACGAAGTTTGCCAAGGCTTTGAAGCAGAAAACAGTCCGCATGCGGGCTGTTTTTTGTCTTTCAAAAGCCGGAGGAAGCTGGGGCTTGGGGATGCCAAATCCCCAACAAGTTCCTGCCCGTGTATATACAGGGCGGAACTTGCTCTACCTTATGCGACTTTAACGGAGCACCAGCCGACTTAGGTCGGCTCGCATCAGCTATGGCTACATTTCTTTTGGAAAATGATGCGCAGGCAATGGGAAGATTTCTTAAGGCGAAGTGATGAGATAATTCTTGTAAGACAGGTGTATGACAGATTTCTTTAGGAGAATATCCGCAAGCGAAGCGAGCGTATTGGTGAGCGACCTTAGGGGAGCGAGGCTATGCACGGGAGGGGAGATG
>JBJENE010000038.1:44240-47013 GCA_051880035.1 Butyrivibrio sp.
GAGCGTATTGGTGAGCGACCTTAGGGGAGCGAGGCTATGCACGGGAGGGGAGATGCAGAATCTGCATCGGGGAAAGGTATCTGCCGTATCCGGCAGTATATTTGATTTGTTGAAGTGACAACTAATGTAAATACAATTTGTAGAAATAAAGTTAAGCAGGTTAATTTGACTGCTTTTCTTAATATTAGAAACGGAGGATTTTATGAGAAACACAGATAAAAAGAAAGAAAACATGGTTCTAATGTCTATGCGTATTTCGGCAGAGGACAAGGAATTGATAGAAGAAAAGGCAAGAAAGACCGGACTTAGCACATCTGAGTTTATCAGGAGATGTGCACTAGGAAGAAAGCTTCCATGCTATGGCGATACAAGTCTTTTAAAAGAATATGCCATGCAGCTTGGAAAGATAGGTTCCAACCTCAATCAGATAGCAAAGTACTTGAATGGTGGTGGAGATTTCTACAGCGTTTATTATGAGGTAAAGGAAGCTATAAGGGAATTACTGGATTTGAAGTTTAAAATATTTCCTGCATTGGAGGATGTTGCCTGTGGAAAGAAACGCAGGCGTAAAATTGAAAAGGATGGTGAAGATTAATGGCGATTTTGAAGCATATTTCAGTAAAAAACAGATTTTATTCATCGGCGGTGGAGTATCTCATCTGCCAGTTTGATGAATATACCAACAAGCCTGTTCTTGACGAAAAGGGCAGAATACAGGAGCGTGAGAATTATCTGATTACAGGAGTAAACTGCGATGTGGATAGTTTTGGCGCGGAATGTATCGAGGTAAACCGTCTGTATGGCAAGAATAATTCCATAAAGGATGTAAAGGCTCATCATTATATCGTCAGCTTTGAACCAAATGATCCTATTACCATGGAACAGGCTTTGGAATTTGGTAAGCAGTGGCTTTCAGTATTCGCACCGGGGCATCAGGCGGTGGTTGCGGTTCATCCGGATGGTCACAATTGCAGCCAGAATATGCATGTTCACATGGTACTCAATTCTGTCAGAAAGTATGCCGGAAAGCAAAGCAGGTGGCATGATAAGCCTTGTGAGTGGAAGCAGGGATGTAAGCATAAAAGCACCGGGAAGATGATGTTCCATGCAAAGAAATGGGTAATGGAGAAATGCATCCGTCTGGGCTTTGGGCAGGTGGACTTGCTTGCTAAGAAGCATACGGACAATTACTGGGTGGAAAAGCGTCTGATGAGTCAAAATGCTAAGGATGGTGTAGGTGTTACTTCCAACAGAGAACTGATTCGTGATACCATAGATAAGCTGTTACCTTTTATGGATTCTTTTGAACAGTTGGTGGAATGTCTGCAATTTATGTATGGCTGGAAGATTCGTGTTACGGATAAAACAGTGACATTTTCCACACCGGAAATGAAAAAGGGGATTCGTGGGAACAAGCTGGGAGAAGGTTATGGCAAAGCAGAACTCGTAGAGAGACTTGCAAAGGTTGTGGCAGAGCGTAATGCAGAAAAAGAAGCACGTAAAATTGCAGAGGAAGAGGCTCGAGCTGGGGCAGAAGCACTTGCCAAAGAAGAAGCTGCCAAAAAAGAAAAACAGTTTCAGGAAGAACAGAGACTTAGTGCGCTTATATCACGAAAAAGACAATTGGTTTTTGACAGAAATAGTATACAACAGGAGTATTGTGGAAAAGAACTTGCACGAGAGGATTGGAATAAAGATTATGTAGATTATTTGCAGGAACAATTCATAAATATAAACGATGCAGAAAAATATACGGAAGAAGAACTCATAAAACCGATTATGACAAGAGAAGAATTTGAACATCAGTGGCTTATAACAGTATATCAAGAAAAGGCTGACAAAGCAGAGAAAATTTGGAATGATGTTTTAAACAGGCTTTCTGTTCTTAATCATAAATGGAAATGGGATTATATGGATTACTTAGAAAATATTAAATATAGAGATATGCAAGATGTTACTTTGGCGGAGGCATGGGAAAAGATACTTTCCTATGAGGAATTTGCCGAATTAAAAGAACAAGAAAAAATAAATCTGGCACAGGCTCGTGAAATAGTAGAGGTTTCTGTTGATACCATAAATGAGACACAAACTGTTTTGGCATCAAAGGATATAGTCGAAAAGCCGGTTATAATGGAAAAAGCTGTAGAAGAAGAGGATAGAAAAAAGGTAGCAGATGCGGAAGAGGTAATTGAGTATAGGAATTTGTCTATTAAAGAACGTGCAGCACTTCTTCCGGTTCCTACGGATGACTATCAGGCAGAGTATTCTGCTTACTGTCAACGTATGGGATACACTCCCGAAAAGATGGATGGTATCCGCTATAAGATGTCGGTTTTTGATGAATTCTTGGAAGAATACAATTATCGTAGTAAGTATTATGATGTAAGGAATGAGCTGAAAATCGTAACAGTATCTGAAAAGAGCAGGGGTAGTGCGCCTGACGGCGCATGTTTCTAACAGGTTAAAGTCCTGAATCTGCCCGGTAGTGGGAAGAATATAGCCGAAGGCAAGTCCATCGTGAGGTGGAATCTGAAGGAAGCTGGATGTGGGGAACATACTAACCCACGGGCAAATCTCTGGTCTGACGAACAGAAATCTCATATGAGGTTAGTGGTAACACAAAAAACAGATGACATTTTCATATTTTTTTGGTATAATTACCTAAATTATGTTTAACGGGAGGTTGACAGGCGTGTCAGATTATGAAATGCTTTTAACAGCACAGCACAGCACAGCACAGCACAGCACAGCACAGCACAGCACAGCACAGCAC
>JBJENE010000039.1:0-46458 GCA_051880035.1 Butyrivibrio sp.
AATGCAGAAATTCTATGTTGAAAGTATTACAGGCGGTGCGGTTAAGGGCTAAAAGGCAGGGATGTAAAAAATCGTCCGAAAGAACGCTTTCGCTTAATTGATGCCGTAACGGTACAAGGGCTGTACAGAACGCAGCCTAAGTACCTGCGGCATCAAATATTTTTTGGACGGTTCCTTTACATCCTGATATTTATATACAAAATGGGAGTTTGTTAACATCCCCTTTATAATTACTGAAAGGTATGAATCTATGAAATATGTAAAAGGAATGGATATTTCCACACTTAACGAGATAGAGCAGCTTGGAGGCAGATTCTATAATGAAGGAAAAGAAGGCGACCTTCTGGATATACTGAAAGGCTATGATGTAAACTATGTAAGACTCAGACTGTGGAACGACCCGTATACCGAAGACGGAATTCCCTATGGTGCCGGAACCAATGATCTTCAGGTTACCAAGAAACTTGCAAAGAGAGCTTTAGAGCATGGAATGGGATTTCTTCTTGATTATCATTACAGCGATTTCTGGACAGATCCCGGCAAACAGACAATTCCCAAAGCATGGCAGGGAATGGGCGTAGAAGAGTTAGAGCAGGCAATGTATGATTATACTGTTGCCACCATGACTGAATTAAAAGAAGCCGGAGTAATGCCTACCATGGTTCAGGTGGGTAATGAACTTTCCAACGGACTTTTATGGCCATATGGAAAGGTTCCGGAATATGATAATATAGCTAAGTTTGTAAACGCCGGAATAAGAGGAGTACGCGCGGTATCAAAGGAGATACCTATAATGATCCATCTTGATAACGGTGGTAAAAACGAATTATACAGGGAATGGTTTGACAATTTTGTAAAAAGAGGAGAGGATTTCCAGATTATCGGACTCTCATATTATCCGTTCTGGCATGGCAGCCTGAATGACCTTCGCAATAACATGAATGATATTGCGGTAAGATATAATAAGGATCTGATTGTTGCTGAGGTTTCGATGGGATATACCATGGAAGATTATGCCTCATATGAAAAATTGGCTCCGGAAGAAAGAAAAGGAATGGCAACCAAGCCTGAACTTGTGGCGGGAATAGAACATCCTATGACCAAAGAAGGCCAGTGCGAATTCCTAAAAGACTTTTTCAAAGTAATTGATGAAGTTCCGGACGGACACGGCAAAGGATTCTTTTACTGGGAGCCGGCATGGATTCCTGTTCATGGTTCACAATGGGCTACGCCGGAGGCTCTTTTGTATACAAAGGAAAAAGGCCCGGGAGGCAACGAATGGGCTAATCAGGCTCTTTTTGACTACGACGGAAATGCACTTCCGTCATTAAAGGTCATAAAAGAACTTCATAATTAACGCAGGTACCCAATCACCTTAAAAAACAGCGGCCAGTCTTCTTCGGGAGACAAAAGCCGCTGTTTTATAATGCGTTGAATTAAATAATTATAAATCTTCTTCGCTGACTATTTCGTCATACTCTGCTGCGTCCTCAAGCTCGTCAAAAGCGTCGGCGGCAGTTTCGTATTCATCATCATCTTCAATATTCTCAAGACCCGGTTCACCGTTCTCGTCTTCCACATATCTGTAGAGATAAACCTCGCCGTTGGCTTCCTCTTCTCCACCCAAAGGAAGAAGGGCGATATACTGCCTGTCCCCGGCAGGGAAAATTGAAACGATGGCACATTCTACTTCCGTATCATCATCCAATGTCAATGTAACCGTGTCGTCTTCGTATTCTTCGTCAAAATTGCACATAATAGCTCCTTTATTAAAACAAGTTTATTTACAGCCCAATTTTATCAAAAAGAAAGTGCAATGGCAATGAAAAAAATAAGGTATACCCTTAACAAAATTAAAAAAATTACAAAAAAAGCTTGATTTTGTAAAATGAATAATGTAAAATATGAATAAATAAAAGAACAGTTTGTCAAAGAGGACATTTATCACGGGATAAGTGTCCTCTTTTCTGTTATGGCGATGAGAAAAATACATACCATGCGAAGTTAAATTTAGGAGGATAAAGAAATGGATGAAATCGATAAGAAAATTATTACTTTGTTGCAGCAGAATGCAAGAACACCGTTAAAAACACTGGCAGAACATGTTTTTCTGTCATCACCGGCCGTATCCGCAAGGATTGAAAGACTGGAGAAGGAAAATATAATATCAGGTTATGAGGCAAAGATTAATCAGACCAAACTTGGATATCATATAACTGCATTTATTAATCTTGAAATCATTCCTGCACAGAAAGCAGAGTTCTATCCTTTTATAAAGGCCTGCCCTAATGTAATTGAATGCAATTGTGTAACAGGTAATTTTTCCATGCTTGTTAAAGTAGCATTTCCGGATACCATGGAGCTTGATACATTTATCGGAAGACTTCAGAAATTCGGAAGAACAAGTACCCAGATTGTCTTTTCTACACCTGTGGAACCAAGAGGAGTGGATGTTTCAAAGATGGATGAAGCGAAGGCAATGTAGCTTGCCAAAACCTGTTTTTTTATTGTATTATAGTCCATATAATTAAGATAAGAATGGATACGATAATATGGATATTAAAAATGTTTCTGTAGTACTTGCATCTGCTTCGCCAAGACGAAAGGAGCTGCTTTCACAGGCAGGCTGTACATTTGAGGTTATTCCCGCAGAAGGAGAAGAGAAAATACATGACATGAGTCCGGATGCCACAGTATTAATGCTTTCAAAGCAGAAGGCAATGGAAGTTGCCGTAAAGTGTGACAGTAATACACTTGTTATCGGAGCGGATACTGTTGTTGCTACAGAAGGAAAGATCCTCGGCAAACCCAAAGATTATGAAGATGCATTCAGAATGCTGTCAAAATTAAGAAACAGTTGCCACAGTGTATATACCGGAGTTACAATAATCTATGGAGACAAAGTAAAAAGCTTTGCCGAAGAGACCCGTGTATATGTAAGGAATATTACTGATGAACAGCTTCTTGATTACATACATCTTGGAGAATGTATGGACAAGGCGGGCGCATACGGAATACAGGGACGCTTCGGAGCATATGTTGAGAAGATAGAAGGAGACTATTTCAATGTGGTCGGACTTCCGATTTGCAGACTTATGCGTGAGATAGAAGAAATGTAATATCCCGGGAGGTAATTATGGAACTTGATACAATATGTGCAGAAGTATTTTTGAAAAATCAGGACAGACTTTTTCCAAAGCCGGTGGCAGAAAATGTTGAAGAAGCTTTTGAGTTCCTTCAGGATTGTTTTGCCTGCGTATTTGCCAATACTGATGAGTTAAAAGAATTTATGGAAGAGGAAGGCATCGATATAACCGAATATGATGACATAACGGAAGCACTTGAGGTTTTTGCTTTGCCGGACGGTAGGTATTTGTATGTGGAAGCGTAGAGCGGCCGTTGTACTTCTTGTATTAATGAGCTTTATGATGTGGGGCTGCAGACAGATAAAGCTTACCACGGGATTAAAAGCTTCCGAATACGCAAGAATAGGCAAAGAAACAGTATCGGCGGATAAGGCGTATCTTCTTTTGTCCGAACAGAAGTATGCATACGAGAGCGTTTTTGATACTAATGTGTGGACTGAACCTGTAAATGATGTTACGGCGGAAGAATATGTAAAGAATTCAGTGAAGGACACCATAAGACATGTGTATACACTTGTATTAATGGCGGATGATATGGATGTGGTCCTTACCGAAGAAGAGGATAAGAAGGCCAAAGAAGCCGCAAAAGCATATTTTGATACACTGGATAAAGATAAGAATTATCAGTTTACGGAAAATACGGTTTATGAGTATTACAAGGCACTAAGGCTGGCGGAAAAGGTGTTTTACGGAGCCACTGACGGAATTGATACCGAAGTAAGTGAAGATGAAGCAAGGGTAATTAATGTCCAGTACATTTTCTTTAGTACCGGAACAATTGATGAGGACGGCAGCATAACCGTTATGGATGATGCCGGGAAGAATAAGGTTCTTAAGAAGGCGGAAAATGTTGCCGGACTTCTGGAAGAAGGCAGTGATTTTATTTCATTGGTAAAAAGTTACAGTGATGATACGGAGTATTCGCTTGAATTCGGAAGAGGAGAATATGACAAGGCTTTTGAAGACGGAGCATTTGCACTGGAGACAGGTGAGATAAGTCCTGTCATTGAAGCTAAAGACGGATTTTACATTATAAAATGTACCAATGATAATGTTGAAAGTGATTATGAGCAAAGAAGCAGCGAAATAATTCTTTCACGACGGATAGAGGCATTCGCCGACTATTATGAGGAATTTATTTCGGATACAACATTTGAATATAACGATAAATTTTCATCCAAAAATCCCGTTGACAGCATGGAAACGGGGAACGGAAGCCTGTATGAAATATATAGAATGTATTTTGTTAGCACTCAATTTAGTTGAGTGCTAATTTTTTCTTGACTTTAGTTTATAAAGGTATTACTATAATCCTTAGAAAAAATTTTAAGGAGTGATGCTGATATGGCAAATGAACATGGAAATCTTTCAATAAACAGTGAGAATATATTCCCGATTATTAAAAAGTGGATGTATTCTGACCACGACATTTTTTTCAGAGAACTTATTTCAAACGGATGTGATGCCATAACAAAGCTTAAAAAGCTGGAACTTATGGGAGAATATACCGTACCTGAGGATACGAAGTTTTCTATTCAGATTGAAGTAAGCTCCAAAGATAAGACCATTAAGTTTACAGATAATGGTCTGGGAATGACATCGGACGAGGTTAATGAATATATTAACCAGATTGCTTTTTCCGGTGCGGAAGCATTCCTGGAGAAATATAAGGATAAGGCTAATGAAGACCAGATTATCGGTCATTTCGGACTCGGTTTCTACTCTGCATTTATGGTTGCGGAAAAAGTTACCATAGACACTCTTTCTTATAAGGAAGATGCCGCACCTGTTCATTGGGAATGTGACGGAGGTACCGAATATGATATGTCAGAAGGCACAAAGGATTCGGTAGGAACCACAATTACTCTCTATCTTAATGAGGACAGCACCGAATTCGCCAATGAATACAGAGCCAAAGAAGTAATCGAAAAGTACTGTTCTTTCATGCCGTATGAAATTTTCATTAACAATGCGGATGATACGGAAGAGAAGACGGAGATGATTGAAAAGGACGAACTTCTTGATTCGGACACAATTATCGAAACTGTTGTTGAGCCTGCCAAGACAGAAGAGATTAAAGATGAGGATGGCAACGATAAGACAGTTGAGACAGAACCTGCAAGAGAGCGTTACAAAATCAAAAAGAGACCTGTTTCTTTAAGTGATACAAATCCATTGTGGACAAAGCATCCTAATGAATGTACCGAGGAAGAATATAAAGATTTTTACCGTAAGGTATTCCATGACTACAAAGAGCCGCTTTTCTGGATACATTTAAATATGGATTATCCGTTCAATCTTAAAGGAATTTTATATTTTCCAAAGATTAATATTGAGTTTGAATCGGCAGAAGGCGTAATAAAGCTGTATAATAACCAGGTATTCGTTGCGGATAATATTAAGGAAGTAATTCCGGAGTTTTTGATGCTTCTTAAGGGTGTTATTGACTGTCCGGATCTTCCTCTTAATGTATCAAGAAGTGCTTTACAGAATGACGGTTTTGTTAAAAAGATTTCTGATTATATAACCAAAAAGGTTGCGGATAAGCTGTCCGGAATGTGTAAAACAGAGAAGGAAAGCTATGAGAAGTACTGGGACGATATCAGTCCGTTCATAAAATTCGGATGCCTTAAAGACGACAAATTCTGTGAGAAGATGAGCGATTATATTCTCTTTAAGAATCTGGACGGAAAATATCTTACACTGCCTGAGTGTCTTGAAGAAAATAAGGATACCCATGAAAACACAGTATTTTATGTAAGCAATGAAGTTGAGCAGGGTCAGTATATAAAGATGTTTAAGGATGCGGGAATGGATGCGGTAATTCTGAAGCATAACATTGACCAGCCGTTTATCAATCATCTTGAGCAGAAAAACGAAAATGTTAAATTCTTAAGTATCGACTCAGATTTGTCTTCTACATTTAAAGAAGAGACTTCTGAAGAAGAATTAAAAGAAATTAATGATAAGCTTTCCGAAATATTCAAAGATGCTCTTAATAATGAAAATCTTACGGTTAAGGCCGAAAAATTAAAAGATGCGGATATTTCTTCAATGATAACCGTAAACGAAGAATCCAAGAGAATGGCTGATATGATGAAGATGTATGCAATGTCGGGAATGGATCCTTCAATGTTCGGAGGAATGGGAGAAACCCTTATTCTTAACATAAATAATGAACTTGTGAAGTATATACTTGACAACCCTCAGAGTGACAATGTTAAAATGTTCTGTGAACAGTTATATGACCTTGCATCAATCAGTCATGCACCGTTAAAGCCGGAGCAGATGACAGCGTTTATTGCACGAAGCAATAAAATAATGGGTTTGTTAACAAAATAACGAAAAAGGGGATTCCCAATGGAGCTTAAAAAGCAGGATAACAAAACAGAACAGGATGAAATATTTTGCTGGCTTGACATAAATCTTGATGAAGAAGAGAAAGAATATTCCGGTGAAGTTTTGGAAGAAGAGATACAGATATCGGAAGAGATTAAGCCTGATTCAGAACGAAAGAATATAGGCAGGGAAATATTAAGTTATTGTATTATTCTTGTAGCCGCCGTGGCGGCAGCTGTTTTGATAAACCGCTTCGTCATAATCAATGCGCATATTCCTTCATCATCAATGGTGCCTACCCTTAATGTTGACGACAGACTTCTGGGATTTAAACTTGCATATATTTTCGCGGAACCTGAAAGAGGCGATATAATTATTTTTGAGCATCAGTGTTACGAAAATAAAGACAAGGAAATTCTTATTAAAAGAGTCATAGGAATACCGGGAGATTTAATTGAAATAAAGGAAGGCGTATTGTATCGTAACGGATATCCTGTTGAGGAATCGTACCTTAAAGAGCCTATGCGTGGAAGTTACGGCCCGTATCAGGTGCCTGAAGATTGTTATTTTGTAATGGGAGATAACCGTAATATTTCTGATGATGCCAGATTCTGGTCCAATATGTTTGTTACCAAGGATGAAATTCTGGCAAAAGCATGGCTTAAATACCGGCCTTCTGTTGAACTGATTAAATAATCGAAAATAGTGCGTCTCTTGTCGATTATTTCCGATTGAATACAAGTTTGTGATACATTATAATTCGCTTTAAGAAGAAAAGTGATATGCTTTTTCTTCGGGATGTTTATTAATTTGCCGTTAATTCGGCAAGCAATGCATTTTGAGAGGTGAATATTATGAACACATACAAAGTTAAACTTCAGACACAGGAGGAAGTTATCGATTTTGTGAAGATGATGGGAACCGCTGATTGTAATGCAGATATCAGATGCGGCAATATTATTGTTGATGCCTGCTCATTACTGGGGGTACTGTCAATCGGACTTAACAAAATCCTTGACCTGGTTACCTATGGTGATGCCGGCAGTGATTTCGAGAAGAAGATTTCACAGTATGCAGCATAGTTTATAGACAAAATTTTAATATACGGCTTAGGTAAATAAGACTGAAATCAGTCAGAAGACAGAGAAACCGATTACTTATGTAGTCGGTTTCTTTTTTGCTTTATAGGAAACCTATAAAGCAAAAACGCTCCGCTAAGGATGAGCACCCGCACGATAGGAAAGTGTCCGATTTGTTCTTGACACGGCGTTCGGCATATGATAATATTTCACTGTACTACTTGTAATAGTACACATAAAAAGAGAGGTGAAATTATGCTGGAAACCAGAAATTTATTCAAGGTCTATAAGCCGAAAAAGGGAGTTCCCGTAAAGGCAATAGACGGTATTTCATTGAAATTTCCTGAAAAAGGAATGGTATTTTTACTTGGTAAATCAGGAAGCGGAAAATCAACACTTTTAAATCTCCTTGGCGGACTTGATAAATATGATTCCGGAGAGATTATCATTAAAGGAGTTTCTTCAAAAGATTTTAAACAGAAACACTTTGATTCATACAGAAATACATATGTGGGATTTATTTTCCAGGAGTATAACATTCTTGAGGATTTTACGGTAGGTGCCAATATAGCACTTGCGATAGAACTTCAGGGAAGAAAAGCTTCGGATGAGGAAATTAATAAAATTCTTAGAGATGTGGATTTGGATGGTTATGGTAACCGTAAGCCTAATGAACTGTCGGGCGGACAGAAACAAAGAGTCGCTATAGCCAGAGCGCTTGTAAAGAATCCTGAAATAATTATGGCTGATGAGCCGACGGGAGCATTGGATTCCGCTACCGGCAAACAGATTTTTGATACGCTCAAAAAGCTTTCAGCAGAGAAACTCGTAATTGTTGTATCTCATGACAGGGAGTTTTCCGAACAGTATGCGGACCGTATTATAGAACTGGCAGACGGACATGTAATAAGCGATATTGAATACGAAAACGCAATCGGAGAATCATCCTCTGCAGAGCCGCTTCGTTTCGACGGAGATATTATTGAAATTGATAAGGGATATCATCTTACCGAAGAAGACCGCCTTGCAATCAATAAATATATGGATGAACTTAATTCCGGAATGCAGTTCAGAATTAAGGAAAAGAAAACCACAAAGCGTTTTGTGAATACGGACCAGAGTAAAATAAAATCCTATAACGGTTCAGACTTTAAACTTATACGTTCCGTGCTTCCTATGAAGAATGCAATCAAAATCGGAGCAAGCGGACTTAAATACAAAAAATTCCGCCTTGTAATGACAATTCTTTTATCCTGCATTTCTTTCGGACTGTTTGGACTTGCGGATACTTTCGGCTCATATAACCATATTAAAACATGCACAAAGTCCCTGATGGACAGTGAAGTGAACAGCATTTCACTTGTAAAATCCACAAAAATGGGCAGCGGAATTAACGAATGGTGGGACAGCTACGGAAACACCATGAGTGAAGCTGAACTGAAAGAAGTGGAAGATTACACAGGTATCTCAATGATAGGTGTAAATAATCCGTTAAACTTCGATTTCGGACTGGGATATAATTATGACGGTGAGGTGGAACTGTCAAAAACAGACTATCAGATATATGCAAGAAATCTGTCAGGTTTTGCGGAAATAGATGAAGAAAAGCTTAAGGAGTTAAACTGCACTCTTGTAGCAGGAAAACTTCCTGACGGCAGCAAGGATGAAATTGCTATAAGCACATATGTATGGGAAACCTTCAAGATTGCGGGATACAAAAAAGCAGAAAATTCCGAATCTGAAATAATGAAAAACACTATTGACACTGATTATGAGAAAATCAGCGAATATTCCGATATGGTCGGTAAAACAATTCTTCTTGGCAATAAGGAATATACTGTGACAGGCGTAATTGATACTAATTTTAATCTTGACAGATATAAGCCTCTTCTTGAAGAGAAAGACCATTTGGAAACATCCGAAGAGCTTTTACAATACGCCCTTTATAATGAATTTATTTATGAGTCCGGTTACAGTCTTGCTAAAGCTGCCATGGTGGGAGATGGATTTATTGACAGAATAAATGAAGCATATCCGGAAGTGTTAAGATTAGACAATTCATATCTGTGGTTTGGTAATGATAAACTCGACATAAGCCCATATATAATGGCAGAGTTTGATAATATTAATCCTGAACTGGTACATTGGCTGGACGGAGAGAGGACTTCGCTTAAGAAAAATGAAATAATCCTGGCAGCAGATACCATATTATGGAGAGACAGTAACAATTCCTATGAGCAGCCGGCGGATGATGAGTTTGACAATGTATTTGCAGAAACGGGAAGAACCGTAGAAAGCCAGGGCTTCTGGTGGGATTCTGACGGTAAAGACCATTCCGTAAATGACAGTTATGAAATAGTGGGTGTTATCCCTGTCAGCTCCGAAAATATCGGATATTCGGGAATAGTTGTTACTGCTGATGAACAGCTTCTTAATTTTGGTGAAAAAAGAGAAAAATATATGTATGTAGTCGGTGCAATGCCTACCGAAAAATCTGAGATTGAGAAACTGGTTTCCTACAGCTATAAACAGGAAGGAAACAAAAGATACGAAATCCAGAATGCGGTTACTTATGAACTTGATACAATTAATATATTATTAAAGGCTGTATCCAAGGTATTCTTCTATATAGGAATAGGATTTGCCGTATTTGCGTCCATACTTTTTGCCAACTTTATCGGAACAAGTATATCTCACAAAAAACAGGAAATCGGTATACTTCGTGCAATCGGTTCAAGAAGCAACGATGTATTCAGAATCTTTTTGTCCGAAAGCTGTATAATTGCGGCAATTAATTTCGTGATTTCATCAATCGGAGTATTTGTAATCTGTACGATTATCAATACATTGATCAGGGAAAGAATGGGAATACTCGTTACTGTTTTAAACTTCGGTCCGAGACAGGTTCTGCTTTTAATGGGCGTCAGTCTTCTTGTGGCATTTATAGGAAGCTTCATACCTGTTAAAAAGATTGCATCCAAGAAGCCTATTGAGGCAATCAGAGGCCGCTAATTGTGAAACATTGGTGAAATATATGATGTTCCTCCCATTTTGGAAAAATTTGTGCTTGAAAAAATAGTGAAATGGTTATATCCTAAACCATGTTACTGATTATTGAAACATAAGATTCCACAGGGAGGAACATAAGATATGAGCAAAGCGGAAGAAAAAGCTTTGAAAGAAAAAAAGAAAAAGCGCAATAAGACGCTTATAAAATTAGGATGCCTTATGGCACTGTTGCAACTTGTTATTTCTGTTGTATTCATTGTGCTGCTTCATTTCCTGGATATTTTACCTAATCTGTATAAAGTACTTATTTCCGTACTTTTGATACTTTTCTGCCTTGTTACTTTTATTACGCAATATTGGAAAAAAATCGGAATTGCAACCAAAATCCTTTCTTTTTTGATGTGTGTGATAATGGTGGTTGGCGGAGTGTATATATACAACACCTATCTTGCGATCAATAAAATATCAGGTGTCAACACCCAAAAGACCACAATGGGCGTATTTGTGTTGGCAGACCGCGATTATGAAACAATACAGGATGTACAATCACTTTCTTTTGGTATTGTAAACAATATCGACAGAAATAATACGGACAATGCCATAGCCTATATTAACAAAGAACTTGGAACAGAGATTACCGTGACGGAATATGAAAGTCTTCCGGCACTTGTAGATGCTCTTTACTCAGGACTGACTGAGACAATTATTCTTAATACAAGTTACCTTAATGTATTGACGGAAATGGAATCGTATGAAGATTTTGAGACAAGGACAAAGATGATTTTTTCATACGAGCAGGAGTATACCGTTAAAACTGACAAGAATGAAGAATACTTGTCGGGAGAAGGTATATTCACAATATATATCAGCGGAATTGATACCAACGGTGTGCCGACGGAAAACCGTAACAGCGATGTAAATATTATCTGTACTGTTAATACGAATACTCATCAGATTCTTATGATTAATACACCTAGGGACTTTTTCATACCACTCAGTATTTCAGGAGGCGTAAATGATAAACTTACCCATGCGGGATGTTACGGAATTGACTGTTCCGTAGATACACTTGAGATGCTTTACGGTATTAATATCGATTATTATCTTAAAGTTAATTTTACCGGATTTGTGGATATTATTGATGCCATGGGCGGTGTGGATGTTTACTCTGAGTATACTTTTGTTACAAGACACGGAAATGACCAGATTGTGGAGGGTATTAACCATCTTACAGGAATCCAGGCTTTGGGATTTGCGAGAGAAAGATATTCCTTCGGAACAGGAGACCGTCAGAGGGGCAAAAATCAGATGGCGGTTATTAATGCAGTAATTAAGAAACTTACCACAACCGACACCCTTAAGAATTATAACGGCATTCTTGCAGCCGTATCGGAAAGCATGGTAACAAATATGTCATATGATATGATAAGCGACCTTGTTAAAATGCAGCTTGAAGAGATGCCGTCATGGGATATTAAGACATACAGTGTTGACGGAACAGGAGATAATCAGCCCACATATTCTTTAAGTTCTCCGAACTATGTTATGGTACCGAATGAAGATACCGTGAATCAGGCGAAAGATTATCTTACAAGAATGCATAACGGTGAAATAATAGAAATAATCCAATAAAGGAATATGTATGCGGGAGGCAGTTTTGTCTCCCGTTTTCTTTGGCTATGATACAAATTTCTTTTCTACGATACGGATTATCTGGTAAAGCAGTATTGAGAGAATACATAATATAACGATTGAAAGAAGCACAAGATCCATTTTAAAAACCTGGCTTCCGTATATAATCAGATATCCGAGCCCCCGTTTGGCTGCAAGAAATTCCCCGATGATTACACCAACAAGCGACAGACCTAAGTTTACTTTCATGGTGTTGATAATTGTAGGAACAGAGGAAGGAATTACTAACTTAAAAAGAATATGCCTTTTGTTTCCGCCAAGGGTCTGTATAAGTTTTATTTTTTCTTTATCGGTTTCCATAAATCCTGTATATATGCTTAATATTGCACCGAATACCGCCACGGAAACAGCTGCCACGACTATTGTTTTGGTGTTATTTCCAAGCCATACAATAAGTACCGGAGCCAGTGCGGATTTTGGAAGACTGTTCAAAAGCACAAGATAAGGGTCTGCAATTTCATAAATAAAGCAAAAACGCCACATAAGTATGGCGATAAGCATTCCACCGGTAAGAACTATTGAAAAGCATATCAGGGTTTCGTATATCGTTGCCCACATATGCCCGAAAATAGTACCGTCTGAGGCCAGTGAAATAAAACACTTAACTATTCTTGACGGACTGCTGAAAATAAAAGAATCAATAATTCCGATTCTTGTTGTAACTTCCCATGCTGCCAGAAATATCACAAAAAGCAGAATTCTTGCCGAAATAACAATATACTTATGTTTTTTTATGGCAGAAAGATAAAGCCTGTGTTCATTTGAGAAAGAACTAGGCATTTTCGTTCAACTCCTTCCATATACGGTTAAAATAATCTTTAAATTCCGGAGCATTTCTACGCTTAAGCGGACGCATTTCTTCCGGAAAAGGTATCGGAATACAGGCTTTCACATGACCGGGACGGTTGGAAAGAACACATACCTCATCACCTACGGAGATTGCTTCCGACAAATCATGTGTTACCATAATGGCCGTTTTGTGTTCGCTTTTTATTATTGAGCCGATATCATCACATACAGTAAGTCTGGTCTGATAATCAAGGGCGGAAAACGGCTCGTCGAGAAGCAGAATCTCAGGCTCCATCACAAGTGTTCTTATAAGCGCGGCTCTCTGTCTCATTCCGCCTGAAAGCTCGGAAGGTTTGGCACCTTTGAATTCTCCGAGACCGTATTGGTCCAAAAGACATTCGGCTTTGTTAAGGCATTCTTTTGTTTTTTTCTTCTGGATTTCAAGTCCGAGAATAACATTTGAATATACCGAGCGCCATTCAAAAAGGTGGTCATGCTGCAGCATGTATCCGATATCGGTTCCGGCGGCGGCAGGTTCTTTGCCGTTTACCAGAATTGTACCGGACTGGGGTTTTATTATTCCGGCAATCAAAGACAAAAGAGTTGACTTGCCACAGCCGGAAGGACCTACTATTGATATGAACCGGCCTCTTTTTACAGATAAATTAATATCATAAAGTGCATAGGTTTCACCTGATTTGGTATGATAAGAGTATGAAACATTACGTAAAATCAGGGCATCATCCATGGCTCATTCCTCCAACAAAAGACTGGGATACATTATTTTATGAAAAATATTGAAAAGAGTGTTGTAAAACTATATAATTAAAATAAATATTTATGCGGCGGGGATATCTTATGACTAAATTAAAAGAATTACTTAATGTAATTCAAAGCAGACATGTTTATATTCAGACACATAATTTTCCTGACCCGGATGCCATTTCAAGTGCTTTCGGATTGTCAGTACTTTTAAAACGATACGGCATAGACTCTTCAATCTGTTATAAAGGCGAGATAGAACGTTACAGCACCAACGGATTTGTGCAGAAGTTAGGAATAGAGCTTACCAATATGGATTCGCTGGAGCACATTAACGATGAGGAAGAGATTATCCTCGTAGATGCCCAGAAGGGTAATTCCAACATCGGAGAGGTGGCAGGCCACAGAATAATATGCATAGACCACCACCCGACTTTTACGGATTCTGATTACTGTTTTGCCGATATAAGACCTGATATGGGGGCATGCGCCACAATAATTGCCACATATTTCTTTGATAATTTCATTCCGATGGATAAGCGTGTGGCTACCGCTCTTTTTTACGGAATTAAGACAGACACCATGGGACTGTCAAGAGGCGTTAATATTACGGATATTGATGCATACAGGAAATTATACGGCATGATTGACTACGACATAATCAGATCCCTTGAGCATTGTTCCATTAAATTTGACGATCTTAAAGCATATTCCAATGCCATTAACAGTATTAAAGTATTCGGAAGAGTGGGATTTGCCAATACAGGAAAGAATTGTCCTGAGGCCCTTATTGCCAATATATCTGATTTTATGCTGGATTTGGTGGAAGTGGATTTCTCTGTTGTGTATTCAATAAAGGAAGACGGCATAAAACTTTCCGTGAGAAGTTCATGTGAGCTTGACAGCGGTAAAATCACAAATACCGCCCTGGAGGGTATTGGCTGCGGAGGCGGTCATGCATTCATGGCAGGAGGTTTCGTGTGTTTTGACAGCAGATTCAGCGAAGAGGAGCTTATTGAAGATATTGAAGGAAGATTCCTTAAGACGATAAATAAGACATCAGGGGGAATAATTTACTAGACATTAAGACAGAAAGAACATATTTTATTTATTTACGGAGGTATTAAATGTTTTGTATTTATTGTGGAAAAGAAATTAAAGATGGCGAAACATGCAGCTGCAGAAGCAGGAATGACAATGTTAATATGCCATCCGCAGTCAGCAACGAACAGGCGGCAGCATATGCCGGCAATAACTTCGGACAGCCGGGTCCGGTATATAGTCCGTATAATCAGTTTAATCAGTACGGTACACCTGCACCTGACCCTATCATTGAGAAAAAGTTTAACGCATTAAGAGAAGCACTCAGGTCACCGATTCTTATTATACTTGCAATTTTATACAGCGCAGCAGTTATTATCAGCGATATTAACCTCTTTTCGATACTTACGGTTCTTGCGCTCTGGCTTATCTTTGCAACGTCCCGCAGAAAAGACGGAACCATGAAAGTAGGCGGATTTAAGATTCTTTCAGGTATTAATATTGCCAAGATAGTTCTTATCTCAATTCTGTATGCGCTTTGTATGATTTTATTGATTGTAATGATATTTAATATGAATGCAATTAATGACATAATTTATAAAGTGGATGAATCATTAAGCAGTAACATCAATATGCATAATTTTAATGTACAGAGTTTTACCGTAATGTCAATTATAATAGCATGTATTGTTCTGACTGTAGTATTCGTCTTAAGTATAATATATTATTCCGGACTGAAAAACAGCTTCATTTCCATGAAATTTATTGCGAAAAAAGTTCCTACATACAAGAAAATCAGTGGATTTTCGGCACTGTTTCTTATACTCGGAGGAGTCTTTAATATAGTATCCACCTTCGGAAAAGCAGCGCTTAACCAAATCGGAACCGAAGCGGCAATGGAGATTATGAAAGCATTAAGCATACAGATTCCGCAGACGGGAATCTGGGGTATTCCAAGGAATATATCCGTATATTTTGGTTCGGTAGCAGGTATATGCGCAATTCTCGGAGGTGTATACCTTTTCATAATCAGGAAGAGAATAGGTGATGCATATAAAGAATAGTATTATCGGATTTGATACATAATAACTTACAGCATTAAAAGAAGCTCAGGCCATAACAAATGTCTGAGCTTCCTGTATTTACAGAATAAATAAAAAAGCCCAATAAAACGGATGTAAACCCGCTTATTGGGAAGTTGTAGAAAAGCTGGAAACGTGACTTGAACACGCGACCTGCTGATTACGAATCAGCTGCTCTACCGACTGAGCTATTCCAGCATATGTCATTAATTACCCGACACCACGCTATTATACAATTATAACTGCTAAAAGTAAAGAATTTTTTTGCAAGACTGTATTAATGAAATTGTAATATTTATTGCAAAACTTCACTGAAAGTAGTAATCTATTTATGTGTGATATACTAGGTTGACGATTAATTTTATTCATAGGGGTTGGCAGATGGATAAAGAAAATAACAAAAAACAGTCTATATGCAAAAGAATAATTATTTTTACCATTCCTTTATGGATTTTTATGGCATGTTTTATGATATGCCTTATTTTTGGTGTAAGAACCCATAATAAGACAATGGACCGCTATGAAAAGAACTATTATACAATAGCTGACGCCGTGTTTGATGTGGATACTTTTGAGAACAGTATGAACCAATATATAAAAATTGGCGGCAAGGATAATCTGGAAGCGGTACAGAAAGATTTTTCAGTAGCAAGGGAAGCGTTCAGGAATCTTCATACACAGAGATTTTCTTATTCCGACACAGTCAAGGATGAGATTGAGACTATGAATGAAGTATTCATATATCTTAGCAATGCCATGGAGGATATTACCGATTATTCCAGGATGGATATAGTTAACGGGGAATATTCACAGAATATTTCTCCATGTATTTCGGAAATCAATGTTTCATTTTCAAAGATTCTTGCCATGGTTTCCTCAGAATACAATAATGCATATACAGGCATCCGGGGCAAGATTGTGACATCGGAAGTTCTGCTTGGAATTTCAGGGGCGGGAATTGTATTATGGATAGTTGTGTTTGTATTATTTATCCGCAGAAAGATAATAACTCCTATCAGAAATGTAACGGATTGGACCAGACTGTTTAATGAAGGATATGCCGAGATGGCGGACCTTACATTTGAAAATAATGATGAGTTCAAGGAACTGTATGATTCATTTAATTTTGTCAAAAAGAAACTTTTTGAAGCCAACAGTCTTATTAAGGAGAATGAAGAAGCCCTGCTAAGACTCAGAAGGGAAGAGGAACACAAGCAGAAATTCGTTGAGAAACTCTATGCGGAGAAGCGTGAAAAAGAAAATATCAGTGTTGTAGCCAAGCATGACGGACTTACGGGATTATTTAACAGAAGAACCTTTGACATTATGGTTGATGAATTTATGAGCAGACGGCCGGAAGGCGTTGAAGGTGCACTTTATCTTATTGACATGGACTATTTTAAGGGTGTCAATGACACTATGGGACATCTTGCCGGTGATGAAGCGTTAAAGACTCTTGCCGGTGTCATGAGAATTATTTTTCCGGAGGATTATCTGGGAAGATATGGCGGAGACGAATTTGTGGTTTTCATTCATGGATATAAGTCAGAAGAGCAGATTAACAATCTTGCAGCGGAACTGGTTGATAAGATGGACAGAAGATTTGAGATGGACGGTAAAGCTGTTAATCTTTCAGTCAGTGTGGGTATTGCATTGTCGGACGGAGTATCGGAATATTCGGAACTCTATATGCGCGCTGACAAAGCCTTATATACTTCCAAGGAGAACGGAAGAAACAGATATACAATGTATTCTGATAATTTATGATGGGATTTCTATGATATCGGAATCAAAATATAAAGCCTCGGAAGAATCGTGGGTAATTAAAATCACGGTTTTGCCTGAGGTTTTTTCTTTTACATAGGATTTAACGGATTCGTATGTGGAAGCATCAAGCCCCTTAAAAGGTTCATCCATTATAAGTACATCATAAGGAGCCATAACGGCACGCAGAATTGCCACACGGCGTTTCATGCCGCCGCTTAATTTGCTGACCTTAACATTCTCTGAGCCGGAAAGGCCCATTGCATTAATTGCGGTAATAATATCCCGGGCGGAATAATTGTCTGCTGCGGTCAGTTTAATATTGCGGTATACGGAAATGCCTTCGCAAAGCCTGTTTTCCTGAAATACGGCTGAAAATCTGCATTTGTCGGGAAGAGCAATAGTGCCTTCATATGAAACAAGTCCCATAAGGGCATTAATGATTGATGTTTTACCGATTCCCGACTGCCCCATTAAAGCAGTATACCGGCTTTTGCGGATGCTGCATGAGAAATCAGAGATAACTGTCTTATCTTCGTATTTAATCCGTAAAGAAGTGATTTGAATATTACTCATTATAAATTCCTCCCAGGGCTTTTCCGATGCAGGTTAAAATAAGTGTGATAAGTTTTTCACAAAGAAAACTTATTAATACGATTGCAGCCGTCCATGCGAACAGCTTAGGGGTTTCAAGATATAATTTTGCCTTGTAAAGCTCGTTTCCTATGGAGTTTTTAATAAGTCCGATTATTTCGGCTGCGATGCCGGATTTCCATGCAAAGCCCATAGCCACGGAACAGGATGCGGTCAACGGATGGATAGCCGACGGTATATAGACATAACGGATTTTCTTCAATGGAGACAGCTTAAATACTACGGCAAAATCAAGCATTTTTCTGTCGGTATTTTTTAGCGCTGATAAAAGTCCGGTATATACAACCGGGAGAACCATAAATGAAGAAATCAGTATGGAAAGATTCTTTGAATTAATCCATAAAAGTGCAAGAATCACAAATGAAGCTACGGGTACTGCTTTGATAACTCTTATCGGAACCGAAAAAAAGGATTCCAAAAACGAAAATCTGCAGGCAAGTGATGCAAAAAGAATTCCCCCGCCCATACCGATAAGAAAGCCCTTTAATATGCCTGAAAGCGATACAAGAACACTCTGATAGAATTCTTTTGTGACAGCAAGACTGCAAAAAGCCTTAAGTGTATCCACCGGGCCGGGGAGAAATATCTTCTTGTCAATAAAAAAGGCCGCAATGAACCAGAGAAAAATCCAGATTGCAATACAGATTGTAGTTGTAAGGATTTTTTTCTTATTCATTGGGCCTCCGGTCAGTCAATTCTTAGTAAAAAATATTTTCATCAGGCAGATTGCCGCCTACTGCAGCAGGGTTCTGGTTGAATAAAACGGTAAGGTATGAAAGCACCTTTGTCTGCATTTCTTCACCGGTCATGAAAGTAACATTGCATTCAGGGATTGCCTTCTTGGCTACGGCTGCCTTAAATATGTCAAATTTCTCTACGAGATCGGCACATTCATCAGTGTTACTGTTGGCATATTCGGCAGAAGCCTTGTATTCGTTAAGAAAAGCCTCAAACTGTTCAGGATGTTCGTTGATAAACTCTTTGCGGGCTATCAAAACGCCTGTAACAACAGTGCTGTTCTCGTCAAGTTTTTCCCATTCTTCGGTAACATCAAGGGCAACCTTAAGATTCTCGTCGGCACCTGTTGCTATTGTGACATAAGGCTGAGGAAGCATTACAACTGCGGAACTCATTTCGGAAACCTTTGAAACTACTTCTGAAGCTTCTGAAAGAAATTCTATTGTAACATCATTATCCGGGTCGATGCCGTTGGAGCTTAAAAGATATCTGAGTGTGTATTCAGGAGTTGTACCCTGACCTGTTGTGTATATTGTTTTTCCGTTTAAATCGGCAACGGATTCAATGTTTTCACCTTTTTCAAGGATATAGAGAACACCCAGTGTATTGACTGCGGCAATTACTACCTGTCCCTCTGTTTTGTTATAAAGCACTGATGCAAGGTTACATGGAACGGCAGCAACATCGATTTCGCCTTTAACAATTCCTGCGGAAATTTCGTCGGCTGTACCGTGTATTGAATAATTGTATTTGTTGATTGTTGTACCCTCATCGGAATCCGCAAAAAGTTTTACAAGTCCGATGCTTGTAGGGCCTTTGAGGGAAGCAATGTTAAAATCACATCCCGTAAGCTCTGCTTCTGTGGATTGGGTGGAGTCTTCTGCAACTGTTGTTGGCTCTGTAGAGCCGGTTTCGGTATTCGTATCTTTCTTACCGCATGCAGTAAATGATAAAAGCATTGCTCCGATAAGAAGAAGTGATAAAATTTTCTTTTTCATATTATGTCCTTCCTTTATATATTTTTTAGCAAATTCATTATAGCGGATAGATTATAAGATAGCAAGAAGTGATTGAGATTTCCCGGATTATCCAAGTTTATCTTGAAAATAGGAAAATAGTTTATTATTATGTATGTACTTGGCTAAATAATATGTGGAAGAGAGGTAATATTTACTATGATTGAGATTAATAACCTGACTAAGGTATATAAACTTACCACCAGACAGATGCAGAAGCAGAAAACAAAGAACAGCATAAAGGTTGCTGTAAACGATCTGTCTTTGAAGGCCGAAAGAGGGGAGATATACGGAATATTAGGACCTAACGGAGCCGGAAAGACTACCACGCTGCGTTGTCTTGCCACACTTCTTAAGCCTACGGAGGGAACCATAACGGTTGACGGATTTGATACTGTTAAGGACTCGGAGGAAGTCAGAAACAGAATCAGTTTTCTGACAAACGATATTAAGCTTGATCCTCAGTTTTCGGTTGACTACCTTTTCGGATTTTTCGGAAAGCTTCACGGAATACCGGAGGAGCAGCTGGAGAAACGCCAAAAAGAACTTTTCGAATATTTTGAAATAACAGGCTTTAAGGATAAGAAGATAGAGGAACTGTCTACAGGAATGAAGCAGAAAGCCGCTATCGCAGTATGTCTTGTTCATGACCCGGATATAATTATTTTTGATGAGCCTACCTCAGGTCTTGATATTATTACGGCAAGACTTGTTACTGATTATCTTAAAAAGCTTCGTGATGACGGAAAACTTGTACTGATTTCCACCCATATTATGAGCGAAGCCGAAAAACTCTGCGACCGTATAGGTATTATAATAGACGGAAAAAAGGTTTGTGACGCAACACTTCCTCAGATATATGAACAGTATAATACGGATAATCTTGAAGATGCATTTTTTGAAATGTATAAGCTTAATCATAAGGAGGAAGTGTAATGAACGGATTGAAAACCATTATTAATAAAGAATTGAGCAGAGTATTCAAGGATAAAAAGATGATTTTTTCCATGTTTGTGCTGCCGATTATTCTTGTGGGAGGAATTTTTCTCCTTGTGTTTGCTTTGATTTCCAATATGATGGAAGGTATTGAGAACCATGTTTCAACCGTATACATCCAGTATGCGCCGGATGATTTTAGAGGTCTTATAAGCTCCGAAGAAGGACTGGATCTTAAGTTTTTTACTGATGACCTTGATATGGAAACTGCAAAGGCGGATATTAAGGACGGAAATCTGGATCTTGTAATCGTATTTCCTGAAAATTTCTCGGAAACGGTTAAAAATGATGAGACGAAGGTATTACAGGTGTCCACATACTATAATCCTTCAGAGGATTATTCTTCAGAGGCAAGAACCAAATTTGTGGAAGGCTACCTTGAAGTATACAGACAGAGCCTGGTGGCAGAACGTGTCGGGGATATCAGCAGAATACAGGTATTTACAGTGGATTATGATAACAAAGAAAGTGTAGTTCAGGATGACGAGAAAGCCACCGGAAAAATGCTTGGAATGTTTGTACCGTATCTGATCACCATGATGATTTTTGCCGGAGCCATGGGACTAGGAATTGACTCCATTGCAGGTGAAAAAGAAAGAGGTACAATGGCAAGCCTTTTGCTTACGCCTGTTAAGAGGGTAAATATTGTTTTGGGTAAAATAATAGCAATAGGAATACTTTCAATTATGAGTGCGATGGTATACATTGTTACAATGCTCATTGCACTGCCTGCGGGAATGAAGATGATTGGAGACGGAGGCGCATTTGAAGGACTGGCAATTTCCTTTACACCTGTTCAGATTGCTGAGCTTATAGTACTTATCCTCGGTATCGTACTTATGTATGTGGCAATTATCAGCATTGTTTCGGTACTCGCAAAGGACAATAAACAGGCACAGACATATATTATGCCTATATATATGGTGGTAATTGTTGCAGGAATGATTACGATGTATTCTTCCGGGGAATCATCTTTCGGAAGTTACCTTATTCCTGTATTCAATTCCTCGGTTGCATTCAGGGGTATTTTTACAAGGGAAATAACCCTACCTGAGTTTGCGGCTGCGGCAGCAGTGACATATGGATTTGCCGCAGTGATTATCGCCCTGACCACAAGGGCTTTCAAAAGCGAAAAAATTATGTTTAATGCATAACAGGAGATGATACTTTGAAGAAAAGACAGCAGGCAGACAGTAAAAGTTTTCCGAATGAATTTTCCCGGATTGAAGACGGCTGCATAAGCTGCTACGAGCGCAATAAAAATAAACCGCTTAAGGTGGTAATAGGTCTTTATAAGGGAAATTATCATAAGTTTGTACTTTCGGCGCTTTTTTTCATATTAAAACACAGTTGTGTATGGGTACTTCCCATCGTAACTGCCAATATTATTAATATAGCTACAAGGCAGACAGAAGGGGACTATAAAAACATCCTATACAATATGCTTCTGGTATTGGTGCTTGTTGCCATAAATTATCCTATGAATTATCTTTTTACCAGATGCAGAAGTATGGCAGTGCGTTCTGCAGAGGCAGGCTTAAGAGGAGCCCTTGTCCGTAAACTGCAGCAGCTTTCCATTTCATACCATACGGAGATGCAGTCGGGAAGACTTCAGTCAAAGGTAATGCGTGATGTGGAGGCAATTGAAACCCTGTCCGAGCAGTTGTTTGTTAATATTATGACAATCGCCCTGAATCTTATAGTGGCAATTACGGTGACCGGTATGACAAGTGCAATTGTTCTTTTGTTTTTTGTACTGTCGGCTCCTGTTGCAGCTGCCACAATCTTCTTTTTCAGGCGTAAAATCAGAACAAGCAATGCCGATTTCCGTAAAGAGATGGAAGAGACAAGTGCAAGGGTTATGGAAATGGTGGAGATGATTCCGGTTACAAGAGCACATGCCCTTGAAAAGGAAGAAATCAACAAAATGGAGGGCCAGCTGCGCCATGTGGCCAAAACCGGATACCGGCTTGATATAATTCAGGCGAATTTCGGGGCAGTGGGCTGGTGCGTATTTCAGGGCTTCCAGATTCTGTGCCTGGGCTTTACCGGATATCTGGCTTACAAGGGGATGATTAAGGTGGGAGACATTACCATGTATCAGACCTACTTTGGCAATATTGTGGGACAGATAACCTCATTTTTAAGTCTTCTTCCTATTATTTCAAAAGGTATCGAGTCTGTTAATTCGGTAGGAGAAGTACTTCTTGCCAATGATGTGGAAGATAATTCCGGCAAGAAAAAAATTGATGATATAAAAGGCGGCTTTGAGTTTAAAAATGTAGTGTTTTCATACGAGGATAATAAAAATGTTCTTTCCGGTCTTAATCTTAAGGTGAAAGCAGGAGAGACAGTGGCCCTGGTGGGTGAATCGGGGGCAGGCAAAACAACAATCCTTAATCTTGTAATAGGATTTATGAAACCGGATTCGGGAGAAATACTTCTGGACGGCGAAAATCTTAACGATATCAATTTGAGAAGTTACAGAAAACATATTGCAGTGGTTCCGCAGAATTCAATTCTCTTCTCCGGAACCATCAGGGAAAATATTACATACGGCCTGAAAAATGTAAGTGACGAGAAACTGAATGAAGTTATAAAGGCTGCCAATCTTTCTGAGTTTGTGGAATCCCTTCCGGCCGGCTTAGATACGGTGGTGGGAGAACACGGCGGAAGATTAAGCGGAGGACAGCGTCAGAGAATAAGTATCGCAAGAGCGTTAATCCGCGAACCTAAGGTAATAGTTCTTGATGAAGCTACATCCGCATTGGACAGCGTTTCCGAAAAGGAAATACAGGAAGCTTTGGAAAATCTTAAGAATGAAAGAACCACATTTGTGGTTGCCCACAGACTTTCCACAATCAGGAATGCTGATAAAATAGCCGTTATTGATAAAGGCGTACTCGCCGAGTACGGAACATATGACGAACTAATGGAAGCGGGAGGAGAGTTCTATAAGCTCCGCAGGCTGCAGATAGAATAGGAGTCGTAATGATAAATATTGTTTTTGACATGGACGGAGTCCTTTTTGACACACAGAAAATATATACCGGAACATGGGGAGAGACAGCTAAGATTCTGGGAATCGAAAATATTGAAAAGCCTGCCTTTCTCTGTATTGGAAGGAACCGTAATGACCAGATAGAGATTCTTAAAGAGTTTTATCCGGCCGGTTTTCCTTTTGATGAATTTTACAGGCTTAAAGATAAAATATTTGATGACCACATTAAAGACGGTGTTCCGCTTAAAAAGGGAACGGTAGAAATACTTAAATACCTTAAGTCGGTTAATGCAAGAGTTGCCCTGGCTTCCTCTTCCAGAATTCCTGTCATAATGCATCATCTGGAAGAAACCGGTATTCGTGAATATTTTCACGAAGTAATCGGTGGTGATTTGGTTCTTCACAGCAAGCCAAGTCCTGACATATATCTGAAAGCATGTGAAATGCTTGGCACAGATCCGGAATCCACTTACGGAGTGGAGGATTCCTACAACGGAATTATTGCCGCCGCCAAAGCCGGAATGAAAGTAATTATGGTTCCGGATGTGCAGCCTCCTGCACCGGAGTATGATAAGATGTTATTTAAAAGATTTGATTCTCTGATTGACTTAAGGGACTATTTTATCGAAAAGGAGAAGCATAATGGATAAGGACAGAATAAAACAGTTAATGAATGTATTATGGGAAAAGTATCCGTATGCATCAATTATGGCGGCCTGTGCGGAAGGTAAAAATTATTCCGTATCGGCAGCAGGAACGGTGGCTTCCCAGAGCCCGCTTCTATGCCAGAACGGATATGTGGTCAGAGCATATAAACCTTTTGCGAAGGATAAGGGCAGATATGCCGAGTATTCTTTCAATGAGCTTGATGATGGGGCATTAGTTGAAATTCCGCAAATCCTTGAAAAGCTTTTTGAAAGTATGGACGAGAGCGAATGGATAAAATATGATACTGTATCGGAAGAGGAATTTGTCAGTTTTACCGAAAATGAATTTCACGACAATCCGGAAGAGATTGGTGATAAAGCCATAATATCCAAACTTTCCCAAATCCGTAATAAAGGGCTTTCAATGGATGAAAGAATTCTCGACTGCCGTGTCAATTCTTCATATCAGATTTACACAAAATACTTTCTGTCCCCGAAAAAGGAGGCATCCGAAAAAGTGCTTTGGATGACAGGATATGTTTTTATGCTCGCCAAAAAAGGTGAAGCGGTGAAATCATATTTTGCCAGTTTTTCAAACAGGGATGGAATAGCTGTACTGGACTGTATGGATAATAAGCTGGAAGACGTGGCAAAGGCTACTGTTGAACTGCTTAATGCAGAGCAGATTACTCCGGGAGAATACGAATGCATCTGTGCACCGGATGTTACCGGAATGATTGTTCATGAGGCATTCGGACACGGTGTTGAAATGGATATGTTTGTAAAAGACAGGGCGCTTGCGAAAGAATATATCGGAGAATATGTTGCTTCTCCTCTTGTAACCATGCACGACGGTGCTGCAGCGGCGGTTGAAACCGCCACATATGATTTTGATGATGAAGGCGAAAGAGGACAGGACACTGTAATAATTGAAAAAGGTATTCTGAAAAGAGGCATTTGTGATGCAAGAACCGCAGCCTGCCTTGGAATAAAAAGTACCGGTAACGGAAGAAGAGAAAATTACGAAAGAAAAGCCTACACCAGGATGACAAATACATTTTTTGAGGGCGGAACGGATAAGGTAGAAGATATGATTGCTTCCATCAAGAAAGGTTTTTATCTTGAAAATGCCACATGCGGCATGGAAGACCCGAAAAACTGGGGTATCCAGTGTATGGTTAATGTGGCAAGGGAAATTGTTGACGGGAAATTTACCGGAAAAATATATTCACCTGTTGTTTTAAGCGGATATGTACCTGATCTTTTAAAGTCAATTTCCATGATGTCCGAAGAAGCGAAACTCTGCGGAAGCGGCTTTTGCGGTAAAGGATATAAGGAATGGGTCAAAGTATCCGACGGCGGCCCGTTCATTAAGGCTACGATTAAATTAGGATAATCCGGAGGGTGACATGATTAACGATATTCTTGACATTTTACATTCAAATAAAATTGATAAATTTGTTATTTCAGATGAAGTAAGGGAGTCGGCGGAGCTTTTTTTCGTAAAAAAGCAACTCGACCTTACAAGAGCCAAAAAAGTTCATGAAATATCGCTCACGGTATACCATGAATTTGAGAAGGATAAAAAGCATTATCTGGGTTCATCGGAAGTATTTTTATCACCTAATGACACAAAGGAAATATGGCAGAAAAAAATCATTTCCGCATGGGAACTGGGAGAGTATGTAGAGAATCCTTATTTTGAACTTCCCACAGGACAGAAAAATGAAATGCAGGTAGTGGAAACCAACCTTAACTCAATGGATTTAATTGAAGCCGCAAAGGAAATGGCAAAGGCTCTCTACAGCGAAGATATAGAAAAAGATGCTTTTGTCAACTCATCGGAATTCTTTGCCACAAAGAAAACCGTAAGAATAATCAATTCATCAGGCTGCGATGTCTCCTATACGAAATATGGCATTGACGGAGAATTTGTCGTTCAGAGTAACACTCTCGGAAAAGATGTGGAACTTCATCTTCAGTTCGAATATGACAACCTTGATACGGAGGCAATAAAAATCAAATGCCGTGAAGCCCTTCACTCGGTAAGGGACAGAGCACTGGCAGAACCGGCACCAAAGGACCTTACCGGCATACCGATAATTCTTTGCGACGGTGCGGTAGGTGAGTTCCTCGATTTTTATCTGCAGCGTGCCAATGCTTCCAACATCTATCCCGGATATTCACCTTTCTGTGAGGGGTACGAAATCTGCGGTGAGTGTAATAAAGAAAAACTTAACCTCACAATGGTTCCGGATGTTCCGTACAGCCGGGACGGCGTCAAAATGGAAAAAAAGGTATTCATTGAGGATGGAATTGTAAAAGCGCTTCACGGAAGGGCGTCATACTCATCATATATCAATATTCCTCAGGCAGGCCTCTTCACAGGCATTGAATGCGGTAACGGAACGGTTTCCCTTGAAGAAATGAAAAAAACACCATATCTTATGATAAAGAGCTTTTCGGATTTTCAGGTTGATGCAATGGACGGATATTTCGGAGGCGAATTCCGTCTGGGATATCTGTTTGACGGCCAAAAAGAAACAATAATTACCGGAGGAACTGTAAGCGGTAATATTTTCGAAGCCCAGAAGAATCTGGAATTTTCAGTGGAACGGTACAGGGATGCGAAGTATAGCGGACCTGCGGCGGTTAAGTTATAACTTGCTGTAATATACCGTGAGTAAGAACACTCTCGTTTGATTGAGATGATGCTGTAATATACCGTGAGTAAGAACACTCTCGTTTGATTGATGCCGTAGCGGTACTAAGGCTGCACAATACGCAGCCAAAGTACCGACGGCATCAAACATCTTACTCCCGGTATATTACAGCTCATTTAATATATTGGCGGACCCGGGGGATAAGGGAGATAGATAGGGGGTATCGAGGCTGCTTGATGAAGAAAAGAATTATTAACTTTTTGTATTATATACGATAATAAAATTAAGGCGCTATTCTAAGGGCCAAAAAGAACTATTTCATATAATTTAACTAAATCGAAAAAGCCCCGCCGCTCCTTTTAATATGCCACATATGCCGTGTGAAAGATGTTTGATTCCGTCGGTACTTAGGTTGTGTTTTATACAACCTTAGTACCGTTACGGAATCAATCAAGCGAAAGCGTTCTTTCGACCGGCAAATGTGGCATGAATTTTACTCCCGGTATATTACAGCTCATTTAATATATTGGCGGACCCGGGGATAAGGGAGATACATAGGGGGGTATTGAGGCTACTTGATGAAGAAAAGAATTATTAACTTTTTGTATTATATATGATAATAAAATTAAGGCGCTATTCTAAGGGCCAAAAAGAACTATTTCATATAATTTAACTAAATCGAAAAAGCCCCGCCGCTCCTTTTAATATGCCACATATGCCGTGTGAAAGATGTTTGATTCCGTCGGTACTTAGGTTGTGTTTTATACAACCTTAGTACCGTTACGGAATCAATCAAGCGAAAGCGTTCTTTCGACCGGCAAATGTGGCATGAATTTTACTCCCGGTATATTACAGCTCATTTAATATATTGGCGGACCCGGGGATAAGGGAGATACATAGGGGGGTATTGAGGCTGCTTGATGAAGAAAAGAATTATTTACTTTTATTTCGTAAAATTTAACTAAATCGAAAAAGCCCCACCGCTTCCTTTAATATGTCACATATGCCGGGGGGAAAGATGTTTGATTCCGTCGGTACTTAGGCTGCGTATTTTGCAGCCTTAGTACCGTTACGGAATCAACCAAGCGAAAGCGTTCTTTCCCTCGGCGTATGTGGCGATACTTATGGAATCAATCAAGCGAAAGCGTTCTTTCCCTCGGCGTATGTGGCGATACTTACGGAATCAATCAAGCGAAAGCGTTCTTTCGACCGGCAAATGTGGCATTATCTGCTTGACAGAAAAATTTAAAGGTGTTATATTTAAATCAACAAGTGTACTAGTTGGGATAGTACACAGTAAATTTTACAGGAGGTGCAAATGTATCAGATAGATGTAATGTCAAGAGTTCCGGTATATGAACAGATTGTTAATCAGACGGAAAAATTTATTTTGACAGGGATACTGCAGCCGGGTGATAAAATACCTTCTGTCCGTAATCTTTCGGTAGAACTTTCGGTTAATCCCAATACCATACAAAAGGCCGTATCGGAGATGGACCGGAGAGGACTCGTCTTTTCTGTTCCGGGAAAAGGGTGTTTTGTATCAGAACATGCCAAGAAAGCCCTTAGTATTGCCAAGAGGGAAGATCTTACGGTATTCAGGGAGAAACTTAAAGAACTTGCCATGGCTGGAATAGGGAAAGATGAGGTAATAAAGGTGGTTGATGATGTATATACTGAGGTATCAAAGGAGGCCAAAGGATGATTCAGGCAGATAAAGTTACAAAGAAATTCGACGGATATGCAGCGCTTGACAATGTAAGCTGTTGTATTCCCGAAGGATGTATTTACGGAATGGTGGGTTCTAACGGCGCCGGAAAATCAACTTTTTTGAGACTGATATCAGGAATATATAAGCCTGAATGCGGCAGCGTCAAAATAGACGGGGAAGATGTTTTTGAAAATCCCGGGATAAAAAGTATTATAGGTTATGTGCCAGACGAACTGTATTTTATTAATAACGCCTCAATGAACAGAATGGCTTCACTGTACAGAAGCGTATATGAGAATTTTGATATGGAGCGCTTTGATTATCTTACCGAGACATTTCGCCTTGACCCGGGCAAGAATATAAATACATTTTCAAAGGGTATGAAAAGGCAGGCCGCAATTATCCTTGCGGTATCGTCAAGACCGAAATATCTTTTTCTGGACGAAACATTTGACGGTCTTGATCCGGTTATGCGTAATCTGGTTAAAAGTCTTATCTGTAAAGATGTGGAGGAAAGGAAAGCCACTGCAATCCTTACATCGCATTCCCTCAGGGAACTTGAGGATACATGTGACCAGCTTGCCCTTCTTCATAAAGGCGGACTGGTGTTTGAAAGCGATATTACCAATCTGAAGACTTCACTTTTTAAAGTGCAGACGGCATTTCTGCATGATTATGACAGAAGTATATTCGGAGAAATGGACATTCTGCATTTTGTAAAACATGGTTCCGTTGCAAATCTTATCATAAGAGGAGACAGGGAAGAAGTGGTGGAAAGAATTAAAGCTATGTCACCGGTTCTTTTGGATGTGCTTCCTCTTACACTGGAAGAAGTATTTACATATGAAATGGAAGCATTAGGTTACGCATTTGATCTTGAATCACTTGAAGAGGAGGGAAAATCACATGAAAAATAAGTTCTGGAACAAAAGATTTTTCCTTGAAGCGTTAAGACAGCTTAAAATTCCCGGAATAATCGGAGTCGCAATATATACCATAATGGGAATAATGATACCGATAGGCGCAGGTATCGGAAATTTTTCAGGCAAAGTGGAATTTATGTTCATAGAAAAAATGAGCATTATGATAGGAATTCCTGTTGTATTTGTATCAATTATGATGCTTGTATCATTTAATTATCTTAACAAAAGGAACTCCAGCGATTTTTATCACTCCATACCGATACGAAGAGAAAGCCTGTATATTCATTGTATTCTGGCTGTTATTGCATGGGCATTGTTGATGGTAATTGCAGCAACGGCTTCGGCTTCCATAACGGTAGCATTTAACCGCATTCTGTGGGTTGATTTAAGAAGCACTGTATTCTTTATATTGGAAATTGTGGCAGGAATTATTCTTGTAGCCGGAGGATTCGGGATTGCCGTTTCAGTCACGGGAACCACATTTACCAACTTTAGTGTAGCGTTAATGATACTTGTTGTGCCTGATGCGATTTTTGAAATAATAAGGGAAATCATAAATGAATTTACACCATATATTCCTTTTGAATACGGAATGAGTTCATGGTTTCTGGAGTCACATAATGTTCTGTTTTCTTATTTTGACGATTTATTCGCCGGAATAGAGGCGGATACCGGATGCCTGATATACTCCACTGTTCTTGGCATAATATTTATGGTAGTCGGACTGCTTGTATTCAGAATGCGTAAAAGTGAAGTGGCATCCAAGCCAAGTCTTAATGGATTCTGGCAGACGGTTTTCAGAATGGTACCGGCATTTCTTGTGTGCCTTGCAGGATGTTATTATGTTTTGAATGTAATGTATCATGAGGAATATTGTATAGACGATTCCTGGTATACATATTATGCACGGGACGAAATGATATTTTATATTTTCCTGTACTATATAATTGCCGTTATTATTTATTTTCTTTATGAACTTGTTACTTCCAGAAAATGGAAGCAGGTTGGCAAAAGTGCTAAATTTCTTCCGATTCTCGTTTGCTTGAATCTGGTAGTAATAACAGGAGTATGGTTTTGTGCCAAAAGTGCCAACGAAAAAACCTTCGACAAAGAGTCTGTTGAATGGATTAAGGTGGAATCGTTTCCGTATTCGTATGACAGTATCATTCTGAGGGAATGTAATGATGTTAAAATCTATTCCGAGGATATTATTTCAGAGATAACAGAGAGTTATAACCGACAGAGCGAAGCCTTCGTAAAAAATGGAGAAGATCCGGAATATCTGCTGACTGACGGAGTTCTGGATGTGGCAATACATTATAAAGGAAGAACATATTACAGAAATGTATGTGTTGAAGATTCCTGCATTAAAAAAGTAGTAGAAGAATGCAAAAATCAGGAAAATATAGGAATTATCGTAAACAAAATTATAAAATACAAAAAATATAATTTTGAAGATATGTATGTTCAGGATTTTTCTCTTGAGACCGAAATGATTGAAAAATTGTACGATTCGTTTATTGAAGAACTGGGAGCAAGTGACAGTCCTCTTGATATTCTTTCGGTAAGAGAATCTTCGGCTTATGAAACAATTGTGTGCCACACAAGAAATTACGAAAACGTGTGGAAATTAAGAATATCCGGAAAAACTCCAAAGACGCTTAATCTTCTTAAGCAGTATCTGGACGGAATTACATTAACCGATGCGGTAAATACAATTGATAAATTCGGATATAATAATTTTGACCGGGCCGTTTCAGCCAGAATATCTCTGCAGACGGACAGCGGTAAAAATATAGATACCGACTGGTATTTTGAATCATATTCGGATTATAGTGATAATTCGAATGCTTCCATGTTGAAAAACTTAAGTGAATATGTTGACGGACTTGAAAAGACAGATAAAATTGACGGACAGAATGTACTTGTAGTCAGATTAACTATATCTAATTATTATGACTACAGTTACGAGGAAGGACTTGAAGTATATATTCTTTCTGATGAGGAAGCACAAAAAGTTCTGGAAATTATTTCAACATATGAATAAAGAACGGACGAAAGCTTAATATTTGAATAAAAATCAGCCAAAAAAAGAAATTGACTAAATAAAAACCTTCGCTCATAATATTGATAATCATATGATAAATATTGTGGACGGAGGTTTTTGTTATGAAAACACTGGAAACTAACGACTGGCTTATACTTAACAGTATTATTTACAAAATATACACCACGGATAATCTCACCGTTATGAGAGAAATGCTTCTTGAACAGCTGAAAATGCTGCTGGATTTTGACAGTGCAGACTTTTATCTTGCATCAAGAGACGATAAATTTGAACTTACGGACCAGGTTACCTATAACTGTGATGTGGACGAATCCATTAAATATAATGAACTTGATTACAGCAGAGGAATAATGTACAGCGGCAAAAGCATGGTTTACCGGGAGACAGATATCATATCGGATGAGAAGAGGGTAGAGACGGAGTATTACAAAAAGGTGTACAGACCCAACAGCTGGCATTACTCCCTCCAGATAATCCTTGGGTATAATAAGACATTCCTCGGGGTAATTACTTTGTACCGTACAATAGGTAAAGACAATTTCGTATATGATGATGTATTTGTTATGGATATGCTTAAGGACCATCTGGCATACCGCCTTTACAAGGAGCTGACCAAAGAGCAGTGCTATGACGGTAAGCTGTCTGTTAACGAGGTGGCTGACAAGTATGAACTTACCAAAAGAGAGCATACTGTACTTGAAGAACTTTTAAACGGCACCGACAATGTTAAGATATGCGATAAATTAAGCATAAGTGTTAATACTTTGAAAAAACATATACTGAATATTTACCGTAAACTTGGAGTGAAAAACAGAATACAGCTATTTAAAATGATAAGAGGCAACTGATAAAATAACCTAAAAGTAGTATCAAAATGGTATTATCAAAGTATTGAAACTGGATAGATATGAGAGTAATATAATCACAAGCAAAGGAGCTGAACTCGACAGAGTCGGCTTCTTTTTTTTTATCTTTTATGAAAAGGAGAGATGAGTTATGAAAGAAATTGATATGATTATCAGACCTGAAAAGTTGGAGACAGTTAAAGCAATACTTGATGACATTAATTGTGGTGGTATGACAATTACAACTGCCATGGGTTGCGGAGCCCAGAAAGGTATGACCGGAGTGAACGAAATAAAAGGTTTCAAAACCACAATCAACCTTCTTCCTAAGATGATGGTTACCGTTGTTGTGGAAGATAAAGATGTGGAACCGATTGTTATGAAGGTTCGCGAAAGCCTTGCAACTGACCATGTAGGTGACGGTAAAATTTTTATCAAGCCTGTGGAAGAAGCTATCAGAATCAGAACAGGAGAGCGCGGAGATAAGGCTCTCTAAAGATGCAGCATAGTAAGTAATGAAACAGAGGTGACCGGCTTGAGTAAAAATATAGTTGAATTAACAGGCGTAAATAAAATATACGGAACGAATCATGTAGTCAAGGATTTGAATCTTACAGTCAGCGAAGGAGAATTCCTTACACTTCTTGGTTCCTCAGGTTGCGGAAAAACAACAACACTCAGAATGATAGCTGGATTTGAAGAGCCTACAACCGGAACAATAAAGGTTGAGGGTGAGGCTATAGAGGAAAAGGAACCTTACGAAAGAGATGTAAATACCGTTTTCCAGAGCTATGCATTATTTCCTCATAAGACAATTTATGACAATATCGCATACGGACTTAAAATGAAAAAAGTTCCTAAGGCTGAAATTAAAGAAAGAGTCCTTGAGATGATGTCACTTGTACAGCTGGAAGGCTTTGAAAAAAGATATCCGAACCAGTTATCAGGCGGACAGAAACAGAGGGTTGCCATTGCCAGAGCATTAATTAATAAGCCGAAAGTTCTTCTTCTTGACGAACCTTTGGGAGCTTTGGATTTAAAGCTTAGAAAACAGATGCAGTTAGAGCTTAAAAGACTGCAGAAAAAACTGAATATAACATTTATTTATGTAACACATGACCAGGAAGAAGCTCTTACAATGAGTGACAGAATCGCCATTATGCATGACGGAGTTATGGATCAGATCGGAACTCCTTCTGAGATATATGAGCATCCTGCAACAAAGTTTGTAGCAACCTTCATTGGTGAGACAAATATTTTTGACGGAACCGTTAAGTCGGATAATCCTGAAAGAATTACAATCGGCGTTGAGAACGGTGACATAATCGGAACCGGAGAGGGCTTTAAAACAGGTGAATTTATTACAGTTTCCGTAAGACCTGAGAAAATGAAATTTTCAAATGATCCTGTGGACGGATTCTCACTTGTTGCGACAGTAAAGGATTTCATATATGTAGGAAATATCGTGAAATGTGTTGTTGAGCTTCCTAACAAGAACCAGTTGAAGATAGAAAGGCTTGCCGGAGAAGAACTTCCTAAAGCCGGAGATATGGTATTTGTATACTGGGACAAAGAAGACGCGGTACTGATACATAATATGGATAACAGCTTTTTCCAGGCGGTTGAAAATGCAGTATTTGTTTAAGGAGGCACGGGCTTATGACAAAACACAAATTAAAGGCCAAAACAATTCCTGCAGTATCAATGGTGGGACCGGTAACAATATGGCTTTTGTTCTTTGTTGCTACACCGCTTATTTATGTAGTTATTATGAGTTTCTGCGGGATTGACCAGTTCTATAATGTAAGCTATCACTTTACCCTGAGTAATTATAAAAGGCTTTTTAATGCCGACTATGTAAAGATATACGGACAGTCGATTTTCATCGCACTGGCCACAACGGTTATCTGTATTTTAATTGCATATCCGTTTTCATATTTTATTGCAAGAACCAAAAGCAAATATAAAACACTTTTATATATGCTGGTAATTATTCCGTTCTGGACCAATTCACTTATCCGTATATACGGATGGCAGTCCCTTCTCGGAAGAACCGGCTGGATAAATACTTTTTTGCAGAACATACACCTGATTAAAGAACCTATTAACTTCCTGTATAATCAGGGAACTACAATATTCGGTATGGTGTACTGTCTGTTTCCTTTCATGGTTCTTCCTTTATACACTGCAATAGAGAAGCTGGATTCATCCCTTCTTGAAGCCTCAAGCGATTTGGGCGCCAAGGGACCGAAAACATTTTTTAATGTAATACTTCCTTTGACATCAAGCGGAATTTTCTCCGGAAGCATCATGGTATTTATTCCGTGTCTCGGATATTTCTTTGTATCAGATATCCTTGGCGGCGGTAATTCGGATGTTATCGGTAACCTTATTGAGAGGCAGTTCCAGAGTGGTAACAACTGGCCGTTAGGTGCTGCTTTATCAATTATTTTAATTGTTATCACCATTATTCTTGTTAAGCTGTATCAGAAAACAGGCGGTGATCTGGATAGTCTGGGGGTATAGCATATGAAGAAAAAAACAAAGAGAACCTTAGCAAAAATATTTCGGAAAGTATTTTGTGGGATTGTGTATTTGTTTTTATTTGCACCGATTATCTACATTGTTGTAAATTCCTTCAATGCCACAACATCCAAACCGTATCTTACATGGAAAGGCTTTTCTTTCGAATGGTACGGAAAACTTTTTGAAAATACGGCACTTTTACAGTCATTCGGAAATACAATGATTATCGCCATAACAAGCATGATTCTTTCAACCATTATAGGTACGCTTGCTGCGGTAGGTATGTATAAATACAAATTCAAAGGTAAAACGGTTATAGATGCACTTTTGTATATACCTGTTGTTATTCCGGAGATTGTACTTGGTATTTCACTTTTAACATTATTTGCGAATACAAAGATTCCAAGGGGAACACTTTCACTGATACTTGCTCATGTAACATTCTGTATTCCGTATGTTATTTTCAATGTCAGGGCAAGACTTGCCGGATATGATATTTCCATTGAAGAAGCAAGTATGGATTTGGGAGCGGGAAGAATAAGAACTTTTTTTGAAATTACCCTTCCTGTTCTGGCTCCCGGAATCGGAGGCGGAGCATTGCTTGCCTTTACTCTTTCGATTGATGATGTAATTATCAGTTATTTCGTAAACGGTCAGACCAAAACTTTCCCGCTTAAAGTTATGGAAAGTATTAAGAGCGGTGTTGCACCGGATGTAAATGCGTTATCAACTTTGATACTTCTTGGAACAATAATCCTTGTTGTACTTACTCAGAGCAATCTGATTAAGAAGTTATTTAAGAAAGCATAGAAAATAAGAAAGAGAGGAATGTTTTATGAAAAAGAAAAGAATTTTAGCGGTAGTATTAAGTGTTATGCTTGTGGTATCCATGTTTACATTTACAGGATGCGGCAAAAGCGGCGAAAACGGAACATTGAATCTTTTTATCTGGACAGAATATGTTCCTGAATCAGTAATAAAGGATTTTGAGAAAGAATACGGAATTAAGGTTAATGTAACAACCTTCTCAAGCAATGAAGATATGCTTGCCAAAGTAAAATCAGAGTCAGCAGGTACATATGATATTGTTCAGCCTTCCGATTATATGGTTGAACAGATGATTGCACAGGATATGCTGGCAAAGCTTGATAAAGATAAACTTACAAACCTTGACAATATCGGAGAGGCATATCTGAATCCTTCATATGACCCTGGAAATGTATATTCCGTTCCTTATCAGGGCGGTGTTGCAGCCATTGCGGTTAATACCTCAATGATTGATATGGAAATTGACAGCTATGACGATTTATTCGACCCTGCACTTAAAGGAAAGCTGGTAGTTCTTGATGATTTCCGTGCAGTAATCGGTATGACTGCAAGAAGCATGGGATACAGCATGAACGAAACAGACACGGATAAGCTTAGTGAAATTCAGGAAAAACTTCTCACACTTAAAGATAATGTCGCAAAATACGATTCGGATTCTCCTAAGAGTGTACTTATTTCAGAGGATTGTGCTGCCGGTATGATCTGGAGTGCTGAAATTGCACTTGCAATGGAAGAAAACGAAGATATAGAAATTGTATTCCCTAAAGAAGGCCCTTATGTATTCATGGATAACTGGGCTATTACAAAGGATGCACCTAATTATGACAATGCAATGAAGTTTATTAATTACATGCTTTCTTCAGAAGTTTCACAGAAGGTATCAGAAGAGTTCCCTTACCTTAACCCGAATAAAGTGGCAGTTGAAGCAATGGGTGAGGACTTCTCAGGAAACCCTGCCAAGAATCCGCCTGCTGATGTAATTGCATCAGGTGAATATGTATCAAATCTCGATACCGATACATTGGCAATTTATGATGAAATGTGGACAAAATTAAAGAACTGATCTTTTAATGGCCTGCCACAACTTTAAATGCTGTGGCGGGTTTTTTAATATTATTTCTGGGAGGTTTATTTTATGGAAATTAAGAAAATGTACATTGACGGAGAATGGGTTGAAGGTACCTCAGGCAAATTCATTGAGTCAATAAACCCGGCAACAGGTGAGGTTATTGCACGAATTCATGAAAGCAGTATTGAAGATACTAATAGGGCAATAGCAGCTGCCAAAAAGTCATTTTATGTTACCAGGGAATGGCGTGATATGGATTCCCAGACAAGAGGTGACATACTTTTAAAAATCGCTGACAAAATCGAGGAATATCTGTCTGAACTGGCAAAACTTGATGCAATTGACAACGGAAAACCTCTTCGCGAGGCAGAGGGCGATGTAGATGACGGCCTCCATGCTTTCCGCTATTATGCCAGCCTTATTAAGGCACCTTACGGTGGTGTGTATGATGTAAACGGCAATTTCGGTACAATGCATTCTTATACGGTACATGAACCTGTAGGTGTATGTGCCCAGATTACACCGTGGAATTATCCGTTCTTAATGGCAATCTGGAAGCTTGCCCCGGCTCTTGCCGCAGGTAACAGCATCGTATTCAAACCAAGCTCCGATACGGTACTTTCTACAATCAAACTTTTTGAAATCTTTGAAGAAGTGGGACTTCCTAAAGGAACCGTAAACCTTGTAATGGGTCCGGGAGGAACAGTAGGTGATTTACTTGCATCCTCAAAAGATGTGGATATGGTTACATTTACGGGAAGTACTGCCGTGGGACAGTCAATAATGCGTCAGGCAGCCACTAATGTTAAGAAAATCGGTCTTGAGCTGGGTGGAAAATCACCAAATGTCATCTTTGCGGATGCCGATTTTGAAGGCGCCGTTGAATGGGCGATGATAGGTATTTTCTTCAACCAGGGCGAGGTTTGTTCAGCCGGTTCCCGTATTATCATAGAGGAATCCATTAAAGACAAATTTGTTGAGCGTCTTGCCGAGAGAGCCAATGCCATAACAATGGGAAATCCTCTGGACAATCCGGATATGGGACCTCTTGTTTCCGAAAAACATATGAACAGAGTTCTTTCATATATTGAAAAAGGAAAAGCCGAGGGAGCAAAATGTGTATGCGGCGGTTACAGATACACAGAGGGAGAATGTGCAAAAGGATATTTTGTAAGACCGACTATTTTTGATGACTGCACCCCGGATATGACTATTGTTAAAGAGGAAATTTTCGGACCGGTTGTAACTATCCAGACATTTAAAACCGAAGAAGAAGCAATTGCACTTGCAAATGATACTCCGTATGGTCTTGCAGGAGCCGTATTTACTTCGGATGCAACCCGTGCAATTCGTGTCATTAAGGAAATCCGTGCCGGAATTACATGGATTAACTGCTATAATCCTACATTTAATGAAGCACCTTGGGGCGGATATAAGATGAGCGGTATAGGCAGGGAACTTGGAATTCATGGACTTGAAGAATATCAGGAAGTAAAACAGATTAATATGAATCTGACTCCGGGTATTGTAGGATGGTATGAACACTAGTTTACATAATATGGTAAACATATATTGTTAAGGGCTGCCGAATCGCAGCCCTTAACATGTGTATATTTTATGCTTAAATAGGATAACCTATAAAAAGTATTAATATAACTCAATAGTGCTATATAAATATACAGAATAAGTATAAAAATGGGTGTTTAGGCTACTTGAAATAATAATAAATAAAGCATATTATGAGTACATGAAAAGCAAAGGAGCTTTGAGGCGATAATCTCGAAGCTTTTTTTATTGCTTTAAATCAACCGATCAGGAGGTACTAATTATGAGTTATGAACAGGTAAGTAAAGATTTGGAAAGGGTCATCGGATATATTCATTCGGATGGGCTTACGGATGAAGAGAAGAAGACCATGACAGAGGAAACACTTGATTATTTTGATAACTATGTAAGTCCGGGCTGGTTAAAATACCGTAAATCGGTATCAACCAATTCAGCCGTTCTGGAATGGAGTGACCATGACGGAATCTGTGAAGGACTTTACGGAGAAGAATTTATTGACTGTCTCGGCGGTTTCGGTATTTATACCTGCGGACATCGTAATCCGTATATTCTTGATACCGTTAAAGCACAGCTTGATCATCAGGCATTGCATTCACAGGAACTTTTGGATCCGCTCAGAGGATATCTTGCAAAAGCTATGTCAGATATAACACCGGGAGACCTTCAGATGTGTTTCTTTACAAACGGAGGTGCCGAAGCTGTTGAAATGGCATTAAAGCTTGCAAGAATTGCAAAAGGCGGCGGATATTACATTTCTACCGTAGGAGCTTTCCACGGTAAATCTTACGGCGCAATTTCAATGGGAGGAAAGAGCACATACAGAACACCATATCTCCCAATGATTCAGCAGGTACAGCATGTAGAGTACGGCAATGCCGAAGATGCTGAAAAGGCAATCAGAAATCTTAAAGCAGTAGGAGAAAGAGTTGCCGGCATGATTGTTGAACCTATTCAGGGTGAGGCCGGTGTAATCGTTCCTCCGGCAGGATACCTAAAGAAACTTCGTGAAATTTGTGACAAATATGATGTTGCGTTGATTTTCGATGAAATCCAGTGTGGTATGGGTAGAACAGGTACTATGTGGAGATGTGAAGCAGAAGGCGTGGTTCCTGATATTATGACATTCGGTAAAGCATTCGGCGGCGGTATTATGCCGATTACAGGTATTATCTGCAGACCGTCAATGTGGACCCAGGAATTGATTGATAATCCATGGCTTCTCGGTTCTCCTACATTCGGCGGAAACCCGGTATGCTGTTCAGCTGCACTTGCTACAATTAAATACATGATTGACAACGATATTCCGGGACAGTGTGCGAGAAAAGGAGAAATCTTAAAGAACGGTCTTATGTCATTAAAGGCAAAATATCCTCAGGTAATTGATGATGTAAGAGGACTTGGCCTTATGCTTGCAGTGGAATTTAAGACAAGCGAAATCGGATATTCCGTTGCAAAAGGACTTTTCTCAAGAGGAGTTATGACAGCAGGTACTCTTGTAAACGCAAAGTGTATCCGTTTTGAGCCTACAGCAGTAATTACGGAAGAACAGATTGCACAGGTAATTGAAAGAATGGATGCATCACTTGCAGATACAACAAAGGAATTTAAATTATAATTAATTATTCAAACAGTATATAAGGATTGTCAAAAGAAAGAAGGCATATTATGTTAAGAGAGTCATTACCTGAAATTATTACCGAATCAGTACCGGGACCTAAAGCAAAAGCATTACTTGACAGAAGAAATAAGGCAGTACCTAAAGCTTTGTGTGGTACAACATATCCTGTCTGTATTGAAAAAGGCGAAGGCGCCATGGTACTTGATGTTGACGGAAACAAGTTCTTAGACTGGATTGGCGGAGTAGGAGTACTTAATATGGGTTATTCAAGACCTGAGGTTGTTGAAGCCGTTAAGGAGCAGTCCGAGAAATATTTTCATACAATTTTTAATGTGATTTGTCATGACGGTTATGTAGAACTTGCGGAAAAGCTTAATGAAATTGTACCTGTAAGAGGCACAGTAAAGAAAACTTATTTCGCGAATTCCGGAGCAGAGGCAGATGAAAATGCAATTAAAGTTGCAAAAGCTTATACCAAGAGAGGTAATGTTATCTGCTTTTCAGGAGCATTTCACGGAAGAACCAACCTTACAATGGCTCTTACCGCCAAAAAGGCATATTCATTAGGTATGGGACCATTCCCATCAGGTATTTACAGAGCTGAATATCCATATCTTTACAGGGCACCTAAGGGATATACAAAGGAAGAGGCAATTCAGTATTATATTGAAAAACTTGAAAGACTTTTCGATGAGGCAACTCCGGCAACAGATGTTGCATGTATGCTTATAGAGCCTATCCAGGGTGAGGGCGGATTTATTCCGGCTCCTATTGAATGGGTAAAGGCAGTTCGTGAAATTTGTGACAAATACGGAATTCTTATGATTGCAGATGAGGTCCAGTGCGGTAACTGCAGAACCGGAAGATATTTTGCATCTGAGTACTGGGCAGAAGCAGGAGCAGCTCCTGATATTCTTACAACAGCCAAATCAATGGGTGCAGGTATGCCTATAAGCGCAATTATCGCAAGCGAGGAGATAATGGATTCCGTTCCGGGAGGAACAATCGGTGGTACATATTGCGGAAATCCGCTTTCATGTGCATCTGCTCTTAAGACTATGGAAATCTACAAGGCAGAAGATTTTCCGGCTAAAGCCAGACATATTGCTGAAAAAGTTATGAATGCTTACAACGGATTCAAAGAAAAATACTCTGTTGTAGGTGATGTGAGAGGACTTGGTGCCATGATAGGTATTGAGTTCGTAAAAGATAAAGAAACAAAAGAACCTTACGGTGAATTTGTGAGTGCCATGATTCAGAATGCACTTCAGATGGGTCTTCTTATTGAAAATGCCGGAACATACGGCAATGTTATCCGTTTCCTTGCACCGCTTGTAATGACTGATGAACAGACTGATAAAGGTCTGGAAATATTTGAAGCAGCATTAGTTAAGACAATGAAGGATATGGGCATTTAGGAGGCATCATGGAATTCAATTATTATCTGCCGGTCAATCTGGTATTCGGAAGAGGAAAGGTTTCGGAGTTGGGAATACACACCTCTAAGTATGGTCATAAGGCACTTATTGTTACAGGTACCGGAAGCACCAAAAAATCAGGACTTCTCGACCGTGCCGTAGCTTTACTTAAAGAATCCGGTGTTGAATCAGTAATTTTTGATAAAGTAAAACAGAATCCTCTCACAACAACCGCATATGAAGGAGCAAGACTTGCCAAAGAACATAATTGTGATGTGGTGGTTGCACTGGGAGGCGGTTCCATAATGGACTGCGCCAAAGGAATTGCTTTTATCGTCTGCAATGACGGAGACATCAATGAATATATTTTTAACAAAAAACAGAGTGATAAAGCACTTCCGTTAATACTTGTTCCGACCACCTGCGGAACGGGAAGCGAAGGTAACGGCTTTGCCGTGCTTACAAATCCTGATACGGGAGATAAAAAATCCTTAAGATGCAGTGCAATAGTCGGAAAGGTTTCAATTATCGATTCCGAGCTTATGGAAACCATGCCAAAGCATGTGCTCTCTTCTGTGGGATTTGACGCACTGTGCCATTGCATGGAGGGATATATGTCCAAAATAGGGCAGCCGATGACGGACATGCTGGCTGTGGAAGGAATGAAACTCACAGGCTCTCATCTTGTAAATGTATATGAAGGCAGGGGGACAGCCGATGACTGGGATGCAGTCACATGGGCAAGTACAATAGGCGGAATGGTAATTAATACGGCAGGTGTTACAGTTGCACACGGTATGGAGCATCCGGCAAGCGGACTTAAAGACATAGTTCACGGACGCGGACTTGCCGCACTTACACCTGTTGTTACCGAAATGAGTATAGAAGGAGCGCCGGAAAGGTTCGCCGTGATTTCACGGTGTCTTGGCGGCAAAGACGAAAAAGACTGCGTTTGCCGTATTAAAGAGCTCCTGAACAAAATCAATCTGGCTACAACACTTTCTGAACAGGGTATTGAAGAAAGCGATGTGGATTGGATGGTAGAGAATTTCTTTAAAGTGTCTATAGGTAACCATAAAAATCATCCGGTTACATTTACACGGGAACAGATTAAAGAAATTTATTTAAAATCGCTATAATCTTATTTCATAACTCATATTTCTGCTCCGGGAGCAGAGAAGGGGCAGCGGTCTTTTGGGGTCGCTGTCCTTTTGTGTATAGAAGAAGGTGACTTGTATGAAAAAAACAGAAACAAAAGGCAAAAAAAGTGCAATGTCCATAGTACTGTTAGTTACTGCGGCCATTATCTGGGGAAGTTCCTTCGTGGTGGTAAAAGATTCTCTTGATTACATAACCCCCATATGGCAGCTTGCATTAAGGTTTTCGGTGGCAGCGGTGCCGGCGGTTGTTCTTGCAATCATAAGAAGAAAACAGTGGAATAAAAAAACAGTTGTAAGGAGCCTTGTTTTAGGCGTGATTTTTTTCCTGGCAGTTCTTTTCCAGAACCTTGGGGCCAATTTATCCTCCGCGTCCAAAGCAAGTTTTCTTACCGGAACATATGTGGCGTTTTTCCCGGTAGTTGAACTTATTTTTATCCGAAGGAAAATAACATTAAAAAAGGGCCTGTCTGCATTCATATGTCTTTGCGGCACGGGAGTTCTTACTATTGAAAAGGGTTTACGGTTCCAAACAGGAGATATTTTTCTTCTGTTATGCGGAATAATGTATGCGGTTCATCTTATGTACATTGATATAAGCGACTGCGACGGCGTACTTTTGCATTCCGGACAGATTATTACTGCTGCGGTGCTTGCTGTAATTACGGCATTAATATTCGAACCTGTTCCGGCTCATGTTAATTTAAGATGCATGCTCGGAATTGTATATTGCGGTATTTTTGAAGTGTTTCTGGGATTTTTCTTTCAGCTTGTGGGGCAAAAAAATACGAATCCTTCCCTGGCGGCCATTATTTTATCCATGGAAAGCCTGTTCGGATTGATTTTTTCTGTAATTTTCCTTGGAGATGTTATGAGCCCAAGAATAATTATCGGCGGACTGCTAATCGTTTTTGCCGCAATATTTAATGGAGTATAGCTTATTGCTTTTAATGTGGGAAAATGTTAAAATAATTTTCGCTATGTGGAGCAATACTATGGAAAAAAAGGAAATATTAACATGTTAGAATTACAAAATGTTTCTTATCAGGTGGATTCGGACGGTACCGATAAGGAAATTATTAAAAATGTAAGTCTTAAAATTGACCAGCGTTTTACGGCAATTACAGGACCTAACGGCGGAGGAAAGTCAACGCTTGCTAAGCTTATTGCAGGAATTATAAAGCCTACATCGGGACGCATTCTGCTTGATGGAGAGGATATCACAAATGATTCCATAACCGACAGAGCCAAAAAAGGAATAAGCTTTGCATTTCAACAGCCGGTACGGTTTAAAGGACTTACGGTTAAAGATCTTATTACACTGGCAGCAGGCAGTGAAATCACTACTTCACAGGCCTGTCTTTATCTTTCGGAAGTAGGCCTTTGCGCAAGGGATTATATTGACCGTGAGGTCAATGCAAGTCTTTCCGGAGGAGAACTTAAGAGAATTGAGATAGCCATGATTCTTGCAAGAAGTACCAAGCTTTCAATCTTTGATGAGCCGGAAGCAGGAATTGATTTGTGGAGTTTCCAGAATCTTATTGAAGTATTTGAAAAGATGCATGAGATTACAAAGGGCTCAATTATTATAATTTCCCATCAGGAAAGAATCCTTAATATAGCCGACAGAATAGTTGTAATTGCAGGCGGAGAAATAGAACAGTCAGGCGGCAGGGAAATACTTCCTTCTCTACTTAACGGAAATACTGTTGGAAGCGCTTGCAGTAAATTCCTTGACAGGAAGGAGGCACATTAATGGATGAGATTCAGAAAAAACTGTTGCAGGAAGTAGCAGGATTACATGAAGTTCCAAGCGGAGCATACAATTTCCGTGTTAACGGACAGGCAGCAGGAAGAAACACAACTGCCAATATCGATATAGTTACCAAAAAAGATAAACCCGGTATAGATATTATTATCAAACCGGGGACAAAGAATGAAAGTGTTCATATACCTGTTGTTTTAAGCCAGACAGGACTTGATGACCTTGTATACAATGATTTCTATGTGGGGGATGACTGCGATGTGTTAATCGTTGCAGGCTGCGGTATCCATAACGGCGGCAACAAGAAGTCCTCCCATGACGGAATCCATACATTTCATATAGGGAAAAATGCAAAAGTCCGCTATGTTGAAAAGCATTACGGAGAAGGAACCGGAACCGGCGAAAATGTAATGAATCCCACTACCGTTGTTGAAATAGACGAGGGCGGATACATGGAAATGGAAACTGTGCAGATCAAAGGTATCGATTCCACCAAGCGTATTACCAAAGGTACACTTGGCGATAACGCCACCCTTATAGTAAAAGAAAAAATAATGACTCACAAAAACCAGTACGCTGAGACAAATTTTGAAGTGGAACTTAACGGCAAAGGTTCAAGTACCAATGTTATTTCCAGGTCTGTTGCAAAAGATGAGTCATCACAGATATTCTATGCCAAGATTGACGGTAACAATGAATGCGCAGGACATTCAGAGTGTGATGCCATAATTATGGATAATGCCTGTGTAAGAGCCATTCCCGAAATTACCGCCAACAGTGTTGAAGCCAGCCTGATACACGAGGCCGCAATCGGCAAAATAGCGGGAGACCAGCTTATTAAGCTTATGACACTGGGACTTACCGAAGCAGAGGCAGAAGAACAGATTGTAAATGGATTTTTGAAGTAAGATAAAGGAATCCCCTGCGTTCAAATAACACTCGCTGAAGCCACGAAGTCATTTGAACGCAGGGGATTCTTTATTCGATAGGCCCCGCAATTAGAATAGTTTTATGTCCCGATAGGGAAGGCGCCCTCAATCGGAGTGGCTTAGTGTCCTTTTGTCCTGAGAGAAAACGGATTACGAGTAAAAAGCCGGAATCCCAAATGTTCATCGTAGTTTTTGGGTATGGATAACAATTGAAAAATTGAAATTTGAGCTTTTTGCTCGTAATTCGAGCCCCAAAACTACGATTAATAAATAGAAAATCGGGTTTCTTGCGCGTAACCTGAGCCCTAAAACTACGATTAAGAAATTGAAAATTAGGTTTCTTGCGCGTAACATGAGTTCTGGAACTACGATTAATAAATTGAAATTTGAGCTTTTTGCTCGTAATTTGAGCCCATGGAACATCCCCCCAATCAGAAATGACTTCGTGTCCCTCGCTCACAGGAAAGCCCCCAATCAGAAATAATTTTATGCCCCTTCGCCCCACAGTGAAACAACCTCTCAAACAGAAATGACTTCGTGGCTTTAGCGAGTGTCATTTATATTGCTAGCGTAAAATTTTATTCGGATTAAATGAGAAGAGAACACCACTTTGTGAT
>JBJENE010000040.1:0-10106 GCA_051880035.1 Butyrivibrio sp.
GAGGGTCAGCTTCCGGACGGATTATAAATATGTGATTTGCGGGAATTATGTTGTGTTATATAAAATTGGAAAAGAATATTTGGAGATTTACCGGGTGGTGAATCGGTATCAGGATATTACGAAGATATTTGAATAATTTCTTTTTTTTCTCCAATACTATAGTTATCCTGCATTTTGGTGCACGGAAAATTATTGTAACAGGAGGAAACACCGTGGGACAGTTGTCAGAAAAAGAATTATCTTCCATCAAAGATTTGTTATCAGAAGAAGAACTTCTGGTCAAAAAATTCAAAATGCTTGCAGAACATGCACAAACACCTGATTTAAAAAATAAAATGACCGAAATTTCAGGTAAGCATCAGAAACATTTTGATGAGCTTTATGCAAAATTGTCATAGGAGGATATTTTATGGAAATCTATACGGAAAAAGAAATTCTTGGGGATGCACTTGCCGCCCAGAAATGCTCTACAAGCAATTTTAATCTCAGCGCAAACGAATGCGTACATGAAGATGTAAGACAGACAATGCTTCATATCCTGAACGAAGAACATGATATACAGCAGGAAGTTTTTAATATGATGCATGATAAAGGATATTATCCGACTCCGGCTGCCGAACAGGAAAAAGTTAACCAGTTAAAGCAGCAGTACAGCCAATGTGCCAAATGTTAAAAAAGTAATTCAAAGAGCAGTATTTCCATGGAGGAACCATTGGAATACTGCTTTATACATTTTATCCGTAAATGCGCGTCAAAACCACAAAAAATGCATTGAATGTACAATAATATAATGCTATAATAAATTATCTTATGGAAAAAATGGTGGGAAGAAGGTACATACTATGGAAGAGAAAGTTTTTCGTGAGAACGATGAGAAAGTAACTAAAACAGCCGTTAAAGTTGTAAGATGGCTTATACTTGTGTTTCCGTTTCTCATATTGTTGTCCGTTATCGGAATATTCCAGTCCGATATTAAGAATCTGATTATTCTTACAGCGGTTGCAACAGTTGTTACAATGGGACCTACGATTGCATATAAACTCAAAGCACCTACACAGGTAATGAAATATGTGATTACATTGGCTTTGGGCATTCTGGTGGCTCTTATGGCAACCGATTCCACAATCGGTATCTATATGACATATGCCCTTGCAATGGTATTCAGTATTTTTTACTATGACAAGAAGTTTACTTTAAGAATTGCAATTATCAGTTTCTTTTTACTTGTAGGGTCAATGTATATAAGATCCCTTGGAGTTAAGCAGGCAGAGTTTGATACAAATCTTACATGGTTTATCAGCAGATGTCTTGGATTCTTACTTGAAGCAGTTGTTATGAGTATTATCTGTGTAAAAATAGCAGATGTATCACATAAGATGCTTATTAAATTTGCTGATACACAGCAGACTGCAGATTTGGTTGACCAGTGTAAAAAAGCATCAGAAGAACTCGGTAATGTAGTAGAGAAACTTGATGAATGCATTAACGGCTTTGCCAACACCAATGAAGTTATTACCAATTCTGCAAAGGCAACTCTTGACGATTGCAGTAACAGCTCACAGTTTGCAGATTCCGTAATGGATTCAATGGGAGAATTGAACAGAAATGTAGATATAATCGTAGAGAACACTTCACAGATGATGTCTATTTCTGAGGAGACTACCGATAAGATGCAGGGTTACATTGAACTCATGCAGAAGACCACGGATGATATGCAGGTAATCGAGAAATCTGCCAAAGAGACAGAAGAGTCAATTAAGAGTCTTGAGTCAGGAATGAAAGAAGTTTCTGCATTTGCCAATACAATTGCCGGAATTACCAACCAGACCAATCTTCTTGCACTTAATGCTTCAATAGAGGCTGCCAGAGCAGGAGAAATGGGCAAAGGTTTCAGCGTTGTTGCGGAAGAGGTAAGAGTGCTTGCCGATAATTCAAAGCAGGCAAGTGATGCTATTGCAGGTATTATACATAAGATATTTGCACTTCTTCAGGAAGTAAGGGTATCTAATCAGACCAATCTTAATAATATTACCGATGGTATTGAAAAACTCCATGAAGTAAGCAAGGAGGCCGAAAGCCTTGGCATGCTTCAGACCGAATCAGGACAGAAGGCCAAGATGGTTGCGGATTCCAGCCATGATACGGCAGAGAACGGCAAACTTGTATTAGAGAAGATTTCACGGATGCAGGAACTTTTGGAGAATACATTGAATCAGGCAAACCTTATTGTTCAGGAGACAGAGACCCAGAGAACGGTTACCGGAGAGGTTCAAAGCTCATTCCTTCAGGTTAATGATGTATCCCAGAGCCTTCTTACAATAAGCAGACCTCAGTAAGTCAATACATATCATTAAATATTGTCTACCCTTTATAATCAAACAGGCTGGAAAAGCTCTTCAAATAGCTTTTCCAGCCTTTGTTAATAAATGCGCCTGGAGGGAATCGAACCCCCGACAACCCGGCTCCGGAAACCGGTGCTCTATCCACTGAGCTACAAACGCATGGGACTAACCCGTGACAACAATCATAATATAAATAAATTGCTAAGTCAAGCTTGAGTTTTGGAAGCAAAGCCTGTATAAAAGTTTATATTTGAAAGCCTGGAAGTTGCAAAATACTATTTTTCTGTTAAAATGATAATAATATGACTTATGGGAAAGGTATCTTACGCAATGGAAGCTGTCCGAATTAATAAATATTTAAGCAGCAGCGGATTCTGCTCCAGAAGAGCGGCTGACAGATATGTGGAAGAAGGAAGAGTAACGATAGACGGAATAACTGCTTTGACCGGAGCGAAAGTTTTGGACGGGCAGACCGTGTGCGTGGACGGACAGGCTGTTTTCATGAATCAGCAGGGTAAGGTATTTATACTTAACAAACCGGCAGGGTATATAAGCTCTCTTTCCGACAGTCAGGGAAAGGGTATTAGTTGTTTTATTCCTGAAGGATTGAGGCTTTTTCCGGTGGGAAGACTTGACAAAGATTCGGAAGGATTAATGCTCTTAACCAATGACGGTGAGCTTATGAACAATGTTCTAAATGCATCCAACGGACATGAGAAAGAGTACATTGTCACTACCGACAGGAAAATCACAAATGATTTTATCAGAGGAATGGAAAAAGGTGTTCCCATTACCAACGGTGCCACCGGTAAGAAAATCATTACCGCACCGTGTAAAATAACTAAGATTGATGAACACAGTTTTAAAATAATAATAATTCAGGGTCTTAACCGGCAGATAAGACGAATGTGCGGACATTTTGGTTTTAAGGTTCTCACATTAAAAAGAATCAGAATTATGAATGTAACATTAGGTGAGCTTAAAACCGGCGAAATTAAAGAACTTGAATCAGATGTGCTTAAAGAACTTTACAGGCAGTTGGGGTAATAATATGGACAAAACAGCAAGAATCAAAGAATTGGTAGAAATATTAAATGAAGCTGCAAAGGTGTATTACTCAGGCAATGATGAGATTATGAGTAATTACGAATATGACAGGCTTTATGATGAACTGCAGAAGCTTGAAGAGGAGACCGGAATACAAATGTCCGGTTCGCCGACGGGAATGGTAGGATATGAAACATTAAGCGAACTCCCAAAAGAGACACATAAGACTCCTATGTTAAGTCTTGATAAGACCAAATCAGTGGAGACCCTGGCAGATTTTGCAGGAGAACACACAAGTCTTTTGTCGTGGAAACTTGACGGCCTTACGGTGGTTCTGACTTATCAGGATGGTGAGCTTTTGAAAGCTGTTACAAGAGGTAACGGTACTGTGGGAGAGGTTATTACGCCTAATGCCAGAACATTCAAAAATCTTCCTCTGAAAATTCCTTTTACCGGGAATATTACTTTAAGAGGAGAAGCAGTAATAACCTACTCTGATTTTGAAAAAATAAATGCGGCAATTACGGATGACAGTGAAAAATACAAGAATCCCCGTAATCTGTGCAGCGGTTCCGTAAGACAGCTTAACAGCAGAATAACAGCCGAAAGGAATGTCCGTTTTATTGCGTTTGCCCTGATAAGCGCTGATGGAGTGGATTTTCATAATTCCAGGGAAGAGCAGTTTAAGTGGCTTGAAAAGCAGGGATTTGAAGTTGTTGAAAGAAAAATTGTTACCGGAGCCAATATGGCATCTGCGGTGGAATATTTTTCGGAGAAGGTCAAAACAAACGATTTCCCGTCAGACGGACTTGTGCTTTTATATGATGATATTGCTTACGGAGAATCGTTAGGCTCCACTGCCAAATTCCCGCGAAATGCGATTGCATTTAAATGGGCGGATGAAACGGCAGTTACTACTTTAAGGGAAGTTGAATGGAGTGCATCAAGGACAGGCCTTATTAATCCGGTAGCTGTTTTTGACCCGGTGGAACTTGAGGGAACAACCGTATCCAGAGCAAGCGTCCATAATGTAAGTATCGTGCAGGAACTGAAACTCGGAATAGGCGATAAAATAACCGTATACAAAGCCAACATGATTATTCCGCAGATTGGAGAGAACCTGACGGGAAGTAATACGCTTGAAATTCCCGGTAAATGCCCGGTATGCGGACAGGATACAAGAATAGAAAAAAGTGCCGGAGCCAGAATGCTTTATTGCACCAATCCGGACTGTCAGGCCAAAAATATCAAGAAATTCCAGCATTTTGTTACAAGAAATGCAATGAATATAGACGGTATATCAGAGCAGACACTTGAAAAATTTATAGACAAAGGATTTGTAAAAGAATATACTGACTTGTATCATCTGGACAGATACCGGACGGAGATTACCGAAATGGAGGGCTTTGGTGAAAAGTCTTATGAAAACATAATTTCTTCGGTCAATGCCTCCAGAAAAACAACTCTTGCAAGGGTTTTATACAGTCTGGGAATTGCGGGAATCGGACTCGCCAATGCCAAACTGATATGCAGACATCTGGATGATTCTCCTGACAAGGTTACAAAGGCTTCGGCAGAAGAATTAATGGAAATTGAAGGCATAGGAGAAGTCCTTGCCGGAACATTTTCGGAATATTTTAAGTCTGAGGATAATCTGGCAAAATTTTTTGCACTGTTGTCCGAGCTTACGCTTGAAAAGGAAGAACGCAATACCGAATCACCTGTTGCCGGTAAAACATTTGTTATCACCGGCGGGGTAAACCACTTTGCCAACAGGGATGAACTTAAAGCATATATTGAAAAGCTGGGAGGCAAAACCACAGGCTCAGTATCCGCTAAGACGGATTATCTTATTAATAATGATGTGACGAGTAATTCGTCCAAAAACAAAAAAGCAAAAGAACTTGGAATTCCGATTCTGTCCGAGGAGGATTTTCTTAAGCTATCAGAAGGGAAGGAACAGTAATGCCAATTAGAACACAGAATGATTTACCGGCAAAAGCAATATTGGAGAATGAAAATATATTCGTTATGGATGAGGACAGGGCGATAAGTCAGGATATCCGTCCGCTGGAAATTCTTATTTTGAACCTTATGCCGCTTAAAGAGGATACGGAAGTGCAGCTTTTAAGAGCACTTTCAAACACACCGCTTCAGATAGATATTACTTTTTTACAAACTGCCTCATATACATCGACACATACATCCGAATCTCATCTTAATCAGTTTTATGTAACCTTTGATGAGATAAAAGACCGGAAATTCGACGGAATGATTATTACGGGGGCTCCGATTGAACATATGGAGTTCGAAGAAGTGGATTACTGGCCGGAACTTACCAGGATAATGGACTGGACCAAAACCAATGTTACATCCACGTTTCATATATGCTGGGGCGCACAGGCAGGACTTTACTATCATTATGGTGTCCGTAAGATTAAACTGGATAAGAAAATTTCGGGCGTATACTGGCATCATGTTCTGAATCGTAAGATTCCGCTTGTGAGAGGCTTTGATGATGTATTTCTTGCTCCTCATTCAAGAAATACCCAGTCATCACCGGAAGATATCCGTAAAAATAAAGACCTTATAATTCTGGCGGAATCAGAGCAGGTAGGAGATTTGCTTATTATGTCAAAGGATGGCAGACAGATTTTTGTGCTGGGACATCTTGAATATGACAGACTGACACTTGATAAGGAATATCACAGAGATTTGAATCGGGGAATTAATCCTGAACTTCCCGAAAATTATTATGTGGACAACAATCCGGACATTCGTCCGAACCTTACATGGAGAGCCACATCCAACTGTCTCTACAGTAATTGGCTCAATTATTATGTATACCAGACAACCCCATATAAATTAGACTAAATTTTAACCGGACTGCGGCTGTTTGAACATTCAACAATCGGAGTCCGGCTCTGTTTTAAATTTAAGCCGGTTTCCTTTACAAATAAGGCTGAAGTGGTATAATTGAATATATTGTATGATACATGAAGGATAATATAAAAAAAGGAGAAGAGTCTATGAAAAATATTTTTTCTAAAGCAATGGCAGTTGTATTGTCTTTGGCTATGCTTCTGTCAGGCAATATAGGTTCTTTGTCTGTGGTTACATCATATGCCGAAACGGTACAGGAACAGTATGATACTGCCGCAGACTTAAGAATATCAACACCGCAGTTGGATGAACTTATCCGTGCGGTTAATCTTGGCTTTGGCGATAATGTGGATGATACATCCCTGATAACTTTTGCCGAGTATTACAGAATGTTAGATAAACTGGTTACGCTTATTGCTCCCGATAAACTGGAACAGTGGCAGAATCAGTATCCGAAAGCAAGAATGAGCAGGGAAGTAATTAACCGTGCCAGTGCCATGTATATGCTGTATGCGGTTGCACATGATATTCTTGGGGAGGAATATTGTAAGGTTTCAACAAGATTTTCATTCCAGAATTGGGGATGGCTGGTCGGATATATGGCTGAACCATGGGATGATTTTGATAAGTTTGATTATTTCCCGGATTTCTTAGTCGAAGAATATGTCGGAGGAATTGAAGATCCTGCTATCAGAAAAGTTAATGCATACTTCTTTTGTGTAGGACAATCCTCTTGTAACGGATACTTTTTGTTTGATTATGATAAAGAGACGAATTCTATGCGTACCGGCGATTCGATGACATGGCAGGAAGCTATGTGGTCCGTAATCCGTCTGTATGAATCGGTGGATCCTTTTGAAATTGAAACCAACTGGATTCCGATTGAAGAAGTGGGAAGTTATAATACAGAGATTATTACTGATGAATTATTAAGCCGTGCCCGGTATATGGTTGAGCCTACAACAGATAATCTTCCGTATTTTACAGGCTTTCATATGGGACAGCTTCCGCAGACCGGAGAAACTGTTACGGAAGCCAAAGTAAGACTTTTGGCAGATCTGGGATTTAATTATATCAGAGTTTGTGTGAGCTGCCTTGATTTCTTTGATGAAGAAATAACACAGGCGAATGAAGCATATCTGCAGAAACTTGATGAGATAGTAAGCTGGGGCTTAAAATACGGCATGCATATTTCGGTCCAGTTTTTTGATTACCCTGGACATATTCAGTATGTAGATAACGAAACAAACGTAATAACTGCCGACTCTGACTTTTATACAAACGAGGTGAAGCAGGAACGCACAATAAAACTGTGGCAGACAATTGTTAAGCGCTATATAGGAGTTCCGAACAATGTGCTTTCATTTATAACCAATCACGAACCGGACAATCCGGCACGTACAAGCGGACTGCCTTTTGATCCTTATACGGAAGAGGATATTGAGCGTGTTTCCAAAGCAGTGATTTCGGCGGTTTATGATGTGGACCCGAATCGTCTTCAGTTCTATGAAGGCAGATATGATTTGTGCCTGGATCCGTTTATGGCGGATGCAAATGTAGTATTCGTATCTTTATACGGTCCATATGATTATGTGTACTGGAATTTGAATACGGATATTGATCTTACTGCAGGATATGTTCCTGAATGGCCGTTTTATGAGATTCCTTCAATATTAAATGATGATAAGCAGTCATATACAGTGGATGGTTTCCTGCCTGCCGAAACTCAATTTGATTTACATATCGTATATACCGTTAAGGACGAAGAGTGGCCAACACTTACGGTAATTGCCGACGGAGAGGAGATTTTTTCCAAAGTCTGCAGCAGTAATGATGACAAAGTTTCATTTTCTCTGGATAAAAAGGTGGATAATCTGGAAATAAAAATTGACCGGGGTGAAGTCTGCTTTAATCAATTTATTGTTACTTTACCGGAAGAATATGCAAGGGAAAAATATTATTTTGAAGGTACTAATAATGCAATAACCGATGCCGGAAAGGTAGAGAAAATAAAAACATCAGTGATAGATGTGGATATTCAAAGGATTTTTGGAAGACCGTATTATGAATTTGATGCAGATTCCATTCAAATTGGTGTTGATATACCTTGGATACTTAATGAGACAGGTGCGGACTTGACAATAACGCAGGACAGCAGTTATACCAGCCGGTACGGATATAATGCAGAAGCACTTTCCAAACGTGCTGCTTTGTATGCAAAACAGCGTGAACAGTATGGTGTACAGGGAATGAATTTTGAGCTTGTTACCAGCGCATATGTCCCTGTTGAAGAAACATGTGCATATCTTAATGATCTTTTATCAGCTTTCAATGATAATAAAATAGGATGGGCAATGTTTTTTATCCAGGATATTGAAGCCACCCGCCATCCGAATTCAGTTCTTGAACCTGTGGAATGTGGTGTATTCCTTGATACAAAGATAGTAGAGGTACTGCAGAAATATCAGGGTGAACGGCCGGAAATTCTCGTTGAGGTACCTCATAAAGAGCATGCGTATGAGGAAGTAACCGTTGATGCCACATACGAAAGTGACGGATATCATTCATGGATTTGTAAACATTGTGGTGATGAAATCAATTTTGAACTGTATCCAAGACTTACATACAGTTTTTATGCAGATATTTATGAAAACAATGAATGTAATGAAGATACCAAGGAAGAACTCGGAGGCTTCGGCACACTTTCGGAACTTAAAACAGCCCTTGAAGGAAAGACCGGCTGCCTGGTACTGACATTGGATAAAAATGCAGAGCTTTCCGAACTGCCTGCCGAAACAGGGCTTACATCACTTATTATCAAGTCCAAAGACGGAGAAGATTATTCGCTTAAATATACAGGAACAGAAATGTCTCTTTCCGTTGATACATATTTTGAAGCGGATGTATATCTGGGTGCCGGAAATGTAAAACTGCATGGCAACGGAAAAAATCTGACTCTTGATGATATGACGCTTAGCGGAACATCGCTTATAACGGATGAAACTACTTTAATATGTGCCAACAAGGTATATTTTAACATTGATATTTCGGGACTTGATGTTTTTTCAATTAATGAATGTACTAATATTAACAACGACCCTTCTAATTTGCAGTGGACGAACAGGTATGGCGGATGTCATGCTTTTATAAACGGAAACATAAGCGGGGTAAAGGAATTCCGTCTGTATGGAGACAGCCTTTATATTGATACGGGATGCAGTTTCTCTACGGATAAGGTAACGGGAATTTATGGAAATGTATTTCTTAAGAAATCAGAAAGCACATTACCGGAAATTTCTGTTGCTGACACCATGGAGGATATGATCTGGCAGATTCGTATGTATGCACTTTCTGACTTTGGCGAAGGTGTATACATGGGAGATGAAGATGTATTATGCGGAATTGATGAAGGCATGGTAATTGCCACAATTCCTACAGGTGCTGATGACTCATGTGTTGATAAACTGGGATTTATGACAGGCTGGGATACATGGGATGAATACTCACAGAAGACCTATCGTGACGGTAAATTATATTATGGCGTGCTCCCGGCAAGGTATACGGTAGTATATAATGGTAACGGAAGCACATCGGGCAGTATGAATAACCAGTATATTGATTATGGAAGCGGAACGAAGCTTACAGCCAATGCATTTGCAAAGACAGGATATACATTTACCGGATGGAATACTGATAAGGACGGAAACGGTACCGGATATGCTGATAAAGCGGATGGTTCCATGCTTTCTGATGTTGAAGGAGATGTAGTAACACTCTATGCACAGTGGACATATATACCGGTTGATGTTGCGATTTCTGACTGTACAATTACAC
>JBJENE010000041.1:0-9799 GCA_051880035.1 Butyrivibrio sp.
CATACAAATCCGAAAGTTTTAACTCCCTTACATCAGGCTGTTTCTCTGTTCCGTTGTAAAACACAACAAACTTCGGTGTTGGCAGCACAATAGGTTTCCCGGAATAAATATCCCTGTTAAAGGTGTACTTTGAAAAACATTTCGCTACATAATCAAGATCTCTTAAAGGCATATTTGGATTTACCGTGGACTGGTGCTCAAAAAGACTCAATCGCATATCCACAACGCAGGAAATATCATTCTTTGTACTCATGTATATGGCGTTCTCAAGCGTGATAATCTCAATCTCGTTAACGTCCAGGACATTTGTATTGTTGACTGCGTTAAATAGTTCAAGAAGCCTTTCCTTATCCTTGAAAAGCATGCGAAATACAGTATCCTTGTACTTTCTGTTTACGGTTACTTCATTATTCATTTTTCCTCCTTCCGGCAGGAGTTCTGAACTCAAAACCTCTGCCTTATAAAATTTGATGGGTATAAAGCATTGATTTTCGATTTAGAAATTCAGAAATGGCAGATGCCAAGAAAAATAGAATATTAATGCTTTGAATTTATTTTAGCACAAATAGCGGAAAATAGAAATACGGAATTTGAGAAATAAATAATTCTCATTTGAGAAATAAATAATTCTCATTTGAGAAATAAATAATTCTCATTTCTATTGGGTAGGGAGTGTTTATCTATGTAGTGCCCAAAAAAACACCCATCTGTTTTGAGGTGGGTGTTTAAAAATAAATCTGCTACAATTATTTGTAGAATACAGTACTTGATTTTAATATGAGACTCTCACCCCTCCATCAGAAATGACACTCGCTAAAGCCACTAAGTCTTTCCTAATTCCCATACCATGCCCCAAGCCTCTCCTCATTACGGTGTTGCTCTAATATTAAATAAAAAATCCCTTGTAGTTAAAATGGCTTCGTGGCTTTTGCGATTGCCATTATAACACAAGGGATTTGTATCTTATTTTTTCACATGTTTGATACACCATATCTTTCATGGTCTTTTCATGCAATTACACATCAAATTCAGATATACACATCGTTTCAGCCTCCACCTTATTGCCAATCAATCCAATAACAAGATTATATTATTCATAAGAGACTGCCCACTCATGAAACATTTTTGTTATTGCACTGGTATTGGAAATACCAGCTATACCTGTTCCATTATTAACAATTTGATTATTATTTATTTCAAAGGAAACCATTCTTTTATTAGCCCAATTTCCTTCCACAACGAAGCCATTGCTTGATGAAAAACTCATTACACAAATATTACTTCCACTTGTTCCTCCCAACGCACTTCCGCCGCTAATACTAGCAAATTTATTTATTACTATACTTTCGTGCTTAACACGAGCATCTATACCTGTAATAGAGTCATATTCCCAAAGTTTATATCCACCATTTCTATTTCCCCATGAAGCAGACATATTAACTTTTAATGTATACTCTTTATTTGGTGATAATGAATAATCTACCAAAGCATCAATCAATTCTCCCGCTCCATTATTTACTGTTGCATCGTCTGAAATAATATGTATTTTTTTATCTTTAATAGAAATTGTAAATTGGCTGACTATGCCATCAACAGCTGATTTAAAAATAATACCATCTGTAATTGTTCCTTGTGTTCTAAATTTAATATTAATATCGCATTCGTTTGCAGCTAAACCATCATTTGCTGTTCCTCTATCATAAGAATTAAAATGAATATTACTAAATGTTATCTCACCTTTACTCAAATCATATCCATATACAACACCTTTTACTATTACAGTTAGCGATGCACTCTTTCCGCTTCCATCATTCGCTTTTACGGTAATTGTAGCAGTTCCTACTGATTTACCTGTGACAACGCCATTAGATACTGTTGCGACACGGGTATTACTTGAAGACCATGTAACACTTCTATCCTTTGCATTACTTGGACTAACTGTAGGTGTAATTGTAAGAGTATCACCAACACCAATGGTTTGACTTGAATTAGGTGAAATTGTAATGCTACTTACATATATCTGATTCCAATGTGCATACAACGTCTGATTATTTGTTATTGCAACACTTGTAGCTGATGTGACTTTACTTCCTCCTGTTGATGCAGTATACCATCCGTTAAATGTATATCCTGTTCTACTAGGTGTCGGCAGTTCTCCGTATGTTCCGTCATAAGTTACTGTTTTGGATGCCTGACTTACCGTTCCTCCGTTTGCATTAAATGTTACCGTATACTGATTAGCCTCCCATTTCGCATACAATGTATGGTTCGTTTCAGATTCAACAGTTGCACCGGCACTTATAAGATTAATGCATTCGGATTCCATGTACCATCCCTTAAAGGTGTATCCGGTTCGACTCGGTGTGTTTGCTTTGTATTCACTGCCAAGCTCATATGTTATTTTATCGGTATGTCCGGTTCCTCCATTTGCCACATAACCGACATCCACTGTTTTTCTTGTCCAATGCGCATACAATGTATGATTTCCGGAAGTTGATACAACGGTATCCGATGTAATCTGTTTTCCTCCGGTCTTTTCGGTATACCATCCATCGAATCTATAATACTTACGCTCAGGTGTAGGAAGAGTTCCGTAAGCATTATCATATACTACCTTAGTATCTGATACAGCATTTCCACCACAGGAGTCAAAAGATAAAGTATAAGCGTCATTAGACCAGAACGCATATAGAGTATGATTCTTCTCATTTGTTACAGTGGTTGATGGGAGTATTTTTTCACCTGCTCCATTCTCCTTGGTGTACCAGCCTACCAATACATATCCGGCTCTTGTTGCCTTGACTTCCTTATAAGTATTACCTAATTCATATGTTATTTTTGAAGAACCTGATATTGTTCCCTTTCCGGCATCATATGTAACATCTACTTTTTTGATTGTCCAATGTGCATACAAGGTATGAGCATTTTGGTTGGTTACTTCAGTTGAAGATGTTACCTTGGTTCCTCCACCGGCCGCAGTATACCAGCCTTCAAAACTATAATATTGTCTTACCGGGTCAGCAGGAAGTTCATATTTTTCCCCAAGACCGATATATGCACTTGTTCCTGATGTGCTTCCTCCGTTTACATCAAAAGTAACCTTAACTAAAATACGTTCCCAATGTGCATACAGAATCATATCAGTATTGGTTGATACAATTGTATTCTCGTCAACTTTACTTCCTGAATTAGGAGCAGTATACCAGCCAAGGAAAACATGATTTTCCATTATCGGAACAGGCAATGTTCCATATGCATCTGTATAATATACTACTTTTCCTTTTTCACTGCATTCTCCGCCGTTACTGTCAAATGTAATATTTACAGGGTCTTTTCCAAGACTGACTGTAAGAAGAATACGAGCTTTAACTTTCTGACTGCTGCCTGCTGCAGGTAACTGTGTAATAACATTTCCGGCTTCGGTTTCTATATCGTATATTTCATTTTTTTCCACCTTGAATCCGGCTTCCTCAAGTTCTGCTTTGGCTGCTTCATAAGATTTGCCTTCTACATCCGGCACACTGATAAGCTCGCTCTTTGAGCATACCGTAAGTGTAATTTCAAAACGCTTATGCACTTTTGCCCCGGCTTCTTCACTTTGTTTCAGAACAGTACCTTCTTCTGAATTTTCATCAAATGTGTAATCAACCGTTACAATTAACCCAAGATCCTGCAGAATGTTTATTGCTTCACCTTCTGTTTTACCGATAACATCTACCATATCAAATTTTGGCGGACCTGTTGATATTACCACATCTATTATTTCATCAGGATCCACTATAGTTCCGGCCTTAACACTCTGGCTGGCAACACATCCCTCTGCGACATTCTCATTCTCTTCATAGGTTATTCTGTATTTCAGACTTTTCTCTTCAAGTTTTTCAATTGCTTTTTCCTCTGTAAGATAAAGAATTAATGGAACCTTATATACGATTTCGCCTTTTGACATAATAATCCTTACTACCATGTCTTCCTGAATATATGAATCGGTTTCAACCATTTGTTCAAGTACGCACATTGCATCATATTCGCTGCTGTATTCATATTCTGTTACCAGGAGTTTAATACCGTACTTTTCACAAACCGCCTTTGCATCATCCAGTTTCATACCAACAATATCAGGCATAGCATCCCCACTGAATGCATATTCAATTTCAGGATCCCTGCCCATTGATATTACCAATCTGATAAGAGTTCCTTTATCCTGCTCCGTTCCTCCTGCAACACTCTGGCTTATAACACATCCTTTTTCTATTACACTGTCATATTCTTCTACAATCTCGTATGTAAAGTATGATGATTCCAATTCATCAATCGCGTGGTCTTTTTCAAAACCCGTAACATATGGAACTTCTATCTGCTCAATACCTGCACTCATCATGACTTCCACAGCGTAATTAACCGGAACAACAGAACCGACACTTGAACCTTGAGTCAGGATACATCCTTCACCAATTTGTTCATCATATCTCATACCGCTTACATAATAGCTCAGCTGTTTTTCTTCCAATGTAGCCTGTGCTGTTTCTTCATCCATACTTACAATGCGGGGAACTCTGGTCATTCCGTCAGGTATCCATATTTCCCTTGGTGAATGGATATTAAAGCCTATTACACCGGTAATAAATAGAACAGTTAATGTTAATATTGCAACGATTGCAGTCGGCACGGTTATTTTAAGCCAAAGTGGCCATTTCAAAATGTCTATCTTTTTAATCCTGCCATTTACTCTTGCTACAGGGCCTTCACCTGTAAGTTCTTCAATCAAGGTTTCCATGTCAGGGCTTCTGTCTTCAATTCTTACATTCATGGCATTAAGAATTGCATTCTCCCTATTCTCAGATATGTCCTTTGCATACTTATGCAATGGCTCCAGTATATCTTTTCTGCTGTTTTCAAAATAGGCCCTTCTTTCCATTGAGTCAGGAGGAGTCTGTCCTGTAATCATACGGTAAAGAACTGCTCCAACAGCATATACATCTGTATGAGGCCCCTGATCGCCTCTGCTTCTGTACTGTTCCTCAGGGGAATATCCCGGTTTGATAATTACTGTCAGGCTTCGGCTATGTGATGTGGTAGCATATCTTGCAGCTCCAAAGTCAATCAGCTTTATTGCACCTGTTGTAGAAATCATTATATTGTCCGGTGCAATATCTCTGTGGATAATTCCGGCTTCATGAACCGCCTTTAAAGAAGTCATTATCGGTATCATCATTTGAACCGCAACATCTTCCGGAATCGTACCGTTTTCCTTAAGATATTCCGCCAAAGTAATACCTTCAAGATACTCCATGATAATATATGCTGTCCTATTTTCTTCAAAGCAGTCATATATCTTAACAATTCCGGGCTCATTTTGAAATTTTGCCAGCCTTCTTGCTTCATCAACAAATTTCTTCATTCCGTCGTTAAACTGCTGGGACTTATCCCCATTAAATACAGTAAGTTCAGGTTTCCCCGGCATTCTTGTGGAGAATTCACTCGGAAGATACTCTTTAACAGCTACTCTTGTCTGTAACAGCGTATCCCAAGCAATGTAGGTTACTCCAAATCCTCCATAGCCTACTACTTTTCCAATAATATATCTTTCATGAAGTATCGTACCGGGAATTATATGTATCGCCTCTTCAGGCATTGTTCCCTCAACATATCCACAATGTGGACATACATTAAGTTCATAGTTGTATAATTCCATACATCCTAAACATCTTTTCATTATCTGTACCTGCTTTCCTCATCCATCATACGAAAATCCTCTATTTCTTTGAGAATTTTTCCATAGAACTGTACATCATCACTTATCAAAGTTGATATTGCCGCCTTATTAACAGGCAGCTTTGTTTTATCCCCATAATCCCCCTGCATATACATATAATCCTGAGTTGTGGGATCCTGAATAAGATAAGCAAGGAATCTTTCTGACACCATATTTTCATCCTCACCCAAATCATTAATAACCCACTCATTTCCCGGAATGCAAAAAACTTCATTTCCCGGTAAAGTATAGTGATTACATTTACCTGTCATTAATGAATATACATATTCAAGATCTGAATTGGAGCCTAAATAAACATAAGCTTCTCCGCTTATAAAAGCTTCAACAGAACCATCTGCTTCTGTCCACCCATCCGTGTCGACATTCTCGGAATAAAAATTTCTCCATTTTTCGGCCACCGAATATTTTAATATATCATTTTCTTCCACTGAAATATCAGACAATGAATCCAGACTTTCAAGACCTGTATTCGCATAATATGTATTAATAAAAATTACAGGCATTTCAAAAGAGCTTGGCATCCTGTTTTGAACAGAATAGTCTTCTTTATATTTATCAAGAAAATAACAGTTATCAATATCTATACCTGAATAAGCATTATTTAAATCCAATGCATTTTCCAGGTATTCTTCATCCAATCCCGTGCATTCAAATATCGCAGGTGCTCTGTTTTCTTCTATTGCATTTTTCAATTCTCCTGCATACTCCTCTTCCGAATACACATATGGATTGATGGAAACATTCGGATACATCTCTATGAAATCAGCTACAACCTGTTCTATTCCTTTTTCGGTTCCCGGCTCAGCAATATACCAGAAGTCAATTTCTGCATCCGGAAGGGTTGCTTCATCTTTCTGCTCATTCCAATTCCTTGAGAAAATAAATCCTCCCAAAGCTATCAAGGCAATACTGGATGCAATTCCTATCCATCGGAATCTCTTACGACGCTTCTGTACCTTCTCGACAGACACAACTTTCTTTTCACTTTTAATGGCATTAATAAACTCCTGTACATTCTGGTATCTTAAATGCTTTTCTACTGCCATTGCACGCATTATGGCATTACTAAGATTTTCCGAAATATCAGAATCAATATCTTTAGGCTGCTCAACTATATCGGAAGTTTTTCTGTTCGTGGATTCATCCGGCTTAATTCCCGTAACCATTCTATACATTGTTGCACCTAAAGCATATACATCTGTCCACGGTCCCTGTTTGTTAACTGTCTCATATTGTTCCACGGGAGCATATCCCGGTTTAAGTACCACTGTAAGATTTTTATCTTCTTCTGCGGAAAAACGGGCTGCACCAAAATCAAATAACTTTATTTTTCCGTTATCACAGATATAAATATTGTCAGGTGCAATATCTCTGTGAATGTATCCCTCCTTATGAATACTTTGCAAAGCCATTCCTACTGCTGAAATAATCGCTATTGCAGAGTTAACATCTACCTTCCCGCCATTTTGTGCAAGATATTTGTCAAGAGGCAATCCCACCAGCAATTCCATAACAAAGTATGCAGTACCGTTTTCTTCAAAGAATCCCATAATATCAATAATATTTGGATTATCAATGAATTTCGTGGCATTTCTTGCTTCATCCAGAAATCGTGTCAGACCATTTGCGTAATCTTTATAACGTTTGCCCTTAAATACCACAACTTCCTTTGTTCCCGGAGTTCTGTACACCAGACCGCTTGGATAATATTCTTTAATAGCAATAACTCTTTCCAGTTTTGTATCGTATGCTTTATATGTAATTCCAAATCCTCCGAATCCAAGAACTTCTCCTACAATATACCTGTCTTGTAACACGGTTCCGGCAAAAAGCATATATGCTTCCTTTGGTTGCATTCCTTCCGTATATCCGCAATGAGGACACACCTGTAAATCCTCATCATATTCTTCAAAACAATTATTACATCTCATTCCTGTCGTACCTCAAATTGATGTTAATTTTCTAACCAGTCTTCCCATATAAACGATTCCCCGCAAAAAGGAACAAATTTAAAAACAGCCTCTCCAAGCTGAATTGAATCATAAGCAGTAAGTTGAGAAAAACTCATTAATAACTCATCATTGAGATATACCAGACCGCTGCTTTCACCCGGTTGAATGAAGAAATTTTTCTTTTTGGGTTCATATGTAATTACCGCATGTTTATCCCTTGATACACTTCTTTCCTTTGCAAGCATTACATCCATTCCGCCGCCTCTTCCTATAGCATTTTTGCCTGCCTTAAGGTTAAAGCTTTCACCAATGCTCTCTCCTTTTACACAAACCAGCCATCCCACTACCGGTTCGGTCTGTACATCTGCATACACACCGACCGTCTTAGCAGAATCATATTCAGGGCTTCTGTTGGTCTGAGGTGCCTGCGGCATAGGCGGTATTGGAGGAACCATACGGCTAATCGTTGAATTTCCGGTTTTTTCTTCGACTACAGGTTCCGGTTTCCATTCATCCTCTTCTGTATCAGCATAAACCTGTCCGCTTAATACCTCAGTCATAGCTATGGTTCCCTGCTCTGTAGGGGACTCTTCTTCCGGTGTGATAGTATATCCTTTGGAAGGTTTGGCTTTTTCCTTATTTTTTCTTCCGAAAAGAATACCCTTATGATGAGGTACTTCTTTATCATTTTTCTTATCCTGATTTTGTGGTTCTTCGACATTTTCTATTGAAGGTTTACCGCATACCGGACATACTGTGTATTTATCTCCGTCAAAAAAATGTACATCTGTTCCTGAACATCTTGTTATTTTCATATTCAGCCTCCGTTTGATATAGTTTATTTTATTCTGCAAATAATAACTGATGTATTATCCTGATTATGGCCTCTTGCAATTTTTGTTGCCTCCTCAACAAGCCTAAGTGCTGCATTCTGCATATTTTTACTATGTAAAACACATTGTAATATTTCATCATCCTTTAATGACTTATACATTCCATCCGATATAAGCAATAAAATATCATTGGTTTTAAGTTTCAAAGCCTGTCTGCTTACATCATATATTTCTATTCCGTTGATTCCCAGATAACTGCACAGGGCATTTCTTTCATTCAATGTGTCTTCAAATTCCTGCCATGTGAGTTTACCGTTGGCATATTCAATTCTGGCCTTCAGCTCCACCGTATGGTCCCGTGTCATTTGAGTAATGCGTTTATCTCTTATAATATATAACCTGCTATCACCCACAGACATCCAATGTACTTCATTTTTATTTATAACTACCATTACACAGGTAGTTCCGGCTCGAATGCTTTCGTTTTCTTTATTTTGAATATTGGATACCGCATGATCTGCCACATCCATTGCATAAGTAAGAAAATCCGCATCTTTTATACCCTGTTCCCTGTCATATATTTTTGTTAATTCGTCGACAGCTTTCCGGCTCGCAAGACTTCCTCCTTCAAATCCTCCCATTCCATCACATAAGATTAGAAGGCACTCTTCTATATCACCGCGTGCATAGATACAATCCTGTTGCTCAGATCTTTCACCGATAATACTTTGCATACCAATTTCATATCTGCATTGAATTTCATTGCATTTGTATTCAACTTTATCCATATTATTTGTCAACCCATATACCAATTGCCGTATTATTATCCATATTCTTTCCTGCACCATTCTGTTGAACAACCAACGCCATAGACTCTACCCATTCCTGAACAGAAGTGCTTTTTTTCAAAAGTTTACACATCTGCTTTTCTTCGATAAGTTCCCAGAAGCCATCGGAACACATCAAAAATGCCTGGCAGTTTTTTCGTCCTATTGTATCCTCCATCTGATACTGTGGACGCTCCCATTCAATTCCCATAACCTTGAGAAGCCTGTTCCTGTCAGGATGGTTTCGAATATCTTTTTCTTTTATTTCCTTTGCCATAACTAACATCTGTGGCACACTATGATCCAATGTCCGTTCTTTAACTTTATTCCCGGAAAAAGTATATATTCTTGAATCCCCAACATAGCCTCTGTATACATTTTTTGAATCAATCAGTACCGCTGTTGCAGTCG
>JBJENE010000042.1:0-42923 GCA_051880035.1 Butyrivibrio sp.
TCACAAAGTGGTGTTCTCTTCTCATTTAATCCGAATAAAATTTTACGCTAGCAAAACCCACAACCTCAAATATCTCATTTATTCTATGTAATATTCCCTCCGCAAGGCTTAGGTGTCCCGACGCATCAAGATGTTCCCTGTCAATCGGACTGGCTTTGGCATATTCAGAGGCGTCCAAAAAATAAAAGTTATTTTCAGCTGCCAGAGTTTTGTATTTTCCTGCAAGCTTTGCACATACTTTTTCTGAGTTTTCGGAAAATTCCGGATCAAAATCTTCACTGCCCACACCTTCGCCAAGAAGAATCGGCGAAACCACAAGCACTTTTACTTCATTTGAAGACGCTTCCAAAGCCTTATTAATTACCTTTTCCAGACCACCGGTAATTATATCAGGAGTGGCATTATATTTTGATTTGCAGTCATTTGTTCCTAACATAATTATGAAAAGGTCAACCGGATTATGTTTTCTGATGACGGATTCCACGCTGTCAAGCCCTTTAAGTCCGGCTCTTACATCATCTTCAAATATTGTGGTTCTTCCGCAAAGACCTTCCTCCAGAACGATATAATCCTCACCGAGGCTCCGGCTTATTATCCCGGTCCACCTTACATCCTCATCATACCTTCCGCTTCCGTCAGGTATGTAACCATAAGTATTTGAATCACCAAAGCATAAAATTCTCTTCATTTTGCAGTCGCCTCTTTTCATTTCCTATATATCCGCTAGGATTACTATGGTTATATATTAACCATTTTTTCCCATATTGTCAATATTATTTCACACCGTCTTGATAGAGGCACTAATCTGTGATATATTTCTTAATGAAAAACATAATAATACGCAGGGCTTTTTATATAACCCAAGAAGGAGGAAATATGAACTTATTTGTTACAGATACCATTAAATACATAGGTGTTGATGATACAACAATCGATTTGTTTGAGAGTCAGTATGTTGTACCTGAAGGAGTCTCTTACAACTCCTATGTGATTATGGACGAGAAAATCGCCGTAATGGATACAGTTGATAAAAGAGGAACCAAAGAATGGGAGGATAATCTTTTAAAGACTCTTGACGGACGCAAACCGGATTACCTGGTTATTCATCACCTTGAGCCGGACCATGCCGGAAGCATTGCCAGATTTATGGAGCTTTTCCCTGATGCAACTCTTGTGGGCAATGATAAAATATTTAACATGTTCCCACAGTTTTTCGGCGAAGTTCCTGCCGGCAGAACACTTACCGTAAAGGAAGGCGACAAACTTTCTCTCGGCAGCCACGAGCTTACATTTGTTATGGCTCCTATGGTTCACTGGCCGGAGGTTATGGTTTCTTATGATTCCAAAGACAAAGTACTTTTCTCTGCAGACGGATTCGGTAAATTCGGAGCACTTGAGAAAACAGCCGATGACGACTGGGCATGCGAAGCAAGAAGATATTATTTCAATATCGTAGGAAAATACGGTGCCCCTGTCCAGACTCTTCTTAAAAAAGCAGCCGCTCTGGATATTCAGTGCATCTGCCCTCTCCACGGACCAATCCTCAAAGAGAATCTCGGATATTACATAGATCTTTACAACACCTGGAGCAGCTACGCCCCTGAAAGCAAAGGAGTTCTTATTGCCGTTGCATCCATTCACGGCAATACCATGGAAGCAGCCAATAAGCTGGCTGACCTGTTAAGGGCAAAAGGCGTTGAAAAAGTTGTTGTAAGCGACCTTGCAAGGGAAGATATGGCTGAAGTAATTGAAGATGCATTCAGATATGACAGAATGATACTTGCCGCAGCAAGCTATGACGGCGGTGTATTCTCCTGCATGAAGGATTTCCTTTACAGACTTCAGGCTAAAGCTTACCAGAACCGTAAAGTCGGTATCGTTGAAAACGGTTCCTGGGGTCCTACCGCAGCAAGGGCAATGAAAGAAATCCTTGCCACAATGAAAAATCTTACCGTATCAGAAAATGTTGTAACAATCCGTTCAACAATGAAAGAAACTGATATACCGAACCTGGAAGCACTCGCAGCAGAATTTGCAGAATAAAGCAAAGCTGTAGGGCGTTATTACTTAATAGGGGCTGTAACGGTTCATAAGAGTGTATAACACTCTAAGAACCGCTACAGCCCCAAACTATATCATCATACCTGTCCATATATTAAACACGGTGCCGATGCTTACAAGTACCGACATCAGGATAAGCACTTTTTCAGGATTTTTCTTAATCACCATATGTCTGTTCTTGAATGCCATAAGCACAAGCAAAAGCATAGGTATAAAATATCTTCCCTGTATTCCAAGAACAGTATCGCTGCTTACAGGCGTCCAGAATATCCACATTGAAAGAATTACAAGAATTGAAGAAAACACCACCGTTCCCAATGTCGCAATCTTTTGTTTACGGTTAAAACAGTATTCCTCTCCCCTTACATTAAGACCTGCTCCACACAACAACAGTGTGTATATAACCACCCACACCTCAGAAGTATATATCTGAAGCCAGCCGTATCCGCTTCCTATAAGCTCCACATACCATTTTCCCCCATAAGCAAATAACGAATTAACAAAGACTTTAAAGCTTCTTAACGGATGGGAAATTATGTATTTTATGTTATAGCTCTCTCCTTCGGTCCAGATAAGCTCATGTTCACTTCCGCCCACAGAACCCGCAATATCCTTAAAAAGCGAGGCATTTCCAAGCAGATATACAACACCGCATAAAACTACGGAAGCAGCCACTACAAAAGGATATTTTATTCTGTCTCCGAAATTCTCCTTGGGAATAAGGAACAATAACAGAAGGAACGGAAGGTATGCGCCGCCTTTTCCAACTGCCATGCCAAGTCCCATAATTATCATAATTAGGGCAGATGAAATTCTGATTCGCTCATGATTATGAATATAATAGATTGCGTATGCTATAAAGACAAATGTATAAGCCATAAGCAAACCGTCCTGGGATATGGAGGATGCCCTTGCCATAACTGAAGGCATAAGCATAACAAGTGCCAGAACAGGTTTAAAAACGGGGATTTTTCTCAGGGCGGCATATGTTATTAAAATATATGTCACAAGCATGAAAAGCCTTGAAAGCATGATTAAAGGCACCGTTCCCAGATTTAAAAGCCTTCCGATAATAATTCCCAGAACCGCAGGGAAATAATATATTACAGCGGTTGTATCATATGTAACATCATCAACATTTTTTACCGTCATATCGGTATTGGGGGCTTTGGAAAAAAGATTGGTGGCTGTGTACCAGTAATTTTTGGCACTTATATTCTTGTCAAGTTCCGTATCGGCGTCACATTCACGAAGAAGGTGGTCATGTTCGTTTTCAGGCATTTCATATCCGAAAAAAACATTGGAAATGTCATAACATTTATAGAAATGATTATCCTCGTCTGCCGATGCAAAAGGAGTTACGGCAAGCATAAACAAAAGACCCGTCACAACAGAACAGATGACATACATTTTTTCTATGGCAAGTTTTTTGACCATGCCGAAAAAGACAAGCGTGGCTCCTGTTACAACAATCACGAAAATCACATTAAAATATGCATAGAACGCCCCTGCTCTTCCACCGAGAACTGCGCCAACCTTTGAAAAATGGTACCATTTCACGCAGTATCCCGCAAGAAGAAGGACTACAAGCATAATAAGATATGCAATAATATGATTTTGTTTAACAAAACTTTTTATTTTATCCATTAATACTATTCCCTCAGTGAAAAATCAGATTTGCTCAAGGTGAGATTCACATTATAGTAAGGATCTCCTTCCCTGATAATTTTCTCCCACTTTCTGTTAAGGTATGTTGCTTCTTTTTCAAAACGCTCTATTTTCTCACGGGTATCTTCATATCCGCGGCTCTTGGATTCATAATGATGTAAGAGTGCGTAAGGATTGTATACCACAAGATAGTTTTTGTCTCTTACCTTCATACAATAGTCCACATCATTAAAGGCTACCTGCAAATCTTCTTCTAGTCCGCCCACTTCTTCGTAGACTGATTTTCTGGTAAGTAAGCATGCGGCTGTTACGGCACTGAGATTCTGCGGAATATTGGCCCTTGACTGGTATCCGCCGTCATCCTTCGCATTATTAACAAATGCATGGCCTGCCAGACTTCCAAGTCCCATTATTACACCTGCATGCTGGACGGTATCGTCCTCATACAGAAGCTTGGCGCCCACAATTCCCACATCTTCCCTGATTCCGTATGACATAAGTTCTCTTAAACAGTCTGTACCTATCATCTCGGTATCATTGTTAAGAAGAAGGAGATATTCACCTGTTGCATACTTTACACCAAAGTTATTGATTTTGGAGTAGTTAAATCCGCCTTCATAATATACGATTTTTATGCAGTCAAATTCTTTTTCTATTTCATTATAATATTTGAATGTATCATCTTCGACACTGTTGTTCTCTATAACTATAATTTCGTAATTATTATAGTCCTGTCTGTTTACAATTGAACGGATACATTTATCCAGATCTTCATGATGGTCCTTATTCGGAATCAGTATGGAAATCTTAGGCTCCGAATCAAGTCTGTATTTAACCCTGTACAGACCTACCGCATCATTAACTTCGGATATGTCCGCCTTAAGTCCGACTCTGTCCAGATGGGCTTTAATTGCATTCTGTCCTGCGATAAAAGCGTATCTCTTGCTTTCAGGATTTCCTGCCGTGGAATTTCCGTGAATTCTCCAGGAATAAAGAATCTTCGGTATATGAACTATCCCGGCTGCCTGTTCACAACAGCGCAGAATCATATCATAGTCCTGGGCTCCGTCAAATTCGCTGTTAAATTTACCGACTTTCTCATAAAGCCTTCTTGAGAAAACAAAAAGATGACAGATATAGTTAATGCATCTTAAGTAATCCGGACTGTAATCAGGCTTAAAATTCGGGAGAACCCTTTTGTTACGGTAGGTATCAAGCTTATCCTCATCAGAATAGATTACATCTGTATCCGGATTTTTATTAATTACCGAAGCGCATTCAAATAAAGCATCGGGTCTTATAATGTCATCATGGTCTCCCAGCACAATATAATCTCCCACTGCCATATCAAGAGCCTCATTGGTATTGCCGGAGATTCCAAAGTTTTGGTCCAGTGCCTTATATTTTACCCTGGTATCTCCTTTGCAAATTTCTTTAACTGTTTTCTCAACGGTATTGCCACCGTCAGCTATGCATAACTCCCAATTGGAATACGTCTGTGACAGAACCGACTTAAGCATATCCGCAAAAAATCTGTTATCAGGCTTATATACGGGAACGACTATTGAGAAAAGCGGCTCATAAGGAAACTTCGTATTGCGCTGTGAAGCCAGTTCATCGTCGGAAGCCTGGTGCTCCTTTATCCATTTATTGTAGTCAAAGGAGCCTGAACCGAACAATTTATTTACGGCTTTCTGCATCATTATACGGAATCCGTACTGTTTATTATATCCCCACGCCTTTTTCAGATTCGGGAACAGGGACAATGATTTTTGGCCTGTCTCATATTTCAGGTTCACATGGTGAACGGTACTCTTATGAGGGGTGGAAAATACTATTTTAACTCTGTTGGTCTTAGGATTATCGAGTTTTAATTCAAAGCCTGCGGGAAGCACATACTCTCCCTCCAGATAATAATCGGTGATATCTTTGCGGTAAGCCCTTATGCATTCGCATTCGATAAGCTTTTTGCCATCGTATACCCGGATATCAATATCTTCGTCATCTGCTGCCCAGCCGGATATTATTACTTTGTTATCTTTTCTCTCGACTTTGTCCACAACGCTTCGTACTTCATTAACAAACGCCCTGAAGCGCTTGCCCGAAATGCTTATTCCGGCTTCTGGAGCCTTTAATTCATCCCGGAATTTCACGGTAAGATTAAGCTTTTTAAAATCATCCGTTACATTAATTAAGAACTGGTATTCACAGGAAAAAAAGATATTTTTGTCCCTGTAACAGAATCTGGACCTTACGGTATCTCTTCGTTCTATCGTTACGGGAACTTCTTTTCCGTCCATTACGGCGGTTACCACGGCATCCCGCATATTATCGTCATTGCTTCCGCTGTGAATAATCAATGTATTTTTGTTATCAAGTTTTGCTCTGTAATCTGCAAGAAATATAAGTTTTTTATCCATATAACAAGAACCCTACTTTCTGAAAATCCACATTAAGACTCTGGCAAGACCTACAAGGTATAAGGCGCCCAGACAGAACACCACCATTGTCTCAATATCCCACTCAATATAGCTGTATCTTACCTGTGTCTCTTCGGTAAGTGAAACCGCATTTTCAACTGACCTTTCGCAGGATACCGCAACGCGGTATGTTTTCCCATTGCTGTCATCTATTCTGTCAAATTTAAGTAATGTATATTTATCTTTTTTGAGGGAAGATATTTTCCTGGTCTCAGGCTTTGTCACATCATTGCCTGCCTCGTCCTGTATGACATAAGTAATAACTCCCGACTTATCACTTTCGGAGTCAAAAAAAAGTTTTATTCCCGCCAGCATGTCTTTATCACATTGAAAAGTATATACTATATCGTGGTCACTGTAGGCGCATACTTCTCCCTTAACCGTATCTATCACGGCATCCTTGCGGACAAAGGAATAAAATCCCCCGATAACCAGTATGACTGCAACAACCAATATCCATTTAATAATATTTTTAATCTTCTTTTTCATAAAAAGCCTCTGTTTTCAGGATTGTCTGTATATCTCACATACTTTCTTTGAATCGCCTTTCATATGCACATGACCAGATTTCAGCCATACGACTTTATTGCAGATATCTTCCACCTGCTCAATACTGTGCGATACGAAAAGAACCGTGGTACCTTCAGCCATCATCTTTCGTATTCTGTCGATACATTTCTGCTGGAATCTGAAATCTCCCACAGCCAGGACCTCATCTACAATGAGAATATCTGCTTTACCCGATGTGGCAATGGAAAATGCCAGCCTTGAAAGCATTCCCGAAGAATAATTTTTCATAGGTACATCCATAAACTCTCCCAGTTCGGAAAAGTCAATTATATCATCAAGTACGGCATCCATCATTTTACGGGAGCGTCCCAAAAGTGCTCCGTTCAGATAGATGTTTTCCTTACCTGTCAAATCAAAGTCAAAGCCTGCACCTAACTCTATTAACGGAGCTACTGTGCCGTTAACCGTAACCTTTCCTTTGGTAGGCTTAAGAACTCTTGCAATTATTTTAAGCATTGTACTTTTTCCGCTTCCGTTAAGTCCTATAAGACCTACGGAATCCCCCCGGTTTACGGTAAAGCTTACATCATTAAGTGCCCAGAACTCATCATACTGGAGTTTGCCCTTTAATGCTTTAATAATATATTCTTTAAGACTGTCAACTTTTTCTTTGGCAAGATTAAACCGCATGGAAACATTGTCCACCGTTATAATAGGTTCTCCTGCAAGAACATTATTTTCTTCCATATAAACTCCTAAATGTAAAGGATAAAATCATCCTGTTTTTTGTAAAATGCATAACTTCCGAGAATCAGGAAAAATACGCTCGGTATTACCGTCATGCATATCGTAAATACATCCGGCATATTTCCGTATATCATAAAATCACGGAACATTGTCAATATGCTGGTAATAGGATTAATCATGACAATATTTCTGACCCATCCCGGAAGACTTGCAACAGGATAAATAACGGGAGTAAGGTACAAAAGTATGGTGGTAAAAACCGAATACAGATGAACTATATCCCTGAACTTAACCGCATACGCCGCCAGAATTAAACCTATGCCCACTGAAAGCATCACAAGGAACAGAATCGGCAGAATTGCTAATACCACCGTATAATGTAACGGTGCCCTGGTAACAAACATAACTATTATAAGTGCGGCAAAGCTTGCAAGAAGGTTAATCGCACTTGAAACGGTTCTTGACAGCACAAACATATACTTAGGTATATATACTTTTTTGAGAAGCGGCGCATTATTAATAATCGATGACATACTCATCGATGTAGATTCCGAAAAGAAATTGAAAATAACCTGTCCGCTTAACAGATATATGGGATAATTATCAATATTAAATCTTCCGAACAACTGGGAAAAAACAATCGAAAGAACCGTCATCATTAAGAGAGGGTTAAGTAATGTCCATAAAACTCCCAGAACGGAACGGCGGTATTTGGTTTTGATATCCCTTGTCACCAGCTCACTGAGCAATGGCGTGTACCGTTTAAAATTAGCTGCTAATTCTTTCATATATATACAACCTTTTAATAATCTTTAATTCCCGGCCATTTCTGATCCTTATCGGAAAAGGTCAGTTCCACTCCGTCCTGAATCGGCCACTCAATTCCTATATCCGGATCATTCCAGATTAATCCGCCTTCATCATCCGGATGGTAAAAATCCGTACATTTATATGCAAACTCCGCATAATCGGACAATACAAGAAATCCATGGGCAAAATTTTTCGGAATAAAAAACTGTTTCTTATTCTCTTCGGATAAGATAACTCCGAACCATTTTCCGAATGTAGCGGAATCTCTTCTTAAATCAACTGCCACATCGAAAACTTCTCCCCTGATTACCCTTACAAGTTTATCCTGAGGGAACTGTTTCTGAAAGTGAAGTCCTCTTAAAACACCTCTTTTGGAAGCAGACTGGTTGTCCTGGACAAACTCCTCAGTAATTCCTGCTGCCGCATAATCCTTATAATTATATGATTCAAAGAAATATCCTCTGGAGTCTCCGAAAACTTTAGGTTCAATAACCTTAAGACCTTCTATTTCACATGTGGTAACTTTTATCTCACCCATTTTAATACCTCACTTTTCTATTTTATCCAAAATATTACACATTCTATTAATTTTATCAAAAAAAGATGTATTATTCAATCCTGTAAATATAAATGCCGTTACCTGAGTCTAACCTTACCAGACTGCAGTCTGATTCCGCAGTATATCCGCTTAAATCGTTCAAACCGGTTATATATTTTACACCTGCTTTGTGCAAATCATCCAGAGTTATATACAACCTGAAGCTGTCAGCCGTAATAAGTTCAAATTCCGGTTCTCCCGACTCCTTGACAATTATTCCGATATGGGCATATCTGTTATATACATCACTGTATTTGCCTTCAGAATCAAGTGTCTCCCATAGCTCCAGATTAGGATAAACTGCCGTAGCGTTAAAGGTTTTCACTCCGCATAAGAGCCCCACATTGGCAAATACCGGCGACTCTAATCCATTGCACTCCACTGCCCATATATCGCTTCCGCCTTCATTCTCACTCACCTCACATATTTCTTTAACCCAAGGTACGGAGTATACGCTGTCCACGCCCTTTCTGACCGGATTAACCATAACTCCCCCAACGAATGCAGTAATGATTACAAACATTACCGACAATATCCTGCCCTTCTTCTTACCGTACATCATAAATGAAAACATGGCAGAAAACATAAGCACAAGCGTAATTCCCAAAAGCCCCAGATAAATCTTTTTACCTGTTACGGCAAGATAATCTCCTTTGGTAACATAACATGCAATAAGCATTACCGCCACGCTTATGACACCGGAAACAAGTACTGCCGTTCTCTTCTTAAATGAACCGCGAAGAAGGTAAATTCCCCTTACAAGCAGCAATATATTGACAAAGCCGAATGCCAGCATGGTGCGTACCGCCTGGGAATTGCTCATAAATGTTACTTTGGCGATTATTTCCGGTAAACCAAAGGCAATCCAGATAAAGAAAAACAGATTAAGTCCCAGTAACATCAATGAAAGCAGGTCTTTCTTTCTGTTCTTAATCATGGCAGCCACCGGAAGTATTACACTTAGCGGGAAAAAATCTATTATGGTGGCAGACTCACATATATTCGGACCGAATCCGAAGTTAGTCAGTGCAAACCATGTATTAACCGGATAAGTAAACATATATGAAAGCTTACCGCCGCCGGTTTCAAGCCTTTCTCCCGGGTACACGGTACCGCTTATCAGTGCCATGGCTTCCGAAGATTTATTGAAAATATATAAGAACACCGCCGCCAGTCCCATAAGCCCTGCCGCAATTGATATATAATCATACCATCTGAGGGTGACAGCCGGGCGGTTGCGGATTATCAGCCATACGGTCAGAACAAGAATAATAAATACGAACGGCACCTGCCATGACGGATACAAAAGCATGATAAAGCATCCGGCAATATATAAGATTCCCGCTAACAAAGCCAGTCTCACAGGATATTTACGGGCCGTAAGATATTTATTAAACATAAGCATTGATATCTCGGTATAAATAATTAATTCTGAAATTCCCGTAGAAAACCACCACTGCACCACAGGTGCAAAGGTGACTAAAGATGCCATAATGAATGATATGGATTTACGCCTGTCAGATAACAGCATTCCCATCTCAAATGTGGCAAGAAAAAGCACAATAAACTTTCCGCACCACCAGAAAGAAAGACCTTTGGCCGGAGACAGAAAAAGAAAACCCAGAGTAAAAGGTCTGAATACGGTAAGTATGTGTTGTACCGGCTGTCTGATTCCCATGAAAAGGTCAGATTCATATCCGTTGGCATAATCGCTGAAATAGGAAAAAGCATCAGGAGATTCACTCATTTTCTGGGAAAAGAAATAAGGTGTGGCAAGACAATATTCATCCGAACGGATACTCCTTGAAATACCGAGAAGGACATCCCCGTCCGCAGTATCAAACATATCACACCAGCGGCCTATGGATGAGCCCGAAATTTCCAGAATTATACATAAAACAAAAATACCACCTGCAAGTGCAAAACGGTATTTATAAATAAAATCTCTTATCTTTTTGTTAAAAAATAATATGGCCAGGATAAGAAAAATACAGACAAAGACAGCATATACAGAAGGGTTGGCAAAAACAAGCTTAACAAGACCTGTTAATCCCGTACCCTTCCTCACTGTCTCTGTCCAAATATCAAGTACTGAATATATTCTTATCAGAACTGCCATAACCATAGAAAACAAAGTAACTGCTGCTATTTTAAATTTATTATCCCTTAAAACTGCCATTTCAATTATTTCCTTCACATATAATCCTTATTACTTTGTCTTCCGAATATACATATCAGTTTAAAATCCTACTGCTCTGTGGCTGTTGCGGTTTCTTTATCTGCCTTTGATGCAGGAGTACCTGCGTCAATGCCCGTAACATTAAGATTTTTATTAACCTTGGCATCATATGTATCAGCTTTGATAATATCGCTGATATCTATTCCTGTTGCTTCTTTAACCGATTCAATGGTCTTAGCCAGTACGGAAGGAACATATCCTCCCATTGATTCAACTCCGGTTGCAGCTCCGCCGCCATCAATAATTGTTACCTTATCTATTGATTCTAACGGTCTGGCAATGGCACCCGCCATTTCCGGAAGCTTATTAACTATCATTTCAAGGATTGCGGCTTTGCCATACTTAGCCATGGCATCGGCTTTCTTCTCAAGTGCTTCGGCTTCTGCAATACCTTTCTCTCTTATTGCTTCGGCTTCTGCCTTACCTATTGCGGTAATACCTGCTGCTTCCTGCTCCTTGGTGTATTTAAGTGCCTCAGCTTTAACCTTTTCGGCTTCGGCTCTCTGTGTCTCCTCGTATTTCTTAGCTTCTGCATCCTTCTGTCTCCTAAAGAGATCTGCCTGGGCATTCTGCTCAATTCTGTATTTCTCGGCTTCTGCCTGTTTCTTAATGGATGCGGCAAGCTCCTGTTCCTTAACCTCTGCCTCTTTGGCTTTCAGCTCAACTTCGCGTTCCTGTTTTGCAATATCTGCATTGGTAGCCGTAATTTCAAGAATCTTACGCTGTTCCTCTTCCTGAATCTTATATGCGGCAGCGGCCTCGGCTTTCTTGGCATCGGAAAGCTTCTGGAGTTCTGACTGCTTAATACTGAGTTCATTCTGCTTAATGGCGATTTCGGTTCTGGAATTAACCTCTGCATCATTGGCAAGTTTCTTGGCTTCTGCCTGGGCGATGGCAATATCTCTCTCTGCCTCAGCCTTGGCAATGGATGCCTCTTTCTGGATTTTGGACATATTATCCTGTCCGAGAGCATTAATAAGCTCATTCTCATCAATAACACGCTGTATATTACAAGAAATAATCTTTACACCAAGTGCATTCATATCCCTCTGGGCCTTCTCCTGTACCTGGTCACCGAATTTCTGGCGGTTGTTACAGATTTCCTTAAGATTAATCGTTCCGATAATCTCTCGCATATTACCCTGGAGAGAATCCGTAAGAGCCTCTCTTATCTGGGCTTCGTTCATGTTAAGGAAGTTCTTCTGTGCCAGAAGTATTCCTTCTTCACTGTCAACATCCAATGCAATCTTGGCAATTGCATCCACATCCACTCCGATAAAATCAAGTGTAGGTATATATCCGTTGGTCTTAATATCCACACTTATCTGCTTGGCAATAAGTATATCCTTTCTCTCAAAGAAAGGTATTCTGATTCCTGCTTTACCGATTAATACTCTTGGTCTCTTTCTGATTCCCGAAATAAGAAATACCTGGTCGGAAGGAGCTTTCTCATATCCGACAAGCAGAAAAATTATGAAAAGCACCACAATAACCGCAATAACGATTGATATAGGATTGTCTTTGATAAAATCAAACATAAATGTCCTCCTCTTATGAAGTAAATCCCAAAAAAGGGTCGTAATATAATGATAGCATTTATGCTCTGATGATTCAAGAAAAATAACCGGCATATCCGCGAATTTTTTTATCACTAATATGCCGGTTTGGGTATAAATTTTTGTTATCTTTTTATCTTTCCATATATGTTTGTTCTTTTAATATCTCATATGATACTATCATATCTTCTGCAAACGCATGAAAGCAATCGCCTTCAACGGCAATTTTTGCTTCTGCTCCCGTGGAAGGATTATAAATTCTGTTATCTTCACTCAGAAAATAGATTTCGGTTCCGTCAGTCAGAAGAATGAAATTCATATCCTGATTATTTTTGAGAAAATGCATATAAAATCCGTCTGTATCTTCTATAACCGGTGAAAGCGTAAAATCCACTTTCCCTTCATATTCATGAAACATCAGATTCCCTATCTGTTTATCATCACAATAAATAAACTTGTATACAGCAGAAGCCCTGCCGTCGCGAAGATTTATCATTACCATATTATTCGTTGATATACTAAGGTTTGATGTATCTGTCATATTGATACCGTCTTCGCCGTGAATCCACTCACAAATATCTTCAAATATCCGGCTGTAACCCTCGGTTTCCACAATTTTTTTTACTTTATCCGATAAGCTGTAATCTATATCAGATTCACTTATTTTAGCGGCATTTGGTTCAAAGACATAATTATTATCTTTTTTCCCGATTATCTCATCCGTAACGCCTCCCATTTTATGATTAAGATCATTCTGATTGCTCTTATTATCTATAGCATGGTAGGAAATCAGAAACAATGCGGTGATACAGATAATAAGTGTTGCCGCAATTATTATCCTTCTAAGCCTTGCGGGGTGTGTCTTATGTGCCGGCATCTCTGCATCGGCTTCGCAGATTAGTTCTGCATCCACATGCTCCATACAGTGCAATATTTTTGTCTCATTCAAACCGTGTATCCCTCCTTTACAAGATAAATCCTGAGATTGTTTCTGGTTCTGAAAAGGGTTGTTTTAACTTTGCTTTCACTTATTGAACAATGACGGGCAATATCTGATACAGAATCAAGATAAAAATACCGCCGCATAAAAATTACCCGTTTTTCTCTTGGCAGCGTACGAAGGAATCTGCCGATTGCTTCACCAAGAAGCTTTTCATTCAGAACGCTTTCAACATCGTCTGATGACGGCAGGCATAATTCCAGCTCTTTTGACAACTCCACAATATATCCCTTACGCTTCAGGACAGAGCGTTCCCTGCATCGGTCAATGGAAATATGTCTTGTAATACATGCAAGAAAGGCATAAAAATATGTTACGGGCTTATTGGGAGGAATCCTGTTCCACGCTTCCATATATGTATCGTTTTCGCATTCCTCTGCTGTCATATGATCTGCTACAATACTGTATGAAAGAGACCTAAGCCTTGCTCCGTATTTATCTGCCGTATCCTTCACTGCAGCTTCATTCCGGTTCAGATACTCTTCAACAATCTTTTCATCTTCCATCCCTTATCTCCTCTCCCTTATTTCATTTGTAAGGCCTTCATCCTATGTAGCGATATTTTTATCCCCCGGGTTACACATATTTTTCAAATTAATCCGCAAATTCGTATTTCTTAATTTCACAGTTTCTTATCCCGTATGCGGCAAATTCCTCATTGGTCATATCCCGGAAATAAGATTCCACTATCCGTGAAATTCCGTTATGTGCAACGAGAAGATATATTTTATTGCGGGATTCATTTTTGATATCATCTATGAGACTATATATTCTGTGGGTAAGGTGGAGCATATTTTCTCCCCCGTCGTAGCTGTCGATAAAATGAGCTTTGGCAAGCTGAAACTCTTCCCCGTTTCTTGCCGTTCCTTCATATTTTCCGAAATTCTGCTCCTTAAGTCGTGGTTCTTCTTTGGCGGGAATCCCGGTAACTGCAGATATACGTAATGCAGTGTTTGCCGCACGGACAAGAGGTGAATACAGAATTTCGTCTATTTTAATTTTGTCCCGGATTATTATATTTCCCAGTTCTTCTGCCTGTCTGTATCCTTGTTCCGTAAGCTCCACATCAGTGGCACCGCAGATTTTATTTTCCACATTCCATATGGTCTGTCCGTGTCTTGTATAATAAAAATGTCCCACTTTAATTCTCCTTATGTATTGGCTTTAATTTTATTGTTAAGTTTTCTCCTGACAATTATAAAACATACAACATGTGCCAGAAAAGTAATTGTCCATGTAACAGGGTAGGACATGTAGATATACTTTATGCTGTGATACTCCGGTATCCGGTACACCGTGGCAAGCCATACAAGCCGCAGGCCGCAGGCTCCGATTAAGGACACAATCATCGGCATTATGGTATATCCCATTCCCCTTATGGAGCCCACCATAACATCCATAATTCCGCAAAGTGCATATGTTCCGCAAATCATCCACAGTCGCACCATGCCGGCATCTATTGCCTCACTGTTTCGTGTATAAATTGAAAGAAGCGGTCTTCCGAAAATTACGGCTGCATATCCCGCCACAAGTCCTGCCACTGTCGCACACAAAAGACCAACTATAAGTATTTTATTGATTCGTTTATATTTTCCGGCTCCCATATTCTGGCTTGTAAAAGACAAAGTGGCATGATGAAACGCATTCATCGCAAAATATACAAAGCCTTCTATGTTGGCTGCGGCTGAATTGCCTGCTACCACAATTTCTCCCCATGTATTGATTGATGACTGGATAACCACATTGGAAAGGGAAAAAATTGTGCCCTGCATTCCTGCCGGAAGTCCGATTTTGAGAATATCGAAAAGTTTCTTACGGGCAATGCGAAGTTTTTTTGGAAAAAGCTTTATTCCGCTGTCTTCTTTCATAAGACAACGCACCACAAGCCATGCGGAAATCATCTGTGAAACAACTGTCGCAGTTCCAACTCCCGCAACATCCATTTTAAGGGCAATTACAAAAATAAGATTCAGACCCACATTCACTCCGCCTGCGGCAAAAAGATAATATAGCGGTCTTTTGGTATCTCCTACGGCTCTTAAAAGCGCGCTTCCGAAATTGTACACCATCATTGCTGGCATTCCGAGAAAATAAACCCTTAAATATATTGTTGCAAGTCCCAGAACATTCTCGGGCGTCTGCATTATAATTAAAAGCTGTCTGGCAAAAATTTCGCCTATGACGGTAAGTGCCACCCCGCATATAAGGCTTAAAAGCATGGAGGTGTGTACGGTTTCACTTAAATCTTTTAGAAGTCCGGCTCCCCTGTATCTTGCCGCAAGTACATTGGCGCCTATTGAAAGCCCGATAAAAAGATTAGTAAGAAGATTAATGAGCGCAGTATTTGAGCCTACCGCCGCAAGGGAATTATCTCCGGCAAACCGGCCCACAACAATTATATCCGCAGCATTAAATAAAAGCTGCAGCATACTTGACAACATAAGCGGCATTGCAAATTTTAACATTTTGCCCAGTATGGGGCCATTACACATATCTATTTCATAACTCTTGTTTTTCATCTTTAGATGCCTCTGTTATATTCTGTCAGTTTCTTTTTCTGACTTCTGTAAGAATATACTCCAACGAGCTTTTTCCGTCAAGAAGCATATGGCTCCTTGCAATTGCTTTTTCCGACATCATACGGTAGTATTCCTTATCCTTAGCATAGCGCATGATTACCGCCTTATATTCGTCCATATCGTTTACGCAGAAGTCCGCTCCTGCTGCCGCGGCAACATCCCCATAGTTCAGGGTTACCCCCGGCTTACCCATATAAAAGGCCTCCGTAACCGAATATCCGCCTCCCATTCTCGGAGGGTTCATATAAAAATCGCATACTTCATCAAATGCGAGAATATCTTCCATTGAACCTACATATACGCTGTGTTCCTTAAGCTTCGGAATCTGCATACAAAGACTTTCATATCCGGGAAATACACCGGCAAAAGCCAGAAAGATTCCGTTATCGAACAAATCCGATATCTGCCTTATAAATTCTGCCGTAACATCATAATCAAGTCTCGTTCCGACTACCGCACCCACAAATGCATCCTCCGGAATACCCAGTTCTTTTCTGCTAAGAACCGAATGCTTCGGCTTGAGTCTGAAAGAAAAAGTACTTTCTATGTACCTGTCGGGATTAATAGACAGCTGCCTGCATTTTTCAATTTCTTCACCGGTAAGGCTTCGTCCCACGGCAATAAATTCTCCGTAAAAAGAACGGCACATTGAAGAAAAAATAACAGGGATTTTCACGGTATCGGTTATTCCGGCACACAAATCTCCCGGAATACTGTAATTTCCTACTATAATTACCTGTTCCGGTTTAAATTCGTGAACCATCAGGAGAATTTTAATTATTTCATCCTCATCAGGCATATTTCCCGCCGGCTGATACAGAAGGAATCTTCCTTCGCCTTCCGTCTGTACCGTCATGCCGCTTAACCCCTCGTTATAATTTCCTGTTAAAATTCCCGCATAAGGCAAAACACCTTTTGGGCTCATAATTTCTTTGGTGCTTATACAAAGGACCTCCCTGCCCATTCCGTTTACGAGGGCATCAATTCTCTCCAATGCACTCTTAGTTGGAGCGTGGGATTTGTTTATCATCTGGGTCGCGATTACAACCGTCCTGTTCCTGTTACGCTTCTCTTTAGGAATCGGTTCAAGATATACTGAAAGTTTCTTTTCCCAATATCCGATAATGGAGGCATATAATTCATCAAGTTCATCCCCGGCATTAAATTCCGGATGTTTAAAAAGATAGTTTTCAAGCTGTCTGAATACGAAATTTCTGTTATGAATGGAATATACCGGTAAAACAGCCTCTTTGCACAGTTTTACAAAGTATTTTTTGCCGTAAAATCCCATGAGCACTGATAAAACAAATATACGGAATCCCGCATTGTTATCATTTGTGATATGGGAATATTCTTCCAGCCAGCATAAAAGTGCCTTAACTTCTCCGGGTGTCAGCTTATCGATTCCCTCAAGAAGGTTGCCGAACTTTTCTTCCTTCTCAATACATTCGTTTACGGAAAATTCTTTGTCCGCAATATCCTTTTTAAATTCTCTGATACTTCGCAGATAAGGATTAATGGCAATAAACAAATCAGGTGAAGCATATTCTTTGCAGATTCGGTCATCCTCTGTTGTATCCGGACAGAGGATAACTTTTTGTACTTCGGGATATGCGGCTTTTACACAACTGTTAAGCTTATATGAGTTGGAGCCAAAAATTATGCTTTCCTCGTCCATACCGTCGGCAACCGTGGCAAAAAGTCCTGTCGTAAACTCTTCAGGACTCATCTGCTCATAAAGATGTATAGCCGTATTCTCATCATCAAATCCCAAAATAAACTCTCTGTTTCTTAAAGATAAATCACCATAAATAAAGCATATGAAATTAGTCATTCCATGGCTCCTTTCCGCATTGTATCCTATAAGCGCCCGGTGCAGAGCAAAAATGCTCTGCACCATGTCAGTCTGTAATATTTTTATGTCCGCACTTTGGTTCCTTTTCCGTCCCTCTTGGCCATTTTAAGCTTCTTAAGTGACAATTCCCTGCCCTTATAATCAACAGTAATGTCTGCGCCTTCAGGAATAAGATATACATCCTCTATTCCGTCATCATCTGTCAGCTTAATACCTCTTACTCCCACTGCACCTTTTTTCTTTTCAGGTATCTCCTGTAACGGGAACTTAAGGAAAAATCCGTTCTGAGTCTGTAATACAACGGTCTGGCTGCTGATTATTTCCATCTCACCGTCAGAATCCGGCATAACCACCGAACGGGCGTCGGTAGCATATATCATGCTTACCTTGTCACCGTCGTTAAGCTTTGTTGCGGCAATCGTTCTCTTGGACGCCTCAAATTCGCTTCCGTCAACAAGCTTCATCATGCCCTTTACGGTAACAAATAAAAACTTTCTTGCTTTAAGTTTATCTGAGGAGCAAAGATATATTATCTCCTCTCCGGCACTGCTGTAATTACCCAGATTGTCAATAGGCGTACCCTTATCCCTGAATTTACCGAACGGTACATCCATAACCTTAATCTGATGAAGGTTTCCATTATCAGTAAAGATACATATCTTTTCGGTATTCATACAGGTAAATACATATTTATTCTCTGCGTATACAGCATCCTTGTTGCGCTCAAACATTGAAAGATCAATTGTCTTGGCATATCCGAAGCGGTCCATGATAAATACAACTTCCTGCTCCGTAATCTTAGGTTCCTCATATACTGCTGCCTCACTGTCTTCTATTACCGTAAGCCTCGGAACGCCATATTCCTTTTTGATATGCTCAAGGTCTTTTTTAATTACTCTTTTCATTGCCTTTTTACTTGAAAGAATTTCTTCGTACTCGGCAATCTTGGCAAGTGTCTCCTCATATTCTTTCTGAAGAGCCTCTATTTCAAGACCTATCAATCTGTATAACTTGAGTTCCAGAATCGCAGTTGCCTGACGCTCTGTAAAATGAAGTTTGGAAGCGTCTTTTTTTGACTGTTCGGATTTAAATTTAATATCCTCCGTGTTACCTTCCATAAGGCATGCCTTGGCCTGTTTAAGGTTACTGCTGCCCCTTAAAATTTCAATAATAAGATCAATTATATTGCAGGCTTTAATAAGTCCTTCCCTGACCTCTTTATTATCGTATTCTTTCTTGAGAAGGGTGTTATATTTCCTGGTATTAATTTCATACTGGAATTCCACATTGTAACGGATAATGTCTTTAAGACCCAGGACTTCCGGTCTGCCGTTTGCAATTGTAAGCATATTTACACCGAATGTATCTTCAAGCTTTGTTTTCTTATAGAGAAGATTCTTAAGCTTATCGATATCGGCATTTTTCTTAAGTTCAAGAACTATCCTTATGCCTTCTTTGGATGACTCGTTGGAAACATCCACAATATCCTGGGTTTTCTTGGTTTCAATAAGGTCTACCACATCAGAAAGGAATTTGCTTATTCCCATCCCTATCATAGTATAAGGTATCTGGCTTATTACAAGTTTGTCCCTGTCTGATTTTCTCTTACCCGGTTCAAACTCCACCTTGCCGCGCAGTTTTATTTTACCTGCGCCGGTCTCATAAATATCTTTTAGTTCACTTTTATTGATAACAATGCCGCCTGTAGGAAAATCAGGTCCCGGAAGATATTCCATAAGTTCATCCGTGGTAATGCTTTCTTTATCCATGTAGGCTTCTACCGCATTGATTACCTCTATAAGGTTATGTGTAGGGATACTTGTAGTCATACCTACCGCAATTCCCTCGGAGCCGTTAATAAGGATATTCGGAACCCTTACAGGAAGCACTGACGGCTCTTTTTCGGTCTCATCAAAGTTAGGCACAAAATCCACTACATTTTTGTCCAGGTCTTTAAGATATACCTCCTGGGTGAATTTTTTAAGTCTGGCCTCCGTATATCGCATAGCAGCCGCTCCGTCACCTTCTATGGAGCCGAAATTTCCGTGACCGTCCACAAGAGCCATACCTTTTTTGAAATCCTGCTCCATTACGACAAGAGTTTCATATATGGAGCTGTCTCCGTGAGGATGATATTTACCCATTGCATCACCTACGATACGGGCAGATTTCCTGTGCGGTTTATCGTAATTAAGTCCCAGCTGGTCCATTGCATAAAGCACACGCCTCTGTACCGGTTTTAAGCCGTCTCTTACATCAGGCACCGCACGGGCGGTTATAACGCTCATGGAGTAATCGATATAGGACTTTTGCATAACATCCGAATATTCTGTTTTGATAATTGTTTCAGCCATTTAAAGTCCCTCCTTATATATCCAGCTGTGCATCATGTGCATGGGAATGGATAAAATTCCTTCTTGGAGTAACATCTGTACCCATCAGCATGGATGTTACATCGGACGCCATTTTGGCATCCTCAATTTCAACCTGCTTAAGGATTCTTGTTTCGGGATTCATAGTGGTCTCCCACAACTGTCTGTCATCCATCTCTCCAAGACCTTTATATCTTTGAAGGGTAAAACTGCTTCCCTCGTGTTCTTTTCTGTATTTTTCAAGTGCCTTGTCATCATACAGGTACTTTCCTTCGCCTTTCTTAGGAATAACCTTGTAAAGAGGCGGAGTTGCAAGATATACATGACCTTCCTGAATAAGTTCAGGCATAAACCTGTAAAAGAATGTAAGGAGCAGTGTATCAATATGGGCACCGTCCACATCCGCATCGGTCATGAAAATTATTTTATCGTATTTCAGTTTTGAAATATCAAAGTCATTACCGTAGCCTTCCGAGAAGCCGCATCCGAAAGCGGTAATCATGGTCTTGATTTCAGCGTTGGCAAGCACCTTATCCATGGTAGCCTTTTCGACATTTAAAATCTTACCTCTTATCGGAAGAATAGCCTGGGTCTTACGGTTTCTGGCAGTCTTGGCAGAACCTCCCGCAGAATCTCCCTCTACAATGAAAATCTCGCATTCCTCCGGATTCCTGCTTTCACAGTTGGCAAGCTTTCCGTTGGTATCACATGAAAACTTCTGCTTAACAAGGAGATTTGTCTTGGCCTTTTCCTCCTGTTTACGAATCTTGGCAGCCTTCTCTGCACATGCGATTACACTCTTTAAGGTCTCTAAATTTCGGTCAAAATAATGAACCAGCTCGTCCCCCGTAATATCGGCAACCACCTTGGCTGCGTCCTGGTTATCAAGCTTCGTCTTGGTCTGTCCTTCAAATCTCGGTTCCGGATGCTTAATTGCTATTACGGCCGTCATTCCGTTACGGACATCATTACCCGTAAAGTTGGCATCTTTCTCTTTAAGAATTCCCAGTTCCTTGGCATACTGGTTAATAACCATTGTAAACTTGGTTTTGAATCCGGTCAGGTGGGTTCCGCCTTCCTGGGTATATATATTATTACAGAATCCGAGAATTTCCTCCTGAAACTCATCCACATACTGGAACGCACATTCAAATTCAATGCCTTCTTTGGTGCCCTTAAAATAGGCAACATCATGCACCGCAGTTTTGCCTTCATTGAGAGCCTTTACATATGCCGTAATTCCTTCTTCCTCATGAAAAACAAGTTTCTCTTCAAGACCCTTTCTGGCATCCTCATATATTATCGTAAGGCCAGGATTAAGATATGCGGTTTCGTGAAGCCTGTTCTTAATACTGTCAGCCTTAAATTCCGTCTTTTCAAAAATAGTGCTGTCAGGAAGAAATGTGACGCTGGTTCCGGTGTCATTTTTCCTGCAGGTTCCGCACTCCCTAAGCGGATAGCATACCCTTCCCTGCTCATAACGCTGTTCATACACAATTCCGCCTGTTTTAATTCTTACCTCAAGCCATGTGGAAAGAGCATTTACAACAGACGCACCTACACCATGAAGACCGCCGGAAATCTTATATCCTCCGTCTCCGAACTTTCCTCCGGCATGAAGCATTGTAAAAACCACCTCTACCGCCGGAATTCCCGCCTTAGGGTGAATACCTATAGGGATACCTCGTCCGTTATCGGTTATGGTTGCGGTACCGTCGTTATTGAGAGTTACGCTTATGGTATCACAGTATCCTCCCAAATGCTCGTCTACCGAATTATCCGCTATTTCATAAATCAGATGGTTAAGACCTTTGGTGGAAACACTTCCGATATACATACCCGGTCTTTTTCTGACTGCTTCAAGTCCTTCAAGAATTGAAATGCTGGAGGCATCATATTTTGCCCCGTTCTCAACTTTTGCCATACATCCAAAATTCCTTTCTACATATATCCTGTCTGCACCGGACATAAGAATCTGCCCACAAATGCAAAACGGACCTGCCTCAATATATAATACCACTATATATTGTTACAAGTCCATCATTTTTTCACCAAATATTGGGATTTGCTCATTCTTCCTTTGCAAGCTTAAGCTCAAACCAGAAAGTACTTCCTTTACCCACCGATGAATCAACTCCGTATTTGGCATTATGCAGTTTTAATATGTTATGCACAATTGACAATCCAAGTCCCGATCCCTGAACGGCTCTCTTATGGTTTTTGTCAACTTTGTAATATCTGTCCCAGATATTTTCCAGCTCATCAGGCTCAATTCCTTTACCGTGGTCGGTTACCTGAAGTCTTACTATATTGCCGTGTACAATCTGCTTTACCACAACTTCTTTATCTTCTCCCGCATAGTTTATGGCATTGTTAATGAGATTATATACAACCTGATAAATTTTGTATTCATCGGCATATACTTTTACATTATCCCTGTATTCAAATTTTATGGTGTATCCGCTCTGTTCCGTCAGTTTTGAAAATCTGTTCATAACATTTAAAATATTGGTGGTAAAATCGAATACATTTCTGTTAAGCTCAGTTACGCCGGCCTGAAGTTTGGATAAGTCCAGAAGGTCATTTACAAGCACGGTAAGTCTCTTCGCCTCATCTATTACAACCTGTACATTTTCAGGACTGTTTTCTCCCGGAATATCCCTCATTACCTCAGCATATGCGGTAATCATGGTAAGAGGAGTCCTAAGGTCATGGGACACATTTGCGAGCAGTTCCTTTTGAAGTCTTTCGGAGCGGCCCAGTTCCACGGCTGCATAATCAAGAGTCCTTGAAAGTTCCCAGACCTCCTTATATCCTTTTTCTTCAAAAGAGACATCGAAATTGCCGTCCGCAAGATGTTTTGCAGACTCATTAATCCTTACAATAGGTCTTGACACCAGTCTTGATATAATAAAGGCAAGAGATGTTGCAAGGAGTACAAAAATAGCGGATATATATACAAACTGTATCCTGAGCGTATTTATTGTTGCCTCTACGGGTGTAATTAACGAGCTTATCAAAAGAACATAGTCGGAGCCGTTGGTATTTCTGATTAAACGCACATATACCACGCTCACGGCATCTTCTTCCTTATCTTTCGGGATATCGTCCGAAAACCTTTCTTTATCTCCCTCCGGCTCTTTATCGGGAATCGGTTCAAACGGAGGCAGACTTTCTCCTTCGCTTTCGGTTTCTTTGGAATCAAAATCCCTGTATCGTCCGCCTACCTCAAACATAACCGAGCCGTTGTTAGCTTCCGCTTTTTGGATAAATGAAGCCATCTGTTCAGGCTTGTAAATATATATGTGGCTGTTATACGGCAGATTTGCTTTGTATACACTTTTTCCACTCTCTGTCGTTATATTAATACTCAAATCATATTCATCGGCCAGTTCATGCATATATTCTTCAAGATTTTCCGAATCTATGTTGTCAAGAAGTTTTTCCGCCGCTTTCTCAAGCTGGTTCTTTTTAATTTTTTTGTAAAAATTATCCAGCTGTACAATCTGGAAAAACCACAAAAGCAGAAGCAGAACAGCCGTGAACCCTATCAGGTACATGAAAACTTTAACTTTAATGCTGCTTTTCTTATGATTCAAAATATAATTTTACTCCTTCCCATCAGTGTCTTATATTACACTTTAGCTTTCAAAACGATACCCCACTCCGCGTAAGGTTACGAGAAAATTTCTGTATGGTCCGAGACTGCTTCTTAACAGCTTAATATGTGTATCAAGGGTTCTGTCGTCTCCGTAGTAATCATATCCCCAGACCTCGGTTATAAGTTTTTCTCTGGTAAGTGCAATTCCGTGATTCCGCACCATATAGAATAAAAGGTCATATTCCTTTGGCGTCATGTTAATCTGCTTACCGTCAATTTTGACGATTCTTGCTGTGAAATCCACGGTAAGACCTTCTTTGGTAAAAATATCACGGCCGGATTCTTTGTTATCTGCTGCCCTTTTCTTACCGTTACGGTTAATGACAGCTTTAACCCGCAATAAAAGTTCTCTCGGGGAAAAAGGCTTAACCACATAATCGTCTATTCCCAGCTCAAAGCCGTGAATCTTATCGTATTCTTCACCTCTTGCCGAAAGCATGATTACCGGAATGCTTTTTATTTTAAAGATTTCGCTGCAGGCAGAAAAGCCGTCCAGTTCCGGCATCATCACATCCATGATGATAAGGTCATAGTCATTGGCTTTGACTTTCATCACGGCCTCCATACCGTCGCCGGCTTCATCTACCTCATATCCCTCAAATTCTCCGTATTTCCGAATTATGGTACGAATCTTCTCTTCATCGTCCACCACAAGCAGTCTGTCCATCAAATACCTCCTCATAATTAATAAAAGACCGTCACTTTACATACATACAGAATACAATGGTAATGTGACGGTCTTGTGTTGTATTATTTAATATTAAGTATATTTTTTACAGTCTGCTTCATTTCTGTTTTATCACACACGGTATTATGAAGTACAGGTGCCGTACGAATCTCGTCTATTGCCTTAGGAACTTTTACATTGGCAATTCTGCTGAGTTCATCCACAAGTTCAAAATCAGACATGGAATCGTATTTGGATTTATCGATTGCGTCCATAACGCTTCTTGTGAATTTAAACGGACTTGCGGTTGAGGCAATGACAGTTTTGGTCTCGTCATGAGTATCAGCTTTGTATTTGTTGTATACACATGCACCGACTGCCGTATGGGTATCGATTACATATCCTGTATTCTCATAAATGGACTTGATTGTGTCGGCAGTCTCCTGCTCGCTTGCATAATTGCCGTAAAAATCTTTTAATTCTTCCTGCATCTTAGGAGTGATGGAGTATTTTCCTTCTGTCTTAAGGCTTTCCATAAGAGATTTATTGGTATCTGCATCGTCTCCCGCGATTTTGTATATAAGTCTTTCAAGGTTGCTGGAGATAAGTATATCCATTGAAGGAGAACTTGTAAGGACAAATTCCCTGTTCCTGTCGTATACGCCGGTGGAGAAGAAATCAAACAATACTTTATTCTCATTGGATGCACAGATAAATCTGGCAACAGGAAGTCCCATGCATGAAGCATAATATGCCGCAAGAATATTTCCGAAATTACCGGTAGGAACTACCACATTAATCTTCTCTCCGTCGGAAATTTCGCCGTCTGCCAGAAGTCTTGTATATGCATATACATAATATACAATCTGCGGAACGAGGCGTCCGATATTAATGGAGTTAGCTGATGAGAACTGGCATCCTGCCGCGTCAAGCTCTTTTGCAAGTTCTTCATCTCCGAACATATTTTTAACACCTGTCTGGGCATCATCAAAATTACCGTGAATACCTACAACATATGTATTATTACCTTTCTGGGTAACCATCTGTTTTTCCTGAATCGGGCTTACACCGTTCTTAGGATAGAATACAATGATCCTGGTACCTTCAACATCCGCGAAACCTGCCAGAGCGGCTTTGCCGGTGTCACCTGATGTTGCGGTAAGGATAACGATGTCATTCTTAATATTGTTCTTCCTTGCACTGGTTGTAAGAAGATGCGGAAGAATTGAAAGAGCCATATCCTTAAAGGCAATTGTTGCTCCGTGGAAAAGTTCCAGATAATATGCTCCGCATGCCTTAACCATAGGTGCAATCTCTTCGGTATCGAATTTACTGTCATATGCCTTTTCAATACATTTCTTAAGTTCTTCTTCCGTAAAATCGGTAAGAAATAATTTCATAACCTCATATGCAACCTGCTTATAATCCATTGCAGCAAGCTCTTTTAAACTGACATCCAGTGCCGGAATACTCTCTGGAACATAGAGGCCGCCGTCGGCAGCAAGTCCTTTAAGTATCGCCTGTGAAGCAGTAACTTTAACATCAGGATTTCTAGTACTCCTATATAACAGACTCATTTTAACTTAATACCACCTTTTTTATAAATTTGCACCATTATAGCATAACATTTCAATAAAATACAAGCATTATAGGATATGTTTCGTAAAATAGAAAAAAATCAGCCACATTTTTTGTGACTGATTCTTTTTTTCGGCTATTTTTCCTTACTAATTTACGAAGAAAACATGCCCGCCGTATTCAAATAATCTTGTAAGATGACTTGCATGCCAGCTTCCTTCTCCGGCATGGGAAAGTGCAGCAAAAAATGTTGCTCCCATGGAATAATCTTCTCCATACAATGCCCTGTTTACGGCCTCGGTTGTGGATGCCGTTACTTTTACTTTGTAAAATCTTCCATCCATAACCGGCTGGAACTGTTCGCCGTTCCCCTGAAAAATAACTTCTGTAACAGAGTTGGGGAAATCGTTTCTTTTTACCCTGTTGATAATTACATTTGCAACAAGTATTTTGGACTTTATATCGCCTCCTGTTGCTTCTGCCTCAACAATTTTAAGAAAATTACCGTAATCTTCTTCTGAATAAGAAATAACCGGTTCCGGCTTTTCTTCTTTAGTTTCTGTTTCTTTAACAACCTTGTCTTCATCTGCTTCTGCCTCAGGCTTATCTGAAAGCTTAATCTCGCTTTTCACCTGATTAAGAACTTCAGACTCAGTAAAGGTTTCTTCTTCCGGAATTTCATATGAATATTCCGGGTCCGGTCTGTCAGATGTTACTACAGACTCAGCCGTCTGCCCGTAATTATGTAGGTCATTATCCGAAATACTGTTTCCGTATACCACGGCATCCGTAAAGATTCCCGCGGTAAGGAATACTGCTGCTGTCGTAATAACAACCTTGCGCTTACCGAAGAATTTGCGTCCGGCTGAAAGGACCTTGTGAAGAATTGAGTTCATACTATGCATATTTACCTCTTTTCCTGGTTCTTACTTACCCTTATGAGGGTTTAGTTCTCCTGACAAGAGGCAATTATGGTAAAACTCCATTAAGTTGTCAACATAATTGGAATTTTTTGGTAATTTCTACCCGTGTAACATTTTTGTAACATTTTTGTCCGTTATTTTGTACATAAAACCGTACTTTTCCTAAGTTTTTTTATAAAATCCGCCAGTTATTTTTTCCATGCAATTTATCATGCTAAATTCTTAATTAGTTAATATTGTTTATTTCATCCCATTTTTTGCGTATTTTTCTTTAATAAAGTGGGGAATATATCCATTTTTTTATCTTTTTTCATTGAAGTTGACCCATTTTTGCTTTAAAAAATGTAAGAGATTGAATTCTCTTACATTTTTATGTATACTTATATTAATATTTTTTAGCAGATTACGGAGATTTTATTATGGAAAGACTTCCCGGCGTGTATATTGCAAATAAAAAAGACGGCACAATTTACTACCGTTCCGGCATAACCATCAATAACAAACATATCAGCCTGGGAAGCTATCCATCCATGGAACAGGCCCACAGGGTTTATACGGAAGCGGATATGGTCAACAGGTCCGATATAAGTATCAATGATTATTCTTCCGACAGATTCCTGCTTCCTTTTAATAAGTTTGTATCCATCATTAATTTCAGGGACAATAAGATATATTTCAAAACCCCTATTTATCTCTACAAGAAATTTTTTATTTACCATCTGAGTAAGAATGACTGTCTTAAGTTTGATGCTGATGATTTATTCTACTATTCAACACATACAATAATGCGTCGCGGCGGCCACCTGTTTGTGGCTGATTTCGGTATGCAGGTAAACATTCTGTCCCGTTACGGGATTAAAAGCCATGCCGTATGCGGCAGGGATTACTGTTTTGCCAACGGCGACAGTTCAGATTTCTGCTACGGCAATGTAATAATTATTAATCCCTATCACGGTGTACTGCATTTTGTTAAGAACGGCAAGGATTATTATAAAGTAAAAATCCATGTAAACGGTGATTATGTGGTAGGGCTTTACGAATCAGAAGAAGAGGCGGCTGTAGCCTACAACAAGGCAGCAGACTGTCTTAAAGCGGCAGGATGCAAAAAAAGCTTCCCGGAAAACTATCCGGAAAGCCTTAATGCAATATCATATGCGTCAATATATAATTCGGTAAGAATCTCTGCGAAAATAAGAAATTACCATCCTTAATCCTACTGCACCATAAGCCTTCTGTACAGTTCTGGTCTCCTGTCCTTCTTAACAGGAAATTCCTTACGGCTCTCTTCCACCTGTTCTTTGTCCACATCAACAATCATGATGCCCGGCTTATCCTCAAGAATATCAATAATCTGCCCTTCAGGATTAACCATCATGGAATCTCCCAGATAGAATGTCTCATTATCCTCTCCCACCCGGTTGACTCCGATAACATAACACTGATTCTCCAGTGCTCTCGCTTTCAGAAGAAGATTCCAGTGCTCCGTGCGTCTGCCGTTCCAGTTGGCAGGAACAACAATCAAATCCGCCTTGGCAGAGGCAATCTGGAAAAGTTCAGGGAAACGCAGTTCATAACAAATAAGCGGACATATGGTAATTCCGTTAATCGTACAGAATTTAAGTTCATTACCCGATGCGTAATGTTCATCCTCTCCTGCTATGGAAAACGGATGAGTCTTGGCATATTCGCAAAGCAATGTTCCCTTGTTATCCACAATAGCATAACAGTTGGTATAATCCGGTCCCACTTTCTTAATGTATCCGAATCCCACCGCCGTATTATACCTGGTGGCATACTCTTTCATAACATTCAGAGTGTAATTATCATCCGGGTTCTCGTATACCTTCTCAGGTTCCATCGTAAAACCGGTCATACTCATCTCAGGAAAAAGAACCAGCTGTGCTCCCTTATCTTTGCATTTGGCAATATAATCCTCTGCTGAAATAAGGTTATATTTCTTGTCTTCAAAAACTATGTCTGTCTGACAGATACCAACTACCATTATGCCTCTTTTCCGCTGTCCGGTCTAAATAATTACTTATTGTTAATGTAATTGATAAGACCCTCTGCAGCTATAATTTTCTGCATAAATTCAGGGAATGCCTGTCCCTTGAATTCAGTTCCTTTGGTCTTATTATATATCATTCCGCTGTCAAAATCTACCTCAACTTCATCTCCGGCTTCAATTCCCTTTGAAGCCTCAGGGCATTCAATAATAGGAAGGCCGATGTTAATTGCATTTCTGTAAAAAATTCTGGCAAATGTTTCGGCAATGACGCAGCTTACTCCTGCTGCCTTAATGGCAATAGGTGCATGTTCTCTTGACGAACCGCATCCAAAATTTTTATCGGCAACGATAATATCTCCTTTGTTAACATTTTTTACGAAGTCCTTATCAATATCTTCCATGCAGTGTGTGGCAAGCTCTGCCGGATCTGAGGAATTCAGATATCTTGCCGGAATAATTACATCCGTATCCACATTGTCGCCATATTTAAATACTCTGCCGTATGCTTTCATTCTATAATCCTCCTATATTTCATCCGGAGAAGAAATCTTTCCGGTAATTGCACTTGCCGCAGCTACTGCCGGGCTAGCGAGATATATTTCAGAATCAACATGACCCATTCTTCCTACAAAGTTACGGTTGGTAGTGGATACACAGCGTTCACCCTGTGCAAGAATTCCCATATATCCTCCGAGACAAGGTCCGCATGTAGGAGTACTTACAACTGCACCGGCTTCAATAAATGTCTTAATCATACCTTCCTCCATTGCCTGAAGATAAATCTTCTGGGTTGCAGGTATAACAATTACACGGATACCTTTTTTAACTTTATGGCCTTTAAGAACGCCTGCGGCTATTCTGAGGTCATCAAGTCTTCCGTTGGTACATGAGCCTATTACTACCTGGTCAATTGGAATATCAAAACCTTCATCAATTGTATGGGTGTTTTCAGGAAGATGCGGGAATGCAACGGTAGGCTTAAGGGAAGCCAGATCAATTACATATTCCTCATCATATTCTGCATCTTCATCTGCCTCATATACCGTAAAAGGCTTGGTTGAATGTTCTTTCATATATTCTATGGTCAAATCATCTACAGGGAAAATTCCGTTTTTACCGCCTGCTTCGATTGCCATGTTGGCAATTGTAAACCGGTCATCCATTGTGAGGTATTTAATTCCGTCACCGGTAAATTCCATGGATTTATATAATGCTCCGTCCACTCCGATCATTCCGATTATATGAAGGATAATATCCTTACCGCTTATCCACTTGGCCGGTTTGCCGGTAAGCACGAATTTAATTGCGGAAGGAACCTTAAACCAGGCAAGTCCTGTTGCCATTCCTGCCGCCATGTCCGTAGAACCCACACCTGTTGAAAATGCTCCAAGGGCTCCGTATGTACATGTATGCGAATCGGCACCGATTACAACATCACCTGCCACGGTAAGTCCTTTTTCAGGTAAAAGTGCATGCTCTATTCCCATTTCACCAACTTCAAAATAATTGGTTATATCATGCTTGGCTGCAAACTCTCTTACGCATTTGCAATGTTCTGCCGACTTAATATCCTTATTCGGTACAAAATGGTCCGGGACAAGTGCGATTTTGTCCTTATCAAATACTTTATCAGACTTCATTTTGTCCATCTCATGAATTGCTACAGGTGATGTAATATCATTTCCCAATACAAGATCCAGCCTAGCCTCAATTAACTGTCCGGCCTTAACTTCCGAAAGTCCGGCGTGGGCTGCAAGAATCTTCTGTGTCATTGTCATTCCCATGATTCATTATTCCTCCGGTTTATTATTAATCTATGTTGTATAATATCACAATTAATGTTATAATTGAAATACATATCAGATATATTTATTATAACTTGGAGTTATATCATGACAACTGAGAATTTATCATTGTACAACATATTTCTTGCCGTGGCAGATGCCGGAAGTATTCTTTCCGCATCCAAGAAGCTTTTTATCAGCCAGCCGGCAGTAAGTAAATCAATCAAAAAGCTTGAAGAAAATCTCCATACCGTTCTTTTTAACAGGACTTCCAAAGGGGTTTTTCTGACGGACGACGGTATGCAGCTCTATAATAATATAAGCAATGCTTTTGATTACATCCGCACCGGAGAAGAACAGCTAAGGCTCCGCAACAGCCTGGGAATCGGTCATATAAGGATAGGCGTAAGCTCCACTCTGTGCAAATATATCCTTCTGCCGTTTCTGTCCGGATTTACCGGGGAGAATCCCCACATAAGCATATCCATCGAATGCCGTTCCTCAGGTGATACGGCAGAATTATTGACTTCAGGCAAGATTCAGCTGGGCCTTATTGCCAGACCCGAGAACCATAGCGGTCTGGTTCTCAACGAAATAGGATATATTCACGATACATTTGCGGCCACGCCCCAATACTTATGTAATTTAAAGGAACGGAGTTCCAGGACTTCCACCCTTCACGATTTTGCCAACATAATGGTGCTTAATTCAGAAAATGTCACAAGAAAATATGTGGACAGACATATCCCGGAGGACTTCTATAACAGCCGGAATATCCTTGAAGCCGACAGCATGGATTTACTGATTGAATTTGCCAAAACAGGCATAGGTATCGGTTGTGTAATAAGGGAATTTATTAAAAAAGAACTAACGGCAGGTGAACTTGTGGAGTATAATGAATTTCTCTCCGACATTCCTAAGAGGCAGGTGTGCTTCGCTTACTGTGCGGACAAACCGCTTTCCGGATATGAAAAAATATTCTGGGACTATGTATCGGATAATCTTAGAGACCCACGCATTAACATACTTGCAGACTAAAATAACCCGGCAGGAAACCTGCCGGGTGTATATTTATTTGGAAGAATAAATCTGTCGGTACCATACAAGTGCACCTAAATACGCATCATAGACATCTTTAATATCTATTCCATACAATACCATCTGCCTTGAAACTTCGTTCCAATCGGCATTTTCGTACTTCTGTATAAATTCATATACAGGTGCAAGTTTACCGGTTCCGTATAAAAGGGCGTCACTGATATCCTTGGTAACCTGGACTTCCTTAAGAGCTTCGCTCATCGGTTTTTCCATGGCTACATCCAGAATTGAGAACAATCCCATTATAAATAACTCATCAGATTTCATCGCCAGGTCAAAATTTTTCGCAAGAATTTCAGCAAATCTGGCCCTGATTAATGATAATCTCATTAATTCATTAGGCTTATCCGCATACAGCACATCCACTACCGCTGTATTAATCCATCTCTTTAATTCCTTCTGTCCGAGCATTGCTGCGGCGTGACGGATGGAAGTAATTTCTGAATTTCTCGCCATAACATTAACCATTTTAAGGAGGGATATTGTAAGGGCGGTATCTCTTGAAATTATATCTGCCGCCTTAGTAAGGTCATAATCACCGTCATTAACTATACTAAGAAGTTCGATATAATTAGACTTTAAAGGACTGATTTGGTTCTGTCCCTTTGTAACCGGCATTCTGAAGAAACTGCCTTCATAAAGGGTGCATACACCGGTCTGCTTAATCTGCTCGAACTGCTCCTTGGAATCAATATTTCCTGCACACAGAATAATATGCGGAAAAAGCTTCTGAAAATAAATACCCGCTTTGTCCACGGCAATCTTTTTACTGTTAAGAATTACATAATCCATCATTCCGAGAATATCCCTGTAATTCTCAAATTCAGTTACATGAAGCTTGCGCATTGCAAACTTATATCCTTTTGATTTTAATTCCTTAATCCTGTTAATGTACATTTCAACCGGCGGAATTGTATTGTCAATCAGAAGCACAAGACGATTTTTAGGAGCATGACATTCTGCATCAATATCCTGGAAAATTGATATATTGGTAACCGGAACAAATACATCATTATCATCGGATATTGTTTCGATACCCATTTTCTCTATAAGCTCCATTCCTTCTATTCTGGAAGCTCCATCATTGCTGCCCGTTCCAAGCATAAGAGGATTGAGCAGATAATTGTTTTTCTGGGTAAAAATAGAATAGACTTTAACCGCCAGATTTTCATCAAAAATCGGTACTAATGCAACCAGCATATATTTTCCTCCTTTTGTTAAAAAAGGAGCATCGCTCCACAGAAGATTTTACAACCTTCTCCTCTGCGACACTCCTGATAAAAGTTCTAATTAGTTGTTGATAAACTTATCAGCTTCGTTATTCCAGCTGTAAAGCTTACGAACTTCTTCGCCGACCTTCTCTGAAGGATGTTCTGCGGCAAGTTTTCTAAGCGCTCTGAAATGAGCCTGTCCGCCTGCTGCTGACATATCCAATAAGAAATCCTTTGCAAAAGTTCCGTCCTGGATATCTGCAAGAACTTTCTTCATAGCCTTCTTAGTATCTTCTGTGATAATCTTAGGTCCTGTTATGTAATCACCATATTCAGCAGTATTGGAAATAGAATATCTCATTCCTGCAAATCCTGACTGATAAATAAGGTCAACGATAAGCTTCATCTCGTGGATACATTCAAAGTATGCATTTCTTGGATCATAACCTGCCTCGCAAAGTACTTCAAAACCGGTCTGCATTAACTTACATACACCACCGCAAAGTACAGCCTGCTCACCGAAAAGGTCTGTCTCTGTCTCTGTTCTGAATGTGGTCTCAAGAACACCTGCTCTTGCTCCGCCGATACCGAGAGCATATGCCAGTGCAAGTTCAAGAGCCTTTCCTGTTGCATCCTGTTCAACAGCAACAAGACAAGGAACACCCTTTCCTGCCTGATACTCACTTCTTACGGTATGTCCCGGTCCCTTAGGAGCGATCATTGTAACATCCACATCCTTAGGCGGAATAATCTGTCCGAAATGAATTGCAAAACCATGAGCGAACATTAACATGTTACCAGGCTCAAGATTTGGCTCGATATCTTTCTTATACATAGCTGCCTGCTTCTCATCATTAATAAGAATCATAATGATGTCTGCCTGCTTAGCTGCCTCAGCTGCCGTATATACTTTCATTCCTTGTGCTTCAGCCTTAGCCCATGACTTGCTGCCTTCATAAAGACCAATGATAACATTGCATCCTGATTCTTTAAGGTTCAATGCATGTGCATGTCCCTGGCTGCCATAGCCGATAATTGCGATTGTCTTACCTTCCAATAAAGAAAGGTTGCAGTCTTCCTGATAGAAAATTCTTGCTGCCATTATTTTTTCTTCCTCCTGAAAATAAATCATAAAATATTTAAATTGGCATTGCCAATAAAAAACTATAAAACACTGCCTCTGCAAAGTCCGGTAAGACCGGTTCTTGCAATTCCCAGAATCTCATATCCCGTAAGGAGTTCAAGGAAAGCATCAAGCTTGGACTTATTGCCTGTAAGCTCAATCATAAGTGAATTCCTGGCCACATCAACCACATTGGCCCTGAAAATATCAGCTACGGAAACCACCTCAGGACGCTGAATCTCATTAACGGCAACCCTTACAAGAATAAGTTCCCTGCAGACTGAAGTCTCAGGCTCAAGTTCCTCAATCTCAACAACATCCTCAAGCTTGCCAAGCTGCTTGGTAACCTGTTCAAGAATCTCCTCATCTCCCGTTACAACAACTGTAATTCTGGAAATCTGCGGATCTTCCGTAACGCCGCCGGTGATACTGTCCATATTGTATCCCCTTCTTGTAAATAATCCTGAAATGCGGCTTGTAACACCTGATTCATTACGAACCAGCAATGATAATACCATCTTTCTCATATCAGCACCTTTAAATTCTAATAAAATTACAGGCTCTTCATAGCCTTTTTAATCATTTTAGCACATTGAATTAACTTGTCAATGAATAACTTCATATATAATGAAAAAAGGATGCCAAAATGCGGCATCCTTAATTAACTGTATTTTCTCCTGAGCGAATCATATTCTTTATTAATGTTCTGCATTGCACCGGTATCTCCGTTCATGTTATCCGGATGAAAAATTCTTAAAAGTTCACGATATCTTTTCTTAAGTGCCGCTTCGCTGTCAACTCCGCTGAATAAAATATCCGAATCAATGTATGTCACATGTCTGGCTCCGGCTCTTCTGTATTTCTTAACTTCCTCAAAACGGAGTTTCTCCTGTTCAAGCTGTTGTTTTTCCATCGCCAGCCTTCTGTATTCTCTCTCAAGAACCTCCTGTTTTTTCTGAAAAAGCTGTTTTTTCATTTCCAGACGATTGCTTTGAATCTGCTCAAATGCCCTCTTCTGCTCAAGCGTATAAAGTGCCTCTCTCTGCTCTTTCCTGAAGGCCTCCCGTTCCGCATTAAGAGCCTCTCTCGCCTCAGCTATCCGAATCTGCTCCTGAAAAAGCCATTCTTTTTGAATTTTTAATTCTTCTTCAGTAATAACCTCTGTATTATCCATAACAAACACCTCACAAAAGCAAACGAATAAAATACCCTCTTTTGTAAGTATATTTGTATAAAAAAAGCTAATCAATAAGACTTTTGGCCTATTGATCAGCTTATATCCGGTACATATTACACAGTTTCTCTCATTTTGCGCTCTGACAGCCCTTTATTGCTTTTGAAAAGAAGCTTGAAAAATACAGGCGTAAGAACAGATGAAATTATAATAAGAAGAATTACAGGTGTAAAATCTTCGGAAGAAATAATTCCGGCATCAAGTCCCTTCTGTGCCACAACAAGTGCAACCTCTCCTCTGGTCATCATACCGATACCGCATATGAGAGATTCTTTCCATGTATGCTTCGTAATCTTTGCGGCAAAACCACACCCTATAATCTTACCAAGAATAGCAACTACAACAAAACATGCGGAGAATGCCAGAAGCCCCCATGTCATACCTGATATATTTGTTTTGAGTCCTATTCCCGCAAAGAAAATCGGTCCGAAAAACAGGTATGAACTAATAGAAATTCTTCTGTCAACATAATTTGAATCCTTAATATTACACAGAATTACACCTGCAACAAACGCTCCCGTAATATCTGCAATACCGAAATATTTTTCTGCAATATATGAAAGAGCAAAACACAATGCGATACTAAAGATTACAATTCTTCTTCTGTGAGGATATCTTTTGTCCAGGAAAGAAAAAATCTTATACAATATGAAACCGATAACTCCCGCTAACAGGAAAAACAGACCGGTTTTCAAAAAGATACTTCCGATTCCCGAATTATTACCTTCAGCAATTCCCAGCACAATTGTGAGAACAATAATGCCGATTACATCATCTATTATCGCAGCACTCACAATGGTGGTTCCAAGCTCAGTCTTAAGTTTTCCCATTTCCTTAAGTGTCTGAACCGTAATACTTACCGATGTGGCAGTCATTATAACGCCAATAAAAAGTGCTTTAAAAAATTCCGGACTTCCAATCTTGGCCGGTCCGTAAAACAAAAGTGTAAGACCCGTACCGAGTGCGCATGGAACCAAAACTCCCAAAGTGGCCATAAGCAATGCCACAGGACCTGTCTTAATAAGTGTCTTTAAATTGGTCTCAAGTCCGGCAGAGAACATCAGAAGAACGACTCCGACCTCACCGAAAACCTTAATATATTCACTGTTTTCAACCCAGCCCAAAAGGCACGGACCGATTAACAAACCCGCAAGAATCTGACCCACAACCTGAGGAAGCTTAATCTTTTTGGCAACGAGACCAAATACTTCAGCAACGGCAATAATAATTGCCAAATCCCTTAAATTCTCGTACATTTTCTTCACCTTCCATTTTATGTAATTTCTCTTAAACCAACGAACATTCTAATGGAAGACAATTAAAAAAACAAGTATATTTTTCAACAAAAAGCATAAAAATTTGTGTATTTTTTATGCATTATGCTAAATGAGATATGTTATATTACACCCTCAGGTAATTCAAATCCAAAAGTTTCCCATATACCCGGTTTCCCAGCAGTTCAAAAAACTTCTCGTTACCGTGAACATGGTCGTAACAGGGAGCCTTCATAAGACCGTCAGGCATCTCTCCCAGTTTAAGTGTTTCTATATCGTCACTGCTTAGCCCTATACAATCAAGTGTGGCTGCATTTTCTACGAGATATTCATGAAAATCCAAAAAGCGGCTGTTATATTTATGCCTAAGCACCTCATTAACCGCAGTCAGTTCCGGCATATATTCTTTGGCCGTAAGCCCGATAACAAGATACCTGTCACTTGCAGTAAACCGGATCATCCGGTCAATATTGTCCGTCACCTCATCCACATTGGACATTGACGCATAATCATTGGTTCCTGCCCAGAATATATTAATGTCATCAGAAAAATCCATTCCGGAAAGATATGTCTTTACAGACACTTCCTCCGGTATTTCCTCCATAGGCTCATCCGGAATAAAATAGTACTTTTCCTCACGTCTTATGAGTCGCCCCTTATGTCCCGGGATTGTTACAGGATTAACAAGGTCTTCCCCCGTATCTTCTTTAACCTGTTTTAAAAGTCCGGGTGTCATATCGTTATCGGTTCTGAGTGTAACCGGAAAGCCCTCCTTGCCGCCTGCATCCATGAATTCTGCCGTCCTGCCGGCACAAAATACAGCGTTAAGAGGAAGCGCTCCCACTCTTACGGCTATGGTCATTGAGTTTTCCCCGCCTATGCCGTAATTGTTTACGGTAAGGCCTGTAAGCCTATGAAGCACTGCCGGATAGGACAAAGAATTTCCGAATGCGGTTCCGGCAGTAAGACTGTCACCAAAACAATTTATCTGCATTTAAGTATCTCCTTAATCTCTGCGGACAGAGTTCTTAAATCTTCCCTTATATTAATCCTCTGAGGACATTTACTCTCGCATAACCCACATCCTATACATCTGTCTGCATCTGCATTGTCATTAAGTATATTGTCATAATTCCACTTAAGGTTATTCGCATCCCTGTAAATATTATATGTATTCCACACCTTAAAGTTCCATGGGATTCCAACGCCCTGCGGACAAGGCATACAGTATCTGCATCCCGTACATCCGTTACGTACTCTCCGGTTAAGCGCGTCTCTTACTCCTGCAATTATTTTTTCCTCTTCCGCGGACAAAGGCACAAAATTTCCGAATGTATTCAGATTATCCAAAACCTGGTTTTCATCTGACATTCCGCTTAAAACAACTTTTACATTCGGACGGCTTGCCACAAACCTTAAGGCATATGATGCCGCACTTGCCTTTTTATCCGGAAATGCGTCTGTAATTTCCTGCGGAAGATTTGCTAACATTCCGCCCTTAACAGGTTCCATAATAATAAGCGGCACATTCTTCCTTACCGTAAGCTCATACCCTCTGTCGCCTGCCTGCTCATCAATATCCATATAATTATACTGAATCTGGCAAAAATCCCAATCCCTGTAATTAAGGATTTCCTCAAAAACCTCATATTCATCATGGAACGAAAATCCCAGAAATCTGATTTTACCCTGCTCTTTAAGTTTCCCGCAAAACTCTATTACACCGATATCCCTCATTTTGGTGAAACGCTCTTTATCAAGCGCATGAAGCAGATAAAAGTCAACATAATCTTTATTAAGTCTTTTAAGCTGCTTTTCAAACATCTCTGCCGCATCTTCCACGCTGTTAATCTCCCATACGGGAAGCTTGGTTGCCAGAAAATAGTCTTCTCTCTTCCTGCCATCAAGATATCTGCCTAAAAAAGGCTCACTTTCCCCATTATGGTACGGATATGCCGTGTCATAATAATTCACCCCTGCTTCAAACGCCTTATCAAGCATTGCAGATGCCCGCTTCTCATCAATCTTCCCATCCGGTGTGGTAGGAAAGCGCATACACCCGAATCCCAACAAAGATGTTTCAACTCCCAGTTTGTCAATTTGCCTTTTTTCCATATAAACGCTCCTTTTTCAGATTTATATAATTATACCATTTTACATGCATCAAAAACAACCCTTCATGCTTGACAAACGCCTTATATCGGACTAAACTTGGAATATAAAAAATATGCATAGGAGGTATGTATTATGTCAACCAGAGACGATTGGAAAGAGACCGGAAAAGACCTTGGACATGCATTTAAAGGTTTAGGCAAAAATATAATCAAATCAGCCAAGAAAGGCATTAACAAAGCCACGGACTGGGCAGAAAGCGATGACAACCAAACATCCGCCCAGACAAACCAGACAGACAATCAGGATAACAATCAATAGAACAGCTAATTTCAAAACAGGTGCCGCATCTTCGGCATCTGTTTTGGTTTATATGTCAGCAAATACTCTGCACGAATAAGAATTGCATACCCCCCGCCTACCTATAACGAAAATCATGAAGCTTATATCACTTTAGGTTTATCAAATATGAAACCACACTTATCACAGACAAAACGCCTGGTGTTTATGACTACATCATCTCCTCGACGCTCTTTTTTGTTAACCATTGTTAAAGGGTGGAGAGGATTCAGATTTAAAGAATATCTGGCTTTTGCCTTGCCGTGTCTGATTGATTGTGCCAGGAATGCATGATATTCAGGGGATTTGCATTTAGGACAGCATTTCATATGATACGCTATCGGCTCCGGCACTCTTCCTTCTCTTCTGCAAAATTCTTCTTCCAAGTCGAATTTGGACATGCACCCGTCACAATATCCAAATCTGTGGTTAACAGCCTCGTCCTTTCTGTTATACCCGACTTTTTCTATGCCATATTTAATTTTATGGCCACATCTTACACAAAAATTCATAACAACGCTCCCTTTGCCCGGTCATTTCTTATCCTTATCGTAATATCCATTTATACAGCGCCTTCTCCGTTCTGCAACGCTCACTCCGTTTGCGACATCCCTCCCTAATTTGGCATTATCAATTTTGGATACAGGATAATTGTCAAGTCTATGATTTGCAATTATCTTAGGTATTGTAAATAATGCAATAAGTAATATTATTTCGACAAAAATTTTCATATCCGGTCACCGATCCTTTCTTATTTTTTCTTCTTATTGTAATACCCATTGTTCATTCGTTTATTTAGTTCTTTTTTACTATACTTCCCGGAAGAAGAATCAATAAATGCTTGGCGAATATCAAAGTCATGATTTTGGGTGACATCTTTGATACATGCATCCTTAATAAGTTGATATAATAGCCATCCTAATCCTAAAACAATAATCAATGCTCCCATAACAAATAACCTCCGTTCTTAAACTTATCTGCAATTTCTTTATCTTTATGTTCAAATTTTACCACACCCAGGTGTACAATAAACCGTACTTTGTGCAGGCCGACCGGGGTAAAAAATGAATTTTTATCTGAATTTAAGGAGGCCGGCCGGTTCGGTCGGTCAAGCCTCACTGTCCGAGGCGTGGCGTGACAAACTTCGAAACCGGATGTATTGCGGCCCCGGGGCGTGGGTTTTTGATTCTTCTCCTCACGCCCCGCTCATCACTCTACCCGGGGCGTGGGCTTTTGATTACGAGCATTTTGCTATATTTCCACTTCTTAATCGTAGTTTTAGGGTTCCAATTACGAGCAATACTTCCCAAATCCCACTTCTTAATCGTAGTTTTAGGGCTCCAATTACGAGCAAAATTTCTCAAATCCTACTTTTTCATCGTAACCCCCGGGCTCCGACTACGAGCAATATTTCCCAAATCCCGCTTTTTCATCGTAAATCCCAGGCTAAAAATACGAGCAATATTTCCCGAATCCACATTCTTAATCGTACCCCACCGTAAAGTGTTTTTTATGTACATTCCAGACCAATATATGATATACTCACATATGATTCAAAGCGAAAAAGGAGAACAATTATGCACAAAAGAGTGATAGCTGCACTGTCAGTTCTTTGCATTACCGCAGGGATGTTAAGCGCCTGCAAGCAAAAAGAAATTGAGGTTTCAAAAAAGAATCCGCAGCGGAGTCAAAAGACTTTTTAGAAATCAAAGGAAACGAAGAAAATACAGAAACCGAAGAACCTGAAATAATTAAGCCGTGGACAGAGGAAAATAATGTTACTTTTTCCGCAGGCGATATTGAAATACCATGGCTTGACGACAACAACGGGAAACCGGAGCTGAACAGAGAGGCCAACATGCATTTGGTCGTTGTTGCTCCGAAAGAGTACGACGGATTGTTATTATGTTTGAATGAAAACGGCGAGGACTTATTAAACAGCCGGTTCATCCGCGTAAATGATTTGATTAAATAATTCATTTAAAGAGAGCGTAGGAATGCCTACGCTCTTGTTTTAATTGTATCATATGATATAATTATTTTTCTTCGTAAAAAGTCTTATACAAGCTCTTTGCAAACGATTCGTAAACCTTGTCCATATCGGCACGAATATATTTGTAACCGGCAGGATCACCAACATATGCTTTCGGAACCAAAGAAATATTTTCGATTTCACCCTCGTTCCATTTAGCGCGTTCATCGCCTTTAAGCATGGTTGGTTTTAAGCCTTCAATCTTTTCTTTTCGCACCATATCCGGGCAGATATCAAGCATCAAAGCTGTCTCAAATGCAGATGCATGAATATCAAATTCATCCTCAGGCCACTTTTCAATTTCAAATGATTCATCAAGCTGCATAGGGGTTATCTTGACAAGATAGTCCTCGTCGCCATTAAATCCCAAATACGGAATATCGTCCTCATATTCCGGCCAATAAGATTTCATCTTAAGCCTTTTATTGGATTCAATGATGGAACTAAGCAATGCGGTTCTCTGCAAACCATCTCCGTGAGCATTAATAAAAACGGTTTTTTGAAAGCCAAAACGATCAAGAGATGCAAGAATATCTTTTACTGATGCAATGATATTTTCAAGGGACGAATTAAAGGTTCCGGGAAACTGCCTTGTCATTGCCTGCGTTCCGCCAAAATAAAACGGTGGCGCCACAACACATTCTCCGCCTTCCGCTTCAAAATATCTTTTAACAGATATTTCCACACCAATATGATACATTATTTTGACATGCCGGGCAACAATCGAATTTGCATACATATATTCTCTTTATATTATTTCAACAAAATTCTTATTCTTTTATAAGCTTTCTCTGAAAATCTGTTCAATCTCATCTGCATCAAGCACCTTGTAACCACCAGGCATAATTATCGTAGCCTTCACAAGATCCGGAATCATGTCCTTTGTTGCTCCAAGCTCAGTAATGTTCAATACAAGACCAAGTTCCTTCATCCAGTTTTCCATTGCGGTAAGTCCCTCAGACGCAACCTGCTCATCTGTCTTTCCTGTCGCATCAATGTCCCATACATTCTTTGCAAAACGAACAAATTTCGCAAGTCCATAAGGCATAATATACCTATAATATGGCAATGAAACCGCAGCCAATGTCATGCCATGTGTTGCATCTGTGCATGCTCCCACGGACTGACCAAGCATATGCACCATCCAGTCTGTTGACTTTGCCTTCGCAACCAATGTGTTAAGTGCCCAGGTTGCAGACCACATGATATTGCTCCTTGCCTCATAATCCTGTGGATTTTTATTCGCGATACGACTTGAATGTATTACCGACTTCATCAGTCCTTCACTGATATAATCACTTGTATTATCATCGTCTCCGGAGAAATACTGCTCACATATATGGTTAAAGATATCATAAATTCCTGAAATCATCTGATAATGAGGGAGCGTCAGTGTGTATTTCG
>JBJENE010000043.1:0-16229 GCA_051880035.1 Butyrivibrio sp.
TTATCACAAAGTGGTGTTCTCTTCTCATTTAATCCGAATAAAATTTTACGCTAGCGAATTATAAAATATAGTTGATAAAAAAGAATTGTTCATATATATTAAAAGATAGATTGTATATATGACACCGGATATTTGTATGTCCGGAATTAACAGGGAGCGGCAGTTGGAAATAAGGGTATTAACATAATAAATTAACATCCGGGCTGCATTCTGCGGGTAATAACGCATAATGCATTTTTTTATGTTTTTTTTGAAAAAATTTTTTTAAAAAGTGTGACTATATTTTTTGACGGCTATTATTTATTATGACAGATGCTTTTTACATACGATGAGGTATTACATGACAAACGAGGAAATTTTAGATCTTTATTGGAAAAGAGATGAATCGGCAGTAATTGAAACGAAGGCTAAATACGGCAGAAAGATTTATCAGATGGCAATGGGCATCGTTAATAATTTTCAGGATGCTGAGGAATGCGAGAATGATACATATCTTAACGCATGGAACAGTATTCCGCCACACAGACCTCAATATTTTTTTGCCTACCTTCTTAGAATTGCCAGAAATGAAGCACTGCGAAGGTACAATTACAATCATGCACAGAAGAGAGGAGGCGTTGCAAGTGAACTGTATGATGATGTAAGTTATGGTTCATCTCTGGAAAATCAGATTGACGCACACTTTGATTATCAGGAATTAGTTAAGGCATTGAACAAATTCCTTAAGAAATTAGATCCGGAGAAGCAGTCTGTATTTGTCAGAAAATACTGGGGTGGGCAGAAGATATCCTATATTGCCAAGACTCTTAATATCTCAGAAAGTAAAGTTAAGATGATTCTGCAAAGAACGCGCAAGAAGCTAAAGGAGTATTTAAATAAGGAGGGTATACATGTATGAATGAAAGTGAACTGTTTAAAGCATTTGCCGGTATAGATGATACAAATATTGAGAAAGCGTTTCTATATCAGGGGAAAGAAAGACGCTCTGTAACCGTCTTTATCAGATATGCGGCAGCAGCGGCTGTCATATTGCTTACGGCTGTCCTTTTATCCGTATCAAGAAAGGATACCATAACAAAGACAGGGGATGAGATATACAATTTACCGGGTGTTGTTGTTAACGGTCAGGAATACGGTATGTCATGTAAGGCGATATATGAACTGCCGGAAGAATATACCGGCTGTGTTAATGACGAGCATACCGGATACCGTAATGTATATTATTCTACAGGGAAGTCGGGACTTGTATATGTGGAGATGAATAATGCTGACGGGATTTATTATGAGGAGTATTTAACAGATAATTTAATGTGGAGAAAGTATATTTATATTAATGGCGGGCTTTATATGAAACTGGGAAAAGGTGCCAAAATGCCGTCCGGTATAGATGAATTTACTGAGAATATGGAATATCTCGGTAAAGCCTGGATAAGCGATTCCAATGATTATCCGGACGAGAATCTGGAGATGAACGGAAGAGTTCAGGCCTATTATGATGGCGGAGAGGTGTATCTGTACAGAGACGGCATTTTATACATCATTTATGAACGTGTGGGTAAAACAAAAGAAACCTGGTACAGTATTCTTGTACCTGTTAATTGATAAGGAGAAAAGTTATGAAGAAATTAAGTAAGGTGTTGGCAGTAATTCTGACGGCCGTTATTATGTTGCAAATTAATACGGGAGTGAATGCATATGCATCGGAGCAGGAGAGAAGTCCGTTAGATGTATATATTGACTCCGTGGCGGGAGCTTATCTTCCTGCTAACGGATTTAGCTGTACAAGTGTGGATGTAACACCTGTATACGAGGTGGATAACGGTGACGGAGGTATATGCTTCTTTATTGATGATACTGTAATAGGATATATGAGTATAGTCGCTATTGACGGAGAGTATTATTCATCATTTTCATGTATTGACAATGAGGATGTGGATGATGTATTTGACACAGAAGAGGATTTCTGGCTGGGTGTGGAAGGCGGCAGCCTCTTTATGATTACGGATGATTCGGTTATATGTTTAAGCGGAATAATGCAGCCTGTGTATGCGGATACATTCCCAAATACGGGAAGTGTATCAAGAACCATACAGGTACAGGCTCCGAATATGAATGCCAGGACAAATAATATGTATTACTATCTTAGCGTAACACCTGTGTCCAACACTATTAATAGTGGAGACGGACGATGCTGGGCTGCATGTGTTGCGGCAAGCGTCAATTACCAGCGTAATATGGACGAAGAGGCTGATGATGTGTATAATAGAGCAGCTTCTGCTTCGGGACATCCGAGCGGAACTCCTACAGGTACCGGAGCATGGGTTAAATTTGCATTCAAAACATACGGTCTTACAGCATACCATGTTACCTGCGGTCTTAACTTAGGAAGAATAGAGAATCTTCTTAAAAAAGGCATTCCTTTTGTATGCTTCCTTAACAATCCTTCCGGACAGAACCACGGAGTGCTCCTTACAGGAGTAAATATTATGGGTTCCACAAGAATATATTTCTTAATGGAACCGAATTCTTCCAGCATTGTGTCCGTATTGGTAAGTGAGGATGCCCTTACCGACCCGGATAATTATTTTGTATATAGTAACAGCGGCAATACATATAACGGCTGGATTGCTACCGTCTATAATTATGATGTAGCAGGATAATGTGATTAACTGAAAGGTGTCTTACCGGATTTGAATAAAGTCCGTAAGGCACCTTTTTTACTTTATAGACATCGTCCTATAAAATAAAAACGCTCCGTAATGATGCGTAGCTTGCGGAGAAGATATCAGTCTTACAGACACCGCTCGTGCGTCAAGAGTTTGCAAGCAAAATCTTGATTTAGTGTGTAATATGAAAAAAGTATAGCATATCATATATAAAAAGTGCATTATATCATGTGTTGTATATTATATTATGTATGATATAATAATAGTAAGAGAGGAGTAATTGCTTATTATAATGCAGGGGTGGAATACATATATATGATATCGGAATACCTGCTTAATGGATTTTGCCACGGCAGGTATTTTTATTTATTTAACAGGGAATTTCTCCGAATTTACTGTTAAAGAAATAACGCTCCGCTAAGGATGAGCACTCGCATGATAGGAATATGTCAGCTAAAGCTGACCGTGCCGGACTCGCAAAGCGGAGCAAGTCCCTCAAGGATTCAGGGATTTAGGGAGCTAGAGGCGGACTTGTCCGCTTTGGTCTATTGTCTTTATATAAGGCTTTTGAAATGAGAGGAGTGGGGCCTATGATTTAGTTCGTGTGGAAACAGTATAAAAATTACAATAGGAGGATTTATTTATGAGGAAAATAATATGTATTTTTTTATGTATGTTGACAGTCGGAGCATATGCTGTAACCGCATCAGCATCATCAATCAGTAATTGTAAATCAACAGACGGAGATAATTTATCTGAATGGTATGATAGTGAGGGAAATCTTGATTATCCACTGAATAATTACCGGGATAAATATGAAAATCTTCCTGCCAAGGAGAAGAAAGACTTATGCCAGATACCTGATGAGTTATTGGAAAATCTTTCCACGGAAGAACTTCTTGAACTTGTTCTTAAACATCCATTTATTGGAGACATATATGGTTATGACAGTATAACGGCAGGATTAGTACATTTTTCTCTGAATTTTAACGGATGTATGAAACTTCTGCATAGAGATGATTGCGGTAGGGTAGTTGCTGAATATTATAGTGAATATGAAATACCTAGGACAATGGATTTGGGGCAGGAGGTATTGCATGCAAATATTTCTGTTATTTGTAATAACGAAGAATTGTGGGATAGAGCTCTGAATGATGCTAAGGTAATTACCACGGTTGTCTTTTGCGAAAGTATTCTTGCACAGAACAGTATATATAATAAACTTAGTGATACTGAGAAGAATATTGTTATTGATGCCATTGAATCTAAAGTAGATGTAAGGAGTACCTCTCTCTTTTTTGAACAGATACCTTTTTCATTCTTTTCCCAGATAGAGTCAGAAGCAACATGCGCCAGATGGATGGAAAACCAGCGAATGACAGAGTTGAGTAATGAAGCGTCTACCTTAAGGTCATCAAGTGATGAATATGATATTATTTACACAACGACCAGAGGCGGAAAACGTGTTACACTGAAAAAATACAAAACGGTTCATGTAATTAGCAGTACCGTAGCTGCGCAAATGGTTGACCATTATAGGCCTTATGCATCAATTGTTTCTCTTGCCTCAGATGCATTTAATTGTCATGCGTTTGCATGGCTTTCCGATACTAGCAGATATGGAAATTATTCTACTACAACTACTTTAGATACTAATACTCCGTTTTTATCAGATTCCACATATGTCAGAGTTAATATAAATAATCTGAATGTAGACGATTATGTCGATTACGGAGCTCATTCAGCAATTGTAAGTAATCCAACGCTTGTAGCAATTAACGCTTCGACGAGTCCGCAACCTAAAGTATATTCGAAATGGGGAAATGGTGGGCCGATTGTGTGTCATTATGTTACAGAGTGTAAATATTATCAGAATGCCGGTCAGGTTTCTTATTATAGATAGTTAGGAGGATTTATTTATGAGGAAAATAATTATTTTTTCAATAATGACCGTAATGATTCTTATGTGTGGCTGTACCCGAAGAGCATCCACTGCCGGTACAAATGAAACCGTTACGGAAGCAGAGACTGAAACTATAGGGGAGATGCAGTTTTATGAAACGATGTTGGATAATAGTGGACCTACCGAGTATACGGTAGGTGCCAATGTTACATATATAGGGCCGTTAGCATTCGATTACAGCCCTTTGGAAAAAATAACATTCGAAGGCAATAACCTTAAAGAAATTGGCAAGCATGCACTCTCAATGTGTCAGCTGAGAGAAGTGGAATTTCCGGAAGGCCTTGAAATAATTGGAGACAGGGCGCTGGCTTCAAATACATATCTTGAGCGTGTTGTGATTCCTGCGTCAGTTAAAGAAATTCATACATGTGCATTTGCATCATGCCCTGCACTAAAAGAGATAATAGTATACAGCAAGGATGTAGAATACAAGGAAGATGAAGCTTATGCCGGCATGATGTTTAATACTTATGAGAATCATGTTGAAGGAATTGTACTTGAGGATTTGGTAATTAAATGTTATAAAGGAAGCACTACAGATAAGTTTGCAAATGAAAACGGAGTAAAAGTTGAATATCTTGATTAGTTTATAGCGAAATATTTTATACATAAGCCCATAAGGCAGGTTTTTGCGTAATCTGCTTTATGGGCTTTTTGCAATATAGGAAAGACCGCCTACGGCGCTCTCATGAATTGAAAAAGGCCCACAGGTCTGAGGGCACAACAAGCGGACGGTTGCCGGGTCAGAAGATGTAAAAACCTTCTTCGCCAAAACCGTCATCAAGTTCATCTCCATGGAAAAATCATGCAGAAGAACCCTTTCCACGAGATTGGGACATTGCTTTCTCGTATTCAGGGGAAATTTGGAATTATATTCCTGTTTGTGCATATACTATACATGTAGCGGTTTTTAAAGGGGCATGAATATGGACGAAAAAATAATGCCCTACAATGTGGTTGTAGGAGCATTCGGAATAGAATATAATGCTGAAATTGTTGACAGAGAGGCAAGATTGAAGGGACTGCCTACTAAGATAAGTAATTATCGCGGGAAGTACTGCGTTGAGGCCGGCTCTTTTTCCCAAAAAGAACAGGCAGAGGCGATGCTTCTGGCTGTAAGAAAAACAGGATATGTATTCGCCTATATCATGCAGAAAAACTAAAAAAGAATTCCCTTTTCAAGTATATCCGTTAAAAGCATTTTGGATGCCTGCTGAACCTGGTTAACATCCATCTTTTCCGTCTGGCTTTCATTGATAAAGCCCAGGAGACCGAAACACAGAAAACCTGTAATCTGCCTGTTGGAATATTTTAATTTGTGGTGGGAGCTTTCCTTGCAGGTGTGATGCTCCACCGTATTTAAGAGGTGGTTAAAAAAAGTAAAAGCAAGATACGGATTTGTATCAGGATTGGTATGCTGGAAAAATCTGAACTGGTCATAATACAGATTCAGTGTGGCGGTAAGCACATTGATAAAACCCTGAACAATTTCTCCGTTAGGGTTATTGTCATGTTCTGTCTGCCGGTACTGCTCCTTGCCGATAGCAATCATATCCTGAAAAATCTCATCCACCAGATCATATTTGTCAGAATAATGTGAATAAAAAGTAATTCTGCTTATATCCGCTGCCTGACAGATGCGGGTAACAGTAATTTCCTCAAAAGGGGATTCATTCAGCAGCTGTATAAGAGTGTCTTTCAGGTATTTCTTTGTCTTTTTAATGCGTTTATCTTCCATTTCTTTTAACACTCCCATTACATTTGTATAAATAACTTACAAAATCAAGAAAGTTGTAATTGCTATTTTCTTTCTTTTGTTTTATTTTAATACTTGTATAAATAACAGTCAAGATGTAAAAGAAAAGCATAAATAAAGAAACCGTAAGGAGGAAATCTTATGCGTGTAGCAATTATGACTGATGAAAACAGCGGAATGACAAGGGAAGAAGTGGAAGAATTGGGAATTTTTATGCTCCCTATGCCATTCTTTATTAACGGAGAACTTAAGTTTCAGAGTGCTGAAATGACTCATGATAAATTTTATCAATGCCTTGAGGAGGGGTGTGAAGTATCTACTTCCCAGCCGTCTCCCGGAGATGTTATGGATGCATGGAATGCCATACTTTCCAAAGGATATGATGAAATCGTATACATTCCAATGTCAAGCGGACTTTCCGCTTCCTGTGAAAATGCCAAGCTTTTTGCAGAGGAATACGAAGGAAAGGTTTTTGTCGCAGATAATCACAGAATTTCCGTAACCATGGAAAGGGCGGTTCTCGATGCCGTTTCTTATGTAAAAAAGGGAATGACCGGTGCCGAGATTAAAGAGCGTCTTGAAAAGGAAGCATACGATGCCAGTATCTACATAGCCGTTGAGGACCTTAATTATCTCAAGCGGGGCGGAAGAGTAACGGCGGCTGCGGCAGCAATCGGAACTGTTTTAAATCTTAAACCTGTACTTACCATCCAGGGAGAAAAACTGGATGCATATTCCAAGGAAAGAGGCATGAAAAAAGCCCGCCATTGTATGATTGAAGCCATGAAAAATGATTTTAACGGTTCATTAAAACAGTTTGTGGATAACAATGAAATCTGCCTTTGTATTTCCTACAGCAGTGTGGAGGAAGAGACTCTTAACAGCTGGATAGCCGAAGTATCTGAGGCATTTCCGGACTATGAGCTTCTTATAAAACCTTTATCATTAAGCATAGGATGCCATATCGGGCCCGGAGCACTGGCGATAGCGGCCTGCAGAGCATGCAAATAACCTGTTTGAAAGAGCACTTGCGTTTAGTTGATGCGCGTAAGGGTACTAGGGCTGCGGGGTACGCAGCCCAAGGACCCACGGCATCAAAAATCTTTCAAACAGGTTTTTTGCATGCTTTTGGGGAGCGGCTACGGGAGGAAATTATGTAAATCAACGCTTGTTTGAAAGAACATTTGAGCTTTGTTAATGCGAATAAGGGTACTAGGGCTGCGGGGTACGCAGCCCAAGGACCCACGGCATCAAAAATCTTTCAAACAGGTTTTTTGCATGCTTTTGGGGAGCGGTTGTTATCTTTATACTCGCAAACCCATGCCCTTCAGGGCGCTTCCCGACCTGCATTCGCAGGTCGTTTGCTCGTTAATGGCGCAATAAAAACAAGTGCCTGTTTTACAGTCACTTGTTTTTTGCGCTCATTATTTTATACTCGCAAACCTGCGCCCTTTTGGGCATTTTCTAAAATTCTGTATCTATTCCCATCTAAAAAACCTGACTGCTATTCCTGTGCAAATAACAGTAACGGATGTCATAACTACGATAGGAAGCCATACATTTGTGGCAGGTAAACCAAGAAAGGTTGATTTCATTAGTCCGATACCTTGGGACAACGGGAAAATACTGACAATTTTTTGCATGGCCTGGGGCATTACTTCTAACGGCAGTGTTGCACCTGAAAAAATCAGCATCGGAAAGTATAGAACACAGGCAATTACGCTTGCATTCTTTGAATTTTTCGCAATTCCGCCTACCATCATTCCTATACTCAATGTTGATATCATTGTGAATAACCAGCTTCCGAGAAATGCCGGTAAAGAGCCGCTTATTTTTACTTTCCAAAAGAGCATTGCAGTTAGAAGGAGAGTAATAACTGAGATTATGCAGTACACAACATAAATAAGGAATTCAACCATCAAAAGTTTTAACGGACTGACGGGTGTAACCTTAAAGCGTTTGAGTATTTTTCGCTCTCTGTATTCTGAAATGACAAGCGGTAATCCCATTAAGCCGCCTGAACACATACTGATTGAGCAGAGTGCACCAAAGGATTGTTCCAAAAATGTGTATGTAACGCCGTTTGTTGCGGGCTTCGTCCCATAAATAAACCCAAGAATAACTAAAACAACTAATGGCATAATGATGGCAAAGATTATCATATTCATATTTCTGATATTTAATTTCAATTCATTTTTAAAAAGTATGGCGAATGATTTCATTCCTCGTATTCCTCCTCTCCGGAAATTGTAAGATATGCGTCTTCAAATTTTTCACACCCGCTTTTTTCTTTTGCCTGTTCAATCGTTCCGAGGAATGCGATTTTTCCTTGCCTGAGAATACATATCTCGTCGCAAAGGGCTTCTGCTTCGTCCATAAAATGTGATGTCAAAAAAATGGTCAAGCCCAAAGCCTTAAGGTCGGAAAGAATTTTCCACACCTCGCGACGGGCCTTTGCATCAAGACCTGTTGTAAGTTCGTCAAGAAATACAAGCTTTGGATTCGGAATGAGTGCAAGGACGATAAACAGTCTTTGCCTTTCGCCTCCGGAAAGACTTTTTACAACATTACCGAGTTTATCCCCTATTCCAAACTGATTGCAAAGTTTTTTCCAATCTGCCGGATTTTTATAAAGACAGGCAGTTTCTTCGCATAGCTCTGATACTTTAATTTCCGGTTGATAGTCGCATTCCTGAAATTGTACACCTATTTTTTGAAAAAGATTTTTTCTGTCTTTTCCCGGGTTGCAACCCAAAATAGTTACTGTACCGCTGTCTGCGGTTTTTGTTCCCAAAATACATTCAATGGTAGTGCTTTTTCCCGCTCCGTTTGCGCCGAGCAAGCCAAATACCGTACCGCTTTTTACAGACAGACTGATATTGTCTATTGCAAGCCGGCTGCCATAAAATTTTGTCAACTGCTTTACATCAATTGCTGTTTGCATGGCAATACCTCCTTTGTTCTTTTCGCAAAAAAGAATACTACCAACGGAAACATTGGTGGTAAAGTGTAGGGTTATTAATTTTTTGCTTTCATATCCTGAAGCATTGAATGTATTTTATATGCGTTTTTCTCTGCTTCGGATAAAGAAACAATCAGGCTGTCGCAGACAGAAATAATATCTTCGGATTGTTTTGGCGTATTCAGCGTAATTCGAATATCGGTATCCGGGTTTTGGGATAACTGGTTTAACAATCGCAAAATGGCTTCTAATGAATAATTGGCACATCGCAGGGAGCGTATAATCTTTAGCCTTCTGATATCACCATCCGTATATACCCGATATCCGTTTTCTTTTCTTTTGACGTTAAGTAAGCCGTTCAATTCCCAATTCCTGAGTGTGTCCATAGAAATGTCAAGCTCTTTTGATACTTCTTTCCGCTTCAGATTCTGCGTGTTTGGCTGCTCACAGCCGGACAATAGCTGTTTTACGATTTCAACTGCTTCCTCAGCATTCTGGCGTTCCTGTTTAATCTGCTCAATATATTCATTGATTAGTAAAATTGCAGTTTTAAAATCCCTGTTGGCAGAAGCTTTAATCATTTTAATTATTTTTTTTCGCAGACCGTTTTGCAATACCTCTACTTTAAAGGCAATGCGGACCAAACGATATTGTTCTATGTGAAAATCGGTAAATACGCGATAGCCGTTTGGTAACCTTTCGGGTTTCGGAACCAATTCCAGTTTCTCATACAGGCGTACTGTATTTGGGTGGATTCCGATTATGGCGGCAACCTCCGAAGTTTTATAGTTTGACATAAATTACCTCCTTATTCCTTTAAAGGATACCACAGCCAAAAAGTCTGGTGTTATAGTGGAGGGTTTGAATAAAGATAATTGAAATAGGAGATGTCTTTCATTTTAACGGAAAACAAATATCTATTTCCATATAGCCGTCATCGCCGATTTTACGATAGATGTCAAGTATCGGTCGTTCATCAAGCTGATTTCCTGTCTTTGAAAGCCACCTGCAAAACACTTCCTGATATACCATGAAGAGAAATTGCGGAAATCCCTTGAAATGATATACTGCATATTTTCCTCCGTCATATTTATGAGTTAAAATACCCGCATCTTCTTTCAGCGCCGGATGATCCGGGGAAATTGTCTGGCAAAGCTCATACATACATTTGTCTTCATCCGTAATTGACGGATCATCAATCGTACATTCAATATAAAGCGTGTCTTTAGAAGACAGATGCTCATATTTTTTAATAAAATCACACCATTCTTTGGGCAGATTATGATAATTACCTTTTTTGCGCTCATATATAACCGTAAAACTGTCAAGCTGCTCGACCGTAATCAGTTCTTCTGATTTCTCAACTTCGTCAAGTGATATCCCATGGGAAAAAGAACTCTGCTCCACCATTTGCTCACTTATTTTCCTGAAGTCAGCCGGTGTTAAATGCAGATGATTTTTAAAAGCCGTTGCAAAATTTGAGGAAGAATATCCGTAATTCACACCGATTTCCGTAATGCTTTTATCTTTCTCGACTTTAAGCTTCCAGGCACTTCTTTCAAGTCGGATGCGTTTTATAAACTGATACAATGCTTCGTCGGTATGTTCTTTAAACATCCGCATAAGATGGTATTTTGAATAAGAACAGTGCTTAGCCACATCATCTACTGTAATCTCTTCATCTATGTTTTCAAAAATATAATCGATTGCTTTGTTGATAATTGCATTTTGAATTGTAGTGCTGTCTTTTTCTTCCATTGTCCATCACCGGCCTTCCACCATCTTTTTTTGTTTCTTAATCAACCAGACAGAGACAAGTGCTGTCAAAGTTTCCGTAGCCGGAGCAACAAGCCATACTCCCGTCATTCCCCATATAGCAGGAAAGATAAATGTAAACGCCAGGAGAAGAAAAATTCCTCTCAAAGACGATATCAGAGCAGAACTGAAAGCATCGCCGCAACCGGTAAAATACATCGAATTTATCACATCATACCCCATAATCAGAAATGTTACGGCATAAAGACGAAATCCAGAGGCTGTCATTTCAATAACTTTGTTGGTGCATCCGAAAATTTCGGCATATTTGTTTCCGAATATCGAAAAGAAAACTGCGAACAGTGCACCCGTTACGAATAGAATTTTATTTGTTATAATGCGCAGCTGCATTGCTGTTTTTGGTTCATTTGCACCCCAGCAAACACTTATAAGAGTAGTCAGGCCCTGTCCGAAGCCGATAGAAATCATACTGAAACCGTACACTGCAAACCCAAGAACCGTGAATGCGGCAACGCCTTGAGCCCCGACATATTTCATCAGTACATAATTAAAAGCAAACATGGATATTGCGCTTGCCATCTCTCCGATAAACTCTGACGAGCCGTTAATAAAGGTTTCTTTATTCGTATTCTTGTCGAATCTGTAACGCCTGAAATGTAAATTCCTTGATGGTTTGATGAAATATACAATCTGTATACCCACTGCAATGGCCTGTACTATAAGGGATGCTATTGCACTTCCCTCTATTCCCATCGCTAATCTGCCAACAAGAAGATAATCAAGAAGGGCGTTAAGAATACAACTTATAATGCCTACAAACATGCACATCTGCGGTTTTCCGTCCACACGGATGAACATTCCCAGTATGTTTCCGATAATCATTAACGGATAGGTGAAAAGCATAATCTTATAATATCCGGTGAAATATACGGACATATCCCCGTCAGCTCTCAAAATCTTCAGGATAGGCGTAAACAAAGCATACATTATAATCGACACCGATATACATATTATCATGGCCGTTACAACCGTTTGTGAAAACACTTCTGACGCTTTGCGCCCGTTCTTTTCGCCAAGCAGTCTTCCGCAAATCACCGAACCTCCGACGCCTACGCACAGCCCTACTCCCAAATGAAAATAAAGGATGGGCAGGCCAAGATTAATTGCCGCAAGAGCAGTTTCACCAACATAGTTCCCTGTGAAATAAGCATCGGTAATTGTGATTGCCGTTTGCAGAAGCATTGCTATAATGCTCGGTACCGAGAACAGAAGAATAGATTTAAGCTTATTTTCCTTGATTTGATTAATATCCATAATTACATCTCTCCTTTGCATAATTGCATTATAGAGATGTGACGCTGCATATACTTCTAAATTCGTGCTGTCCTGTAAATTGCACCTATATATTTATTATACCTCAAAACCATGAATATTTCTATCAGCCTTACTTTTGCCTCAAACAGATTTAATTCCTATTGAAATAGTATGAATACTAGTGTATAATAAAAAAGCTTAAAAAACGGAATTAAAGAAAGGACTGAATAATACTATGAGAATTTCAACAAAGGGAAGATATGCACTGAGACTTATGATTGATATTGCGATTAATGATGTGGATAAGCCTGTCAGCATTAAGGAAATTGCCAGACGACAGGATATTTCGGATAAATACCTTGAACAGATTATATCCGTACTGAATACTGCAGGTTTTGTCAGAAGCGTCAGGGGAGCCCAGGGCGGATATACTTTGAAAAAAAGTCCTTCTGAATATACGGTAGGTATGATTCTCAGACTTACCGAGGGAAGTCTGGCTCCGGTTGCCTGTGTTGAGGAGGATGCTCCGCCGTGTGACAGAGTGGATAACTGTGCCACAATAGAGGTATGGAAAAGATTAAACAAAGCAATCAGTGACGTAGTAGATAATATAACATTGGAAGATTTGGTTGCATGGCAGAATAATAATGCGGATAATTTTACAATATAAGGGTATAAAGAAATTTAATTCCTACCTTGACACTAGGAATAAAAATGCTATAATGAAGCTGCAATAATGAATTGCAGAAATATAAGCAGCTAAGAGGTGCATTTATGAAAAACATTTATTTGGATAATGCGGCTACCACTATGATGGAAAAAGAAACCGTGGAAGCGATGTTACCATATTTTACCCAATATTACGGAAATCCTGCTTCCATATACTCTTTTGCCGGAGAGGCAAAGAAAGCCGTATCGGAAAGCAGAAGGACAATAGCGGAATTTATCGGTGCCGGAGAAGAGGAGATTTATTTTACTTCGGGCGGAAGTGAATCTGACAACTGGGCATTGAAAGCGACAGCGGAGGCTTATGCCGCTAAAGGAAAACATATAATTACAAGCAAAATAGAACATCATGCCATACTTCATACTTGTGAGTGGCTGGAGAAAAACGGATTTGCGGTAACCTATCTGGATGTGGACAAAGAGGGATTTGTTGCACCGGAAACCTTAAAGGCGGCGATAAGACCTGATACAATACTTGTTTCAATAATGACTGCCAATAATGAAATAGGAACCATAGAACCGATTAAAGAACTGGCAGACATTACACATGAGGCAGGCGCTCTTTTTCATACCGACGCGGTTCAGGCATTCGGACACATTCCTATCAATATGGATGAGGCCGGTATTGATATGTTAAGTGCCAGCGGTCATAAAATCGGCGGACCTAAAGGAGTGGGTATCCTATATATCCGTAAAGGAGTTAAAATCCGTTCGTTCATTCACGGCGGAGCCCAGGAAAGAAGCCGGAGAGCCGGAACACATAATGTACCCGGAATAGTGGGATTCGGAAAAGCCGTAAATCTTGCAAAAGAAAGCCTCAAAGACCGCATCGGATATGAAAGCGGCTTAAGGGATTATCTGATAGACAGAGTTTTGAAGGAAATACCGTATGTAAGACTTAACGGCCCTAAGGAAAACAGGCTTCCAAATAATGCCAGCTTCTGTTTCAGGTTTATTGAAGGCGAGTCACTTCTTATTCTTCTTGACCAGAACGGAATTTGCGGTTCCAGCGGTTCTGCATGCACATCCGGTTCCCTTGACCCGTCCCATGTATTGTTGGCAATAGGACTTCCTCATGAAATTGCTCACGGCTCTTTACGACTTACGCTGTCAGAGCACACAACCAAGGAAGAAATTGATTATACGGTGGACAAGCTGGTGGAAATCGTAGCAAGACTTAGAAGCATGTCTCCTCTTTATGAGGATTTTGTAAGAAAAAATTCAGGAGGAAAATAAGATGTACAGTGAAAAAGTTATGGACCACTTCAACAATCCCAGAAATGTGGGTGAAATAGAAAATCCTTCCGGTGTGGGAACCGTAGGCAATGCAAAATGCGGGGATATTATGAGAATGTACCTGGATATTGATGAAAACCAGGTAATAAAGGACTGCAAGTTTAAAACCTTCGGCTGTGGGGCAGCAGTTGCAACAAGCAGTATGGCAACAGAGCTTGTTAAAGGCAAGACTGTAAAAGAAGCCTTGGCTGTAACCAACAAAGCAGTTATGGAAGCTCTTGACGGACTTCCTCCTGTTAAGGTACACTGTTCATTGTTGGCAGAGGAAGCAATTCATGCAGCCCTTTGGGATTATGCCGTGAAAAACGGAATTGAAATAGAAGGCTTAAAACCTCCTGTCAATGATATTTCAGAGAAGGAAGAAGCTCCAGAGGAAGATTATTAATGAAGAAAAAAGTAATAGTGGGTATGTCCGGAGGCGTTGATTCCTCCGTGGCTGCCCTTATTTTAAAGGAACAGGGCTATGATGTAATCGGTGTCACGATGCAGATATGGCAGGATGAGGACTACTGTGAGACCTCAGAAAACGGAGGCTGCTGCGGACTGTCTGCGGTAGAGGATGCCAGACGGGTGGCAGAGACCATAGGAATTCCGTATTATGTAATGAATTTCAAAAAGGAATTCCAAAGCAAGGTAATAGATTATTTTATTAAAGAATATTTAAACGGCAGGACTCCTAATCCATGTATAGCGTGTAACCGCTACATCAAATGGGAAGCACTTTTACATCGCGCCATAAGCATAGGTGCAGATTACATTGCAACAGGTCATTATGGCAGAATAGCCCTTCTTCCTAACGGCAGATATGCGGTTACCAAATCTGCTTCGGTAGAAAAGGACCAGTCATATGTACTCTATAACCTTACTCAGGAAGAACTTTCAAGAACTCTTTTTCCGCTCTTTCAATATAAGAAAGACGAGGTCAGAAAAATCGCACTGGATAACGGACTTAATGTTGCCCACAAAAAAGACAGTCAGGATATCTGCTTTATTAAAGACGGAGATTATGCCGGATTTATTGAACAGAGTACAGGCATAAAACCTGAGCCGGGCAATTTTGTGGACATACACGGGAATGTTCTGGGCAGACATAAAGGTATAATACATTACACTGTAGGCCAGCGAAAAGGACTTGGAATAGCTTTCGGGGAACCAAGGTTTGTTCTCCGTCTCAACATGAAAGACAATGAAGTTGTTCTGGGTACCAACGAAGATCTGATGAGTAAAACAGTCATTGTGGATGATGTAAACTACATGGCAGTAGATTCAATCGAGACTCCTTTAAGGGCAACCGGAAAGGTGCGTTATTCCCAAAAAGACGTACCGTGTACCATTTACCCGGAAGCCGGCGGAAGAGTCAGGGCAGAATTTGATGAACCGGTAAGAGCGGCGGCTCCCGGTCAGTCCGGAGTTTTTTACGATGGGGACAACATTATCTGTGGGGGAACAATCATATAAGATATGTAAATAACCTGTTTGAAAGAACACTTTTTATGCATTTCACCCGGAAGCGTCAGGCTTCCGGGTTCTTTTATCTGTTAAATGGTACCATTCGGTACATCTTTTCACAGAAATTAATATAGAAGTGCCGTGGGTTTACGATGAAAACCGGTAAAGCGAGGATTTTGCTCATAGAAAAAGCCGGTGGGCCTGAGAAGAAGAAAAGCCTGCGCAGGCCCACGAGAGAAGACAAAAGGCAAGTCAGACACAGCAGTCGGTGGGCCTGAGAAGAAGAAAAGCCTGCGCAGGCCCACGAGAGAAGACAAAAGG
>JBJENE010000043.1:16329-40747 GCA_051880035.1 Butyrivibrio sp.
AAAGCCTGCGCAGGCCCACGAGAGAAGACAAAAGGCAAGTCAGACACAGCAGTCGTGGGCCTGAGAAGAAAAAAAGCCGAGCAAATAAAAAAATAAAAAAATTTTATAATTCCTATTGACTTACTAGGATAACTATGATATTATCCCTGTAAAGTAATTCATAGCAAACTAATATGAATTAAAAGGAGGATGCGTTTATGAGTAAGAAAACATATGAAGAAAGAAATTTTAGATTTGAGACATTACAGTTACATGTAGGACAGGAAAGTCCGGATCCGGTTACGGACGCAAGGGCGGTGCCGATTTACCAGACCTCATCCTTTGTATTCAGAAATTCCCAGCATGCATCAGACAGATTCCATCTTAAGGATGCAGGAAATATTTACGGAAGACTTACCAATCCGACAGAGGATGTTTTTGAAAAAAGAATAGCAGCACTTGAAGGTGGTGTTGCAGCATTGGCAGTTGCATCGGGAGCAGCGGCAATTACATACACAATCCAGAATCTTGCACTGGCAGGAGACCATATTGTAGCAGCCAAAAATGTATATGGCGGAACATATAATCTTCTCGCACATACACTTGTGGATTACGGAATTGAAACTACTTTCGTTGATCCGCTTGATACAGATGAATTTGAAAAAGCAATAAGACCTAATACCAAGGCACTTTACATTGAAACCCTTGGTAACCCTAACTCAGAGGTTACAGATATTGAAGCAGTTGCCAAAATTGCACATGCACATAAGATTCCGCTTGTTGTTGATAACACATTCGGAACACCTTATCTTATCAGACCGATTGAATTTGGTGCGGACATTGTGGTACATTCAGCAACCAAGTTTATCGGAGGACACGGAACCACAATCGGTGGTGTTATTGTTGACAGCGGTAAATTTGACTGGAAAGAATCCGGTAAATTCCCACAGCTTACAGAACCTAATGTAAGCTACCACGGCATAAGCTTCGTTGAAGCGGCCGGAGCAGCAGCCTTTGTTACAAGAATCCGTGCAATTCTTCTCAGGGATACAGGTGCAACACTTTCACCTTTCCATTCATGGATTTTCCTTCAGGGACTTGAAACACTTTCACTCCGTGTGGAAAGACATGTGGAAAATGCACTTAAGGTAGTTGAATACCTTAGCAATCATCCGCTTGTGGAAAAAGTAAATCATCCTTCTGTTACGAAAGATCCGAAGCAGCAGGAACTTTATAAAAAATATTTCCCTAACGGAGGAGGTTCTATTTTTACATTTGAAATTAAAGGCGATGAAAAGAAAGCCAAAGACTTTATTGATAATCTTGAGCTGTTCTCTTTACTTGCAAATGTAGCGGATGTAAAATCATTGGTAATACATCCTTATTCAACAACACATGCCGAGCTTAATGAGGAAGAGCTGGCTGACCAGGGAATTAAGCCTAATACAATAAGACTTTCCATCGGAACAGAGAATATACATGATATAATCGAAGACTTGGAAGAAGCGTTCAAAGCAGTAGAATAGGAGGAACAAAAATATGGCAAAAGTATATCAAAGTGTAGCGGAACTTATAGGAAATACCCCTCTTGTAGAGTTGGGACATATTGAGAAAGAATACGGCCTTAAGGCAAAAGTGCTTGCCAAACTGGAATATTTTAATCCGGCAGGAAGTGTTAAGGACCGTGTTGCAAGGGAAATTATTGAAGATGCTGAGGAAAAGGGCATTCTTAAGCCGGGCGGAACAATCATTGAGCCAACATCCGGAAATACAGGTATAGGAATTGCCGCAATTGCTACAGTGAAAGGATATAAGGCTATTATTGTACTTCCTGATACAATGAGTGTGGAGCGTCGTAATATTATAAAAGCATACGGTGCAGAAATTGTTCTTACCGACGGAAGCAAAGGAATGAAGGGTGCCATAGAGAAAGCCAATGAACTTCATGACTCAATTCCGGGAAGCATTATTGCAGGACAGTTTGTAAACCCTGCCAATCCTAAGGCTCACAGAAGAACCACAGGTCCTGAAATCTGGGAGGATACCGACGGAGCAGTTGATATTTTTGTATCAGGTGTAGGAACAGGCGGAACCGTTACAGGTGTAGGCGAATTCCTTAAATCCAAAAAGCCGGAAGTAAAAGCGGTTGCAGTAGAGCCGGCAAGTTCTCCGGTACTTTCAGAAGGAAGAAGCGGAGCCCACAAGATTCAGGGAATTGGTGCGGGATTTGTTCCGGATACACTTAACACCGAGATATATGATGAAATAATTCCTGTTGAGAATGATGATGCATTTGCATTCGGCAAAGAGATTGCCAAAAAGGAAGGTATTCTTGTGGGAATTTCATCAGGTGCGGCATTAAAAGCGGCAGTTGATCTGGCGAAGAGACCTGAAAATGAAGGAAAGACAATAGTTGTTCTTCTCCCGGACAGCGGAGACAGATATTACTCTACAGCTCTGTTCGCAGAATAACATTGTGTTTTTCCCAAAAAGGGATTTACTAAAAAGACATAGTATATTAAAATATTTACGGCAGGTGTTTGTATGGATACCTGCCGTAAAATTATGCAGAAGGAAACAGCGGATAATCATGAAAGACAAAGGAAAACTGACGGGACATCTTTTGGCGGTTTTTGCGGTGCTTGTGTGGGGAACCACATTTATTTCCACCAAAGTGCTGTTAAAGAGTTTCTCAGCCTATGAAATTATAATTTTTAGGATATTTCTTGCATATATTGTGCTGTTTCTTATCAGACCAAAGCCGTTTAAATTTGCAGGATTTAAGAAGGAACTGTTGTATTTTGCGGCAGGCGTAACAGGTGTTTCGGTATATCAGGTTATGGAAAATCTGGCGCTTGAGTGTGCATATGCATCAACCACGAGTGTTGTAATTGCCGCCGCTCCTATGTTTACGGCTATTTTTGCATCACTTGCATTTAAAGACGAAAAGCTGCACTGGAATTTTTTCGCAGGATTTGTTATTGCCATGGCAGGAATTTCCCTCGTGAGCCTTAAAAGCAGTGATTTCGGATTCAGCCTTAAAGGAACTCTTCTTGCACTTGCGGCAGCGGCACTTTGGGGTGTATACTCAGTTATATGCAGGAAGATGAATTCTGCGGAAGATGATATGGTACTTGTGACCAGACGCATTTTTCTCTACGGAGGAATTGTAATGATTCCGATGTATTTTATTTTTGACTGTAAGATGGGGCTCCACCGCTTTACGGACCCCCTGAATCTTCTTAATATTGTTTATCTTGGAGTGGTGGCATCCGCAATCTGCTTTATTGCGTGGAATACCGCGGTAAAGAAGGCGGGAGTAATAACAACCGGACTTTATGTATATGTTATACCGGTCGTTACGGTTATTTTCTCAGCCATCATACTTAATGAAAAACCGGGATGGAAGATGTTTGCAGGTACAGCATTGGTTTTAGCGGGACTTTTCATAAGCGCAGGAAAGGGAGGAACAGACCATGGATAAAAAGGAATACATACCCTTTACCATAGGGAAACAAAAGAACATTGCCTTGATTGCCCATGACGGCAAAAAAAAGGAACTTGTTAATTGGTGTGAGGAAAATAAGGAAATTCTTAAGGGGCATTTTTTATGCGGAACAGGGACTACCGCAAGAATGATTACCGATGCTACGGGACTTCCTGTAAGGGGATATAACAGCGGTCCGCTTGGCGGTGACCAGCAGATAGGAGCCAAAATAGTCGAAGGAACGGTGGATCTTGTAATATTTTTCTCCGACCCGTTAGAGGCACAGCCTCACGACCCTGATGTTAAAGCGCTTCTCCGTATTGCACAGGTTTACGATATTCCCATTGCCAACAATAAGGCCACCGCTGATTTTATAATAACCAGCAGCTTTATGGAAAGCGAGTATGTTCATAATATCATTAATTACAAGGCTAATATAGCCTATCGTGCTGCAGAGCTGGAAAAATAATGTTTGGAGGAATGTTACATAATGAAGTGTGAGAGAATTTACCTTAATGAGACAAAGAGTGCATGGTTTGATACATACCTTCTGGATAATTCAGAGGAGCTTTTACCGAATAAGGCCAGGGCAGCAGTTCTGGTATGTCCGGGCGGAGGATACAGATATACCTCTGACAGGGAGGCAGAGCCTATAGCCCTTTCATTTGCATCAATGGGCTATCATGCCTTTGTACTCAGATACAGTATTGATATGGAGGCGGTTATGCCTCGTCCGATTAAGGAGATTGCCAAGGCAATGGCATACATTAAAGACCATGCCGCGGAATGGTATGTTGATCCGGATAAGGTGTATGTGGCAGGCTTTTCTGCCGGCGGACACCTGGCAGCATCTCTTGGTGTATTCTGGAACGATTCCAAAATGCTTCCGGAGTATGAAGGCTGCAGCGAGCGTATCAGACCTGCGGGCATGATTCTGGGATATCCGGTAATAGACTTAAAGAGCACAAGCAGAAGACTTTTTATTGGCATGGAAGGTTATCCGGATTATGATGATATTGACTTTAACATGAAGCATCCGGCAATCCGTCTGGATGATATTTTCGTCCGTGAAAATAACAGAACCTACATTGATTTTGAAGTGGCAATGAATGCCTATATGTTCGGAGGATATGCTACTGATGAGCAGATTGAGCAGTACAGTCTTCAGAATCATGTAACGGCGGACACACCTCCGGCATTTATATGGCACGGCGGACAGGATGATTTAATCTATCCTCGTAATTCAATGCTTTTTGCCAATGCTCTTATGGAGAATAATGTACCTGTGGAACTGCACATATTCGGAAGCGGCGGACACGGGCTGGGACTTGCCAATGAAGTAACAGGCAATAACCCATGGGAAATGGTTAAAGACTGTGAAACCTGGATTTCCCTTGCATGTGCATGGATGAAAAATAAGAACTGGTAATTAATTAACAGGATGTAAAAAAACGGCATCTTTCTGACGGTTTCTTTACATCCTGTTTTTATATATAAAAGGGGAGTTTTTAACAGCACTGTTATGTCATGCCTCCGTCAGCTGTGATAATCTGGCCGGTAACATATTCATTAAGCATGGCAATATCATAAATGATATCAGCCGCCTCTGCCGGGGAAAGAAATCTTCCTGCGGGTATTTCATCAATAAGCATCTGTTTTTCTTCGGTGCTTAGAAAACCGTTCATTCTTGTATCTACCGCACCGAATGCCACCGCATTGACGCTTATATGGCTCGGAGCAAGCTCTTTTGCAAGGGCTTTGGTAAAAAGATTGACTCCGCCCTTAGAAGCCGAATATGCAACCTCACATGATGCACCGGTATTGCCCCACATGGAGGAAATGTTGATAATCCGTCCGCTTCCCTTTTTTAACATATATGGAATTGCTGCATGGGAAGTGTTGAATAATGATGTGAGATTGGTCTGTATTATGTTGTTCCAGTCATCAGGTGTCATATCCTGAAGTAACCCCACATAGGACACTCCGGCATTGTTAATTACGATATCCGGAATCATATTATTTTTTTCTGAATCTTCAAACATTTCTTTAATTTGTTCAAATTGTCCGACATCTTTTACACAGGACAAAACGGAGACTCCGTACCCGGTTAATTCCCTCTTAAGCGAGTCTAAGGATTCGACATCTTTTCGACAATTTATTATTATGTTAAAGCCCTCTTTTGCAAACTTTTTAGCGGTTTCGCGCCCGATTCCGTTGGAAGAACCGGTAATTAATACTGTACCTGCCATGTGGATAAGTCCTTTCCGGTAAATTTTATGTACATTTTACCATAATTTTTTGTCAAGAGAAAGTATTTAAAAAGCGAAAATTAGGCAATTTGCATAAAAAATCAGCGTGGAAATGTAAATAGTAATTATTATTAATTTACGAAAACGATTTACGAAAAAAGTTATCCACAATAGTTATCCACATTTTCAACCCCTTATTTTACGGCAAAAGTCAGTTTTACCCATAGTTATCCACATAATCCACAACGGGAGCATATTTCTTGGGGGAAAACTTTCGGGAATTTCAAGCCAAAAATATGTTTTGTTAAAAACTCATAAACTTTAAGAAAATTGTCGATTAATCTTGACAAAAAAATTGTTAGAAAATTTACTTTTTCAGTTGCTAGAATTTTGAAATATGGTATAATAAACCTGTAATCAACATACAATTTTCTGACAATTTCAGAACGGGGTATACAGGTTACAAGTAAGCAGTGAAGGAGTTGGGCATTATGCGTTTTACAATCACAGGAAAGAACATCGAGGTAACAGAGGGTTTACGCTCAGCCATTAGTGAGAAGATAGGTAAACTGGACAAGTATTTCAGCACGGAGACGGAGGCTATAGTTACACTTAGTGTTGAAAAGGAAAGACAGAAAATAGAAGTTACAATTCCTGTTAAAGGCAGTATAATAAGGGCCGAGGAAGTCAGCAGCGATATGTATGTATCAATTGATCTTGTAGAAGAGATTATTGAAAGACAGCTTCGCAGATATAAGAATAAAATAGTTGACGCCAAGCAGTCAGGCGGTTTTAATGCTTCTTTCGTTGAGGAAGATGATGTTGAAGAACCGGAAATCAAGATTATCAGAACCAAGAGATTCGGTATTAAGCCGATGAATGCAGAAGAAGCCTGCGTTCAGATGGAACTTCTGGGACATGACTTCTATGTATTCTTTAATGCGGATACGGAAGAGGTTAATGTAGTTTATAAGAGAAAGAACAATACATACGGACTCATTGAGCCTGAACTTGATTAATTTAATACAGATGTATATTTGGGACTCCGGATTATTTCGGAGTCCTTTTGAATTTAACGGATAATATGCCGGGGTTCTTATACATATTGGGGGTTTCAATATGATTTGTTTCTTGAATAATCCTTTATGATGTGATAAAATTCATCTATTAGTGGAAATTTGCATTTTGAAGGGAATAAATTGTAATGAGCTTAATTGAAAAAATATTCGGAACACACAGCGAAAGAGAAATAAAGAGAATAATGCCGCTTGTTAAGAAAATAGAGGCATTAAGACCTGAAATGATGGAAAAGACAGGCGCTGAACTTCGCGGTAAGACGAAGGAGTTTAAAGATCGTCTTTCAAAAGGAGAGACTCTCGACGATTTGCTTGTGGAAGCCTATGCTGTAGTCAGGGAGGCTGCAAGGCGTGTTCTCCACACCGAACATTATGAGGTTCAGTTAATGGGTGGTATTATACTCCACCAGGGACGCATTGCAGAGATGAGAACAGGTGAAGGTAAGACACAGACCTGTCTTTTGCCGGCATATCTTAATGCTCTTGAGGGCAAAGGTGTTCATATCGTAACGGTTAATGACTACCTCGCAAAGCGTGATGCTGAGTGGATGGGTCAGGTACATGAATTTCTTGGACTTACAGTAGGTGTTGTTCTTAACAGCATGACAAGCGAAGAAAGAAAAGAGGCATATAACGCCGATATTACTTATATTACCAACAACGAACTGGGATTCGATTACTTAAGGGACAACATGGTAATCTACAAGGAGCAGCGTGTCCAGAGGGGACTTCATTTCGCCATTGTGGATGAGGTTGACTCAGTTTTAATCGATGAGGCAAGAACTCCGCTTATTATTTCGGGACAGAGCGGTAAATCCACAAGACTTTATGAACTCTGTGATGTTCTTGCAAGACAGCTTGAGAAAGGTAGCGAAACGGAGCTTACCAAAATGGCTGCCATTATGAAAGAAGGAACCGAAGAGACAGGTGACTTTGTTATCAATGAGAAGGAAAAAGCCGTAAACTTAACCGAAGCCGGTGTTAAGAAAGTTGAACAGTTTTTCCATATAGACAATCTTGCTGATGCAGAGAATCTTGAAATTCAGCATAATGTAATTCTTGCACTCCGTGCCAATTACCTTATGTTCAGGGACCAGGATTATGTGGTTAAGGATGACCAGGTTCTGATTGTAGATGAGTTTACCGGACGAATCATGCCGGGCCGCCGTTATTCCGACGGTCTCCATCAGGCAATTGAAGCCAAGGAACATGTTAAAGTTAAGAGAGAAAGCAGAACACTTGCTACAATTACATTCCAGAACTTCTTTAACAAATATACAAAGAAAGCCGGCATGACAGGTACAGCCCTTACAGAGGCTAACGAATTTCAGGAAATCTACGGAATGGATGTTGTTGAAATTCCTACCAACAAACCTGTAATCCGTGTGGATAACCAGGATGCCGTATATAAGACCCGTAAAGAAAAGCTTCATGCCGTTATAGAAGAAATCGTGGAGTCACATGCAAAGGGACAGCCTGTGCTTGTAGGTACAATCACAATTGAGCAGTCCGAAGAAATCAGCAGACTCCTTACCAGAAGAAATATTCCTCACAGCGTGTTGAATGCCAAGTTCCACGAAAAGGAAGCTGAGATTGTTGCCCAGGCAGGTGTACACGGAGCAGTTACCATTGCCACCAACATGGCAGGCCGTGGTACCGATATTAAGCTGGATGAAGAAGCAAGGGCAGCGGGAGGACTTAAAATCATCGGTACCGAGCGCCATGAATCAAGGCGAATCGATAACCAGCTCAGAGGCCGTTCAGGACGACAGGGTGATCCGGGTGAATCAAGATTTTATCTCTCCCTTGAAGATGATATTATGAGACTTTTCGGCTCCGAAAGACTGATGGGAATTTTTTCCGCACTTCACATTCCTGAGAATGAGCAGATTGAACACAGCATGCTCTCAAAGGCAATCGAAAGAGCCCAGAAAAAGATCGAAAATAACAACTTCGGAATCCGTAAAAACCTTCTTGAATACGATCAGGTTAACAACGAGCAGAGAGAAGTTATTTACGAAGAAAGACGCCGCGTACTTGAAGGCGAAAGCATGCGTAATGTAATTATGAAAATGCTTTCAGAGAAGGTGGAGTCAATTGTCAATACGGTAATAAGTGACGAACTTTCTCCACAAGAGTGGAATCTTTCGGAACTTAACAGCATACTTTTACCTATTGTTCCGGTGCAGCCTGTAACGGATGTAAGCGGATACAAGAAAAAAGACCAGCTTATTCATGATTTGAAGGAGCAGGCGGTTAAGCTTTATGAAGCTAAGGAAGCAGAATTCCCTGAGCCTGAACAGATGCGTGAAATTGAAAGAGTTATCCTTCTTAAGGTAATAGATGCCAAATGGATGGAGCATATTGATGATATGGACCAGCTTCGTCAGGGTATCGGTCTTCAGGCATACGGTAACAGAAACCCTGTAGTTGAATACAAGATGATAGGTTTTGACATGTTTGATGCCATGACGGCAGCAATTGAGGAGGATACTGTAAGACTTCTTCTCCATGTTAAGATTGAACAGAAAATAGAGAGAGAGCAGGTGGCTAAGGTTACCGGAACCAATAAGGATACATCTCTCGCCAAAACACCTGTTAAGCGTGATACGAAAAAGATTCAGAGAAACGATCCGTGTCCATGCGGCAGCGGTAAAAAATACAAAAACTGCTGCGGAAGAGAACAGCTGTAAATCAGATTATATTTAAAATAAGGTGGTGAAATAATGGTAGAATTAGACCGGTTCCGTTACGAACTTAACGGATACGAAGGACCATTAAAAGAACTGAGGGATTCACTTTAACTTAGCAGATAAGTCAAAACGAATCGAAGAAATTGAAATGCATATGGAAGACCAGGGCTTCTGGGATGATCCTGAGTTTTCCCAGAATAAACTCAGGGAACTGAAAAGCCTTAAGGATTCATTCGAAAAATATGACGAACTCATTAAGCAGAAAGAGGATGCCGAAACCTTTATTGAAATGGCGGAAGAGGAAAATGACACATCACTTATTCCTGAGATAGAGGAATTGGTAGAGTCGTTTAAACAGCTTTTTGAACAGCTCAGAATAGGCACTCTTCTCTGTGACGAGTACGACGGTAACAATGCAATTCTGCGTCTTAATGCGGGAGCAGGAGGTACCGAAAGCTGTGATTGGGCTTCAATGCTTTTAAGAATGTATACAAGGTGGGCGGAAAGCAAAGGATATTCCGTAGAGACACTGGATTTTCTTGAAGGAGACGAAGCCGGAGTTAAGTCTGTTACAATTCAGATTAACGGGGAAAATGCATACGGATATCTTAAATCCGAAAAAGGTGTTCATCGTCTTGTGCGTATTTCTCCTTTTAATGCCAACGGTAAAAGACAGACCTCATTTGTTTCCTGTGATGTTATGCCGGAAATAGATGATAATGTTGATGTGGAGATTAATGATGATGATTTAAGGATAGACACCTACCGCTCAAGCGGTGCGGGTGGACAGCACATTAACAAAACATCTTCGGCAATCAGAATTACACATATTCCTACGGGAATAGTAGTACAATGTCAGAACGAGCGTTCACAGCATCAGAATAAGGATAAAGCAATGCAGATGTTGAAGGCAAAGCTCTATCTTCTTAAACAACAGGAGAATGCTGATAAAGAGGCTGAAATTCGTGGAGAAGTAAAAGAAATCGGTTGGGGCAACCAGATTAGAAGTTATGTTCTCCAGCCTTATACAATGGTCAAAGACCATAGAACAAATGCAGAATCAGGTAATGCACAAAGTGTATTGGACGGCAATATAGATATGTTTCTTGCAGAATACCTGAAGTGGATTCACAGAAATAATAAGGAGGAATGATTATGGCGTACTTTCAACCGGTAGTTTTTAATCTTGACAGTGAAGCTTATGGAATTGATATTAATTATGTCAACGGCATTGAGCATGAACAGGAAATTGTCAGAGTTCCCAATGCGTCTAAAAACATCAAAGGAATAATAAATCTCAGAGGAGAAATTATTCCGGTAGTCAATTTAAGAGCCAAATTTAATATGGCCAACCAGACAGAACCGGAGGAGACTGAGCTTATAATCGTAAATCTGGAAGATGGTAAGATGGCACTTGAGGTTGATGTTGTTGATGAAATTCACAATATTGATGCAGACAGTATTGTGGAGATGCCTATAATTGCCAAAGGCGAAGGCGTTGAATATTTTGAAAAAGTTGCCAAGGTGGGAGATCGAATAATTATTATGATTAATCCTTTCAGGCTTCTTACAAATGAGGAGTCAGAAGCCGCAAAACAGCTTGCGGATTGTACCTCAGAAAAATAGATACTATATAAATAAAGTCAGGAGAAAAAGAAAAATGGTAAACATTGCAGTGTTAGGTTACGGTACCGTTGGTTCGGGAGTTGTTGAAGTTTTAAGAACCAATCAAAAAGCTATTGACAAAAGAGCAGGTAAGGAAATTAATCTGAAATATGTTCTTGATTTAAGGGATTTTCCGGGAGATCCTGTACAGGAAATTCTGGTTCATGATTATGACACCATTCTTAATGATGATTCCGTTGAAATTGTTGTTGAGGTTATGGGCGGAGTTAACCCTGCATATAAGTTTGTGAAAGAGGCTCTTTTAAGAGGTAAAAGTGTATGTACCTCCAATAAGGAGCTTGTTGCAAAATACGGAGCAGAGCTTTTGGAAATTGCCAAGTCCAAGAATATTAATTTCTTGTTTGAGGCCAGTGTCGGTGGAGGAATTCCTATAATAAGACCGTTAAATCAGTCTCTTACAGCTGATGAAATTATGGAAATTTCAGGAATTCTTAACGGAACCACTAACTTTATTCTTACAAAGATGTCAAAAGACGGCCTTGATTTTGATACCGTTTTAAAAGAAGCACAGGAACTTGGTTACGCAGAGCGTAATCCGGAAGCTGATGTTGAGGGATATGATGCATGCAGAAAAATTGCAATTCTTTCATCTTTAGCATGCGGAAGACAGGTTGACTTTGAAGATATATACACTGAAGGAATTACCAAAATAACAGACATAGACTTTAAATATGCCTCTGAACTGGGTGTATCAATTAAATTAATCGGAACCAGCAAGAGAGTGGACGGCGGGTTCTGTGCAATGGTTGCACCTAAGATGATTAGTGATGAACATCCGTTAGCAGGTGTTAACGGAGTTATGAATGCTATTTTCGTAAAAGGAAATGTTCTTGGTGATGTAATGTTTTACGGAGCCGGAGCAGGTAAACTTCCTACGGCAAGTGCGGTAGTATCAGATGTTGTTGATGCGGTGAAACATATGGGAACCAATATAATGACAATCTGGAATACATCCAAAATAGAGCTTGTGGATATTGACAATGTTACTGCAAGATTCTTCATAAGATTCAGCGGAGAAGTGGATTCAGAACGCCTTGCACAGGTTGAAAAAGCTTTTGGCAAGGGCGAGGTTATCACACTTCCGGAAGTGTCCGGCGAATTCGGATTTGTTACTTCCGATATGACAGAAGGAGAATATAAAAAAGCAGCAGCCGGAGTTGATGGAATTATCACGATGATTCGTTACGAGAAATAGTGGAGGCATATAAATGAAATACGTAGTTATTCTTGGAGATGGTATGGCTGATGAGCCAATAGAAAGCTTGGGCGGACAGACAGTATTGCAGTATGCAAATACACCTAATATGGATAAACTTGCCAAAATGTCGGAAATCGGTATGGTTCACACCGTTCCCGAAAATATGGCACCGGGAAGCGATACCGCAAACCTGTCGGTTCTCGGATATGATCCTAAGAAATATTATTCCGGACGTTCTCCGCTTGAAGCTTTAAGCATAGGCGTTCCGATGAAAGATACGGATATTGCACTTCGATGCAATATTGTAACCGTTTCGGAAGAGGATGTGCCATACGAAGAACAGACTATTATAGATCACAGCTCAAGTGAAATTTCTACGGAGGACTGCAGTGTTCTCCTTGATGCAGTCAAAGCGGAACTTGAGAATGATACATACAAATTTTATCTTGGTACAAGCTACAGACATTGCACAATATGGAGTAACGGTCATGTTGTACCATTAACACCTCCGCATGATGTTCTTGGACAGAAAGTAGGACCTAACCTTCCTGAAGACAAAGCACTTCGGGAAATGATGAAGAAAAGCTATGAGATTTTAAAAAATCATCCGCTTAATATCGAAAGAAAAGCAAAAGGACTGAATCCTGCCAATTCATGCTGGTTCTGGGGAGCAGGTACCAAACCTGCACTGTCTTCATTTACCGACAAAACAGGCAAGAAAGGCGTTATGATTTCTGCGGTAGATTTGCTTAAAGGTATTGCGGTAGGCGCCGGAATGACCAATATAATTGTGCCGGGAGCGGACGGAACCCTCCATACCAATTACAAGGGCAAAGCTGAGGCTGCCGTAAAAGCTTTGACAGAGGACGGATATGATTTTGCATATATACATGTTGAAGCTCCGGATGAAATGGGACATCAGGGCAGCATTGAAAGAAAAATAAAAGCAGTTGAAAATATAGATGAATTTGTAGTTAAGACGATAGTAGAAAGCCTTTCGGCTTTGGGAGAAGATTTCAGGATAATCATTACTCCGGATCATCCGACTCCGATTAGATTAAGAACACATGTTGCCGAGCCTGTTCCGTATCTTTTGTACGACAGTACTGACAAATTGGACAGAGACTGGCTTTACAATGAAAAAGATGCCCGTGATTCCAAAAATTATGTTGCAAACGGATATCAGCTCATTGACAAATTGTTTGAAAAGTAATATAAATCAATTTATCGGCGCATTTTATAAATGTAATGTGCTGTTTGACGGAAGAATTCGGAGGAATTAGGAAAATGGTTAAAGTGACAAAATTTGGCGGAAGTTCTCTGGCAAGTGCGGAACAGTTCCGTAAGGTTGCCGATATTATTCTTGCGGACCCTGCAAGAAAATATGTAGTACCTTCAGCGCCGGGAAAGAGATTTGCGGAAGATGTTAAGGTTACGGATATGCTCTATTCGTGCTATAAGGCAGCTATTTCCGGAGGAGATTTTGAAAAGAAATTCGAAGAAATTAAAGAAAGATATAACAGTATTATCAAAGAACTTGGTATAGATCTTTCACTTGACAAGGAATATGAGGCTATTGAGGCAGGATTTAAGGGTCGTGCAGGCCGTGATTATGCTGCATCAAGAGGAGAATTCCTTAATGGTATTATCCTTGCCAAATATCTCGGATACGAGTTTATAGATGCGGCAGAAGTTGTTTTTTTCAATGAAGACGGCACATTTAATGCCAAAATGACTAATCAGGCATTGAGAGACAGACTCAGCAATATTGAACATGCGGTTATTCCGGGATTTTACGGTTCTACACCTAATGATACAATCAAAACATTTTCACGAGGCGGTTCTGATGTAACCGGTTCGATTGTTGCAGCTGCAGTAGCGGCAGATTTGTATGAGAACTGGACGGATGTATCAGGATTTATGATTGCTGACCCAAGAATTATTGATAATCCGGCTGCTATCAATACAATTACCTATAAGGAACTCAGAGAGCTTTCATATATGGGTGCCACAGTACTTCATGAAGATGCTATTTTCCCTGTAAGACAAGAGGGAATTCCTATTAATATTAAGAATACAAACGCACCTGACGATCCGGGTACAATGATTGTTGAAAGCACTTCCAAAAAACCTGAGTATACAATAACCGGTATCGCAGGCAAGAAGGGCTTTACGGCAGTTAATATTGAGAAAGACATGATGAACTCTGAAATAGGTTTCGGACGCAAGGTTCTTGAACAGTTCGAGAAACAGGGACTTTCTTTTGAACATATGCCTTCAGGAATTGATACAATGACAGTTATCGTTCATCAGAAGGAATTTGAGGAGAAAGAACAGGAAATTCTTGCGGGAATCCACAGGAATGTTTCCCCTGATTCCATCGAAATCGAATCAGGACTTGCACTTATTGCAGTTGTGGGACGCGGAATGAAATCAGCAAAGGGTACTGCTTTCAGAATTTTTGAGGCTCTCTACAACTCAGACATAAATGTTAAAATGATAGATCAGGGCTCAAGTGAGTTGAATATTATTATCGGAGTGCTTGAGGATGAGTTTGAAGTTGCATTTAAGTCTATCTATAATGCATTTGTGAAATAATTAACATTAGATGATAATCCCCTTGGAAGATAAATTTCCGAGGGGATTTTTTTGCTTTTAAAAAAGTATTGACATGACGGATAAAAGCAGTATAATAAAAACAAACATATGAATAAATGTTCATATGTAGATAAAATAATATATAAAGGAGCATATAAAGTGAAGAAAACATACAAAATAGAAGTAGATTGTGCAAACTGCGCGAATAAAATGGAAATGGCTGCCAAAAAGACTGACGGAGTCAAAGATGCTACGGTTAATTTTATGGCATTGAAAATGATTGTGGAATTTGAAGAAGGTGCAGAGCCTGCAGCAGTTATGAAAGAAGTTCTTAAAAACTGTAAGATTGTTGAAGATGAATGTGAAATATTTTTTTAGCAAATAACCCGGTAACTGACAGGAGGATAATGCCTTGAATAAAAAACAGAAAAAAGTATTGTACAGAATAATAATTTCAGCTGTATTGCTTGTTACATTGATAATTTTGGAATATGTCATCCCTATGAACAAATGGCTTCTGTTTGCCCTGTATCTTATTCCGTATATTGTAATCGGATATGATATCTTGAAAAAAGCATTTAAAGGCATTATCCGCAGACAGGTTTTTGATGAAAATTTTCTTATGGCAACTGCAACGATAGGTGCGCTTGCCCTGGGAATATACAGGAGTGGTGACTTTAGGGAAGCCGTAACCGTAATGCTTTTTTACCAGGTGGGAGAATTGTTTCAAAGCTATGCAGTGGGAAAAAGCCGTAAAAACATCAGCGAATTAATGGATATAAGACCTGATTACGCTAATTTGTGTAAAGACGGCAATATTGAAAAAGTTTCGCCTGATGAAGTTGAAACAGGCAGCATAATAGCGGTTAAGCCGGGAGAAAAAATCCCTATTGACGGTGTAATCACAGAAGGAAAGTCCACTCTTAATACAAGCGCCCTTACCGGAGAGAGTATGCCGAGGGAAGTGGAAGAGGGCTGTGAGGTAATAAGCGGAAGCATTAATATATCCGGTCTTATTTACATCAGAACCACAAGGGAATTCGGAGAATCAACCGTTTCCAAAATTCTCGATATGGTTGAAAACTCCGGCTCCAAAAAATCAAAATCAGAAAACTTTATTGCGAAATTTTCAAGAATATATACACCTGTGGTATGCATAAGCGCCCTTGCTCTTGCCGTTTTGCCGCCACTTATAAGATTACTTTTTATGGGGATTGCACCTGAATGGGGAGATTGGATTTACAGAGCCCTTACCTTCCTTGTTATAAGCTGCCCATGTGCCCTTGTTGTCAGCATTCCTTTAAGCTTTTTTGCGGGAATCGGAGGAGCGAGCAGAGAAGGCATTCTCATAAAAGGCTCTAACTATATGGAAACGCTTGCTAAAACAGGTTATGTGGTATTTGATAAGACGGGAACCGTTACTAAAGGTGTTTTCGAAGTAACAGGAATACATCATAACACTATCGACGAAGAAAAACTTCTGGAATATGCCGCCTATGCCGAATGCCATTCATCACATCCTATAAGCGTCAGCCTTAGAAAAGCATACGGAGAAGAAATCGATGCTTCAAGGGTAAAGGATGTCAAAGAAGTTGCCGGACGGGGAATCATTGCGGTTGTGGATGGAGTAAAAGTTGCAATAGGAAATGCCGGATTAATGGAACAAATCGAATGTGAATATAAAGACTGTCATGAAATCGGCACTTTTGTTCATGTTGCCCTTGACGGAAAATACGCCGGACATATTGTTATTTCCGATGTGGTGAAACCTACCGCAAAAGCTGCAATGGCTGCATTAAGGAAGGCGGGAATAAGAAAAACCGTAATGCTTACGGGGGATTCGGATAAAACGGCCCAAGCGGTTGCAACAGAGCTGGGAATCGACAAAGTGTACAGCGAACTCCTTCCTGCAGATAAGGTTTCAATTGTGGAGGAACTTCTGGAAGAAAAGAAGGATAAAGAAAAACTTATTTTTACCGGAGACGGAATTAATGACGCACCTGTTCTCTCAAGGGCGGATGTGGGAATTGCCATGGGAGCATTAGGCTCAGATGCTGCGATTGAAGCTGCGGATGTTGTACTCATGGATGATGACCCTGTTAAGATAGCCAAAGCAATCAGAATCTCCAGAAAATGCATTGGAATAGTATACCAGAATATATACTTTGCGCTCGGAGTAAAGGGAATATGCCTTTTATTGGGAGCTTTGGGAATTGCCAATATGTGGATTGCCATATTTGCCGATGTGGGGGTAATGGTGATAGCAGTTCTTAATGCGATAAGGGCGCTTAGCGTGAAAAAGCTGTAAACAATATTGTGACGGATGGTGATAATATGGATAATAAAGAAATAGAATGCTGCGAAGCAGTGGAAATTCATAAAGACCTGCTTGAGAAGGCGGCAAAAGAGATGCCTGATGAGACCGAACTTTATGACCTGGCCGAGCTGTTTAAAGTGTTTGGGGATTCTACAAGAATCAGAATACTGTATGTGCTTTTTGAGGCTGAGGTATGTGTATGTGACCTGGCAGAAGCACTTAATATGACCCAGTCGGCAATTTCCCATCAGCTTCGGATACTTAAGCAGAGCAAACTTGTGAAATGCAGGCGTGAAGGCAAATCAATTTTTTACTCTCTGGCAGACGGCCATGTAAGAACCATAATTGCCCAGGGAAGGGAACATATTGAAGAAGAATAAGAGAAAAATAAAAGTGAGTATTCCAATGCATCCTAAATATGCGGCGGAAAACTCACTTTTTAAATTCAGACTATCTGTTATAGAATTCCATTAAATCATTGTATTGATTCATTATTTCAGGGTTAACTTTAAGTGCATATAACGCAAGGACAAGCATTATTATACCTAAAACAATACCGATGGCTCCCGTGATAATACCGGCTACAGCTTTGCCGGAACGGATGCGGGCGGTTCCCTTACTGAAAATACCAAAGAGTACGGCAAGAACACCGACAACAATTCCCACATATCCTGTACAACAGGCAAAAGGCAATGAAATAATTCCTGCGATAAGTGAACAGATTGAAAGCCCTTTTCGTTCTTCACCCGAATTAGGATTCCTGTCTGGACCGTTTTGATAAAAATTATTTGAATTAAAATTATCTTCCATAATAACCTCCGGAATAAGTATATATGAGATTGTAGCACGACAGTAGGAAAAATGCAAAAATAAATCTCCAAAGGGAAATTCCTTGATAAGTTGTGCTGAATGGATTATAATTTAAATATGTATGCATAGGAGAGTTGATTTATGAAAGAACTTAAATTTGATGTTAAAATAACCGGAAAAGATATGGCATGTTTTATGCTGAATAATTCATACAGAAAAGTTTTTGGCGTGGTGAGTGTTATTTTCAGTGCAGTTGTAATTGCAATAGCGGTATATACATGGGGAGATGTTATGTGGTATAACAGCGCACTCCTTCTTCTGCTGGCATCACTTTATATAATTATCAATCCGCTTATGCTGGTTTTTAAGGCATACAGACAGGTTAAGAAGACTGCATGCTTTGCCGATACTCTGTATTATGAATTTAATGATGAAGGAATAACCGTAAGCCAGAAAGAGGAGAAATCCACTATTGAATGGGATAATCTCTGGAAGGCTGTTCATTATGGAAGTGTTACGGTAATTTATGTGTCAACCGTTAATGCCTTTGTCCTTCCGGACCGCTGTATAGGTGATAAATACAATGAACTGGTGGATTGTCTTTCAGAGAAAATGGGAGCAGCATGCCGCCTTAGAAAGAAGAGTGCATAATGGTTTATGAAACTTTTTCACGGGATGATACATTTGAACTGGGCAGAAAAATAGGTTCCGTGGTTAAGCCCGGAGATATAATATGTCTGGACGGCAATCTTGGTGTAGGCAAGACCGTGTTTGCCCAGGGCGTGGCAGCGGGACTTATGATTGACGAAGATATATGCAGCCCTACTTTTACACTGATTCAGGAATATACCACAGGTCGTATTCCATTGTACCATTTTGATGTATACCGCATTTCGGGACCGTGGGATATGGAAGATATAGGATATGAAGACTATTTTTACGGAGAAGGCGTATGCCTGGTGGAATGGGGCAGCATGATTAAAGAACTTTTTCCTCCGGACACTGTCTTTATAACAATAGAGAAGAATCCCGAAAAAGGATTTGACTACAGAAAAATTACCGTATCAAAAGAGATAATATAAAGGTGCAATATGAAAATTTTAGCGATTGAAGCGTCATCTCTTGTAGCCTCTGTGGCTATACTTACAGATGACATACTTACTGCAGAATATACAATTAATCACAAAGTGACTCATTCACAGACGCTTCTGCCCATGATTGATGAAATATGCAAAAGAACCGAGACTGCACCTGAAGAACTGGATGCAATTGCGGTTTCGGGCGGACCGGGTTCATTTACGGGACTCAGAATAGGGTCGGCAACGGCAAAAGGTCTGGGACTGGCTCTTGATATACCATTAATACATGTTCCGACGCTTGATGCCATGGCATACAATATGTATGGGACCGATATGCTTATCTGTCCTGTGATGGATGCAAGACGCTCACAGGTATATACGGGTATTTACAGCTTTGATGAAGGCCGGCTTTCTACCCACCTGGAAGGAAGTGCACTTGCAATAGAAGAGTTGATTGATACTCTTAATAAATACGGACGAAAGACAGTATTTATCGGAGACGGAATTCCCGTCATGAAAGAGATGCTCACACATAAAGCACAATTCCCGTATGAATTTGCTCCTCCGGGGATGAACCGTCAGCGGGCGTCCGGCGTGGGCGTGCTTGGAGCAATTTATTTTGCCGAGGGAAGAACAGAAATTGCCGACAGTCATCTGCCGGAATATTTAAGAGTTTCACAGGCAGAGAGAGAGCGGGCAAATCGCATGTCAGGGCAGAGTGAATAAGATGTTAATCACAATAGACATTATGAAACCGGAGGATGCCGGATGGGTATCGGATATTGAGAAAAAAGTTTTTTCCGAACCATGGCCTATGGCAGAATTTATCAAAGCGGCAGAATCACAGAATTACTGCTATATTACGGCCAAGGATAATAATAAAGGCGTAGGGTATGCCGGATGTGTGATAAGTATTGACGAAGCGGACATTACCAATATTGCAGTGTCGGCTGATTACAGACGCCTTGGGATAGGCGGCAGACTTCTTACAGAACTTGAGCGGCTGCTGGTGGAGAGAAATGTTTCCAAAATTTTCCTGGAAGTCCGTGAAAGTAACGAAGCAGCCAGAGAACTGTACACCCAAATGGGATTCTTTGAAATCGGTAAAAGAAAAAATTTTTACCGGAAACCCGATGAGGATGCCATTTTAATGGAAAAAGATTTACAGTAATCCCCTATATCATATATTTATACTATTATATATAATCGTTACGAATCTACATGAAAAGAGGAACGATTATGAAAAATTATGATGAGAATAATATATTAACCGGAGTATACTGTAACAGCTGCGGATGCAGGATACCCCACAGGGGTAACATTATTATTGCGGGAGCATTAAGCTTTCGTGCGGATTGGGGTTTTTTCTCCAATAAGGACGGAGAAATTCACAGTTTTGACCTGTGTGAACCCTGTTATGACAAAATTGTGCGTAAATTCTATCTGCCCGTAGAGATTGAGGAGCGGACAGAATTTGTTTAAGGAGATATATGTTAGATTTATGTTTGCTTGGAACCGGCGGAATGATGCCGCTTCCTAACAGATGGACCACTTCATTAATTACAAGATATAACGGCAGTTCGTTATTAATCGACTGCGGAGAAGGTACCCAGATTGCGCTTAAAGAGGCAGGATGGAGTTTTAAGCATGTGGATATCATATGTATAACTCATTTTCACGGAGATCACATTGCGGGACTTCCGGGATTTTTACTGACCATGGGAAATGCGGAACGGACCGAAGATTTGCTTATAATCGGACCTAAAGGCATCGAAAAAGTAGTTAATTCCCTGAGGGTAATTGCTCCTGAACTTCCGTTTAACATAGTTTTTCATGAGCTTTCCGAGAAGGAAGAGACGATTGAGGCTAACGGATATGTGATAGATGCTTTTCGTGTAAAACACCGTATAACCTGTTACGGATACAGTATAAGGATTTTAAGACAGGGCAAATTCGATGTGGAGGCGGCCAAAGAACAAAACATTCCGCTTCAATACTGGAGCCGCATTCAAAAAGGTGAAATAATTCATGACGGTGACAGGGTGTTCACACCGGAGATGGTTTTAGGACCTCCGCGTAAAGGAATTAAAGTCACATATTGTACCGATACAAGACCTGTAGAAATAATCTCCGAACATGCCAGAGAATCTGATTTGTTTATATGTGAAGGAATGTACGGAGAAGACGGAAAAGAAGCCAATGCCAAGGAACACTGTCATATGACGATGTATGAGGCGGCCGGGCTTGCCAAAGAAGCCGATGTTCCTGAGATGTGGCTGACGCATTACAGTCCGTCAATGGTTAAACCGGAGGAATACCTTAATAAAGTCCGGGAAATTTTCCCACAAGCCAAGACGCCTAGAGACGGCTGGCTCAAAACTTTCGATTTTGTCGATTAGAAGGAGGTGTAATAATATGAAAGTGCTCAGCAAAATAAAAACACCGTTAATTATAACATTTCTGGCTGTGCTGGCAGTTTCGTATTATTTTTACCTGTCCAATCGTGATGTGGGCCAAAAAAATGAAAATAAAGAAGAAACGGCAGTTTCAAAACTGATAAACAGAGACCTTGACCTTAACTATCCTTCCACGGAACGGGAAGTCATGATTTATTATAGTGACATTCTGAAAGTATTATATAAAGGAGAACTGACAGAGGATGAACTTATAGGCCTTGCACAGCATATAAGAGGCCTGTTTGATGATGAATTACTTGAGTGTAATCCTTATGATACATACATTTCCGATTTGAAGGAAGAAGTGGAATACTATAAATCCAATGACAGATATGTATCCGATTATATAGTAGAAGATTACAATGATACCGTACATCAGACACTTAACGGTAAAAAGTATACCAAAATAGATGTGAAATACTTTGTCAGGGAAGGCAAAAAACTCATTTATACATATGAAGAGTTTACTCTTCGTAAAGATGAGGACGGCAAATGGAAAATACTTTTCTGGACGCTGACAGAGGATAAGAATATTGGAGAATAACATGGAAGACATTTTAATACTTGCAATAGAAAGCTCATGTGATGAGACGGCTGCTTCGGTTGTTAAGAACGGAAGATGCGTTCTTTCAAATGTAATATCATCCCAGATTGATTTGCATACACTTTATGGAGGGGTTGTACCCGAAATAGCATCGCGAAAGCATATGGAACAGATAAATCAGGTGATTCGTGAGGCTCTTCGTGAGGCAGGAGTTTCGCTTGATGATATTACTGCAATTGGAGTAACATATGGTCCGGGCCTTGTGGGGGCTCTTCTCGTGGGAGTTGCGGCAGCCAAAGCAATTGCATTTGCTGCACATAAGCCGCTTGTAGGAGTGCATCACATAGAAGGACATATTTCAGCCAACTATATCGAAAATCCGGATCTGGAACCTCCTTTCGGATGTCTTGTTGTATCGGGAGGCCATACCCACCTTGTCAATGTAAAAGACTATGGATGTTATGAAATTCTCGGTAAAACAAGAGATGATGCGGCCGGTGAAGTGTATGACAAGGTTGCCAGAGCTATAGGACTCGGCTATCCGGGAGGACCCAAAATTGACAAGCTTGCCAAAGAAGGCAATCCGCATGCTGTGGAATTTCCGAGAGCCAAAATAGATGGTGCAAGGTATGATTTCAGTTTCAGCGGTCTTAAATCGGCTGTTCTTAATTACCTTAATCATTGTGAAATGAAAAACATAGAAATAAACAGGGCAGATATTGCGGCATCATTCCAGAATGCTGTTGTGGATGTGCTTGTTACCCATGCTCTTAATGCATGTAAAGAATATAATTTTAAAAAGTTTGCGATTGCAGGCGGAGTGGCATCCAATTCAGCCCTCCGAAGTGCGATGAAACAGGCATGTGAAGATAACGGAATAGATTTCTATTATCCGTCACCGGTACTGTGTACGGATAATGCGGCTATGATAGGTGCGGCTGCATATTATGACTATCTGGCAGGATACAGAGCAGGATGGGATTTGAATGCGGTACCTAATCTTAAATTAGGGGAAAAATAAAATGAGCCATAATTATGCAATAGTTCTATCGGGCGGGCGCGGAAGCAGAATGCAAAGCGATATTCCCAAACAATATATTGAAGTTCTTGGAAAACCGTTACTTTATTACTCTCTTTTGGCATTTGAAAAGTGTAATTTCATCGATGAAATAATCCTTGTTACCCTTGCAACGGATATTGAATACTGTCGCAGGCAAATCGTAGATAAATATTCTTTTTCAAAAGTAAAACAAATCGTGGCCGGAGGCAGTGAAAGATACGAATCGGTATATAACGGACTGAATTGTATTTCCGACACCGGAATTGTTTTTATTCATGACGGTGCCAGACCATGCATAAATGAACCCCTTTTGGAAAAGTTATATAAAGATGCCTTGGAATATAAGGCTGCCGTTGCAGCCGTGCCGTCCAAAGATACGGTAAAAATATCAGACGAATCAGGATTCGTAAAAACCACACCGGACAGAAATAATGTGTGGATTATACAAACTCCCCAGGTGTTTTCAATATATGAGATTAAAGCTGCATATGATAGTCTTATGCACAGCGGCGATTGCGGCAGTGTAACTGATGATGCAATGGTTATGGAACGCTTCGGCGCAGTTAAAGTATATCTGTCCGGCAGTGAATACAGCAATATAAAGGTAACTACACCTGAAGATATTTTTACTGTTGAGAATACTCTTAAAAATTTTTTTTAAAAAGTAAAAAAATTCTGTTGACATGTTAAAAGTCTTTTGTTAGAATAACAACTGTCGCTGAGATAGCCAAGGCTTTAGCCGGGGCTGCGATATAATGGAGAGGTACCGAAGTGGTCATAACGGGGCGGTCTTGAAAACCGTTTGTCTTCACGGGCGCATGGGTTCGAATCCCATCCTCTCCGCTATTTAAAACCACTTGATATTTAAGTGGTTTTAATAATGTAAAGAGTAGATATTTTAGCGTTCGGGCTTTGGAGAAGTACCCAAGAGGCTGAAGGGACACCCCTGGAAAGGGTGCAGGTCGTTAATAGCGGCGCGAGGGTTCAAATCCCTCCTTCTCCGTTAGGCATTACAGGTGCCGATATCACATAAAACTTTTTTAAAAAACTTAAAAAAGACTGTTGACAAACAAAAAACGATGTGATATATTAATTAAGCTGTCGCTCGGAAACAACGAACAGACGACAGCGAAAGAACCTTGATAACTAAACAGTGAAACAACCCTGAAATTTCTTAAAATTTCAA
>JBJENE010000044.1:0-2940 GCA_051880035.1 Butyrivibrio sp.
AGCGGAGCTTTGCAGGCTGTGTATGCCGTATGCGCTGCTTATGGAAGTAAACGGGAATTCTCCGTGGAAGCTTGAAGAACGGCTTAAAATACTGGATGAAGTCAAAGAACAGAATCCTGACTGTAAGATTGTACTGATAGTTGATGAGAATGCGGAGAAAAAGCTTGCAAAACAGGTGCTTCAGACAAAGAAAGACGGAATCATTGATAATTTTATTTACGGCTCTGTTTCCGCCACCTATCTGTCCGCTGTGGTTGATACACTTTAAACAAAAATATTCTGAAAGGCAGGGAGCCGGATTGTTTCATGGCAAAAAGAAAGTAAAACATCACGAACTTTCAGAGGTTCAAAATGTTTACATCGGATGCGGCTGTATGGATTATTCATATCATTATTCATTTAGTGTGTACAATAAGGAAGAGAAATGGCTTCTGGAGGCGGATTGTTTTATCCATGACCATAAGGACCCTATAGAAATATCAGGATGTGAGATTAGTTCCGAAGACAAGGATAAGTTATTCAATATTCTGGAGCAGAATGATCTTATTTCCTATGTGGAAAAATACAAAAAACCCAAACAAATTTTTCAGGCATTAGATGAAACCACATACAGCATTAGTATTTTCTTTACGGATGGAAGCGTATTTCATGCCGAACCTTTAGGAGAAGCCCGCAGCAGGCTGGAAGATTATTTTTACAATCTTGCTGATAATATAGGAAAGGAGCGAGTAATTAATCATGAATTTAGTTGGAAAGTGGAAAGTAAAAGAGGTAATGGGATTCAGTCTTGAAAAGGGTATGATATGGAAACCGTTGGAACAGGCGGCTTTAGAAGACCCTGACAGCTATAAGGTGTTTGAAAATACCATTACCGAATTCTGTGAAGACGGAACCGTACAGACATTGTTACCGGTTGATTGCGGTGTATACACCAAGGAACAAATCGATGAAGCCGTAGAGGAAGGTAAAGTTATCCGTGACGGAATGCTTGTTCTGGATACTCAGTACTGGAAAAACGAAGACGGTATTAATTACTTTAATACTGAAATTCAGGGAGAAGTCTTCGGCGAAGAAGTTTCCCCTTGGGCAGAAATTAAAGAAATTGAGGGCATGATTGAAATCAATATGGTTCGATATGCCCGGGCAGAATAAATTAATATACAGGAGGATATATCGTGGCATTTTTTGATAAATTAAAAAATCAGGCGGTAAATGCCGTTAGAAAATCAGCACAAAATATCGGAACCAAAACAGAAAAAATTGTATTTTCAGATCTTCCGGAGACCTTTGATGCATTTGCGGCACTTCCGCAGGCAGCTCTTTCAAATCCCTTTGATACGGCAGCACTTACTGTCGCAGCCTTATGCATTTATTCCCGGGACAAAGAGCTTTGCTTCCGGATGTTGGATTACCTAAGAGGACCAAGACCGATGAACGGTATGGATAAACAGTTCATTTCCGACCGTATGCGTTCTTATGATTATGTTCCCCGTTCATATTTTGAAGGAGCAGTTCCGGGCAACGATTACATGCCGGCCTCTCCTTACACGGTTATAGTTAAATCCGACCCTCATTCATATGATGAGCAGGGCATTGCCAAACTTTTCATTCCTTCAGGCGGTGCCGACGATCCGCGTCCGATTAAGCTTCGCGAGGCGAAAGACGGAAAGTGGTATTTGTGGGAGCAGTACCTGCTTACCGGAATCCGCCAGCCTGAAAGCAGCAATCCATGGGCGTAAAACAACATTTTATGGAGGTACATAATGAAATATAATAATCACGAAACAAATCTGTGCACCCGGCAAAATGCCGGAAAGAAATAAGATAGGAGAAAATGATTATGAAAGTAAAAAAGAAACTGAACAAGCTGCTGAGCATCCTGCTCGCCCTTGTGATGGTGGTGGGGATGCTCCCGGCCATGAGCCTGAAGGCGTATGCAGTCAATGCATCGTCCGTAACTATCACCGAAAGCGACGGCACGCAGACGGTAATAACAGAAACAATAGGAACAGACGGCGACCCTTGGTCCTATGATGAGGATACAGCGACGCTGACACTAAATAATTGGACGGGACAGAAAATCTCCGCTAACGGCGACCTGAACCTGCACCTGGTGGGCACCAATACTATCACCATACCGTCGTCCACCTCTGAGGTTATCGGTATTAAAGTCGGTTCGGATAGTTCTATGTCCTACCTGACCATCACGGCGGATACCGGCGGTACCCTGAACATTAACGGAACCACGGAGGGAAACTTTTACGGAATCAGAGCCCATACATACATCACAAACGGAACGGTGAATATTGACATCACCTCATCGGGAAGCACTGACAGCTATGGAATGTGGGGTAATGTCTATTTTACGGAAGAAGAAACAAGGCAGGCAACTCTGAATGTCAAGGTGACGGACACCGGCACAACAAAGACCGGATATTTATATGCCTTTTACAACGGAGGCATATATGTTGAAAATCGCAGCAATGTCACCGTCAATGCGGAAGCTCATGTAAGCAGTGCTAATAAATCCACATCCTGTGCGTTAAGCTCGCTTTATATAGATGAGGCTTCACCTGTGATTACAGCTACGGCAGATTGTCCGGAGGAAGCTTCAACAGAATGCATCGCAGTGGAAAACCTAAGAGCTCTGGGATTGACAGAGGGAGGTAAGGTGACCACAAACGGCATGGTGAAGACTTACAGTCTGCCGGCTTATCTCGATGCCAATGTGGTGACCACCACCCCTGCGGATAACAATTACCTTTTCAGAAGGGGCACGGATTTAGGAAATAGTGATACTTATTATTATCTGTGCGGCACCGACGGAAGCATTTTGAACAATGCGGTGTTTGAATACAGTGAAGAAGCGGCAGACTTCAAGTGGGTAGGCGGAAGCTGCTACGATATCCCGGGAGGAATGGTCGGAGATCGCATAAGCAA
>JBJENE010000044.1:3040-5747 GCA_051880035.1 Butyrivibrio sp.
TCACCGTTAAGGCAACCGACACAAACGATTCCACACGGACTGTAACCTTTACAATCAATTACGGCGCGTTTACAAGCCAAAACCCAGTGACAGATATGACACTGGATAAGACGGAGATAATTCTGGAGAAGGGCGTAACCGCAACCGTTACCGCAACGGTAACACCTTCAGATGCATCGTATCCAAATGTGAAGGCAGTTTCCTCCAACACAGGCATTGCAACTGTATCCGTGGGAACACCGTCAGGTGCAAGCAGTACAGTACAGGTGACTGCCGGATATAATCCGGGCAAAGCCACCGTAACGATAACCTCTGTTGATTCGAGTCTGCAAAAAACTTTTGATGTTTATGTCAAGGAAAATACTCCGAATGCAGGTGTAAATTACTACAATGAAGAGCTTACAAGCCTTGTAAGCGGTGCAACCTACAGTGTAAGCGGAGATGGTATTACCACCGAAAGCTTTACCGCAACAGGAAGCACATATGATATTAATTCTGAATGGATTGGTAAGAGTATTAAACTTGTACGCACCAATACAGAAACCAAGTGTAACAGCGATGCCCAGATTATTGCAATACCGGCAAGACCGGCTGCACCTACAGGAGTTGCAGCTGTAAATGAAAGCTATGAAGGAGCCGGTGACGGCAAAATTACAGGTGTTGATTCATCCATGGAATACAGAATTTCAGGAGCAGATTCATGGAGTTCAATCTATTCCGGTACAATAAATTACCTGTCAAAAGGAACCTATGAAGTCAGATATTATGCCACCAGCAGTTCATTTGCAAGTGAAGCAGTCATTTTAACAGTGGGTACAGAACCGCTTTCTTTTGAAGACAGTATAACATTTGATATTCCTGAAGGTGAGACAGGAGCCTCAATTAGTCAGGTAGATGTGAGCGGTGCCGTAAGCGGCGGAACCCATCCTTATACATTCAGTAAGGAATCAGGTCCTGACTGGTTACAGGTATCAACTGGCGGATGTATTACCGGAACAAGACCTACGGCTGTGGCCGATGCTACCACTGCAGTAATTAAAGTAACGGATAATACCGGCACCAGTAAGACTATTGAAATTGCCATCGGTGCAGTAACTGTTGCAACTACTAAATACAGTATTACAGTAACAGATGGTATGGCAACAAATTCGGGTGTGGGAATTAGTGAGGCTGTGGCAGGAACCGCCATTACAGTTGTGGCAGACCCGGCACCTGCAGGAACGAAATTCGAGAAATGGGTTGCATGTGAGGGCTCTGCCGAAGTTGTATTTACTGATGCAACCTCTTCAACCACAACATTCAGCATGCCGTCCGGAGATGTAATTATAAAAGCTCAGTATGTTGATATATATGTTGAGGTTACCGTTTCAGGTACAATCACAAGTAAAGGTAATGCTGCGGACAGCGTAACCCTGTATCTTTATTTAGAAGGCGGAGCGGATCCTGTTAAGACATGTACCATGGCAGGCAACACAGCCTCATACAGCTTCACAGGAGTTGAAGGCCGCAAGAATTACTATATAGTAGCGGTGAAAACCGGAAATAAAGTACTTACCTCAGCTGTATTCAATTCAGGCGTAACTGATATTACAGGATACAATCTTACCATGCAGGAACTTCCGGCACCGTCCATTACATCAATTACCAACTCATGGTACGGATTAACCGTTAAATGGGGCAAAGTGAGCGGAGCAACCGGATACGAACTGTACAGCAGGGTAAAAGGAACCGCAACCTGGAATAAGATTGCAACCACTACCGCAACAAGCTATTATGACAAATCCACGGTAAACGGCAAGACCTATGAATATATGGTTAAGACCAAATCCGGCATAAGCATAAGCCTTGCGGGACAGGTAAGTAACACACTGTTTCTTGCTCCACCGTCAATAAGCAGTGTTGAAAACCTTTCAACAGGAGTCAAAGTAACCTGGAGCAAAAACAGCAGCGCAACAGGATATTATGTATACCGCAAAGACACCCAGGCCGGAACATGGCACTTTATAGGAGCAACCAAATCCCTTAGCTATACTGATACTACTGTTGAAAACGGCGTCGTATACTACTATGCGGTAAAAGCATATAGCGGAAGCGTAATAAGTTCAAGCAGTTCTGCTAAGAACACAATATATATTAAGAATGTATTTATTTCATCCTTAACCAACCCAAGTACCAAAGCAATGCTTGTGAAATACTCATCCAACGCCAAGGCAACCGGTTATGAAATAGCATACAGCCCATATTCAACAATGGGACCTGCCAGCACCAAGACCGTTACCGTAACAGGTGCATCAAACTTAAGCAAGACGATTGCATCCCTTAATAAGGGTTCAACCTATTATGTTAAGGTAAGGGCATACAAAACAGTTGCGGGATATAAATTCTACTCAAGCTGGTCAGCAGTAAAGAGCATAAAGATAACTAAATAAACCTTAGATGTTAAAGGGGAGGCGAGAGCTTCCCCTTTTTTCATAGTAGTTTTGGGGCGCCGGCTACGAGCATTTAGCTCAATTTCCGGGATTATCATAGTAGTTTTGGGGCATGGACTACGAGCAAAAATTCTGAAACCCGGTTTTTAATCGTAAAATCCGGGCACGGACTACGAGCAAAAATCCCGAATTCCGGTTTTTAATCGTAAACCCCGGGCACCGGCTACGAGCAAAAATTCTGAAACCCGGTTTTTAATCGTAAAATCCGGGCACGGACT
>JBJENE010000044.1:5847-40106 GCA_051880035.1 Butyrivibrio sp.
ATTCTGAAACCCGGTTTTTAATCGTAAAATCCGGGCACGGACTACGAGCAAAAATTCTGAAACCCGGTTTTTAATCGTAAAATCCGGGCACGGACTACGAGCAAAAATTCTGAAACCCGGTTTTTAATCGTAAAATCCGGGCACGGACTACGAGCAAAAATCCCGAATCCCGGTTTTTAATCGTAACCCCCGGGCACCGGCTACGAGCAAAAATCCCGAATTCCGGTTTTTAATCGTAAACCCCGGGCACGGACTACGAGCAAAAATCCCGAATTCCGGTTTTTAATCGTAAAATCCGGGCACGGACTACGAGCAAAAATCCCGAATCCCGGTTTTTAATCGTAAACCCCGGGCACCGGCTACGAGCAAAAAAACGAAACCGCATTTCCCCAGACATAGAAGTAGCCGGTTGAAGGATGTTTGATACCGTCAGTTCTTAGGCTGCGTACTTTGCAGCCTTAGCACTGTTACGATATCAACCAAGCGAAAGAGTTCCTTCAAACGGCTACTTATAATGTCCCCGTACTGCCGAATCCGCCGGCACCTCTCGCTGTGTCGCTTAATTCCGAAGAAATCTTGAAATCAGCGGTTATAAACGGCGTAATAACTAACTGTGCGATTCTTTCGTTAGGTTCTACGGTCTGCGGGGATAAAGAGTGGTTGTGGAGAGCTACCATGAATTCTCCCCTGTAATCCGGGTCAACCACGCCTACTTTGTTGGCAGGAGCAAGTCCTCTTTTGGTTGACAAGCCGCTTCGCGGGTAAATAAGTCCTGCATAACCCTCAGGGATTTCCATGGCAAGTCCGGTGTGAATCATAACTGTTTCGTTAGGGGCGATTGTAACCGGTTCTTCCATACATGCATACAAGTCTGCACCGGCGGCGTAATCTGAGCCGTATGTGGGAATGACTGCATTAGGGTTAAGCTTCTGAATTTTGATTTCTGTTTTCATAATATCCTTTAAGCTTGAGGGCTTATTCCTTTCGTGTTATTGGAGTTTTTTATTTGTCAGGGTAGATGTATTTAGGCTCTTCGGGCTCCCAGAAAACAAGGTTTCCGCCGTTAGCAAGAGTTTCCTGTACAAGGATTGCCCTTTGATTGCTTGAGCCCCTGAAATATGCACCAAGGTCCTTTTGTTCCTCTACAAAAGGGCCGTCCATTATGACATCCAGGCATGAAAGAATTTGTCTGGTTTCGGGAACCTGTTCTGCCATGCGGCCGAGAATGTCCCTGTCAAATAAATATCCGGTGTAAAGCCAGATTGTTTTGGTATCGCCGTATACTTCCCGCACTTTGAGGAGAAGAGGGAGGATGCCTGCCTGGTTGGCCGGCTCCATTGGCTCACCGCCAAGAAGAGTAAGGCCCGTGACATATGACGGAGCAAGGTAGTCTATTATTTTATCAATTTCTTCAGAAGTAAAAGGCTTGCCGTAATTGAAATCCCAGGCTTCCTCGTTGAAACAGTTTTTGCAGTGGTGGGTGCATCCGCTTACAAAAAGGGAGATGCGGATTCCCGGACCATTGGCGGCATCACATTGTTTTATATCTGCATAATTCATAATAAACCTCATTTCATAAACTGTGCCATGCTGCGTGGGAGAGCATGGCACATGTTAGTCAGTAAAATAATCTCCTGAAACTGTTTTATATGTGAAGAACTCGGGAGTTAATTTCTTTGGTTTTACCTACATTCCAGAAATTTTCACCAAGGTAACCACAGGTTCTTCTTGTAACATTCATCTTATTGTGATCTTTGTTATGACACTGCGGGCATTCCCATTCAAGGTTATCGTTAATGATAATCTCTCCGTCGTAGCCGCATACCTGGCAGTAATCTGATTTGGTGTTAAACTCAGCATACTGTATATTGTCATAAATGAATTTTACAAGTTCCTCAAGGGCAGGCAGATTATGTCTTAAATTAGGAATTTCAACATATGAAATTGCTCCGCCTGATGAGATGTTCTGGAACTGGCTTTCAAAAGTAAATTTAGTGAAAGCATCAATTTTCTCACGGACATCAACATGATATGAGTTGGTATAATATCCTTTGTCGGTAATATCAGGGATGTCACCGAATTTTTTACGGTCAATTTCCGCAAAACGATAGCAGAGTGACTCGGCAGGAGTTCCGTAAAGACCGAAAGCAATTCCGGTGTTGCGTTTCCAGGTGTCACAGGCTTCACGGAGTCTGTGCATAACCTTAAGGGCAAACTCAAGACCTTTAGGATCTGTGTGGCTTACGCCTGTCATAAGCTTGGTAACCTCGTATAATCCGATGTAGCCAAGTGAAATGGTAGAGTAACCGCCATGGAGGAGACTGTCGATTGTCTCGCCCGGCTGGAGTCTTGCGATTGCTCCGTACTGCCAGTGGATAGGGCTTACATCGGAAAGGGTTCCCTCAAGTGCTTTGTGACGGCACATAAGCGCTTCAAAGCAGAGTGAAAGTCTCTCTTCCATGAGCTCCCAGAAATATTCTTCGTTGCCGCCGGCGATAATACCAATCTGCGGAAGATTTATACTTACAACACCCTGGTTAAAACGGCCTTCCCATTTGTAGTTGCCGTTCTCGTCCTTCCAAGGGCTTAAGAAGCTTCGGCATCCCATACAGCTGAAGACTTCGCCTTCGTAATTTTCACGCATTTTCTTGGCGGAAATATAGTCAGGATACATTCTCTTGGAGGAGCATTCAACGGCAAGCTTGGTAAGATAGTCGTATTTGCCGCCCTTTAAGCAGTTATGCTCATCAAGAACATATATAAGCTTAGGGAAAGCAGGAGTAACATATACGCCTGATTTGTTTTTGATTCCCTGAAGACGCTGTTTTAAAATCTCTTCGATAATGAGTGCGTTCTCCTCAATGTAAGGGTCGTCCTCTTTAAGGTTGAGGAAAAGAGTTACGAAAGGAGACTGGCCGTTGGTAGTCATTAAGGTGTTAATCTGGTACTGGATAGTCTGTACGCCCGCCTTTAACTCGTCCATCATACGGTCTGTGGCTACACGCTCGATTTCCTCTGCGGAAAGGACGCTGCCGAACTCATCTGTATAATGCTTAAGGAATTTCTCCTTGGTCTTTCTTAAATATTTACCGAGATGTCTGATATCCACAGACTGTCCGCCGTACTGGCTGCTTGCAACCGCAGCAATAATCTGGGTGGTAATTGTACATGCAACCTGAAAGCTCTTAGGTGTCTCGATCATTTTACCGTTCATAACGGTACCGTTATCAAGCATGTCTCCTATATTAATAAGACAGCAGTTGAAAATAGACTGTACAAAGTAGTCTGCATCATGAAAGTGGAGAACACCTTCTGCATGTGCTTTTGAAATCTTTTCAGGTAAAAGAAGTCGGTTGGTTAAATCTCTTGAAACCTCTCCGGCAATAAGATCTCTCTGTGTAGATGCAACGGCAGCGTTTTTGTTGGAGTTTTCTTCCATTGCATATTTATTGGTCTGCTGGATAAGCCCGAGAATTGAATCATCGGTAGTGTTGGATTTACGAACCATTTCACGCTGGTATCTGTAAATAATGTATGTCTTGGCAAGGACGAATTTGCGTTCTGCCATTAATTTCTGTTCGATAATATCCTGAATCTCTTCAACATGAAGCGTGCTTGCTCCAAGCTTCTCGATTGAGACAACGATTCCCTGAATCTTGTCATCAGAAATCCTTTCGTTAAAAGGTACCTCATCATTCGCTTTCTGAATGGCGATGATTATCTTATTACGGTCGTATCCGACTTCACGGCCGTCGCGCTTTATAACTTTCATAATCTTTCCTCCAATATATGTAGTGTTTTAACAACCCACATGTGACATTATAGCACCATATATTGTGGTTGTCTACCACATATTGTAAAAAAAACAAAAAAATACACAAGATATTGTGTATCGGTCTTTTAAAGGGAAAAATAAGAAAAAACACGCATTTTGTCACTAAAAAGGCATGTAGAACGCTGTGTGAACATATGATACGATACATGTAAACAACATGTAAAATTTAAAAATCCGACAGATTCACGACATATAATTGTCACAAATAAATTTTAACATAACAATCATGAAAAACACAATATCCGGAATTAATTTATGCGGCATATACGGACAGAACGGCAGGTGATAATATGGCAATTGAAGTATTTAACCGGTACGAAAAAAAATACAGACTTACCCGGGCTGAATATGAAGAGATTATTGAACTTATTTCAGACCATATGGAAGCAGATAAATACAGCAGGGGCAGAGACTTCTACAGCATATGTAACATATATTATGATACCGAAGATGATCTGCTTATAAGAAGGTCGATAGAGAAGCCTGTATATAAGGAAAAATTAAGACTTCGTTCATACGGTATCAAGGGCGAAGATGATGAAGTGTTTGTAGAAATCAAGAAAAAATTCAAAGGCGTGGTCAATAAGCGCAGAACAGCCATGACACTTAAAGAGGCGAAGGATTATCTTGACAGGGATATTACTCCTGAGGGTGAAGGCATTAACAGACAGGTGCTTAGGGAGATAGATTACTTTAAAAATATATACCGTGTCAGGCCTAAGGTTTTTCTTGCATATGACAGAAGAGCATATTTTGACAGGGAAGATAAAGATTTTAGAATCACATTTGATACTAATATAAGAGCGAGAAGAGAGGAGCCGGATTTGAAAAATGGCGATTACGGCCGGCTGATTACGGAGCCGGAGTTCTGGCTTATGGAGGTTAAAATGTCAGGAGCCATGCCGTTATGGTTTACACAAATTCTTTCCCGGCTCAAGATTTATCCCGTATCATTTTCCAAATACGGAACCGAATATACGCAATACATTAATAATCTGATAAGTAAAGGAGAAAAAACAGCATGTTTGAGTCAATCATTACCACAACAGAAACAACAATTTCAGCCGGCACGGCAATTTTAACTATTGCTGCGGCATTATGTATGGGAGTAATAATTGCGGTATGCTATATGCTTACCCAGAAGAAAGGTTCATATACACGGGATTTTGTAATTGCAGTGGCAATTCTGCCTGCAATTGTTGCCGCTGTAATTATATTAATAGGAAGCAGTGTGGCCAGAGCATTGTCCCTGGCGGGAGCTTTTGCCCTGGTTCGTTTCAGGAGTGCTCCCGGCAGCGGTAAAGATATAGCCGTTGTTTTCTTTACCATGGCGGTAGGTCTTTCCTGCGGTCTGGGATACATTATTTTTGCCCTGGTATTCGGCGCCATTATTATTGCGGCACTTTTTATACTCTGCAAGACAGGCTTCGGCAGTACCAAAGGCAACAGAAAGCTTCTCAAAATCACAATTCCGGAGAATCTTAATTATGAAGGACTTTTTGATGATTTGTTCAGTGAATATGCCAAAGAAACATGCCTTAAGAATGTTAAGACCACCAATATGGGTACATTATATGAGCTTACATACCATATTGTTATGAAAAATGATGTAAGCGAGAAAGAATTTATTGATTCAATACGCTGCCGCAACGGCAATCTTAATATAAGTCTCGGAATGATTCCGGATAAATCCGAGCTGATTTTATAAAAGGCGGATATTGGGTATTTTTAAAATGGCAGAGCTGTGATATAATAGGCGCAAATGTTTTATGAAAAGAGACAGTTATGCTTGAGTTTAGGGAAAATGTACTTGATAAAGATACATATTTATATTTAAGGAAAGAAGTAGGGTGGATTACACTGTCCGACAGACAGGCCGGACAGGCTCTTTCCAATGCATTATATACCGTGTGCGCATATCTTGACGGCAAGCCGGTAGGTATGGGCAGGGTAGTAGGAGACGGCGCGGTGGTATGCTATGTCCAGGACCTTGTTGTAATTCCCGTGGCACAGGGGATGCATATCGGAAGTGAAATACTCGATATGTTAAAGCGTTTTGTAGAGTCCCTTACGGAACCTGGCACACGGATGATGATGTGCCTTATGTGTGCCAAAGGCCGGGAAGACTTCTACATAAAGCACGGCTTTATGGCAAGACCTACAGATGAGCTGGGACCGGGAATGATTTGTTACATCAATTCCTCCCATCTTTCATAGAGCATGTCCTGTTCTGCGGTAAGGTCACTTCTTTGTTGTGACAGAGCCATGGAACGGGCAGGGTCTGTATAGACTTCCTCCAGGGAGAGTTCTTCATCAATTGCGGATATAAGTGCGTCGATTTCGGCAATCCGCTTTTCTGTCCTGTCCAATTCATTTTTGCGTCTGCGTTCTTTAGCCTGTTCTTCTTTCTGAAGGCGTCGTTCTTCTTTGGAAGCCGAAACGGTTTCCTCCGGTGCCCCGGTATCATTATTTATATCTGTGTTACGAATTTGGGCAGATTTTTCCAAATAATAATCATAATTACCTATGTAGTTAGTTAAATTTTTGTCGGATAAATCCAGAATCCTTGTGGCAACACTGTTAATAAAGTATCTGTCATGGGATACGAAAAAGCATGTGCCGGTATAGTGGTTTAAGGCATTCTCAAGAATCTCCTTTGATACCATATCAAGGTGGTTGGTAGGCTCGTCAAGCAGGAGAAAATTGGAGTTGGAGAGCATAAGCTTCGCCAGCAAAACCCTGCCTCTTTCTCCGCCGCTTAAGTCCCCTATTCTTTTGAAAACATCATCATCCGTAAAAAGAAAAGCGGCAAGGACATTACGGACTTTGGTGTTGGTCATGTCGGGATATGTATCCTGTATTTCCTCAAACAGGGTCTTATCCATGTCCAGAACATGGTGTTCCTGGTCGTAGTATCCGCATTCCACATTTGCACCAAGGCGGACAATGCCTTTGTCTGCAGGAAGGCTGCCGTTAATTATTTTCAGGATGGTGGTTTTACCTGTGCCGTTTGCGCCGATAAGGGCAACGCGTTCACCTCTTTTTATTTCAAAATCAATATCACTGAAAAGTTCTTTTCCGTCGAAGGCCTTGGAAAGCCCGGATACGGTAAGAACATCATTACCGCTTACGATTCCCGGTTCCAGTTCAAAATGCATATTTGGAGATTCCTCAGCAGGCTTTTCGATTACTTCTATTTTGGAAAGCATTTTTTCACGGCTTTCCGCCCTCTTTATAGATTTTTCACGGTTAAAGGATTTAAGCTTTGTAATGACTTCCTGCTGATGTTTTATTTCCCTCTGGTTATTACGGTAAGCTTTAATGGCGGCATTGCGTAGTATGGCTTTTTTGGAAGCATAATCCGAGTATGAGCCGGAGAATACGGTAGCCTTTGAATTTTCCAGCTCAATGACCTTGGTTACGATGCGGTCCATAAAATAACGGTCATGGGATACTATAATAACGCTGCCCGTATAATTTAAAAGATATGTCTCAAGCCATGCAATTGACGGCAAATCAAGGTGGTTGGTAGGCTCGTCAAGGAGAAGAATATCAGGGTGGCAAAGAAGGAGCTTACAAAGGGCAACACGGGTTTTCTGCCCGCCGGAAAGAGTGCTTATATTACGGTCAAAATCGGATTCGGTGAATCCGAGACCCTTTATTACGCCGGTTACCTCACTTCTTACTGCGTATCCGTTCTGCTGCTCAAATTCGTGGTTTTTGATGCTGTAGGCATTAAATACCCTGTCTAAATCTTCACCGGAAAGATGCTTCATGTCCTTTTCTAAATTTCTCAGGGTAAGTTCCAGATCAAGAATCTCTTTTTTGACGGAGAGAACCTCTTCATATATGGTATGTCCCGATGCGACTTCCTGATGCTGGGCAAGATAGCCCACGGATTTATCTTTGGCAATTGTAACAGTGCCGGTATCCGCATGTATTTCGTTCATAATGATTTTAAGAAGGGTAGACTTACCTGCGCCGTTAATTCCCACTATAGCGGCTTTTTCACCCTCTTCAATATGAAAAGAAACATCTTTGAGTACTTCATCATCTATAAATGTCTTGGATATATTGCTGCAATTTAAAATCATTTCTCTAGTTCCATTCGCTAAGTATATTTTTTACAAGTGTTACCATGTTCTGTCCGGCAGTCTCTGCAATTTCACGGACCTCGTCATGGGAAAGGCTCTTATTGCCAAGCCCCGCAGCTTTGTTGGTAATAAGTGATATTCCCAGAATACGCATTCCGCAGTGTCTTGCCACTATTACCTCGGGAACGGTGGACATTCCTGCCGCATCGGCTCCGAGAACCCTTGCCGCACGGATTTCTGCAGGCGTTTCGTATTGAGGACCGGAGAAAAAGCAGTACACGCCTTCCGATACTTTAATTCCGTTACGGGCTGCCACATCTTTGGACAGGGAAATAAGCTCTTTGGTGTATACATCAGTCATGTCCTTGAATCTTGGACCAAAGCAGTCAAGATTCGGTCCTCTGAGCGGGGAAGGGCAGAACATGCCAATATGGTCTGTAATAAGCATTATTGAGCCCGGGTCAAGACAATCTTTTATTCCGCCTGCGGCGTTTGTTACAAGAAGATTCTTGATGCCGAGAGCCGCAAATACACGGATTGGAAGGGTAACCGTCTCCATCGGATGTCCCTCATAGTAGTGGAATCTTCCGTTCATTACAAGAACCTTACGGCCCGAAATCGTACCGGCAATCAGTTCTCCGGCATGACCTGCCACGGTGGACACTTTAAAGTGGGGGATGAGACTGTAATTGATAACCACAGGGACAGTAATCTCATCTGCCAGAGGACCCAGACCGGAGCCGAGAATTATGGCAATCTCCGGAATAAACGGAATGCGGGATTTGATAAAACCGGCTGCCTCGTTAATTTTATCTGTTAAATTTTCTACATAATTATCCATAAAATATTCTACCTCGATTCATAGACATAATATTATATTGTATCCGAAACATATCTTGTCTAATTATAACTTATTTGAAATATGTATGCAACTTGCGGATTGAATAAAAGGGTGCTATAATTATTTGGAAAAAAACGGATATTGTGGAGGAAAACGATATGCTTATTTGCGATGAAGTAGTTAAGAAATATCATTCCTGCGTTGCAGTCAATCATGTTAATGTCAGACTTGACGATGGCAGGATATATGCACTTCTCGGACCTAACGGAAGCGGTAAGACAACTCTCATGAAGATGATTATGGGTCTTATTAAGCCGGATTCCGGAAATATTGTTCTTGACGGCTGCGAAATTTCACCTGAAACCAAGGCCAATATTGTATATATGCCGACTGAAAATTATTTTTACCCATATATGTGTATTAAGGATGTTGTTAATTTCTATAAAGATTTTTATAAGGATTTTAATGAGCAGAGATTATATGATTTAATGAACATGATGGGTCTCAGACATGAGGACAAGATTAAGACCATGTCTACCGGTATGCTTGCCAAGTTAAAGGTTGCCGTTGCACTGTCAAGGGATGCTAAAGTAATTATGCTTGATGAGCCTCTTAACGGTATTGATATTCTTGCAAGAGAAGTAATTATCAATTCGATAATTGCCAATGCAGGTGGCGGTAAGACCATTGTTATATCAAGTCATCTTGTAGACGAATTAGAGAATGTTGTTTCCGGAGCACTCTTTATGAAATCGGGAGAAATGGTTCTTGCGGGAGATGCCAACCAGATAAGGGAATCCAACCAAATGACACTTGTGGATCTCTATAAGAAAGTATACGGATGGGGAGGTATGGGTTATGCGCAAACTTATTAAATACGAATTACGAAAAGATATGATTTTGTACATAATTGTATTCTCCGTTATCATGATGCTGGAATTTTATCTTCTGGGAAGTATTCTTGCCAAAAGCGAAGCCAATATTGTGATTTCCATGCTTTTGTTTATTATGTGCGGTTCATCTGCCATTTTGTTCGTGGAAGTGCTTGGAGTAGTGTCTTTTGCCAGGGAACTGGGTTCCAAATACAGCTACATGATATTTATGACACCTAATTCTACCTTTAAAATCGTAGGAGCCAAATATATTACGCTTTTAATTATAACAACACTTCTTACGGCGATTTTTGCGGTTTCCGCCGTTGCGGATGTAAGACTTGCCCTGTACAAGTATGATTCTGTCAATGATTTTATCGAGATGGTTGATTTTATCCTTGAAATGGGACAGACAAGTATTTCAGAGATAGTGCTTGGATTTGCCATATCATTCCTGATAATATGGCTTGATATTCTTACAACGGTAAGCTTTGCTTATCTGGCAATTACACTGAGTGCCACCATACTTTCCAATAAGAGAGGTAAAGGATGGCTTGCAGTGGGACTTTTTATCGGAATCAGAATTATTACTTCCGTAATTAAGAATTTCATTCCTGTATTTGAATTCGGTGATACATTTTTATTGATGTTAGCAGGACAGTGGATGACATTTGTATTTGAGATTCTCCTTGTTGCCGGCACATATTTCGGTGTATCTATAATGCTTGATAAGAAGGTAAGCCTGTAGTTATAAATAACCGGCATTTTATATGCGGTTGCCCGTTTATGAAGATTGACATTTTATTAACAATAAAATATAATAAAATAAGCTTAATTAAGCGGGATTATTGTGAAGTATCAGGAGGGTAAGACATGGACAGAAATGAGATTTCTCTCGCTGTAATTAAACGGCTTCCCCGTTATTACAGATATCTTGAAGAATTGCTTGACGGAGGTGTTGAACGCATATCTTCCGGAGAACTCAGCTCAAGAATGAAAGTAACAGCGTCACAGATAAGACAGGACCTTAATAATTTCGGCGGGTTCGGGCAGCAGGGCTACGGCTATAATGTTGAATACCTTCATGACGAGATTGCCAAAATACTTGGTATAGACAGAACACACAGTATGGTTATTGCGGGAGCCGGCAATTTAGGCAGGGCTCTTGCCAACTATTCTAATTTCGAAAAAAGAGGATTTGTTGTCAAAGGAATGTTTGACAAAGACCCTGACCTGATAGGTAAGGAGTGCAGAGGGGCAGTCATAATGGGCATGGATGAACTCTCTGACTTCATTAAAGATAACCAAATAGAAATTCTTGCACTTACGATTCCTAAGACAGGTGCCAATGAGGTGGCACAGATAGGCGTTGAGGCAGGAATAAAGGCTATATGGAACTTTGCACATATGGATTTAACTGTTCCGGAAAATGTTGTTGTAGAGAATGTCCATTTGTCCGAAAGCCTTATGACATTGTCATATAACCTTTCACGACTGGAATAATACGGAGGCAGATATGGCGGTAACCATTGATGATGTTAAGAAAAATATTGCATATAAGCAGCTTCCCATTGTAATACTTGACGAGAGGTACCACCGTCTTTTTCCCGAAAATAAAAAGACCCCTGAAATAAGACACCTTGAGAAGGAGTTGTCTGAACTTCTTAAAAAGCAGGGACAGATTACCAATGACCTTAAAGCAGTCAGGAAAATTAAAGCGGATCTTATGAAGGAGATTCTTGAGAATGCGGAGAATCCCGCACTTTCCGAGGCTAAGCGCCAGAAACTCATGAACCGTAACCAGAGGCTTGTTATTGAGGCGAAAGAGAAGATAGAAACACTTGAGCAGGAGGAACTGGAGATACCCGGTTTAATCAGAAATGCCAATATTGCGCTTGTTATTGAGGCTGTTGATGTGTGCTATCTTCGCATTCATAAAAACTATGACGATATCCAGCTCCTTGGAAAATGGATTAACGAGATGCGAATAGAGTTAAAGAAAAAGATTCTTATTAAGCAGGATAAAGAAACCAGTAACACTGAAATCTATTCATATATGCATGATTTGCTGGGTCCTGAGGTAATGGAAATCTTTGATTCAAAGACGGGAACTGAGGATAAAGGTAAAAAGTAGTATTTTGGTGGCAGTTACATTGTGACTGTCACTTTTTTGAGAGTAATGAAACGGAGGTTTACCATGAAATATGTTCTTGACGGGGCCATGTCAAAGGCTGTAGATGCATATACAATAGATAAAACGGGAGTTCCTTCACTTGTATTGATGGAAAGGGCGGCTCTTTGTGTTGCGGAGAAGACGGCACAGATTGCTGCCGGATTCGGCAGAAATGTAAGAATATGCGCAGTATGCGGCACCGGGAATAACGGAGCGGACGGTATTGCGGCTGCCAGAATTCTTACATGGCAGGGACTTATGGTGGATATACTTTTAATTGACAAAACGAGGAGCGGAACGGATGAGTATAACACCCAGAAACAAATTGCCATTAATTCGGGAATGAACTTCGGTAACCTTTCGGATATTTTTGAATATGATATTATCATAGATGCCATATTCGGCACCGGCTTGTCAAAGCCTGTAAGCGGTATTTTCCAGGATGTGATTTTTGCCATGAATACAGGCAGAAATGTTATTGTAAGCGTGGACATACCTTCCGGAATTAACGCGACCACCGGAGAAGTTATGGGCGTATGCGTTTCGGCAGATGCCACGGTTACATTCGGATATCACAAGCTTGGGATGATGCTTTATCCGGGCAAATCCTATGCCGGAGAAATAACGGTTGCAGATATCGGATTTAATCCTGAAGCCATAAGAACCCTTAATCCGGCCATGTATTTTACCACGGAGGATGTTAACAGGATTCCTGAGAGGGAGGAAGAATCCAATAAAGGAACATACGGAAGAACGCTTGTGATTGCCGGAAGTGAGGAGATGAGCGGAGCCGCATATTTAAGCGGAGCGGCAGCATACAGAAGCGGTGCCGGGCTTGTGGAAATTTTTACACATGAACAGAATGCTCCGGTAATCAGAACACTTTTACCGGAAGCAATAGTAACCGGGTATAATAAAGATAATGTAACAGAGCTTCTTTCGAATAAGATAGACAGAGCCGATTATATTATTCTTGGACCGGGACTTTCCTGCAGTGAGACGGCAGAGCTTATCGTTAAGACCGTTTTTGAAAAGGGCAGCGTACCTCTTATCCTTGATGCTGACGGCCTTAATATTGTTGCCGGTGATACAAAGATATTGAAAACTTATAAATCAACTGTTATAATTACACCTCATATAGGTGAAATGTCACGGCTTACCGGAATTTCCAAAGCAGACATTAAGGCGGATATTGTTCACACCGCAAAGAATTTCGCCGACAGCCACGGTGTAATATGCGTTATTAAGGATGCGGTGACGGTTATTTGCGAGCCGGGAGAAGAAGGAAGAACCTACATAAACCATTCGGGCTGCGCTGCCATGTCCAAGGGCGGAATGGGAGATGTTCTTACCGGAATAATTGCAGGAATGCTTTCACTTAAACTTGAACCGTTTTCTGCGTCGGCAATGGGCGTGTATCTTCACGGTCTTGCAGGTGAAAAGGCGGTTTTTGAGAAAAACGAACACACACTTGCAGCTTCTGACTTATTGGAAGCGATTGGGTATGTAATGAATAAATAAAGCTTTATGGGAGAAATAAAATGAAATCTTTTACCAGATCATATTCAATAATACATCTTGATGCGATAGATAAAAATATTGAATATGCAAAACAAAGAGTCGGAAATGATACCAAAATTATGGCCATTGTTAAGGCAAACGCCTACGGACATGGTGCGGTTGAAGTGTCGAAGCATATTAAAGACAAGGTTTTCGGCTTTGCGGTGGCAACGGTGAGAGAGGCATTGGAGCTTAGGGACAACGGAATTAATAATCTGATTCTTGTTCTTGGGTATGTGTGCCGGGATGAATATGAGGCTGTAATAAGGAATAATATTACTTTTGCCATGCTGACAAAAGAGATGGCGGAAGATGTTTCTGCCTGTGCAGGCAGTCTTAATATGACGGCAAGATGCCACATTAAGATTAATACCGGAATGAACAGAATAGGTTTTCCGGTTAATGAAGATACAATAGACAGAATAGAAAGAATATCGGGACTGCCAAATCTTTATTGTGAAGGAATTTTCACACATTTTGCCACGGCAGACGAAAAGGATAAAAGCTATTCCAAACTTCAGTTTGACAGATTTATGTATATAATTGATGAGCTTAAGAAGAGAGGAGTTACTTTTGATATCAGGCATTGTGCCAACAGTGCAGCCATAATTGACATGCCTGAGTATGCCCTGGATATGGTCAGGGAAGGAATAATTCTTTACGGACTTAAACCTTCCGATGAAGTAAGCCCCGACATGAAATACGCTCCCGCCATGGAATTAAAGAGCCATGTTATCTATGTTAAGGAACTGCCGCCGGGAGAAGGAGTAAGTTACGGTAAAACATATATTACCGATAAAAATACCAAAGTAGCAACAGTTGCCATAGGATATGCAGACGGATATCCCCGTTCCCTTTCTTCCAAAGGTTATGTTCTGATTCGCGGACAGAAGGCTCCGGTAATCGGAAGGGTATGCATGGACCAGATGATGGTGGATGTTACGGATATTCCGGATGTCCGGGTTGAGGATGTTGTTACAATTATAGGCAATGACGGCGCAGGCTGTATCACTGTCGAAGAACTTGCCGAAATATCAGGAAAATTCAATTATGAATTTGTATGCGGTATTTCAGAACGAGTTGAAAAAAAATATGTAAAATAATATGTCTTATTGAATAAACACACGCAAAAACAGAAATACTGTAGTTAAATTTAATTAACGGAGTGTGTTTTGTTGTGGTAGTCAGGAGAGGAGATATTTTTTACGCAGATTTAAGACCCGTAATCGGTTCGGAGCAGGGAGGCATACGCCCGGTTCTGGTAATTCAGAATGATACGGGGAACAAACATAGTCCGACGGTTATAATAGCCGCCATAACTTCGCAGATGCACAAAGCCAAACTGCCGACTCATGTGGAGCTTGATGCGAAGAAATATGATATGATTAAAGATTCGGTAATTTTACTGGAGCAGTTAAGAACAATTGATAAGGCCCGGTTAAAGGATAAGGTATGCCATCTTGATAATGATATTATTATGAAGGTTAACAAGGCATTGCTTACAAGCTTGGAGATTTTTCATACATAGGAGAATCTCAGGAAAGGATAAAAAATGGATAATTACCAGACGTATATCGGTATTGTATTATTTGTAATTTTTATGATTATGGATATTGTGCTTTATTCTTTTGAAGCGGCACTCGGTAATTTCAGTGATTCAGATATTGACAAAAAGGCAGAAAGCGGCGATAAAAAGGCAATCCGGCTTAAGAAACTTCTTGAGGATTCCCAGAGATTCGGGGATACGCTTGATGTGGTGGTATTTATTACCAATCTGATTGCCGGAGGATACATATTAGGGGTAATAAGGAATCTTATTGTCAGGGAAACGGGAAACGACAGTATATGGTTTCTGCCTGCCATAGGCGCTGTTATGTTTCTTGTCCTTGTTGTTTTCGGTGTTTTAATACCTAAGAATATAGGAAAAAGATCATCAAATAAAACGGCATATACCATGGTAGGGGCTGCCTGCGTAATGATTTGCATGTTTTTCCCTGTGGTATTTGCCGTAAGATGCATATCCAGATTTTTTCTTAGGATGTTTGGCATAGATCCGGATGAGAAAACCGATAATGTTACCGAAGAAGAAATAATTACAATGGTAAATGAAGGCCAGGAGCAGGGCGTTCTTGAAGCCAGTGAGGCGGAAATGATTACCAACATTTTTGAATTCGGAGAAAAAAATGCCGGTGATATCATGACTCACCGTTCCGCCATAGAAGCTCTTGATACACAGACCACATTGGAAAATGTAATACAGAACCAGCTTGACGGCAAATATTCAAGATTTCCGGTTTACGAAGGAGATATTGATAATATAGTGGGAACAATGCACATAAGGGATGCCCTTATTCTGTATCGTAATATACCTAACCGCAAAAAGCAGATTGGTAAACTTAAAGGTCTTTTAAGGGAACCTTTATTCGTTCCGGAGACCAGAGACATAGACGACCTTCTTAAAGAGATGCAGGCGGAAAAGGTCCACATGGGTATCGTTATCGACGAGTATGGCCAGACTGCCGGTATTATAAGCATGGAGGATATTATCGAAGAGATAGTAGGTAATATTCTTGATGAATATGATGTGGAAGAACAGAGCGTTGAGCATACCGACGGCGAAACCTTTGTGGTAGACGGACTGATTGAGCTTGAGGATCTGCAGGAACTTCTGGGGGTTAAGATTGAAAGCGAAGAATATGATACTCTTAACGGATTCCTGATTTCAATTCTGGACCGGATTCCTGACGAAGATGAAACCGAAGAAATAAAAGCCTGTGGATTTATATTTAAAATACAGGAAGTATCGGGAAATGTTATTAGAAAAGTTGAAATAGTTAAGGACAGTGAAGCGGTGGAAGACTCAGATGGTACAGATACAGAGGCTGGGGAATGATATCCCCGTTATTTATGAATATATTCCGGGGCTGCGCTCGTCTGCATTCGGAATATTTATCAGGGCAGGTTCTGCCTATGAAACCAAAGAAAACAACGGCATCAGTCATGTAATTGAACATATGCTTTTTAAGGGAACACTAAATCATAACGCAGGGGAACTTGCCGATATCATGACGGAGTTAGGCAGTAATATCAATGCCTATACCGCCAAAGAGGTAACATCCGTATACGGAAGAGTACTCAATGAAGATTTTGAGACTGCTGTACAAATTGTATCAGAAATGATATATAATTCGGCGTTTGACATTAAGGAACTCAAAAAAGAAAAAAGAGTCATTCTTGATGAAATAGACCTATATGATGATTCACCTGAGGATTTGTGCCATGAGCTTCTTCAGAAAGAAATATGGAAGGACTCGCCGTTAGGTTATATTATTTCCGGCAACAAAACCAATGTGCGTAATATGACAAGGGACATGATTTATGAAACCTGGCAGGACTTTTACATACCTGACAATATTGTAATTTCCGTGGCAGGCGGAATAGATGGTAAGCTTGCCGTGGATATCCTCAACAGATTTTACGGAGGAGTATCCAAAAAAGGCATCATAAAGAAACTGGATAAACCTTCGTATAACCCTTGTTTTCTGACCAAGTATAAAGATACGGAGCAGATACACCTTAATATTGCTTTTAACAATGTTACGGCATCGGACAGGCTTCGTTTTCCGATTAGTATAATTAATGCGGCTCTGGGCGGTAATCTTAATGCAAGGCTTTTCCAGAAAGTCAGGGAGGAACTGGGTCTTACATACAGTATATATTCTTACAGCAGTAATCTTAGCATGGCGGGACTATTTCATATATATGCAGCCATGAATCCTGCCCAGACAGCAAAGGTTGTCAAAGCCATATATCAGGTTATAGATGATTTTGTCCAAAACGGCATGCAGGACGAGGAAGTACAATGCCTGAAAAGAGAAATCCGGAAGGAACTGATTCTTTCAGGGGAATCCGCTTCCGAAAAAATGAATTCAAATGCCAAGTCTTTTATGACATTGGGAAGGGTGGAGACCTTAGATGATACAATCGGTGGGATTGAAGCGGTAACAACCGATGAAATTAATGAATGCATATCGGGATATTTTAATCTTGCAGACTGCAGCATGTCCTTGGTCGGGAACACCAAAGAAGCAGATATTCCGGAAATCAAAAGAATCCGGGCAAATACAAAACGGAAAATAAATTAAAGGAGAACATAGATAATGAGCAATTATAAGATTGAAACAAAATGTATTCAGAGCGGATACACCCCTAAGAAAGGCGAACCGAGGGTTTTACCTATTTACCAGAGTACCACATTCAAATATGATACCAGTGACCAGATGGGCAGATTATTTGATCTGGAGGATGAAGGATATTTTTATACAAGACTTCAGAATCCTACCAATGATGCCGTAGCGGCTAAGATATGTGACCTTGAAGGCGGTGTGGGTGCAATGCTTACTTCTTCAGGACAGGCTGCCAATTTCTATGCCATTTTTAATATCTGCGAGGCGGGAGACCATGTTGTGGCTTCATCAGCAATATACGGAGGAACATATAATCTTCTCGGAGTTACCATGAAAAAACTCGGTATTGACTGTACTTTTGTACCGCCTGAAGTAACGGAAGAAGAACTTATGGCAGCATTTAAACCTAATACAAAGGTTCTTTTCGGAGAGACAATATCAAATCCGACACTGGATGTACTGGATATTGAAATGTTTGCCCGTGTAGCACATAAGAACGGAGTGCCTCTTATTGTGGATAATACATTTGCAACACCGATTAACTGCAGACCGTTTGAGTTCGGTGTGGATATCGTAACACATTCAACCACAAAATACATGGACGGACATGCAACACAGGTAGGCGGCTGCATCGTTGACAGCGGAAATTTTGACTGGACGGCTCATAAGGATAAGTTCCCTGGACTTACCACTCCGGATGAATCTTATCACGGAGTAACATATACCGAAAAATTCGGCAAAATGGCATATATCACAAAGGCAACAGTACAGCTTATGAGGGACCTTGGTTCAATTCCGTCACCTCAGAACTGCTTTTTACTGAATATCGGACTTGAAACACTCCATTTAAGAGTACCGCGTCATTGTTCAAATGCGCTTGAAGTTGCCAAATTCCTTGAGTCAAATGAGAATGTGGCATGGGTAAATTATCCTGACCTTCCGAATGATAAATACCATGCACTTCAGCAGAAGTACATGCCTTCCGGAACCTGCGGCGTTGTTACTTTCGGACTTAAGGGCGGAAGAGAAGTTGCCAAGAAGTTCATGGACAACCTTAAACTGGGAGCTATCGTAACACATGTTGCGGACTGCAGAACTTCCGTTCTTCATCCTGCAAGCCATACCCACAGACAGATGACTGACGAACAGCTTCTTGCGGCAGGAGTTCGTCCTGACCTTATAAGATTTTCCGTAGGTATCGAAAATGTGGAAGACATCATTGCGGATATTAAACAGGCGATGGAAGCAGCTTTGGCATAAAATGATTCAGAATATGTTATATCACCTTCGGTAATAATTATACCGGAGGTGATTTTTTATGTCGGAAGAAATGAACAATTCCATAGATAAATACGGAATGAGTGAATCGGGAGGAGTAAGAATACTTTGTATTACCGGAGAAATAGAGGGACATGATAATCTTTCAAAAGGAGAGAAAGCCACCCGTTACGAGCATATGCTTCCGCTTCTTGCCAATCTTGAATATGACAGGGAGGTAAAAGGTATTCTTTTTCTGATAAACACCATGGGAGGAGATGTGTCTGCCGGACTTGCACTTGCAGAAATGATAGCGGGTATGAAAACCCCTACTGTTTCACTTGTAATAGGGGACAGTCATTCCATAGGTGTTCCCATAGCCGTTTCCGCAGATTATTCCTTTATTGTTCCTTCCGCAACGGTGCTTTTACATCCGGTAAGGATGAACGGAATTGTTCCGGGAACCGAGCAGACTTACAGGCAGTTTCAGTCTATTCAGGACAGAATAATACATTTTATCTCAGCCCACAGCCACTGTCCGGAAAATGAAGTTGAGGCTATGATGATGGAAAACAAAAATATAGCAAGGGACCTCGGAACAATTCTGGTGGGAAAAGAAGCTGTGGAGGCCGGAATTATTGATGAAACGGGAACTGTAAGCGATGCATTTGAAAAATTGGACAGCATGATAAAATAAAGGGATTTTCCTATTTGTAATCAGAGCAAAAAAATGTTATAATCTAGAGTGGTTTATTGCGAAAATGAGAATCTGTATTCTGACATTATGCAGATAATCAAAGGAGGATAAGGAATGAATGTACTAAAGGCTGCATTTATGGGAATCGTACACGGATTTTCTGAATTTTTGCCCATAAGCAGTTCGGGACATCTTGCATTACTGAAGCGTATTTTTAATTTGAATCCTGATTCGTTGGGATATTTTACCCTGATGCTTAATATCGGAACGCTTATTGCTGTTATTATTGCGTTCAGGGAAGATATATGGGGCATGATTCGGGAAACTTTCGGAATGCTTGCCACTGTTTTTGCAAATTTTCTTGTATTTCTCAAACGCAAAAGTGGGGATACAAGATATACATATTTCAAAATTATAAATTCTTCATATCGGAAGCTTGTGTTAATGATAATAATTTCCACCATTCCTACGGGGGTACTCGGAGTAGTTGGCAGGGAACTTGCTCACATGGCTTCAATGAATCTTCTTGTCGTGGGATTATGTTTTGTACTTACGGCGGTTATGCTTTTCCTTGCGGACAAACATCCGGACGGAATGGTGAGGGTTAAGGATGCTCCTTTTTACACATCGTTTTTCATAGGTACCGTACAGGGCGTTGCATCCATGCCCGGAATATCCAGAACCGGAGCCACGATTGCAGCGGGACTTATGTTCGGATATAACAAAAAACTGGCGGTAAAATACTCTTTCATTATGTATATACCGGCGGCAATCGGCTCTATTATAGTCGGATTTAAAGACCTTAAGGGTGAAGCATTCGGCTCCGCCAATCTTCCGGGATATCTGCTCGGAATGGTTCTGGCAGGAGTTACAGGTTATCTGGGAATTAAATTAATGCTCAGAATGATAAAAAATAAAAGATATATTGGATTTTCCGTGTACTGCCTTATTATTGGGCTGGTATCAATCGGAATTTTTGTATTTACATGAAACGGGGGCTAAAAAATGGCTACAGGAAGCAGAACAAAGCGTAAAAATACCGGAAGCGGCAGTGCGGCCAGAAACGCATCTTCCGCCGGAAAAACAACGGGCACGAAAAGTCAGGCAAAAAGCCGCAGTAACAGTGGCAAAGCCGCAGGTAAGAAAAGTGCCAAATCAGTTAAAAGCGGCATAGGTAAGGAAGCAATACTCCTTATTTTTCTCGCTCTTTCAGTTATAATTTTTATTGCAAATTTCGGAGTCGGCGGAGTAGTGGGTGCTGCAATCAGTTCCTTTTTCTTCGGAGTGTTTGGCCTTATGGCATATGTTTTCCCTATACTTCTTTTTGCGGGAACAATTTTTGCCATTTCCAACAAAAACAGTTCGGTTGCAAGAATTAAACTTATTACCGCAGCTTTAATACTGATTTTAATATGTACCCTTATCCAGCTTATAAGCGGCAACCATGCAGATGAATGGACATACGGACAATACTACAGGGAATCGGCAGCCATGAAAAAGGGCGGAGGTTTCCTTGGCGGTTCCGTATGCAAGGCTTTCTGTACATGGTTTGGAGTTGTAGGTGCTTACATAATAGACATTGTGCTGATTATAATTGCAATTGTTATTATAACAGAACGGTCGTTTATCGGCGGCATCAAAAAAGGCAGTAAAAAGGTATACGATACAGCCAGACATGATGTGGAACAGTATCGTGAAGATGCTTCCGTAAAACGCAGGGAAAGAGAAGAAAAGAAAGAAATAAGGCTTAAGCGTCATGGGCGTAAAACATGGGGCGTATCACTTGAAAGAATCAGTCCTAAAAAGGAGGACGGTGGTGGGGATATCAGGGAAATTACTCCGGATAATCTTAAAAATGAGGCTTCATTCAGATTTGAACCTGCCGCCGCAAGAGATACGGATGATGTCATTACCGACTATGAACAGGATTTATACGACGGAGCAAAGGATGTAACCTCCATGGCTATGCGTCATTACGAAGAAGAGCAAAGCGATGCATTCCAGACATACACGGGCGAAGAACAAGATATCCCATATGATACAGATTTTATTGACAAAAGTCTTGTTATGGAAGAATATGCCAAGGAAGAGGCTGAAAGAAAGGCATCCTCGGGCAAATCGTCTCAGGGAACAGACCGTGGACAGAGTACGGCGGACAATATGACGGAATCTGTAAAGCCGGAGCAGTCCATTGAAAATGTTATCAAAAAACAACCAAAAAAACCTAAGAAATATGTATTCCCTCCAATCAGCCTTTTAAAACGCTCGGGAGGAAATACGGCGGGAGCCGGTTCTGATGAACTTAGGTCCACCTCCATGAAACTTCAGCAGACTTTAGCCAATTTCGGCGTAAAGGTAACGGTTACGGATGTAAGCTGCGGACCGGCTGTTACAAGGTATGAAATACAGCCTGAGCAGGGCGTTAAAGTCAGCAAAATCGTATCCCTCGCTGATGATATCAAGCTTAATCTTGCTGCAGCTGATATACGAATTGAAGCCCCGATTCCGGGTAAAGCGGCAGTGGGAATAGAAGTTCCGAATAAAGTTACCTCAGGCGTAATGTTAGGTGACCTGATTGCAGGAAGGGACTTTAAAAACCATCCGTCCCTTATTGCTTTTGCGGCAGGTAAAGATATAGCAGGTAAAACCGTTCTTGCGGATATTGCCAAAATGCCGCATCTGCTCATTGCCGGTGCCACAGGTTCAGGTAAATCGGTATGTATTAATACGATTATTATGAGTATACTTTACAGAGCCAGACCGGATGAAGTTAAAATGATTATGGTAGACCCTAAAGTGGTTGAATTAAGTGTGTATAACGGAATCCCTCATCTGATGATTCCTGTTGTCACCGATCCTAAGAAAGCCGCGGAGGCACTTAACTGGGCTGTAAAGGAAATGAGTGACAGATATCAGAAATTTGCATTGTTTGGAGTCAGGGATCTGAAAGGATATAATGAAAAGGTTGATTCGATTCAGGATATAGAGGATGAGAATAAACCGATAAGACTGCCTCAGATAGTAATTATTATCGATGAGTTAGCGGACCTTATGATGGTTTCATCCAATGAGGTTGAGGATGCAATTGTAAGACTTGCACAGCTTGCAAGAGCGGCAGGAATTCATCTTATAATCGCCACCCAGAGACCGAGTGTCAATGTCATTACAGGACTTATTAAGGCCAATGTTCCGTCCAGAATAGCATTTTCCGTTTCATCGGGAATTGATTCAAGAACAATTATTGATATGAACGGTGCCGAAAAACTGCTTGGAAAGGGCGATATGCTTTTCTATCCGCAGGGATATCAAAAACCTGCCAGAGTGCAGGGCGCATTTGTATCCGATGAAGAAGTTACGGCGGTAACGGAATTTTTGAAGGAGCATTGCGACCCGGTGGAATACAGTGAAGAGGTCTCTAACCATGTAAGCGGAGGAGGCACAGGCTCCCAGGGCACAGGCGGAGATGATAACGACCCGTATTTTGCAGATGCGGGAAGATTCATCATAGAAAAAGAAAGAGCTTCAATCGGCAATCTCCAGAGGCAGTTTAAAATAGGTTTTAACAGGGCTGCCAGAATTATGGACCAGCTTTGCGATGCAAAGGTTGTGGGCCCGGAAGAAGGAACCAAGCCGAGAAAAGTTTTAATGACAATGGAAGAATTTGAAGAATATCTTAATAACTAAAAGAATGGAGGATATGTTATGGCAAAGTCAGATATTGAAATTGCACAGGAAGCAAAAATGGAGCACATAAAAGATGTGGCTGCCAAAATCGGTGTTCACGAGGATGAACTGGAATTTTACGGTAAATATAAGGCAAAACTTTCCGATGAACTTGAGGAAAGAATATCAGGAAATCCTGACGGTAAGCTGATTCTTGTTACCGCAATCAACCCTACTCCTGCCGGAGAAGGCAAGACCACAATAAGCATAGGTCTTACCCAGGCACTTAATAAACTTGGTAAAAAAGCGGTTTGTGCATTAAGAGAGCCGTCATTAGGACCATGTTTCGGTGTAAAGGGCGGTGCGGCCGGCGGCGGCTATTCCCAGGTCGTTCCGATGGAAGACTTAAACCTTCATTTTACAGGTGATTTTCATGCCATTACAAGTGCCAACAATCTTCTTGCCGCTATGCTTGACAATCACATTCAGCAGGGCAATAAGTTAAGAATTGATACAAGACAGGTTGTATGGAAACGCTGTGTGGATATGAATGACCGTGTGCTCAGAAATATTGTTGTGGGTCTCGGTTCCAAATCCGACGGTGTGGTAAGAGAAGATCATTTTATAATTACCGTTGCTTCCGAGATTATGGCAATTTTATGTCTTGCCAAAGATATGTCCGATTTAAAGAAACGACTTTCAAGAATTATTGTCGCATATAATTTTGACGGAGAACCTGTTACCGCAGGAGAACTTAATGCAACAGGAGCGATGGCAGCACTTCTTAAGGATGCCATTAAACCTAATATGATTCAGACACTTGAGAATACTCCGGCTCTGGTTCACGGAGGCCCGTTTGCAAACATTGCCCACGGATGTAACAGTGTGAGGGCAACGAGGACCGCATTAAAGCTGGCTGACTATGTGGTTACGGAAGCAGGATTCGGTGCTGATTTGGGAGCTGAAAAGTTCCTTGATATCAAGTGCCGTATGGCAGGACTTGTACCTGATACAATCGTTATTGTTGCTACGGTAAGAGCTTTAAAATATAACGGCGGTGTCAAAAAAGATGACCTGGGTACGGAGAATGTGGAAGCTTTGAAGAAGGGTATTGTAAACCTTGATAAGCATATAAGCAATATGCAGAATTTCGGGGTTAATGTAGTTGTTACCCTTAATGCTTTCTTAACCGATACGGAGGCAGAACATAACTTCATTAAAGAGCATGTTGAAGCAATGGGATGTGAATTTGCTCTCGCCAATGTATGGGCAGAGGGCGGTAACGGCGGTATTGAGCTTGCCCAAAAGGTTATTAAGTCAATTGAGAAACCTCACGGAGAATTTAAATTCACATATGAGGATGACATGCTCCTTAAAGATAAAATAAATGCTATCGCAACCAAAATATACGGAGCCGACGGGGTAACATTTACTCCGGCAGCCTCTAAGATGTTAGACCGGCTTGAAGATATGGGATTCGGAAAACTGCCAGTATGTATGGCTAAGACCCAGTATTCTTTATCTGATGACCCGACTAAGCTTGGAAGACCTGAAAATTTCACGGTTAACATAAGAGAAGTATATGTTAATGCAGGAGCAGGATTTGTGGTGGCAATTACCGGTTCAATTATGACAATGCCGGGACTCCCTAAAGTACCTGCTGCGGAAGGTATTGATTATGACGAAGTTAATAACCGCATAACCGGTTTGTTTTAAGGGGAGATAATATGCAGGATTTTTATGTTAAAGATATTGTAAGGGCTACGGGAGGCACCCTCCTTTGCGGAAGCGAAGAAGTATGTACCGAAACGGTAAGCACGGATTCCAACCATATCGGGGAAAAGTGTCTTTTTGTCCCGATAATAGGAGAAAGAGTGGATGCACATCAGTTTATTGACGGAGCCATAGATAACGGTGCGGTGGCTGTGCTGACGAGCGAACATGATGATATGGATTCCGATATACCGTATATCAGGGTTGATAATACCACAATGGCACTCCAGAATCTTGGAAGGGTATACGGCGAGGAAATGCACATTCCCAAAATAGGAATAACAGGAAGTGTGGGTAAAACCACTACCAAAGAAATGATTGCCTGTGCACTTTCGGCAGGAATGAAGGTTTTTAAAACTTCCGGAAACAATAACAGCCAGATAGGGGTTCCGCTTACTCTTTTGAAAATTGCCAAAGAAGATGAGATAGCCGTAATCGAGATGGGAATGAGCATGCCGGGAGAGATGATAAGACTTTCCAAGCTTCTTACCCTGGATTGTGCGGTTGTAACCAACATAGGAGTTTCGCATATTGAACAACTGAAAACACAGGACGGAATCTGCGAGGAAAAATTCCATATTGCAGATGCCCTTACAAAGGGCGGGGTTGTGTTCTTAAACGGGGATGACCCGGTAATTATGAAACACCGCCATGAACTTGCCTTTGATACGGTACTTTTCGGGCTTGATGCAGATAACGATTACAGGGCTTCGGATATAAAAGTGTGTGACGGAGGAATTAATTTTAACATAACGGTAAAAGACGGCAGTACTTATCCTGCAAGACTTAACGTTCTCGGAGTACACAATGTGCGGAATGCGCTTGTGTCCGTTGCCGTTGCCGAAAGATATAATATTCCCGTTAAAGCTGCACTGGCTGCACTGGAACAATATAACGGTGTAAGCATGAGACAGGAAATTACAGTTAAGGACGGCATAACTTTTATTGACGATTCATACAACGCCAGTCCGGATTCCATGAAAGCCGGAATAGATGTACTCTGTTCGGTTGATGCACAGGGAAAGAAGATTGCCGTTCTTGCGGATATGTTAGAGTTAGGAGTAAAGGCGCGTGAATACCACAAGGAAGTAGGTTCCCACATAAGTAAATCCGCTGTGGATGAACTTGTGCTTTTTGGCGAACTGGCAGAAGCTATAGGCGAAGGCGCTGCCTTAAACGCAGGAATTAAGATAACCTCATTTGACAGCAGGGAGGCAATAAACTCTTACCTTGAAAAGAATTTGCAACCGGGAGATGCTGTTTTGTTTAAAGGCTCAAGAGGTATGAAATTAAACGAATGTGCAGACTATTTTGTGAAGGAGAAATAAAATGGCAAAAATAATTGACGGAAAACTTATTTCAAAACAGATTAAAGACGAACTTAAAGATAAAGTAGCCGAATACAAAAATAACGGAGTCGAAATTACCCTTGCGGTAATCCAGGTGGGTAATGATCCGGCTTCCTGCGTATATGTAGGTAATAAAAAGAAAGCCTGCGAATATATAGGAATTAATTCCCTTTCATATGAACTGGAAGAAAATACTACCGAAGAAGAACTTTTAAAACTTATAAATGAACTTAACGAAAGAGAAGATGTTAACGGAATTCTCGTACAGCTTCCGCTTCCTTCACATATTAATGAAGATACCGTGATTAAAGCCATATCTCCGAAGAAAGATGTGGACGGTTTCCACCCTCAGAGTGTGGGCGCGTTAAGCATAGGACAGCCGGGATTCGTATCATGTACTCCTGCAGGCATAATAGAGCTTCTTAAGAGAAGCGGAATTGAAATCGCAGGCAAGGAGTGTGTGGTTGTGGGCAGAAGCAATATAGTAGGAAAGCCTATGGCTCTTTTACTTCTTCGTGAAAACGGAACTGTTACAATAACCCATTCCAGAACGGCTGATTTAAAATCCGTTACCAAAAGAGCGGATATCCTTGTGGTTGCCATTGGTAAACCGAAATTCATTACAAAAGAATATGTAAAAGAAGGAGCAGCGGTAATCGATGTGGGAATCCACAGAATGGGCACAAGCGATACAGGTAAGAGTATTCTGTGCGGAGATGTGGATTATGATGATGTGGAACCGGTTGCAGGAGCAATCACTCCGGTACCGGGCGGAGTAGGACCTATGACGATTGCCATGCTTATGAACAACTGTGTAGAGTCTGTTAAACTTCAGAAATAGGTGATATTTTACCTGAAAGGCGTATAAAATGATTCTTGGTACATTATTGGAAAAATTAAACTACAGAGTAATTAACGGAACTGAGAATATTGAAATAAACAATATCGTATATGATTCCAGAAAAGTAACAGAAGGTGATGTGTTTGTGTGCATCTGCGGAGCCGAAGCCGATGGACATAAATATATTCCGGATGCGGTCAAAAAGGGCTGTAAAGCCATTGTTACCGAAAGAGAAATACAGATAACCGACGAATATAAGGATACTGTATTTATTGTAACGGATGATACGAGACTTGCCCTTGCGTACATGTCGGCAGCATTTTTTGATTATCCGGCAGAAAAACTTTTTACAATAGGAATAACCGGTACCAAAGGTAAAACAACAACAACTTTCATGATTAGGGAAATACTTGAAAGCTGCGGAATTTCCACCGGGCTTATCGGAACGGTGGAATGCATTGCCGGGGATGAAAGAATTGTATCCGAGCGTACCACGCCAGAATCATATACGATATATGAACTTTTTGATAAAATGGTAAAGGCCGGTTGCAAATGTGTTGTTATGGAAGTGTCTTCACAGGCACTTATGCTTCACAGGACGGCAGGAATAACATTTGATATAGGTGTATTTACAAACCTTTCTGCGGACCATATAGGACCTAATGAGCATTCTTCATTTGAGAATTATATGGAGTGCAAGGGTATGCTTTTTAAACAGTGCAGAATAGGTGTCGTTAATTCAGACAGCAGTTATACGGAGGGTGTTCTGAAAGGACATACATGTACGATTGAGAAATACGGCTTGGCAAAAGGGGCGGATTTAAGAGCCGTAAACATTAAATACTCCCATGAAGACGGACATACCAAAACCTCTTATGATGTTACGGGAACGATGGAAATGCATGTGGAATTGAATCTGCCGGGAGAGTTTTCGGTATATAATTCTCTTTGTGCCATTGCCGTTTCAAGGCACTTTAATGTGGATGAAGAGATTTTGAAAAAAGCCCTTCTTAATGTAAAAGTTAACGGAAGAGTGGAGCCTGTAAGGGTATCGGATAAGTTTACCGTCATGGTGGACTATGCCCATAATGCCATGAGCCTTGAAAGTCTTCTTAAAACCCTTAGGGAATATAATCCAAAGCGTATAGTCACAGTATTCGGCTGCGGAGGAAACCGCTCCAATACAAGGCGTTTTGAAATGGGAGAGATTTCGGGCAAAATGTCTGATTTTACCATAATAACCAGTGACAATCCGAGAAACGAAAATCCGGAGGATATCATGAATGATATTGAAACCGGTATCCGTAAGACTGACGGAAAATATATTAAAATAAAGGACCGCAGGGAGGCAGTTATCTATGCGGTTACCCATGCTCTTCCGGGAGACATTGTAGTCATTGCAGGCAAAGGACATGAGGACTATCAGGAAATCAAAGGCGTGAAATATCATATGTCTGACAGGGAACTGGTAGAGGAAGCAGGTAAACTGCTTGGTTCAAAGGAGTAAAATTTTTGTGAAGTATGCAGGTGTCATTGTTGACATTTCTCATGAAAAACTTGATAAAACATTTTCTTACAGAATTCCGGAGCATCTTGCTTCCATAGTGGAAATCGGTTCAAGGGTAAGAATTCCCTTCGGAAAAACCATGCGTATCGGTTATGTAATAGAAATAACCGAAATTCCCGGATTTGATGAGGATAAAATAAGAGACATAGACAGTATTGTGGAAGGAAGCATATCCATAGATGAACGGATGATAAGGCTGGCATACTGGATGAAAACCAATTACGGTTCCACCATAAACAGGGCACTTAAAACTGTTATTCCTGTTAAAAAAGCCGTAAAGGCTGCCAATAAAAAAACAGTCAGGCTTCTTATTTCACCACAGGAAGCAGTCTGTCTTTCCAAGGAATATGCCCAAAAGCGAATGACCGCCCAGGCAAGAATTCTTGAAGCACTTTCCGAATGCAGCGTAACCGAGTATACTCTTCTTACGGAAAAACTCAATGTGTCTGCGTCTTCAGTAAAGGCTCTTGAAGATAAAGGTCTGATTGAGCTTGAATCAATCACGGTTTTCAGAAATTCCCTGAAAAACTACGATAAAGAAGGTACAACAGTCAACCTGAATGAAGAACAGTTAAGTGTTGTCAACGGAATTGAAAATGAAATAGATTCTTTGGACATGACGCCTTGTCTTATTAAGGGTGTGACGGGAAGCGGTAAAACAGAGGTTTATATGGAAATAATAGACCATGTTTTAAAACAGGGCAAAGAAGCAATTATGCTGATTCCTGAAATTGCGCTTACCTACCAGACTGTCATGCGTTTTTATAAGAGGTTTGGCGAGCAGATATCTATAGTTCATTCCCGGTTGTCGGACGGCGAGAAATATGACAGATTCAGGCTTGCCAAAGAAGGCAGAATTAAAGTGATGATAGGACCCAGAAGTGCACTTTTTACGCCTTTTTCCAATCTGGGACTTATAATAATAGATGAGGAGCATGAGAGTGCGTACCAGTGCGAAAATGTTCCGAAGTACCATGCTAGGGAGACGGCCATAGCCCTGGCCAAAATGACAGGAGGCAAGGTGATTCTGGGCTCCGCTACTCCATCTTTGGAGTCATATTACAGGGCTCTTAACGGAGATTTTCATCTGTACGAACTGAAAAACAGGGCAGGAAAGGGTACAATGCCTAAAGTGGAGATTGTGGACCTTCGTAAAGAATTAAAATCAGGTAACAGGTCTGTTTTCAGTGAAAAACTTCTTGGATACATGGAGGACAGACTCGCAAAAAAACAGCAGATTATGCTTTTTTTGAACAGGAGAGGATATGAGGGCTTTATTAACTGCCGTGAATGCGGTAATGTAATACAGTGTCCTCATTGTGCGGTGTCTTTAAGCAGGCATTTTGGTAACCGGCTCATATGCCACTACTGCGGATATGAGACGCCATTTATTTCCAAGTGTCCGGAATGCGGCTCACCACATATAGGTACATTTAAAGCCGGAACCCAGAAGATTGAAGAGGAGACCTTAAAGTTTTTCCCTGATGCGTCGGTTCTAAGAATGGATTTGGATACCACAAAGGGAAAGGACGGTCATGAAAAAATATTAAGCCGCTTTGCCAATCATGAAGCAGATATTCTTATAGGAACTCAGATGATTGTTAAAGGTCATGATTTTCCGGATGTGACACTGGTGGGAATACTTCTGGCGGATGTGTCTTTGCATGCTTCCGATTACATGGCATCCGAAAGGACCTTCCAGCTTCTTACCCAGGCGGCGGGAAGGGCAGGAAGAGGTGAAAGTCCCGGTAATGTGGTTATACAAAGCTACGACCCTGACAATTACAGCATCATACATGCCGCAGAACAGGATTTTGAAGGATTTTATAAAGAAGAAATAGAATACAGACAATTAATGGAGTACCCTCCGGTAAGCCACATGATGTCGGTTAAAATCGCATCAAAGGATGAAGCTAAAGCAAAAGAACTGTCTTTTTGTATTAAGGATGTTACATCCGATGATGATGCGGTAAGGGTAATTGGACCGGCCAATGCATCCATATATAAAATAAATGACATTTTCTACCGGATTATTTATTATAAAAATTCCGATTATTCCAAACTTACCGGAATGAAGGACAGAATTGAGTCATATATCAAAGAACATGAAGAACAGTGGAAAAACTGTCTGGTGCAGTTTGATTTCCGCTAGAATACTTTTAATCAGAAAGGACGTAAAGAAATGGCATTAAGAAATATCAGGGTTAATGATGACCCGATTTTAAGAAAAGTATGTAAGGAAATACCTGAGGTTAATGACAGAATTAAAGAGCTTGCCCAGGATATGCTTGATACAATGTATGAGGCGGACGGCGTGGGTCTTGCGGCTCCGCAGGTAGGAATACTTAAAAGAATTGTTGTAATCGATGTGGGAGAAGGTCCTGTAGTGATGATTAATCCCGTAATTCTTGAAAGCAAAGGCAGCCAGACAGATAACGAGGGATGCCTTAGTATTCCGGGTAAAGTCGGAAGAGTTACAAGACCAATGTATGTAAAAGCCAAAGCCGTTAATCTGGACGGAAAAGAATATATCATTGAAGGCGAAGAACTTATGGCAAGAGCTATTTGCCATGAACTTGCCCATCTGGACGGAGACTTATATATTGACCATGTGGAAGGCGGTCTTATGGATGTTGTACAGGGAGAAGAGGTTTGAAAATGAGAGTTATTTTTATGGGAACACCTGATTTTGCGGTAAATACTCTTGAAGAAATCGTTAAAGCAGGTCATGAAGTTGTGGGTGTATATACCCAGCCCGACAGACAAAAAGGAAGAGGAAAAGAGCTTTCCATGAGTCCGGTAAAGCAAAAGGCTCTGGAATACGGACTTAACATATACCAGCCGGAAAAAGTCAGAAAACCCGAAATAATAGAACAGATTAAAGATTTACAGCCGGAAGTGATAGTTGTAGTGGCATTCGGGCAGATTTTACCCAAAGAAATTCTTGAATGCCCCAAATACGGCTGCGTAAATGTGCATGCTTCACTTCTTCCAAAATACCGGGGTTCCGCACCTATCCAGTGGGCGGTAATAGACGGAGAGGAAGAAAGCGGTGTTACCACCATGCAGATGGATGAAGGCATTGACACCGGAGATATTCTTTTAATTGAAAAATACAGACTTGCTCCTGATGAGACAGGCGGAAGTCTTTTTGATAAACTGGCCGTACTGGGCGCTAAGCTACTTATTAAGACTCTTGACGGGCTTTTGGCGGGAAGTATTACTCCGGTTAAGCAACAAGGAGAGTCATCTTACGCCGGCAAACTGGAAAAATCAACAGGCAAAATAGATTTTACAATGTCCGCAACCGAAATCGAAAGACTTGTAAGGGGACTTAATCCATGGCCTTCGGCTTACACAACCCTTGAAGGTAAAACCCTGAAAATCTGGAAAGCGGCTGTGGTGGAAAATGACTGTGACAATTCCAACCCGGGAACGGTTTACAGGGTGGATAAGCATAATATATATGTAAGTACCAAAGAAGGCGGCTTAAGGATAGATGAGCTGCAGCTTGAGGGCAAAAAGAGAATGGATACGGAAGCCTTTTTAAGGGGCTTTAATGTAAAGCAGGGGACTGTCCTGGGATAAAAGGGCGGACTGCGGAGGTATACAATGAATCAGCAGATTAATACCAGAACGGTAATTCTGGATATTCTTACAGAGGTGAACGAAAACGGACAGTTTGTCAATAAAGTGTTAAACAGCGCGCTTAAGAAATACCAGTATCTTCCGAGAAACGAAAGAGCTTTTATATCAAGGACTGTTCTCGGAAGTGTGGAAAGGCGCATAACACTGGATTATATAATTGACATTTTTTCAAAAGTTAAGACCGTAAAACTTAAGCCTGTAATAAGAAATATTTTAAGAATGAGTGTATACCAGATTATATATATGGACGGTATCAAAGACTTTGCGGTGTGTAATGAGGGCGTCAAACTGGCTTCCAAAAGAGGTTTTGCAAATCTTAAAGGATACGTAAACGGCGTATTGAGAAATATTGTCCGCAATAAAGATAATATAAAGATGCCGGATGCGGATAAGGACATACTTTTGTGCTTGTCCGTAAAATATTCCATGCCTCAGTGGATTATTAAAATGTGGATTGAGCAAAAGGGTATGGAAAATACCGTTAAAATGCTTGAAGCCCAATTTGAAAAGCGGCCTTTGACAATCCGCTGCAACTGTGTGAGAATTACCCCTGAAGAACTTTGTGAAAGATTTAACCAAAGGGGAATTAAGGCAGAAATATCCCCATATCTTCCGGAAGCGCTTGAGATATCAGGGTTTGATTATCTGGAAGGGCTGGAAGAATTTAAAGAAGGGCTTTTCTTCGTGCAGGATATAAGCTCCATGCTGGTGTGTCATGCGGCAGACCCCAAAGAGGGCGATTATGTCATAGATTTGTGTGCCGCTCCGGGAGGCAAAAGCACACATATCGCAGAGACCCTTCATAATGCCGGCACCGTGGAGTCAAGGGATCTTACTTATGATAAAGTAGAGCTTATTAATGACAATATTGAAAGACTGGGACTGACAAATATTAATACAGCGGTTCATGATGCATGCGTTGCCGACAAGGATTTGGTAGGTAAAGCCGATATCGTAATTGCGGATCTTCCGTGCTCGGGACTTGGAATAATCAATAAAAAACCTGACATAAAATACCATGCCACAATGGAAGGATGCGAAGAGCTTGCCGGGCTTCAGCGTAAAATTCTTTCCGTGGCTGCAGAATATGTTAAACCGGGCGGTGTACTTGTATACAGTACATGTACGGTGAATATGCATGAAAACTTCTCTAATGCATCATGGTTCTGCCATAATTTTCCTTTTCATGCAGCTGACATTACCGGTAATATTCCAAAGGAATTTGCATACAGTTTTTTACACCCGGGAAAAGAAAATGATGACAGGTATCTGGAAATTATTCCGGGCGCCTTAAATAACCATGAAAATACTGAAACAAATACAAATTATGACGGATTTTTTATTGCAAAATTCGTCCGGGACGGGAACTAAGATGGAGAAAACAGATATAAAATCCCTCAATAAGGAGGAACTTACATCATATATAAAATCACTTGGACAGCCGGCATTCAGAGCCTCACAGCTCTATGAATGGATGCATGTTAAGCTTGTTACGGATTACGATAAAATGACAAATATCCCGGAAGCACTTAAAAAAATTCTTAAAGAGCAGACTGAATATGTGGCTCTTCAGACCGTGAAAGTGCAGGTGTCCAAAGAGGATGGAACAGCCAAATATCTGTTCAGGCTGTCTGACGGGAACCTGATAGAAAGTGTACTTATGCATTACCATCACGGAAATTCCGTATGTATTTCCTCCCAGGCCGGATGCAGGATGGGCTGCCGTTTCTGCGCCTCCACCCTTGACGGGCTGGCAAGAAGCCTTAAGCCTTCGGAAATGATAGACCAGATATACAGAATACAGCAGGATACCGGTGAAAGAGTATCCAATGTTGTGGTTATGGGTTCCGGGGAGCCTTTCGATAATTTTGATAACTTTATCAGATTTGAAGAACTCCTTAC
>JBJENE010000045.1:0-8670 GCA_051880035.1 Butyrivibrio sp.
GCAAAGTAACATCTGTAGGTAATTACGGATTCTATAACTGTGCAAAGCTTACAACTGTAGGTGCGTCAACAGGTAAAGTACAGTTTAATGCAATAAAAGGAATCGGAAGTTACGCATTCTCCGGTTGTAAAGTGATGACATACTTTGCTTCGGGAGCTAACCTTACCCAGATAGGAACATATGCGTTTAACGGTGATTTGGCACTTAAAACCATTTACCTTAAGACAACCAAACTTTCAACAGTAGGCGAAAAGGCATTTAACGGAATAAAGAGTACGGCAGTAATTTATGTTCCGTCCGCTAAGCTCACTGCCTATAAGAACGGAGTGCTTAAGGGCAAAGGACAGGCGGCGACAGTGACGATTAAGTCTTACTAAAATTAGATATTGTTATATAAAAAGATATATTGAGTTTTGAGCCTTTTTGTAGTATATTTGCTATAACAAGGCTCATTACTTTTATGGGCAGGGAACGGGTATAATTTTATGTATTTATTTTTTGATCTTGACGGAACACTGACCGATCCGGGGTTAGGTATCACTAACTCTGTGATGTATGCACTTGCCAAATTCGGAATATATGAAGAACGGTCAGAATTATATAAATTTATAGGACCTCCGCTTTTGGATTCCTTTAGAGAGTTTTATGGCTTTTCGGAGGAAGACAGTCTTAAGGCTCTTTCATATTACAGGGAATACTTTGGGGAAAAAGGTCTTTTTGAAAACGAAGTATATGACGGAATCAGGGAACTGCTTGAAGAGCTTAGAGAAGAGGGGCATCATCTTCTGGTGGCTACTTCAAAGCCTACATTTTATTCAGAAAAAATACTTAAGCATTTCGGGCTTGATAAATATTTTGAATACTTATCGGGTTGTGCCATGGACGAGAAAAACAGTACGAAAGCTGACATAATAAGGAATGCCCTTAGTGTGTGTAAAGCGGCGCCGGAGGAAGTTTTGATGATTGGTGACAGAAAACATGACATAATAGGCGCTAAAGCTAACGGAGTTAAGTCTATAGGCGTATTGTACGGATATGGAGATCTCACAGAACTTACTATGGCAGGAGCAGACCATATTGCCGAAACAGTGGAAGATATAAAGCAATTTATATGTTAAAGAGGTGGATTTTTGAAGAGCGTATTTACTGAAGATTTAAAAGAAGGGATGATTGTCGGAGCTGATTCATATACTACAACAGGTCTGATGATTGTACCTGCCGGAATTGTTATTACAAAGCCCATAATAGACCATCTGCGTGCACTGGGTGTCGAAACGGTCTGGATTAATGATGAAGTCAGCAAACCCGACAAAATAATAGAGACCAAAGAAAGTTTTGCGGATTTTCAGAAGGATTACGGCAAGGCAAAGGACAAACTTAATAATACATTTGGTAAAATGCTCCAAAAGTCAGCGGACAAGGCGGAAATAGAAACCATGATTGAAGAAAGCTGGCAGATGCTTGATCGGGATACTAATTCCTACGACATGATAGGCATGCTGTATTCCATGCATAATTATTCGGATATCACATACATGCACTGTATGAATGTGGGACTGATTGCCGCACTTATCGGCAGATGGTTGAAATGGCCTGAGGAAGATATAAAACTTCTTAACACCTGCGGATTATTTCATGACATAGGTAAACTTCTTATTCCTAAGGAAATACTTGATAAACCGGGTAAGCTTTCGGATAAAGAATATGAGATTATTAAAACCCATACAATTAAAGGATATGAATTAATAAAAGATTACGGTCTCGATGAAAGAATTGTAAATTGTGTTTTAATGCATCATGAAAGATGCAACGGCTCAGGATATCCTTTTGGACTTAAGGGTAACAGGCTTGACAGGTTTACAAAGGTTATTGCCATTGCAGATGTATATGAGGCAATGACGGCTACAAGAGTGTACAGGGGACCGGTATGTCCGTTTGATGTTATTGCCCAGTTCGAAAATAACGGATTTGACCTGTATGAGACGGAATATCTTCTGGTATTTCTCCAGAATATTGTTAATTGTTATCTTCATTCGTCCGTAAGACTCAGTAACGGTGAAACGGCGGAAATCGTACTCATTAACAGACAGAAAGGCTCCAAGCCGGTAGTTATGACCACCGGCGGAAGACCTGTTGACCTTCTTAAAGAAAAGAACCTTAAGATTGATGAACTGATTGAGTAGCAAGTGTTTTGTAGAAACACAGAACATGAAGTAATGCATTTAGCATCTGGCTTATAAGCATTCCGGCGAGAAAAGCCTTAATACCGAACCTTGGCACACCAACTGCTACACATAAAAGATTTGTGAATTCAGAAAGCATACTGTTTGCAAAAACCCGGGAAGATTTTCCCATGGCATTCAGTATGCTTTTATAAGTTGAACTGATAAAAAAGAAAGGGCAAAGCCAGGTTATCACCTTGATATACCCTTCTACGGCAGGTTCATCAAAAACAAAAGCACCGATTTTTCCTCCTATTGTAATAAAAACAATAATACATATAAAACCAAATATTAAAGAGAAAAGCATGGCTTTTTGGGCATAATCCCTGAGCTTTGTAACTGAATCCTGAATTCTTGCTATTGAAGGTAGTAGCATTAATGATACAGAATTGGAAAGCGTGGCGGGGAAAAGTATAATCGGAAGTACCATTCCTGAAATTATTCCGTATACGCCCAGAGCCTCCGATTCGGAATAACCGTATATCTGAAGCATCAAAGGCAGTAACACGGTTTCAATACTTTGAAGGCCGTGAAGAGAAAGCCTGTTAAAGCATATTGGCAGGGCGGTGCCTTTAATCTCTTTAATGTAAGAAGAAATTTTTCCGGATTTTTTTCCGGCGGTTATTTTCTGACCGGATTTTTTCCTTCGCATAACAAATAAAACGGAGCAGAACAGGACTGCACCGGCTTCCCCGTATACAAGACCTTTTATTCCCAATGCGGCATCACAGGTTTTTCCGGTTGCGCTATACAGTTTTACCATAAAAAATACCGCAGCCATTCGTATTATCTGTTCGAAAAGCTGGGAAAGGGCGGGAATAAATGTTTTTTCTTTTCCGAGAAAATAGCTGTTAACCATACAGTGTATGCAGGACAAAGGTACGGATAATACAAGGATTCGTATCAGAATGGCACAACCGGGATTATGAAAAACATATTCAGCCAGTAAGCCGGCGGAAAAAAACATAATCATGCTGCATATAAGGCAGCAAAGAAGTGACATAAAAGTGCACAGGAATGCATGGATTTTTACTTTATTAAATTCTTTCTTTTCGGAATAGTATGCGGTAAAACGGGAAATCGAAACTTCAAATCCCGAGATACCGATTGCATAACATATGGCATTTACCGGCATAACAAGCTGGTACAGCCCCATCCCTTCGGCCCCGATACTCCTGGATAAAAATATTCTGAATACAAAACCCAAAAGTCTTGTCAGGACTCCGGCAAGAGTAAGTATAAAAGTTCCTTTGATAAAATTTTTTTTGGACATAGCATTTTCATCCATATTCTTTAAAACATTTTATTCATGAACGGCATAATATAGTAGTAAGAAAACAGTTGGATGTTAAAATGGGAATATATTTGGACAATGCAGCTACCACAAATCTCTGTCGTGAAGCGGCTGAGGCGATGCGTCCGTATTACGGAATGGAATATTATAATCCGTCGTCAGGGTATGCGGCATCAAAAAGAGTAAAAGCAAAGCTTGAAGAATCCAGGGCAGTTATTGCGGGATTAATCGGTGCGAAAGCTGAAGAAATATTTTTTACTTCGGGAGGAACGGAGTCGGACAACTGGGCAGTGAACGAAGGAGTGAGACTTAAAGGGCATATTATTTCAACGGCAATAGAGCATAAAGCCATATTAAATCCGTTAAATGAATACAGAATGAGAAACGGAAAAGTTGATATAGTATATCCTGACAGGGAGGGTATTGTACATCCTGCCTCAATCAGGATGAAAATTAACAGGAGTACGAAACTTGTGACTGTGATGATGGCGAATAATGAAATAGGAACGATACAGCCAATAAAAGATATTGGACATATGGTACATGAACATGATATAATATTTCACACAGATGCAGTGCAGGCATTCGGACACATACCGGTAAATGTTGATGATCTGGCAGTGGATATGCTAAGTGCCTCATCCCATAAGTTTCATGGCCCCAAGGGCGTGGGATTTCTGTATGCCAGAAAGGAAACAGGACTTCACCCGTTTATGTTTGGCGGCGGACAGGAAAGAGGCATGAGAGGCGGTACGGAGAATGTGCCGGGTATCATTGGAATGACGGCAGCGGCAAAAGTATCCGTAAGACGCATGAAAGACAACATGGCATATTGTCAAAAGCTTAACAATCATATTTCGTACAGAATACTTCATGAAGTTCCGGATGCGATAATTAACGGAAGCAGGGAATCAAGACTTCCTAATAATATAAGTATAAGTTTTAAGGGAATAGATGCACAGTCACTTTTGGTGATGTTAGATATGAAAGGCATATCCGCATCGGCGGGTTCGGCATGTAATACAGGCAGCAAAAGTGCATCTCATGTACTTAAGGCAATTAATGTTCCGGAAGAATATATAGGAGGAACATTAAGATTAACAATTGATTCCGATATTACTTTCAGACAGGCAGATTATGCGGTTGATATCATTAAAATGTGTGTTTCCGGTTTGAGAAAAAAACAGTACTGATTGTATTTAAAAAAATACAATATTAATGCAAAAAAGTACTTGATAAATATATATGATATGTTATACTAAGTTCAGATAAGAAATTATCTTAAAAGTTTAGGTTGATTAGAATATTGGGCAAACCTGTTGAAAAGCAGGGACGCAAAGCCAAGGGCCTCTACCTGTAAGGTGTGGCAGCCGGTTGCATATCAGTTGTTTTGGTATATTTGATGGCATCCGGTCGAAAGGGTGCCATTTTTATTAACTAAATAATGGGCAAACTTGTTGAAAAGCAAGGACGCAAAGCCATAGGGCCTACGCTTGGGAGAGCACGGCAGCCGGTTGCAGGTAATGTTTAATCTTGATTACTTTAATTGCTCATTATTTAAGAGAATCGGGAGGACGACATTATGAAGAATTATATTAAGAAAGCAGCAAAATTGAGTGGTATCGCAGTTACAGCATCATTCGCAATTTTGACTGCAATTTATTTTTTACAGACAAGAGCAACAGCTTCAGGTACAACATATAAGGCAGTAACTGCTGAATATGTTGAGACATCAGAAGAAGTTGAACAGAATACATCAGTTGAAGCTACAGAAGAAGCAACAGTAGCAACAGCAGAAGCTACAGAGGCAACTGCAGAAGCAACAGAAGCAGCTACAGAGAAAGCAACAGAAGCTCAGACACAGGCTCCTACAGAAGCAGCTACAGAGGCAGCTACACAGGCTCCTACAGAAGCAGCAACCGCAGCTCCTACACAGGCAGCAACAGAAGCTCAGACACAGGCTCCTACAGAAGCAGCTACAGAAGCTCCTACACAGACACCTGTACAGACAGCACAGCCTGCACAGACAACAACATATACTAACGTAGTATTTAAGGATGCATATAACACATACAACTTCTCATCACTTGAAGAAGCAAAAGCATCAATCAATGTTAAGACACTTTCAGACAGCGAAGCAAAAGCACAGGCAATCGCTAACAAGACAACATATGCATCAGAAGTTAATACACTTGTTGATTTAATCAACTCTTACAGAAAGGCTAACGGCCTTGCAGCTCTTAAGCTTAATGATAACATTACAACAGCAGCAATGCACAGAGCAGCAGAGAGCGCATACGCTGACTGGAACATGACAGCAATGGAGAACGGAACAACAAAGCGTCACATCAGACCTAACTTCCAGAAAGCAAGCTCAATTGCTACAACTTACGGAATCTCAGGAAGCTTCGGCGAGAACTTCGGAAGATTCTTCCAGTCACCTGAGGAAATCCTTGAAGGATGGCAGAATTCTTCTGCACACAACGGATTACTCCTTAGCAGCGGATATTCACAGATTGGTATCGGAGTAGCAGCTGATTCAGAAGGATATCTTTACTGGGTAGCAATCTTTAACTAAGCAATTTACCAAAACAACCTAAAATAAACTTTTAAGTAAAAAACCGGATGTCCCCTCCCGTTCATCCGGTTTTTTGCTGCGCAAAAATATTAAATTAATTAAAGTGGAATAAAAGAAAGATTTCTTTCTTCATAAGATGCGACATACTTGAAACCGGTGTTTTTAAGTATGTCTTCGGCTGTTTTAAATGCATAGCCGATGTTTTTGGAAAAATGTGAATCGGAGCCCAGAGTAACAATTTCTCCTCCGAGCTCATGGTATCTTTGCAAAAGCGAAATAGTAGGGACAAAAGTGGTAAGGCCTTTGGAAAGTCCTCTTGTATTAAGTTCGATACCATGTCCCTTTGAAATAATGTTTTTAAGAATCATATCTGTTATATCATAAAAATCATCATCTACATACACGTAATTTTTGTCCGGAACATATCGTCTTATGTAGTCAAGGTGACCATATACATCATAATTGTTATAATAAGTAACATTTTGAAGAATTGCCTCATAGTAGCTCATGATGCATTCTTTGACAGGCCTGTCTTTCCAATATTCAGGATAATATGGATCGATTCCGTCAATAATATGTGAGGAGCCGATGACGAAGTCAAACGGATATGATTCGACAAGCTTTGTATTGGCCTCATTGTTGACAGGGTTAAGACCAAGCTCAATGCCGATTTTAATATTGATAAGATGGCTGTATTTCTCCTTTAATTCGGAAAGCTCTTTAAAATACTCATCAGGATCAATAATAAAAAGTCTTTTTCCGTTCTCCAAAGGATAATCATAGTCTACATGGTCTGTAAAGCAAATCTCTTTCATTCCAAGGGAAATGGCTTTTTCTATGTGTTCCTTCGGCAGAACCTCACAATCTGATGAAAAATGTGTATGAACATGGTAATCTGCAATCATAATATCTCCTTAAGACAAATCCCGTAAAAATCTGTTTATGTGACTATAATTATAGGAAAACATTAAATTTTGTCAACAGGTAAATTAAGGGTTGAAATTTTGTCGCAAAGATTGTAGAATACCTATAGATTGATTTTTAATTAACAATCCCTATTTATATTTTCTTTAGGAGGAATTTTAAAATGGCAGTAAAAGTTGCAATCAACGGATTCGGCCGTATCGGTCGTCTTGCTTTCAGACAGATGTTCGGAGCAGAAGGATACGAAGTAGTAGCTATCAACGATTTGACAAGCCCTAAGATGCTTGCTCATCTTTTGAAGTATGACTCTTCACAGGGTAAATACGATAAGGCTGACACTGTTGTGGCAGGTGAGGATTCTATCACAGTTGATGGTAAGACTATTAAGATCTATGCATTCCCTGATGCTAATAATTGTCCTTGGGGAGAACTTGGCGTAGACGTAGTTCTTGAGTGCTCAGGCTTCTATACATCAAAGGAAAAAGCACAGGCTCATATCAATGCAGGTGCTCGTAAGGTTGTTATTTCTGCTCCTGCAGGAAATGACCTTCCTACAATCGTTTACAATACTAACCACAAGACATTAAAGGCTGAGGATACAATCATTTCTGCAGCTTCTTGTACAACCAACTGTCTTGCACCTATGGCTGATGCTCTTAACAAATATGCAGCTATCCAGTCAGGTATCATGGTAACAATCCATGCATACACAGGTGATCAGATGATCCTTGACGGACCACAGAGAAAGGGCGATTTAAGAAGAAGCCGTGCAGGTGCTGTTAACATCGTTCCTAACTCAACAGGTGCAGCTAAGGCTATCGGACTTGTTATCCCAGAGCTTAACGGAAAGCTTATCGGTTCTGCTCAGCGTGTTCCTACACCTACAGGATCTACAACAATTCTTACAGCTGTATGTAAGGGTACTGATATCACAGTTGATGGTATCAACGCAGCTATGAAAGCAGCAGCTAATGAATCATTCGGATATAATGAAGACGAAATCGTATCTTCAGATATCGTAGGAATGAGATATGGTTCATTATTCGATGCTACTCAGACAATGGTAAGCAAAGTTTCTGATGACCTTTATGAAGTTCAGGTTGTTTCATGGTATGATAACGAAAATTCATACACAAGCCAGATGGTTAGAACAATCAAATACTTCTCAGAGTTAGCATAATTAACTTAAGACCTATCAGGGTCCGGTCGTTTGGGCCGGGCCCTTATTTTTAAATTTAGGAGGATACATCCAATGCTTAATAAGAAATCAATTGATGACATTAATGTTAAAGGCAAGAGAGTTCTTGTAAGATGCGACTTTAATGTACCGTTAAAGGGAGGCGTGATTACTGACGAGAACAGAATCGTGGCAGCACTTCCTACAATTCAGAAATTAATTAATGACGGAGGAAAGGTTATCCTTTGCTCACACCTTGGAAAGGTTAAGAACGGACCTAACGAAGGTGAATCACTTGCTCCTGTTGCTAAGAGACTTTCAGAGAAGCTTGGCAAGGAAGTTGTATTTGCTGCCGATGATGAGGTTGTAGGACCTAATGCTAAGGCTGCAGTAGCTGCAATGAAGGACGGAGATGTTGTACTTCTCCAGAACACAAGATTCAGAAAAGAAGAGACCAAGAACGAAGAGAATTTCT
>JBJENE010000046.1:0-111166 GCA_051880035.1 Butyrivibrio sp.
ACTATTGCTTTTGATGGTCAAAATAATGGTCAAATGACCATCCCACACCCTTCAAGCCCGCATAAATACTGGATTTTTTAGGTTGTGCTTCGCATCGTCGGGAACAGCAGTACATCCCTTATCGCTGCCGAGTCGGTGAGAAGCATTACCATTCTGTCGATACCGAAACCGATTCCGCCCGTAGGAGGCATGCCGATTTCAAGGGCATTTAAGAAGTCTTCATCGGTGTGGTTAGCTTCCTCATCGCCTGCCGCAAAAGCTTCTTCCTGGGCTCTGAAACGCTCTCTCTGGTCGATTGGGTCATTGAGCTCGGAATATGCATTGGCCATTTCCCATCCGTTCATGAAGAACTCAAAACGCTCAGTGTATTCCGGATTCTCCGGTTTTCTCTTGGTAAGAGGAGATATGTCGGTTGGGTGATCCATGAGGAATGTAGGCTGGATAAGGTGCTCCTCAACATATGTTTCGAAGAAAAGGTTGAGGATGTCACCCTTTTTGTGTCTCTCCTCAAATTCAATGTTATGCTCAGAGGCTGCTTTTCTTGCTTCCTCAAGAGTATGAATTTCGTTAAAGTCAACTCCGGCATATTTTTTAACGGCATCAACCATTGTGATTCTTTCGAATGGTTTGCCAAGGTCCATCTCAACTCCGTTGTAAACGATTTTGGTGGTGCCGAGAACTTCTTTGGCCACATATCTGTAAAGATTTTCGGTCAAGTCCATCATTCCGTGGTAATCTGTATATGCCTGGTAAAGCTCCATAAGAGTAAACTCAGGATTGTGTCTTGTGTCCACACCTTCGTTACGGAATACTCGTCCGATTTCATATACTCTTTCAAGTCCGCCGACTATGAGACGCTTCAGGTAAAGCTCCAGAGAAATACGGAGTTTTTCGTCCTCGTCAAGAGCGTTGAAATGAGTTACGAAAGGTCTGGCTGCAGCGCCGCCGGCGTTACTTACCAGCATAGGGGTCTCTACCTCCATGAAGCCCTGTCCGTCAAGATATTTTCTGATTGCGGATATGATTTTGGATCTCTTAATAAAAGTATCCTTAACCTCCGGATTCATAATCAGGTCTACATATCTTTGGCGATACCTTAAGTCTGTATTTGTCAATCCATGATACTTCTCAGGAAGTATCTGAAGGCTCTTTGTGAGAAGTGTTACCTTATCTGCATGAATTGAGATTTCACCGGTTTTGGTTTCAAAAACTTTTCCGCTTATTCCGATAATATCACCGATATCAAATTTTTTGAAATCTGCGTAATCTTCTTCGCCTATTGAATCTCTTGCTACATATGACTGGATTGTTCCCTGTAAATCCTGAACATGGCAAAATGACGCCTTACCCATTACACGCTTCGACATCATTCGTCCGGCAATAACCACCTCGGTACCGTTAAGGGCTTCAAAATTGTCCTTAATCTCCATACTGTGATGGGTTACATCGAATTTGGTTATTTCAAACGGATTCTTTCCTCTTGAGACCAGGTCCTGTAATTTATCTCTTCTAACCTGTAATAATGCATTAATATCCTGAACCTGCTGTTCATTGTTCTGTCCCGCCAAAATTTTCACTCCAATCTGATAATTAATTCCTGTATACTTTAAGTATTTTGTATTCTATTTCTCCGCCGGCAGGTGTCTCAACAGTGATGCTGTCTCCCTCCTGCTTTCCGATTAAAGCCTTTCCAAGAGGAGACTCATTGGAAATTTTATTCTCAAGGCTCTTTGCTTCTGTAGAACCTACAAGTTTAAATTCTATTTCCTCATCAAATTCACAGTCACGGACAAGTACCGTAGAACCGATATTGATTGCTCCGTTCTTGGAAACATCATCATCAGCGACTTCGGCATTTTTAAGAATCTTCTCTATTTCTTCAATTCTTGCCTCAATATCTCTCTGCTCATCTTTAGCAGCATCGTATTCGGCATTTTCTGAAAGGTCTCCCTGTTCTCTTGCCTCTTTAATCTTCTGGGCAACTTCTTTTCTCTTTACCACCTTTAAATCCTGAAGCTCATCTTCAAGCTTCTTAAGACCCTCATATGTCATTAAGTTTTTCTTTTCTGCCATTTTACCTAACACCTTCCCTGAAATTTATTTTATCCTTACAGATAACAATTCATAATATTATAGACTAATGAATTTTCATTTGTCAATCATTCTTTTATCCAACAGCTCAAACAATTCTTCTATTGTTTCCGTCCGGTTCACTTCATTCCTAAGAGCCGAACAGTTATGAAGCCCTGTTGTGTACCATGATACATGCTTTCTAAGCTCTCTTACCGCCATAAATTCCGGTTTGTACTGCACCATTAGCAAAGCATGGCGTTTTATCATGGATTTGATTTCTTCCATGCATGGCCTTTCAGGAACCGGCTCACCGTTTAACAAAGCTTTGATTTCCCTGAAAATCCATGGATTCCCTTTGGCGCCCCTGCCGACCGCCACACCGTCACATCCCGTCTCCTTAAGCATTTTAACCGCATCAGATGCCGTAAAAATATCTCCGTTACCGAAAACCGGAATGCTTACTCTTTCGCATACCTGCCTTATTATGTCCCAATCCGCCTCACCTGAGTAAAACTGCTCCCTTGTGCGGCCGTGAACGGTTATCGCCGCAGCTCCCGACTCTTCCATTATGTGGGCAAATTCTACGGCATTTACATGTTCATCATCAAAACCCTTCCGGAATTTAACTGTAACAGGTTTTTTGACGGCTGAAACCATTTTCTCGACTATCTTCCCGGCAAGAACGGGATTTTTCATGAGTGCAGAGCCCTCATGGTTATTTACGATTTTGGGAACCGGGCATCCCATGTTGATATCGAAAGCCGCAAAGCCAAGGTCTTCAAGTCTTGCGGCAATTTCTGCCATTATGTCAGGCTCTGAGCCGAAAAGCTGCAGTGCCACCGGGCCTTCCTCAGGTCTGTATTGTAAAAGAATATCCGTATTTTTGTTATTGTAAAGAACAGCTTTGGCACTTACCATTTCCGTAACCATGTAATCGCATCCCTGTTCCTTACACAGGATTCTGTAAGGCAAATCGGTAACTCCCGCCATTGGCGAAAGCATTACGCCGTTACCTAATTCAATATTTCCGATTTTCATTCAAGATTTTCCTCCGGGGTTTCTCCCAGGAAAAATACTTTGTAATACATTTCAAGAGCTTCAAAAGTCTCCGCCTTCTCCATCTGAAGTTTACGGACCTTAAGAGCTGCCCCTATTTCATCATACAGCAGGTCGCCTTCATCTGCTTCAGTTTTAATAATAAGTGTACCTTCCGGGTCAAATTCCATTATAAATATTCCGCCTACATCCTCAGTAAAAAGTACGCTCATTATTTTTAACTCATCTTTAATTCTATCAGGCAAATCCTTGAAAGCATCATTCAGATAAAATTTGCGGTCATATGCACTGGCTGCACATAAAACTTCGTTTTCCATTTTTGCACCGGGCATTTGCAAAATTACTCTGCATAAGCCTTACCCTTTTCTTATATTTCGTCTATACATATCCGTATATTCCGCGCACGGACACTTCTCCTGCCCTTACCGTATATCTTTCCCCTGCATCATTTTCCACGACAAGTTCTCCCTTATCATTAATGCCCAAAGCTCTCCGTTTTACGGTTCCTGATGCCTCCGTTATAAAAACATCACGGTCTTTATTTACAAGAAATTTTTCATATTCTTCCTTAATTCCGGTAAGTTTTTTGTCATTGCAGAATATCTCATAATATTTTTCAAAATACATTACAAACTTTGCTACCATCAGACTTCTGTTAATCCGGGTTCCGGACTCTATGAAAAAAGAAGTCGCCATGCTGTTTATTTCTTCCGGAAATTCAGAAATATTGGCATTCATGCCCACTCCCAGAACAACATAATTAACAGCCTCCTGTTCAGCACTCATTTCAGTCAGAATGCCGACTGCTTTCTTTCCGTTAATTACGATATCATTAGGCCACTTTATAAGAGCATCAAGTCCCAGTTCATCCCGTATTGCCTTTGCACATGCCAGAGCGGAAACAAGTGTCACAGATGATACTTCCCATGGAGTAAGCTCCGGTCTCAGAAGAATTGACATCCATATTCCGCATCCGGGAGGTGAAGACCATGTTCTGCCTCTTCGTCCTCTTCCTGCGGTCTGCTCTTCGGCTATGACAATAAGCCCTTCTTCGGCACCCTGTTCTGCCAGTCTTTTTACCTCATTATTCGTGGAATCTATTGTATCAAAATGCAGGATTTTATTCCCAAGCACTTTAGTCTTTAAATGACTTTTTATTTCTTCAGAAAGCAAAACATCAGGGCAGGATGTAAGATGGTATCCTCTGTTCGGAATGGATTCAATGGCATATCCTTCTGCCCTCAATGCATTGACAGCCTTCCAGACCGCAGTTCTCGATACTTCAAGTCTCTCACTTAACTCCTGTCCTGATATATAATCATCATGTTCCTTTAACATGGATAAAACTTTTTCACGCATAAGATCATCCCCCTATTGCCCTGTAGCTTATAAAACTCATTGCATAAATAACTGCCGCAGTCACAAACATTGCAATTCCGGAGCCTGTCTTTTCCGTCAGGAGATGCTTAATTCCGGTCAACAGATTCATGGTACCGCCCATCAGAAAAATAACAGGAAACATCCACATATTGGATGCGGTATCAAAAAATGTCAGAACCGCCAAAGCCACCACGCCGACACCAAGGATAACATTAAAAATATCTATTATACATCTTATGACTTTATATATCTTTTTACCTGAAGAAAACATACGGGGTACACTCCTGTTCTCAAAAGTTTACCCCGTAATCATACTATAAATTTCCCAATGTTGCAACCATGACAGCCTTAATTGTGTGCATTCTGTTTTCTGCTTCATCGAATACAACAGACTGTGGTGATTCAAAAACTTCCTCTGTAACTTCTTTTTCCTTAACCGCCGGAAGACAATGCATAAAGATTGTCTCCTTCTTGCCTGTCTTGGCCATAAGTGCTGAATTAACCTGATACGGACTTAAAAGCTTAATTCTCTCTGCAGCCTTATCCTCTTCGCCCATTGAGCACCATACATCGGTATAAAGTACATCCGCTCCCACTACTCCGTCTGTGGAATCGGTAATTGTAACGGTTGAACCCGATTCACCGGCATATCCTTTGCAAAGATCTACCAGTTCTTCTGACGGCCAGAGTTCCTTAGGTGCAATTATTGTAAAATTAACTCCCATTTTGGAACAGCCAATCATAAGACTGTTGGCCATATTGTTGCGTCCGTCTCCAAGATATACAAAATTCAGGCCCTTAAGATATCCGAAATGTTCCTTCATTGTAAGGAAATCCGCAAGAATCTGTGTAGGATGGTATTCATCCGTAAGACCGTTCCATACAGGCACATTACTGTATTCTGCCAGCTCCTCAACCGTTTTCTGTGAAAAACCTCTGAACTCGATTCCGTCAAACATTCTTCCGAGAACCCTTGCCGTGTCCTTCACGCTTTCTTTATATCCAAGCTGGATATCATCCTTGCCGAGATATTCCGGATGTCCGCCTTCGTCAATACATCCTATTGTAAAAGAACATCTGGTTCTGGTAGACGGTTTTTCAAATATTAAAGCGACATTCTTGCCTTTAAGGCTGTTGCCGGTAATTCCCTGTTTCTTCTTTGCCTTTAAATCTGCCGCAAGATCCAGCAAATAATCAATCTCCTCAGCAGTAAAGTCCTTAAGTGTCAAAAAGCTTCTTCCTTTTAAATTCATATTCAAGGCCCCTTTCAAAAAAGATATTTCAAAGATACCTCAGTTTCATTTGTTTGTCAAGTATAATTATACAAAATAGTGCATAATTATACATTTATACAAAAAAGGAACTGCAAAACACTTTTCGCAGCATTTTGCAGCCCTGATAAAACATATTAAAATTTATTTAGTTTCTGTATTCTGTCCTATTTCAACCAGTGACTGGGCAAGTCCTGCAATTCCCTGAATCTCGGAAGGAATTATAATCTTGGTAGCTTTACCGTCTGCAGCTTTTGCAAAAGCTTCAAGACTCTTCATTGTAAGAACTGCCTGATCTGCACCGGCTTCTTTAATAAATCTGATACCTTCAGCATTTGCCATCTGTACGGCTCTGATTGCTTCCGCCTGACCTTCAGCCTCACGAATTGTAGCCTCTTTCTTGGCTTCTGCACGGAGAATAGCGGCTTCTTTCTCAGCCTCAGCTTCAAGAATTGCAGATTGTTTTTTACCTTCTGCAACCGTAATGTTAGACTTCTTCTCACCTTCTGCCCTGGTTTCCATTTCACGACGCTCGCGTTCGGCCTTCATCTGTTTCTCCATGGCATTCTGAATCTCTGCCGGAGGAATGATGTTCTTAAGTTCCACACGGTTAACTTTAATTCCCCATGGATCAGTTGCCGTATCAAGAGCAACTCTCATCTTGGTATTAATAATTTCACGGGAAGTAAGTGTCTGGTCAAGTTCCAACTCACCGATTATATTACGAAGGGTGGTGGCCGTAAGATTTTCTATAGCCATAATCGGATTTTCTACACCATATGCGTAAAGCTTAGGGTCCGTAATCTGGAAAAATACGACCGTATCGATACGCATTGTAACATTATCTTTTGTGATAACAGGCTGAGGTGGGAAATCAACGACCTGTTCCTTTAAGCTCATTCTTCTTGTTGCTTTATCAATAAAAGGCATCTTCATATGAAGTCCTACTGACCATGTTGCCTTATATGCACCAAGTCTTTCCAAAATAACCGCATGAGCCTGAGGAACTACCTTAATACATGACACAATAATGATAAACAACACAACTGCTGCAATAACTATTGCAATCCATCCGCCTGTCTGAATACCTGCCAAAATCATTTTATTCACCTATCTTTCTGATTTTTTAACAATGAGTTTAACTCCGGAAATTTTCTCAACCTCAACTATGTCGCCGGCAGAAAAAATTTCATCGTCTTTACACGCTCTTGCCGTCCATTCCTGTCCGTTAATAAGCGCTGTTCCGGATTCCTCATTATTATTAATTTCTGTCAGCACTTTTGCCTTCTGTCCAATAAGGCTTTCAACATTTGTCTTACTCTGACCGGTTTTAAGAAGTTTGGTAACAACAGGTCTTGTAAAAATCAAAAGCACTAATGACACAACAAAAAATGCCGTAATCTCTGCCCACAACGGAGCATTAAAAATTGACATAACGAATGCCACAAAGGCACCGCCTGCAAACCATATGGTAGTAAGACTGGTTGTCGCAATCTCAAAAATAATAAAAACAACCATCAAACCTAACCATACCCATACCTGAGGTTCCATAAACTCCTCCTTACCTCGCCGCCGAGACTTTCCAAGTCGAGGGGGCCTTTCCTTACCTCGCCGCCGAAGCGTTTACGCTGAGGGGGCCTTTCCGCTTACCTCGCCGCCGAATCACGCCGCCGAGACTTTCTAAGTCGAGGGGGCATTACCTTACCACGCCGCCGAAGCGTTTACGCTGAGGGGGCATTACCTTGTTAGTCGAGGGGGCCTTTCCTTATCACGCCGCCGAAGCGTTTACGCCGAGGGGGCCTTACCTTACCTCGCCGCCGAAGCGTTCACGCTGAGGGGGCATTACCTTGTTAGCTGAGGGGGCCTTTCCTTACCATGTTAGCCGAAAGCTCCCATTAATCAACTACAAAACTCATTTTATCATATGCAGAAATCAATTTCAATATAACAGCTGTTAAAACAGTCTTGTCCGTACCACACCACGTATCACTTTATAAATACGCAGACTGCACTCATATTATCATTGCCCGCTTTAACCCGTTTTAAAACTTTGTTAAGCATCATTTCCATCCACTTTTGAGGCGTATCTGATTTCTGAAGATATTTCACCATTTCTTTTTCATATACATATTCCCAGAAGCCGTCTGAGCAAAGCAAAAAGGCATCTCCCGGCTCTATTTCAAAAGGTGCGAACTGACCGGGAATATTTATTTCAGAATCAAGACCAAGTGCTTTTGTAAGTCTGTTTCTGTCCTCATGGAAACGCATTTCTTTAGGAGATATTTCTCCCATGTCAACGCACAGCTGTGTTATTGAATGGTCTTTCGACTGCAAAAATATTTTCCCTTTTCTGAAATAGTACATCCTGCTGTCACCAACATTCAGATAATTAAATAAGTTATTTTTAATGAATGCGGCGACAACAGTAGTTGCCATGTTTCCGATTCTGCCGTTATATACGGTTTTGTTAACTCCGTCTATAATCCGGTGCATAGTCTCGTCACTGACATCCGTAATGTTTGATGCAATATCAAGGACATAGTCCACTGCCATTTTGGAGGCAACTTCACCGCTGTCATGACCACCGAGGCCATCAGCAACCACAAAAGAATCCTCAGAAATACCGATGCTGTCTTCATTATGAGGTCTTCCGCCCTTGTCCGTATATTTGCTGATAAAAAACTCCATAAGCTAATCCTTATCCAACAACAAACTTGTTTTTATCGCTGCCCAGACTGAAAGTATCTCCTTTTTTAAGCTCAACCGGTGTATCCTTGTCAATCTTAAGGCCGTTACCGACATAAGTTCCGTATGTACTGCCCATGTCAGTCAATACTATTTTTCCGTTTTCCTTTACGAGCTGGCAATGAAGTCCTGACACGCCTTCTGTATCCAATGGAAATACTACTTTACATCTCTTAGGGTCTCTTCCGAATACCAGCTTATCCTTGAGGACGAAATCTTTATCTTTCAATTCTCCGCTTATACAGCTGATTACCGAAACCGAATCTGATACGGCTACGGTTGGTGAAATTGGATCCGCTGCCACAGTTCTTCTGACATCGGAATCAGTATCGTGTCTTTCAGTTTTTTTTGCAGGTCTTTCATATAAAGCTTTTTTGCCCGGACCCATTAAACTTATAACAATCATTGCTGCCAAAGCCACATCCACTATTACAACAGCAGCAATAACAATTATTGCCTTTGCATTAACATCTGAAGTAAGGGTAAAAGGTACCTCATCAACATCAATCAGTCTTGTTACTTCATCAATACATACCGCATAATTGGTCCTATCGTAATTTTCATCTGTAATACTGAAGGTGTTGATACCTACAACCTCACCTTTGCTGTTTACAAGAGGTCCGCCTGAATTGCCGGAGGTAATTTCAAGGTCCAGCATATATACATCGGTTTCCTCAACCATTGTCTGCCTTGAAATCATACCGCTTGTAGTTACTATATCTTTCTTATCGTAGCGTTCAAAATCAGTTCCGACTGTTGCTCTTGCCGGATAACCGAGCGCATAAAAGGTTTCGCTTATATTATTATCAGAATATTTGCGAAGTTTTAAAGGTTTAACTTCCGTGGTAGGTTCAGGGAGACGAAGAACCGCTATATCCTTGGCCTCACTGTATCGGTAAACCTGTGCTGTCATGTAGCGGTTAGCCGCTGCTGAGAAACATACTGTTACGCTTTGCGCTTTTTCTCCCGTGTTTTTATTATGTACCACATGGTAATTTGTTACGATATACTGTACCGGTTTTCCATTCTCACCTATGGCAAAGCCTGAACCGGAAGAGATAGCATCCGAAAAAACCGACTGAATATATACAACTCCGTCTTTAGCCTCCGTATAGTCATCCGGCATCTTATTGTGCGGATATACCAGTATTAACATAAGTGCGGTAAACAGAACCAGTACAGCTCCCGCAGCAGGTACAAACCATTTTTTCTTAAACATATTTTTTCCTCTCTTTCTGTGTTAATTATATAATTCACTGTTTAAATCCAGTTTATTATCCCAGAGTTTAACTTTAATGCATTCCCCAGTTTCACCATCTTTCCACTGTCCGTTGGCGAACTCTCCAACATCTATGTTAACATAATACTCTGACCAGTCATAGGTATACGGTTCAACCACGGTATTTTCATTTACCGGAGGTTCAACTCAAATATGTGCCCTCATAATCAGAATCTTGGAAATTAAATAAATATGGTTCGTCTGTAACATTTTCTTCCGTCAAGGTTCATTTTGTTACCTTATGTTAGTTTTCACTACAATGACAATTTATAATCCCATTCAGCTCCCTGCAATAAAGGTGTAACTCCTGTATTCGTAACCCAGTCTGTAGTATTATATTTTGCTTCAGTACGATCCGGAGTCGTAATCAATTCTCCGTTAAGGGTATACGAACTTCCTTCATAAAATAACTGGTAATATCGCGTGGATTCTCCCACAATCACACCGTTATTCCAGGTTCCCTTATATATCGTTACACATTCATGATTATCATAAGTACCTTCCACATATTTACTCCAATCCGTTGTATTCACGGTTGGAACGGTCTTGTAAGAAAAACAATGTCCGCTCACATGACTTCCCTTACCTGTAAGATATCCGTTACTCCAGCTTCCTTTAATTATTGTATAATATATAAAATCTCCATTGTTGGTGGTGCTTATAAAATACCCATTACCATTAGGCTTGCCGTTCTTCCAGTCTCCGGTATATTTTCCATAATTACCGGATGCTGTGGCGCTGCTTCCACTGCCCGCATATACAGTACATTCTCTTGCCGTTACATAAGTTTCCGGTGCTGTAGTCGGAGCTTCCGTCGGCTTTTGAGTCGGCTTTTCTGTCGGTTTTTCTGTCGGTTTTTCCGTTGGTGCTTCCGTTGGTTTCTGGGTCGGCTTCTCAGTCGGTGCTTCCGTCGGCTTCTGCGTCGGTGCCTCCGTTGGCTTCTCGGTCTGATTTTCAATCGGAGACCGGGTTACATTCTCTGATGACACTTCTGCCTCAGATTCCGGAGCATCTGTTTTTTTCTCAGGCTTATCTTCTTTGTCTGTACCGTCCTCTTCGGATGTACCTCCCTCCGCTATGTCAACGGTATTTCCCTCACCGGATGGTTCGGTTTTCTCAGCCACCTGATTATTTCCTCCGTCATTTCCGACCGGTCTGTTTTTCTTAGTTCCGGCAGCAATCAGTGTAACCGCAATTATTATAATTACAACTCCAACAAATGATGCAATGGAAATAATTCCTTTTTTACTTTTTATAAAATTTACTATAGGTAATATAGCTTTTTTCTTTTTATCAGCATCGTCTTTGGAATTATTTGTGATATCATTTTCAGATACCGCTACTGTTCCGGGGATTGAATCAGCATTTGAAACCGCTACCGTTCCGGGAATTGAATCAGCATTTGAAACCGCTACCGTTCCCGGGATTGAATCAGCATTTGAAACTGCTACCGTTCCCGGGATATTTCCCGTTTCTGCCATGGTGTTTTGCGGCTCGGACATAACAGTCAGCGGAATGGCATTTTCTTCGGCTGCAATCAAGGGTTTTGCAGCTATTGTCACTTTGGACAAATCTGCCTTTAATTCCACTACCGACTGGTATCTGTCAGCTGCTTTTACCGCAAGACATTTCTCCATAATGCTCCAGAGTTGTCCGTCTATGCCGAATTCTTCTGCCGTACCTATAGACGGTTCGTCTATTCTTTCCGTGGCATCATCCAGGGTCTTGCCGGTCAGGGCATAGTAGCATGTGGCTCCCAGGGCATATATATCCGTCCACGGACCTTGTTTTCCTTTTCTCTGGTACTGCTCAAGCGGCGCAAAACCCTGTTTAAGTATTACCGAAAGGCTTTTACTCTGTTCAGACACAACAAGTCTCGCCGCACCAAAGTCGATAAGTTTGATTCCGCCGTTATTTTCCACATAAATGTTATCCGGTGAAATATCCCTGTGAAGTACATTCATACTGTGTGTAATAAGTAATGCATCGGTAATTACATTAAGAATACTCATTACACAGCCTTCGCTTATTTTTCCTCCGTTCTTACGGATATAAGCTTTTAAGTCCATTCCTTCCAGGAATTCCATTACATAATACACCGTATTATTTTCAAAAAAGAATTCGTATACGCTTACGATATTCGGATTTCCGTTAAAACGCGAAACTGTCTTGGCCTCTTCAAAAAATTTATCCGCACCCATCTTAAAGGTATCACTATGGCTTGCGTCAGATACCGAAACACCTGTTGTTCCGGTATCTCTGTGGGCTATTCCGTTAGGATAGTATTCCTTAATGGCAACAACCCTCTCATTTTTCATGTCATAGGCTTTATAGGTAACACCAAATCCGCCTTTACCCAGAACACATCCGATGCTGTATCTGTGTTTCAGGACGGTTCCGACAGGAAGTATTCCTATTTCAGGACGGTAATTTGATTTTTTATATCCGCATATTTCGCACGGCTCTTTTTTACAAGGTGAAAAGCAATTGTCACATATTTTCTTTCCTTTAATGTTCATTTTTTCTCCTTTCATGCAAAATACAATTTTAGCAGGCAGTTTGTCTTCGTACATTATAACACATATAATTCATAAGTGATACATTTTTACAAAAAAATAACAATATTAGATATGAACAAAGCGGACAAGTCCGCCTCTAACTCCTTAAATCCCTCAATCCTTGAGGGACTTGCTCCGCTTTGCGAGCCGAGCACGGTCAGCTTTAGCTGACATTTTCCCATCGTGCGAGTGCTCATCCTTAGCGGAGCGTTTTTTATTTAACAGGAATTTCCTGTTAAATAAAAAGGGCTTCGAACGCCGTGGCATCCGAAGCCTTCTATTGTTTAACTTATTTTATATCAAATATCACATGGCAGCCTTTGTATTCATCAGGTAAAATACTTTCTGCCGGATACATTGTTATTGTCTCTCCCTTAACCGGATATCCCTTCATTGTAAGGATAATATTTTCTGTCCCGCCCTTAAAATTAAATTCCGGCTCTTCGTTACTGTTGTTATATGTTCTTGCTTCACAGCTTTCCCGCATTATGGTAGTATCAAATATCTCAACAATACCGTCGTACAGATAATATTCCGTATCCACTTCACTTAATTTATAATGATTAAGGTCTGCTTTCAGTGTAACATCCGTAGTCCCCACAATCTGACCTTCGTCATTAACTATTTCTCCTGATATTGTAGTATCAATTACAGGTATTTCCTGATTCTGCACATATGTATATTCTTCTTCAAATTCTTCCTTAAATGCATTATATTTTTCACCTGCCGATTTTTCATCAGACGCTCCGGCAATTATATAGCAATTGCTCAAATCCGTTCCGTCATAAATCGATGAAAAACCTATTATGCAGTTATCCATCCGGGGATTATCCATCATAACAAGAATATCTGTTAAGTATATATCCGTATATATGCCTTTTACGGCTTTAGGAATCTTGAGGATGTAATAACCATTATCGGTTTTAAGCAGTTCATTCTCGTCTGTCTGCACTTTGTTACCGTCAATATTTATTGAGCCGGAAAAATAGAAAGCTCTTTCCTCCTCTTCTCCCGCTTTACTCACAACAGTTCCGGAAAGAACGATATCGGATGTTCCGGTCATTTTGGCACTGTCACGGTCAAATTTATATGCAAGCCAGTGTTTTTTTATCTGTCCTGCCTGTAATTCCATAAAAAACCGATTTTCAACCGTAACATAACAGCCCTTATACTTTTCAGGAAGAATACTTTCATCAGGGTAAAAAACAAGTACATCTGAAAGTGCAGGATATCCCTTCATTGTAAGGATAATATCATCTGTCCCGCCCTTAAAATTAAATTCCGGCTCTTCGTTGCTGTTGTTATTTATTATTGCTTCACAGCTCTCCCGCATTATGGTAGTATCAAACATCTCAACGATTCCGTCATACACATAATGTTCCGTATCCGCTTCACTTAATTTATACTGATTAAGATCTGCTTTCAGTGTAACATCAGTCTCTCCTATAATCTGTCCTTCGTCATTGACTATTTCTCCAAGCATTGTCGTATCAATTACCATTCTCGAAAGATGGGAAAGCTGCTTGCGGACCTCTTCGATGCTTTTTGCATAATCTTTATATCGTAAAGCTGCATCCTCCCCGGAATCAGTTCCTCCTATGATACAGTAATCCGTCATACTGCCATTATCATAATACGGAGAAAAACATATTGCGCAGTTTTCAGCATCCATATTTTTAAATATTACCGACATAATTATTCTGTCATATTTTTCATAAATCCCTTCTGTCTCCACCGTGCAGACAATTGAACAATCTCCGTTACCGGTTTCAGAAACCATGGCATTATCAAGCTTAGATTTGATATTTCCTATTGTTACCGTTCCGGTAAAAAATCTGTTGCTGCCGGTCTTGTCTGTCTTACCGTCAATTGCAAGCTTAACGGTACCGGTGCATTCGCCTGTATAACAGTCAAATATGTAACCATCACTATTCAGGCTTATTTTCCGGGAAATATTGGATTTGACAATAAAGAAAATCCCAACCATAAGCAGAATTACCGTTGCCGCAATAATAATTATTAGACTTTTTCTTTTTTTCATAATTGTATACTCCTTACCCTTACATTATTAATTTAGTAAAAAAAACGGTCATGATATACAGATATCAGAACCGTAGCTTTATCTTTTAATATAATTTAACAGCCCCTCAAAATTATATACCCTGCTAAAAGAAAGTATAGTTCTCTTTAAATATTTAGTCAATATTTTTCTATGGTCACGCCAACCAATCCCCAAAAGAAATACCGGCAGAATGTCTTTCTGCCGGCACCATTATCTTTAATAAATATAAAAGCAATGATTATTAATAATTGTATAGCTGGTGTATTTTGTGAAATTGGCTTTCTTGACATTTATGAAGAAAAGCATATCACCTATATTATTCTGTCCGCTAAGTGCCGCAAGTGCCGCATCATAACAGCCTCTTTCGTTAAGCTGTTCATTGGACATATTGAGAACATTACTGAATCTCTCGGTCGGTACACCGCCGGATGCAACTCCGGAAAACTGTCCCGGTGCATAAATAACACCTGCAATTGTATTCTGGGAAAATCTTGATGATAAAACCCTGTTCAATACAACATTGGCAACCGCAAGCTTACCTTCCATAGGCTCCCAGCCTGCCTCCCAGTATATTATTGCTGCCAGGAGATGAATTTCATCTGCCGAAGCATTATAAGCGGAACGGCTTGTGCTTGTAACTTCCTGATACTTCTGCGCTGCTGCAATGGCTGCTGCCGCCGCTGCTTCTTCTGCCGCTTTCTTAGCTGCCGCCGCTGCTTCTTCCGCCTGCTTTCTCTGTTCCTCTTCTATGGTAATGGCAGAAGAAAGACCGTAAGACACAGTTACTTTATCAGACTTGATATATCCGTATCCGTTATCGCATGTTACCAGAATGAATCCGTCACACTCATCATAAGCATCAATTACTGCGCCCTTGTACAATGTGGAAATCACATCTGACTGCTCGGATGCATCAGCATATACAGAAGTCTCTTCCGCATCAACCACAGCTTCCTTATTGCCAAGCATCGTCGCTATAATCTCAGCCTCATTCGCAAAAAGAACATCTACATTACGGACATATCCGGTAACTTCTCCGGACTTAATCTTAGTCCATTCTTCTCCGTTTTCCAGGATATCCGCCTGGCTTCCGGAATACATAACCCCAACTACATCAGACTTTAAGTCCGCTTCTGAATACACGCAAAGTCTTTCACATGTATAAGACACTATTTTGTTGTAAAAATCACCTTTGTCAATATTGCTTTCAAATTCATCGACAACCTCTGTTGAAGTCAGTGTGCTTCTGTATACCACATTTAAATCTGCAGACACAACTTCTTCTTCGGTGATTGGTCCGGTACTTTCATCTTCAGCGCTGCCTTGTGCTACCATATATTCAGTAGCAGTCTCAGTACTGTTAACAACAGGAAGGGTATCCGCCTTTCTGCTGTCGGAGGACTTGATACCGGCAAAAACAACCTGCGTGACTGCCAATATAATCAGCAAAGCCGGCACAGCTGCTTTTCTGCTTTTGAATCTCATATTAACCTCCAAAAAAATTGAAAAAAGATAAATTGTTACAAAATTATTAAATTTTGTTACGGATTATTTTATCAGACTATGGGCTATTTGTCAAATTTCCCGCATCTTCCGCTCTATATTCTTCTCTGTCTTGAGGTTTCGTACAAAATAATTGCTGTGGAAACTGCGGCATTTAAAGACTCCAGACGACCTTCCATAGGTATTTTTATAAGGCATGACGCCTTACCCGTAAGTTCTTTGGTAAGCCCGTTTCCTTCATTGCCTATTAAAACCGCCAAAGGCACCGATAAATCTTCTTCATAATAAAACCGGGTTCCGTCAAGGTGGGCTGCCATTGTGCGGATTCCCGCCGCATTAAGATTTTCAACACATCCGGTAATACTCTCTGCGTATATAAAAGGCATACGGAACAAAGACCCCATCGTGGAGCGGATTGTTTTGGGATTATATATATCTACGGTATCATTGGACATAATTATTCCGGTGGCACCGGCTCCTTCTGCAGTACGGATAATTGTACCCAGATTTCCCGGGTCCTGTATATTCTCCAAAACAACCAGAAGCGGAACTTTTCCGGCAGGAAGTAAATCTTCCATTGAATATTCAGGCATTTTTACAAGTGCCATGATTCCCTGGGGAGTTTTGGTATCAGACATCTGTTTAAAAACATTATCAGATACAATTTCATATCCGCACGGACCGCAGCTGTTAAGCAGACTCATATGGTCTTTTGCAAAGCTCTCTGATGCATAGACCTTTTCAAGCATTTTACCGGGAACCTCGCTAAACATTCTGATTCCCTCAATTACAAAAAGTCCGCGGTTTCTTCGTTCCCCGGACTTTTTAATTAAATTTATTACATTCTTTACCTGTGCATTGGCAGTACTTGTAATCAATGTATGACCACCTTATCTGCAAAGAAGTTTGCTGACTGCATACATATGCTCATCAACATCCTTTGTCATTGCGAGAGCTTCGTCAATATCGTAATCAACAAATTCGCCGTTAGCATATGCCACTACTCTGTTGGATTTACCTTCGCAAAGAAGTGAAACTGCCATTGAACCCATCATTGAAGCATAAACACGGTCCTTACATGTAGGACTTCCGCCACGCTGCATATGACCAAGGATTGTAGCTCTTGTCTCAACTCCTGTAGCTTCTTCAATTCTCTTAGCCATTGAAGTAGAATGTCCGATTCCTTCTGCATTAACAATAATGTGATGCTTTTTGCCACGCTTCTTATTCTCAATAATGCTGTTAATAATTCTCTCTTCGTTAAAATCATACTTGCCCGGAAGAAGAATATCCTCTGCTCCGTTGGCAATACCGCACCATAATGCGATATGTCCTGCATTACGACCCATAACCTCAATAATTGAACATCTCTCATGGGATGTGGAAGTATCTCTTATCTTGTCGATTGCTTCCATCGCCGTGTTAATTGCGGTATCAAATCCGATAGTATATTCCGTACATGCAATATCAAGATCGATTGTGCCCGGAACACCGATTGTATTGATTCCCAATGCAGAAAGCTTCTGCGCACCCTTAAACGAACCGTCACCACCGATAACTACCAGACCGTCGATTCCGTGCTTTTTACAGATTTCGGCTCCCTTCTTCTGATACTCAGGGTCAATAAACTCAAGGCATCTTGCGGTATAAAGAATCGTACCGCCTCTGTCTATTGTATCTGAAACGCTTGTAGCATTCATATCAATAATCTCTTCATTTAAAAGTCCGTTGTAACCTTTAAGAATACCTTTAACCTTAAGACCTTTTGCCAATGCTGTTCTTACTACCGCTCTTATCGCTGCATTCATTCCCGGAGCATCTCCGCCACTTGTAAGAACACCAATTGTACTAACTTCTGCTGCCATTTTGTCTACCTCCATAAAGTCTGTTTTGTGTATTTTTGATACGAACCAAAAAGCCGTATCCGTTAATTTTTTGCAATATAGGCATATTTTATGCTAATTCATGCTATTTTTCAATAGATTTTTCCACTACTTTGACATTTTTTTCACCAAATCGCCCGGCAAGTTTCAAAAGAGTACTTCCTTCTGCCTTCACAGTCATGGATAAAGGAAGATTTTTTCTGGCTTTTTCAGCCTCACAATAAATAATCACCCTGTCATTTCCGTCCGATTCGGTCAGAATATTGAAAAGTTCTTTTTCAGAATCAATATATGCCTGCTTGTTTGCAAATTTAATCCATAAATCCCTCGGAATGGAATCAAAAGGAATTATTTCATTGCAGAGTACTTTGCCGTTTTCTTCGTCTCTTAAGTCCACGGTTCCTTTTATAAAAACCTTGTTATCTTCAACAATGTCCTGTCTGTAATCCATAAAAGGTTTCGGAAAAGTAACTATCTCAACAGTTCCTGCCAGGTCTTCAATGTTAAAATAAGCCATGCTCTTTCCTGTCTTTGTCATTTTAACTTTGACGCCTGAAATAAGGCCGCCCACAACTACCCTTTCGCCGTCCCTTACCTTGGCATGTCCGTTTTCTTCATCTATTTCAAAATCCGACGCGTAATTGGTTATATTTTTTTCCCAGAGATTTCTGTATCCGTCAAGAGGGTGTCCGCTTATATACACTCCCAGCACTTCTTTTTCCAAGGTGAGAAGTTCATCCTTTGTAAACTCTCCCACATCAGGTGCAATCACATCCGAAGGCTTTTCCTCAGGTGCAAACATGTCAAAAAGCGACATCTGCCCTGATATCGTCTCTTTACGCTCCTGGGATACATTATCCATTATTTCAGCATAAATAAGCATCATCTGTTTTCTTGTAAGTCCGAAACTGTCAAACGCCCCCGATTTAATGAAACTTTCAACCGTACGCTTATTTACTTCCTTGCCCGAAAGTCTTGTGGCAAAATCCTTTATATCCGTAAATCTTCCGCCTCGCTCCCGCTCCGCAACGATAGCCTCAATTACGGGCCTTCCAAGGCTTTTTATGGCAGAAAGTCCGTATCTTATCGTACCGTCTGACACCGTAAACGAACCTTCCCCTTCATTAATGTCCGGAGGAAGAATTTTAATGCCCATCTGTCTACAGGTCATAATGTATTGTGACACTTTTGCGGTATTGTCAAGCACGCTTGTCATAAGTGCCGCCATAAATTCCACCGGATAATAGCATTTAAGAAATGCCGTCTGGAACGATACAAATGCATAACATGCCGCATGGGATTTATTAAATGCATATTTGGCAAAATCCATCATCGTGTCGTATATTCCGGATGCCACTTCTTTCGGAATTCCGTTTTTAATACATCCCGGAACCCCTCTTTCCTCATTTCCGTATATAAAATTCTGCCGTTCCTCTTCCATTACGGCCTGTTTTTTCTTGGACATGGCACGGCGCACCAAATCACTTTGTCCCAGTGTGAATCCCGCCAAATCCCTTACTATCTGCATAACCTGTTCCTGATATACTATACAGCCGTATGTGGCGGACAGAATAGGCTCTAATTCTTTACAGGCATAAGTAATCTCTCCCGGATTATTCTTGCCTTTGATATATTTAGGGATAAAATCCATCGGTCCCGGCCTGTACAATGAAATTCCGGCAATAAGGTCTTCAAGGCTGTCCGGCTTTAATTCCTTCATGAAGTTTTTCATACCAGGACTTTCAAGCTGGAACACACCCTCTGTCTTACCTGTTCCTATCATATCAAGAACATTTCTGTCATTATAATCTATTTTATTAATGTCAAAAGAAACATCGCCCCTGCTGTTAATGAGCTTTTCCGCATTCTGAATTACAGTAAGTGTACGGAGTCCCAAAAAGTCCATTTTAAGGAGTCCGAGTTCTTCTATGGTAGTCATTGTAAACTGAGTCGTAATCGTACCGTCAGATGCTCTCGAAAGCGGTACAAACTCATCAATAGGCCTTGAGCCGATTACGACACCGGCAGCATGCATGGATGTATGTCTCGGCAGTCCTTCCAGTCGCTTGCAGGTATCAATAAGATACTTAACCTCATCATCACTTTCATACAGCTCTTTAAATTCCACATTGGCTTCAAGCGCCTTATCTATTGTAATTCCCAAATCCATAGGAACCATTTTGGAAATCATGTCTGTTTTGGCATACGGCATGTCAAGAACGCGCCCTACATCCTTAATTACGCCTCGTGCCGCCAGCGTACCGAAAGTTACAATCTGCACAACCCTGTCCCTGCCGTATTTATCCATTACATATTTAATAACTTCAGGTCTTCGCTCATAACAGAAATCAATATCTATATCCGGCATTGATACACGCTCCGGATTAAGAAACCGTTCAAAAAGAAGATTATATTTAATCGGGTCAATATCTGTTATTGCCAGTGTATATGCCACAACAGATCCCGCTGCCGAGCCTCGTCCCGGTCCCACCGCAATGCCGTTACTCTTGGCATAGTTAATAAAATCCCATACTATCAGGAAGTAGTCCACATATCCCATCTTACGGATTACCGAAAGCTCATAATCTAATCTCTCCCTAAGCTTCGGTGCGTCATCCCCATATCTTTTCACAAGTCCTTCATTGCAAAGGAAATTAAGATATGACCATGAATCATACCCCTTTGGCACCTCAAACTTAGGCAGCTTGGTCACCCCGAATTCAATCTCCACATTACATCTTTCGGCAATCTTATGGGTATTATCAAGCGCCTCCGGCGCATACGGAAAAAGACTTCTCATCTCTTCTTCCGACTTAAAATAATACTGTCCTCCCTCATAACGCATTCTGTCCTCATCGGATACTTTTTTACCGGTCTGGATGCACAAAAGTATATCGTGCGCCTGCGCATCTTCCGCATATGTATAATGCACATCGTTAGTCGCAACTAACTCTATTCCAAGTTCATTATGCATTCTGATAAGAAGCTGGTTAACCATTTTCTGTTCCGGAATCCCATGGTCCTGAAGTTCCAGGAAAAAATTGCCTTTTCCAAATATATCTTCGTACCTGAGCGCAGCTTTACATGCTTCCTCATACAGATTACGGGAAAGATATTTCTGCACTTCCCCTGCCAGACATGCAGAAAGACATATTATCCCCTCTGAATATTCCCTAAGCACCTCATAGTCAACCCTTGGCTTGTAATAAAATCCGTCCACAAATCCCTTGGATACAATCTTGGTCAAATTGGCATATCCCGTGTTATTTTCTGCAAGAAGAATGAGATGATAATATCTGTCATCGGTTACTCCCGCCTCTTTATCAAATCTGGAACCCGGTGCCACATACACTTCACATCCAAGTATAGGCTTAACCCCCACAGCTCTTGCCGCCTTATAAAAATCAATCACTCCGTACATAACGCCATGGTCAGTAATTGCAATACTGTCCATGCCAAGTTCCTTCGCTCTGGCAGTAATCTCTTTAATCTTACTTGACCCGTCAAGAAGGCTGTATTCCGTATGAACATGCAGATGTGTGAATGCCATTAATATATCTCCTCCGTAACCGTTAATCACATAAATTCAGTATACACCATCACCAAAAAACGAACAAGACGATTCGGGAAATTTTCCTATCGTGCGAGTGCTCATCCTTAGCGGAGTGTTTTTGCTTTATAGGACGAAGTTTCCTATAAAGCAAAAAGCACCGCAGCCCGGATGATTTCCAAATCATACCGTTTTGCGATGCTTCGGTGTCATAATTTAATTTTTATTCTGCGCTGAGATATTTCTCGATATCAGCCATAGCAGCCTCTTCATCTGCTCCTGAGGCAGTTACGGTAACTTCTTCGCCCATGTTTAGTCCAAGCGTCATCATGCCCATTATGCTTTTGGCATTGACTTTCTTATTATCCACTTCAACATATATGGAGCTTTCAAACTGGCTTGCCACCTGTACAAAAACCGCAACCGGTCTTGCCTCCAGTCCCGTAGGAATCTGAATTTTAATTGTTTTGGTAATCATTGTTTTGCCTCCCTGTCTCTCCTGTTTTCTCTGAGATTATCAGCTATTTCACTAATTTTTCTGAGTCGGTGGTTAACACCGGACTTACCTACCGGAGGCGTAAGCATCGTCCCCAGTTCTTTAAGCGCTGTATGAGGATATTGGAGTCTTAATTCGGCTATTTCCTCAAGTGCTTCACTAAGGCTGTCAAGCCCTGCTGTTTCTTTTATATAATTTATATCTTCAATCTGCTTTACTGCAGCGCTGACTGTTTTGCCAAGATTTGCAGTTTCACAGTTTACTTTCCGGTTGATTGAGTTGCGTACCTCTTTAAGCACACGGACATTTTCAAGATCCATCAGGGATACAAAAGCACCCATTACATTTAACATGTCCACTATTTGTGAACCTTCTTTAAGATACACAACATAATAATGTCTTCTTTCAACAATTCTTCCTTCCAGTTCAAAAACATTCATTGCGTCAAGAATTTGTGAGGCTTTCCTCATTCCGGAAGCAACTATTTCAAGATGGTAGGATTTTTCGGGGTCGCTTATGGAGCCTCCTGCCAGGAATGCTCCGCGTAAAAATGCTCTTTTACAGCAGGAATTTGTTATGCCTGTGGTATTTACAAGGGACATGTCCCGCTCAAAGCTTCCGTCTGTATTCATTATTTTGGTTGAAAGAAGTATTTTAATAGCAATGTCGGAATCCGGCACGGTCATTATGTATGTTCTGTTTCCTGAATCGGAATTATACCTGACGGTTATTTCCGTTTCGGAAGAAAATGCCTTTTTAATGATCTGCTGGCATTTGCGGATTACGCCGATATTTTCGGATGTAATTCGTATATAATGCCTGCCGCCTGCGGTTGTGTATACATGACCGCACATGCTGATGAGAGCAGCAAGCTCGGCAATCTGGCAGTGTCTTGCCCCCGGAAGTACTCCGACAAGTTCTTCCTTTACTTTAAATGAGAAGGACATGGCTTCACCTCTATTTTTTGGTTTTGGCATCCAAATCAATGTCGCGGTGCTCTATTTTAAGGCCATATTCGTGATTTTCCAACCGTTTGTACAATTCGTTAGCAAGGGTTACGGAACGGTGTTTGCCGCCTGTACATCCAATACCTATGACAAGTCTGTTTTTGCCTTCAAGAATATAGTTAGGTATGAGGAAACGAATCATATCGGTTAGTTTATCGAGAAATTCGTGTGCCTGTGAAAAACCCATGACAAAATCCCTGATTTTTGCATCATTGCCGGTAAGTGGCTTTAACTCATCAATATAATACGGATTCGGAAGAAATCTCACATCAAAAATCAGGTCCGCATCCTCGGGGATTCCGTATTTAAAGCCAAAAGACACTATAGTAACGACAAGGCTGTTAAATTCCTCGTCATCAACAAATATTTTTTCAAGTTCCTGCTTCAATTCTCTTGTAAGAAGTGTACTTGTATCTATTATATAATCGGCTCTCCGTTTTAAAAAGGCAATTTCTTCCCTTTCCTGACGAATGCCTTCCATAATTCTGTTTTCTCCTGCAAGCGGATGGTTACGCCTCGTTTCTTTGTATCTTTTTACAAGGACATCATCCTCTGCTTCAAGAAAAAGAATTTCGCATTGATAGTTCATTGCTTTAAGGCCATCAAGAATTTTTTCAAAATCCTTAATTGATTCGCCGCTTCTGACATCCACGCCGAGTGCAATTTTATCAATTCCGTTGCCGCCGAATGCAAGTTCCATGAATTTGGTAACAAGCATAACCGGAAGATTATCAACGCAGTAATAGCCTGCGTCTTCCAAAACCTTTAATGCTGTTCTCTTTCCGGCTCCCGACATTCCCGTAACAACAACAATTCTCATATAGGCACCTCTCTGCCATTCGTATCAACAATGTTTATTAATACTACACATTTACCAATCCGTCAAGAAAAACTTCCTATAAGGCGGACCTCCGGTTCCAATTTCACACCGTGTACACGCATAACTTCTTCTGTTACCATTTCTATGGTATCGTATATATCTTTAGCTGATGCATTGCCTTTATTAATGATAAATCCGGCATGTTTGGGAGATACGCAGGCATCGCCCGCACCCTTGCCTTTAAGGCCTGCACTTTCGATAAGCTGTCCCGAAAAATAACCTTCGGGCCGTTTAAATGTGCTTCCCGCACTAGGGTATTCCAAAGGCTGTTTTGCTCTTCTTAGAGCCGCCAGGCGGGACATTTCTGCCGCAATCTCTGTTCGGTCACCTTTTTTAAGTTTTATGACAGCCTCAAGAATAATGTAATTTTTACCTGTAAAAATAGTCTGTCTGTATCCGGGATTTATTTCGTCAACCGTATACTCTTTAATTATGCCTTCAGGAGTAACCGCCTTAACCTTAACAAGCACATCCTTAAGTTCTCCGCCGTATGCGCCTGCATTCATAATGCATCCGCCGCCTATGGTTCCCGGTATTCCTGCGGCAAATTCAAAACCGGTAAGGGACTCATCAAGTGCTGCGGCTCCGATTTTGGAGAGAAGAGCTCCGGCTCCGGCAGTAATGTACTCTCCTTCTGTTATAATATATGATATACGGTTTCCTATGTGGATTATAACGCCGTCGTAACCACTGTCAGATACGAGAAGATTACTGCCGTTACCCACAACATAGTAGGGAACGGAGTTTTGTCTGCAGATTTCAACTGTGGCAATTATATCGTCTGCGCATCCCGGAGTCACAAAATATCCGGCATTTCCGCCTGTCCGGAATGTTGTATGGGATGACATCGGTTCATTGACATACACATTTTCTTCTCCAAGTAACAATTGCAATTCGGTTAAAAATTCCATAGGAACATTCCTGTATGCCGTCCGGGGAGGAGCCCCCGATATACGGCAATCCCTTTCAGATTATTCAATAACCATTTTGGCTGCGCCGTATATTCCGGCACTGTTTCCAAGTGTAGCAAGCTTAATAGGTGTTTTTTTGCACTGAGGATATGTTTTTTCAACATAATGTTTCTGTATTGCATCGATAAGAAACTCTCCGGCTTTTGAAACGCCGCCTCCGATGATGAATACATCAGGATCTATTACGCATGCAATATGTCCCAGGGCAATTCCAAGGTATTCGCCAAGTCTGTCCACCGTCTTAAGGGCAAGGGCATCACCTTTTTTGGCCTCGTCAAAAATATCCTTGGCGGTAAAATCAGGTATATCACGAAGGCTTGACGGCTCAGAACCGTCCTCAAGGAATCTCTTTGCTTCTTTAACAATACCTGTTGCGGATGCCACCTGTTCAAGACAGCCTTTTTTACCGCAGTTACATGTTGCAGTTTCATCATATACTACTGACATATGTCCTATCTCTCCGGCTGCGCCGTGGGTTCCCGTAACAATTTTGTTATCAAGGACTATTCCGCCGCCTACACCTGTTCCGAGAGTAACCATGACAAGACTTCTGTTACCTTTTCCGCCGCCCTGCCATAACTCACCTAAAGCAGCAACATTGGCATCGTTTCCGGCTTTAACCTCAAAACCTGTTTTGTCTTTTAAAATTTCTTCTACAGGAGTATCTCCCCAGCCTATATTTACACAGCCTTTAACGATTCCCGAAGGGGTAACAGGACCCGGAACTCCGATTCCGATTCCAACCACATCATCAGGGTCTATTGACTCTTCTTCCATTTTATTATTAATGGAATCTGCTATGTCGCTAAGGATATATGCTCCTTTTTCCTCTTTACGGGTAGGAATTTCCCAATCCTGCAAAAGGGAGCCTTCCACTGTAAATAATCCCATTTTAACTGTTGTTCCGCCTAAATCCACTCCAAAACATAATCTGCTCATTTTATTTTCTCCTATTATCAGTTTTTGTGATTAATACTATTCTGGACTCTGTTATACAGCTCTTTGGCCGCATTGTAGCCCATCTTTTTCTGTCTCCAGTTAACTGCTGCCGATTCGACAATTACCGCAAGGTTACGGCCCGGTCTTACCGGAAGATTATGACATACGACTTTATTTCCAAGAATTTCCGTATACTCCTCTTCAAGTCCGAAACGGTCGTATTCTTTATCCTTATCCCAGTCCTCAAGATGTATTACCATATCGATTCCCTGGGTTTCCTTAACGCTTTCAACACCGAAAAGTGTCTTAACATCAATTATTCCGATACCTCTTAACTCTATAAAATGTCTTGTTATTTCAGGTGCCGTTCCGATTAATGTTTCATCGCTTACTTTTCGTATTTCAACCACATCATCTGTTACAAGACGGTGTCCTCTCTTAATGAGTTCCAGCGCAGCCTCACTTTTTCCGATACCGCTTTCGCCTGTTATAAGAACACCTTCGCCGTATACATCCACCAGTACGCCGTGGATTGAAATACTGGGTGCCAGCATGACTTTCATCCATCTGATAATCTCGGCTTCAAAAGAAGATGTTGCTTTCTCTGTCTGAAGAAGCGGAATCTTGTACTTTCTTGCTGCCTCAATCATCTGGCTGTCCGGTTCTTCATTTCTGCAGAAGATAATGCACGGAACATTATATGAAAGAAGCTGGTTATATCGCTCTTTTCTCGTAAGCTTATCCATGGTTTCCATATATGCAGCCTCAACATGTCCGATAATCTGGACACGCTCGCTGTCGAAATGGTCGAAAAATCCGGTAAGCTGGAGAGCCGGTCTGTTAATGTCCGGTACGGATACTGTCTTATCAGTTATATCAATATCCGGTGTGAGTACTTTTAATTCCATTTTTTCGATGATTTTTTCTACTTTTAATTCTGACATGTGTGTACCCCCTTGGGTTTATTTTGTTTCAGGATGGAAAAAATTATATACCTTCCGTGCAGCATCGCTGTTCATGGAAGGAGCCTCCATGAGCTGTTCCAAAGAAGCTGTTTTAATTGCTTCAATATCCTTAAAATATTTCATAAGGCCTTTGCGCCTTGCAGGGCCGATTCCGTCAATGTCGTCAAGCACGGAATGTACCTGGCCTTTACTTCTTAAATTTCTGTGATATTCGATGGCAAATCTGTGCGCCTCATCCTGTATTCTGGTTATAAGTTTAAACTCTTCGCTGTTTCTGTCAATACTCAATTCTTCATTATTGTACCATAAAGCCCTTGTTCTGTGGTTATCATCTTTTACCATTCCGCAGACGGGAATGGCAAGATTGAGTTCATTAATAACGGAAATGGCTATATTTACCTGACCTTTGCCTCCATCCATCATAATCAGATCCGGAATGGTATCAAAGCCGTCGTTTTGGTGGGTAAGACGCCTTGTAAGAACCTCTTTCATGGATGCATAGTCATCAGGTCCCGTTACGGAACGGATTCTGAATTTACGGTAATCGTTGCGTCTTGGAAGTCCGTCGTAAAAGACAACCATGGAGCCCACCGACATAACTCCGCTTATGTTTGAAATATCAAAAGCTTCCATACGATGTATGTCTGACAGCCCCAGTATTTTTTCTATTCCTTTTACCGCTCCGAGAGTTCTTGCTTCCTCACGCTTTATTTTATCCTTATCCTGCTCCAGAACAAGTTTGGCGTTTTTTTCGGCAAGTTCTACGAGTTTTTCTTTGGTGCCCCTTCTGGGAACAAGGAATCTGACTGAATGGCCTGTCTTCTGCTCCAGCCATTCTTCTATCAGCTCACCTTCCCTTAAGGGCTCCTGAACCAAGATTCTTGAAGGAATGTACGGGGTTCCTGCATAAAACTGTTTAACAAAATCAGTTACCACATCGGCTCTCTCTTCGTCTCCTGCAAGCTCCATGTGATAATGCTCCCTGCCTATCAGCTTGCCGCCTCTTACAAAAAACACCTGCACAACACAGTCGGTTTCATCCATTGCTGCTGCAACAATATCCCTATCCTGCATATCGCTGTTGGTTATTTTCTGCTTCTGGGAAATATATTTTACGCTTTCAAGCATATCCCTGTAGGTTGCCGCCCGCTCAAAATCCAGTCTGTCAGAAGCTTCATTCATCATTTCCTTAAGATGAACTGTTATTCCGTTATACCGGCCTTCCAGAAAATCCACACATTTCTCAATGCGTTCATTATATTCTTCTTTGGTAATATATCCCTGACACGGAGCACTGCACTGTCCGATATGATAATTGAGACAAGGTCTGTCTTTACCTGTATCCTTAGGCAGATTGCGGTTACAGGTCCGTATACCGTATGTTCTGTTAAGAAGTTCTATAATGTCATTAACGGCTTTGCCGCTTGTAAAAGGCCCGAAATACCTGCTTTTGTCCTTTTTCATGATTCTGGATGACATTATGCGGGGAAACATCTCACCGGTTGTTATTTTAATGAAGGGATATGTCTTTCCGTCCTTAAGCATTGTATTGTATTTGGGCTTATGAAGTTTTATGAGATTACATTCCAGTACAAGAGCCTCCAACTCCGAATCGGTAATAATATACTCAAACCTCGCCACATTGGAAACCATCTGCTTAATTTTGGAACTGTGGTTACGGGATGACTGAAAATACTGTCTGACCCTGTTTTTAAGGCTTATGGCCTTTCCCACATAAATTATGGCATCTGTACGGTCATGCATAATATATACTCCGGGCTTTGCCGGCAGTTTTTTAAGTTCTTCCTCTATATCAAAAATACCTTCGTACATATAACCTCTTATTATGATTTAAAATTCATGAAGGAATGCCGCTTTACGGGAATATTGCTCCATAAGAAGCAGATCCTTTGGTGTTATGTCAAAATGTCTGCTGACAAACGCTCTTTCTTTGGAAAGGTTAGTGCCGCTTACCGTCATATTATCTGTATTCAATGTTACATGGACCCCTCTAAGCAGAAGTTCCTTAATCGGGTAATCTTTTATGTCATGAAAAACTTTTGTCTGCATATTGCTCGTCGGGCATACCTCAAGAGGAATCTCATGCCTTGCCAGATAATCAACAAGTGTATTGTCCTCTATACACCTGATTCCGTGTCCTATTCTTGATGCTCCGAACTCCAGGGCTTTCCAGATGCTTTCAGGGCCTGCTGCCTCTCCGGCATGGATTGTAAAAGGAATGTCCTTTAATGCCGCTCTTCTGAATTCTTCTTCAAACCCATCCGTAGGGTACAGTGCTTCCGCTCCAGCCAGATCAAGAGCACAGACATGGTCTCCCAGATATTTTCCCGCCGTCTCAATTGTATTGAAATTAGGATTATGGTCATTACCGCGCATACAGCACAGAATCAGTCCGAGTCTCAGATTCCGGCACTCCTTTTCAGCTTTAACGGCGCCGTTAACGGCAGCCTTAACAACCGCATCCTCATTAAGACCCTTTTGTGTACTTAAAGAAGGAGCAAATCTGATTTCGGCATACTCTACGCCCATACCGTACAAATCCAGCCCCAGCTCATATACGGCTCTCTCTATATTATCTTCTGTCTGAAGCACCATAAGCGGATATGTAAATTTATCCAGATATTCATTAAGGTCCCTGCAGTCATCGGATACTTTCAGCTTATCCAAAGCTTCTTCATCAGATGAAAAAACATCCTTTCCCATCTTATGTAAAAGCTCCCGGACCGTTGCCGGTCTGAGGGAGCCGTCTAAATGCAAATGCAAATCAATCATTGAACTGATTAATCCTCCTAAAACCCTTCATCTGAAGGTTTATTCTCTGTCCCGGTTTCCGGTTTGAAATCATCACCTTTCACGTCATGGACAATCTGCATGAATTCTTTACCTGTAATTGTTTCTTTCTCAATAAGATACTCTGCCACCCTGTCAAGACACATAAGATTGTCGGCCAACAATTCTTTTGCCTTGGCATAGTATTCTTTAAGCATTTTATTAACTTCTTCATCGAGAACGGCTGCTGTCTTGTCGGAACAGTTAAGAACACTTCTTCCGTCAAGATACTGGCTTTCCACGCTTTCAAGTCCCATAAGTCCGAATGTCTCTGACATTCCGTACTGTGAAACCATTGTTCTTGCCAGCTTTGTGGCGCGTTCAATATCGTTGGATGCACCTGTCGTAACAGTATTGAAGACAATCTCCTCCGCAGCACGACCGCCTAAGAGAGTTACAATCCTTGTAACAAGCTCATCCTTGGTAAGAAGGTATTTCTCTTCTTCCGGAACCTGCATGGTATATCCCAGAGAACCCATTGTTCTCGGAACAATGGTAATTTTCTGTACAGGCTCGGCATGTTTCATAAGACATGTAATAAGGGCATGGCCAACTTCATGGTATGCAACCATTCTTTTCTCTTCTTTACCGAGAATCCTGTCTTTCTTCTCCTTACCTGCAATGACAACTTCAACCGATTCGAACAAATCGTCCTGATTAACGGCTCTTCTTCCGTGCTTAACGGCATTAATGGCCGCTTCATTGATTATATTGGCAAGGTCAGAACCTACCGCACCTGCCGTAGCCAGTGCAATTGCATCCAAATCAACCGTGTCATCCATCATTACATCTTTGGAATGTACCTTGAGGGTATCAAGTCTTCCCTTTAAATCAGGCTTATCAACAATGATACGCCTATCAAAACGGCCCGGTCTCAAAAGGGCTTTATCAAGAACTTCCGGACGGTTGGTAGCCGCCAGGATAAGTACACCCTTAGAAGAATCAAATCCGTCCATCTCGGCAAGGAGCTGATTCAGTGTCTGTTCCCTTTCATCATTACCGCCGTATCTTGAATCCCTGCTCTTGCCTATTGCATCAATCTCATCAATAAAAATAATACAAGGTGCGGACTGCTGTGCCTGTTTGAAAAGGTCTCTCACCCTTGACGCACCTACGCCGACAAACATCTCAACGAAATCAGAACCGGACAGTGAGAAGAACGGAACTCCCGCTTCTCCCGCAACAGCCTTGGCAAGAAGGGTTTTACCTGTTCCCGGAGGTCCTACGAGGAGTGCTCCCTTCGGAAGCTTGGCACCGATTGCCGAATATTTGGCAGGATTATGAAGGAAATCAACAATTTCCTTAACAGATTCCTTGGCTTCTTCCTGACCTGCCACATCCTTAAATGTTACACCTGTCTCTTTCTCAACATATACCTTGGCATTGCTCTTGCCTACGCCAAGCATTCCGCCGCTTCCGCCTGCCATCTTGCGGAAAAGGAATCCCAGAAGCAGATATATAAGAAGGAACGGAAGAACATATACAAGTATGAAGTCAAAAATACTTGCTCCCGTATCCTCTATTGCAGCGGATACCTCTATATCCTTATTGGCCTTAAGAAGTTCAAAAGTAGACTCATCATATATATAACCTGTATAGTACGACATGGTAATACCGTTGACAGGCTGCTTCTTAGGAACAATGGTAATCTTCTTGGAGCTGTATTCCACCGACTCTATTTCATCATTCTCAATCATCTCAAGGAATGTGGAATAGCTTATTTCCGTAGAAGTGTACTTATTGTAACAGCTCTTAAAAATACTGGAGCCGAAATATGTTATAACAATTGCAATAATTAGAATCATGATGACCGGTCCCAGGCGGAATCCCTTCTTGTCATCCCTTCCGTTACGGTTATTGCCCCCGTTGTTATTCTGATTGTTCATGTGTTACTCCTTTGGATATATCATTAATACCATAGGCTTAATAAAATAAGCTTAAAGTGCAGATATTATTTTTATTATATTAATTTCCTTAATATAAATCAACCGATATAATTGTAAAATTTTTGTTCAGAATGTTAAAATCTTATTAAAAATGAGTATTTTGATTTCATATGTTAGTTTTTTTCAATTTGCTATGGAATTATTCCTGTCTTAGTGATAACATTCAGTATTATTATTGTTTGTCAGGAGGAGAAAAAAATGCCGGTTAAGTATGTGTTTGTTACAGGTGGTGTTGTATCAGGTCTCGGCAAGGGCATAACTGCTGCATCTTTAGGCCGTCTTTTAAAGGCCAGAGGATATTCGGTTACAATGCAGAAGTTTGACCCATATATTAATATTGACCCGGGCACCATGAACCCAATCCAGCACGGCGAGGTATTCGTTACCGATGACGGTGCGGAAACCGATTTGGATTTGGGACATTATGAAAGATTTATAGATGAGAATCTGACCAAGAGATCCAATGTTACAACTGGTAAAATATACTGGTCAGTTCTTTCCAAGGAGCGCAGAGGTGATTTCGGCGGAGGAACGGTACAGGTTATTCCCCACATTACCAACGAAATTAAAAGCAGATTTTTCCGGGATGATTTTTCTTCAAATGACACCAAGATTGCCATTATCGAAATAGGCGGTACGGTAGGTGATATCGAAAGCCAGCCTTTTTTGGAATCTCTGCGTCAGTTCCAGCATGATGTAGGCAAGGAAAATGCCATACTCATACATGTAACACTTATTCCGTATCTTAAAGCATCACAGGAAATGAAAACCAAGCCTACCCAGGCCAGTGTCAAGGAACTTCAGGGAATGGGCATACAGCCTGATATTATCGTATGCCGTACGGAGCTTCCGTTAGACCGTGCCATCAGGGACAAGATTGCACTGTTTTGTAATGTGCCGAGCAGCCATGTTCTTCAGAATCTGGATGTAGATGTACTCTATGAAGTTCCTCTTGCAATGGAAGAAGAGCACCTGGCGGAAGTAGCATGTGAATGTCTGCACCTTGACTGTCCCGAACCGGACCTTGACGAATGGAAGGCAATGTGTGAAGCATGGAAAAATCCTGTTAAATCCGTTAAAGTTGCCCTTGTAGGTAAATATATACAGCTTCATGATGCATATATAAGTGTGGTTGAAGCATTAAAGCACGGCGGCGTTGCCAACAGCACCTCAGTCGAAATCAAGTGGGTTGACTCTGAAACCGTTACAGACGACAATGTTTCCGAAATTCTTGGTGATGTAAGCGGAATTCTGGTTCCGGGCGGCTTTGGAGACAGAGGAATAGAGGGCAAAATAAGTGCCATTAAATATGCAAGGGAAAATAAAATACCATTTCTGGGACTTTGTCTCGGTATGCAGCTTTCAATCGTGGAATTTGCCAGAAATGTAGTGGGATACCATGACGCCCACAGTGTTGAATTAAAGCCTGACACATCACATCCTGTTATACATCTTATGCCTGACCAGGAGGGAATAGACGATATCGGCGGCACCTTAAGACTCGGTGCTTACCCTTGCGTTCTTGACGAGAATACCAAGGCATATCAGGTATACGGCAAGAAAGAAATCTCCGAAAGACACCGTCACCGCTACGAAGTAAACAATGACTACAGAAATGTTCTGGTTGAAAACGGCATGGTTCTTTCCGGAATTTCTCCTGACGGAAGGATTGTTGAAATGATTGAATTAAAAGATCACCCGTGGTTCCTTGCAACCCAGGCGCATCCTGAATTAAAGTCCAGACCTAACAGACCGCATCCGTTATTTAAGGGATTTATTGAAGCATCCCTTAAGTATGCAGAAGAAAATTAAATCAGGTTTTAATATTTTAAAAAGACTGTAAAAGCACGAATTTGAAGCTTTTACAGTCTTTTTTTATTTCTTTACATCCCCCAGTATAATCTGGTATCTGTCCGAAAGTTTTTGAAGGAGTGCCATTGCCGCTTCTCTCCGCCTTCCGTCATATTGGGACAGGGCGTCATCAAGCAGTATGGGAGGCTTATTTTTTCCGTCCGTAATCAGCTCCAGAAGAGCTAATCTTAACGAAAGATACGCCTGGTCAATTGTTCCGCTGCTTAAGTATTTCCACTCCCTGTATGCTTTATTTTGGTCCTTTACATAGATGCCGTAGTTTCTGTCAACTGTAAGGGATTTATATCTGCCGTCTGTAAGTATTTCAAAAAATTCCGATGCCTTGTCGTTTAGCACCGGGCCGAAGCTTTCTGCCATATAGGCCGAAGCCTCTTCCATACACTCCATGGCAAGTAAAAGTGCCCTGTCATAAAATTCCAGTTCGTTCTGCTTCTCCAAGGCATGGGAAAGCCGCTTTCTCAGTGCCTGTGTGTCCACATCGCATTCCCTTAATTCGAACTGCAGCTCAGTAAGCATATCCCTTTTCTCTGACAGTTCTTCATAAAAGTCATTTTCTGCACTGCTTTGTTTTGAAAGCTCTAAGATGCGTTTTTCCAGTTCTTTAATTGTCTTACGGGCCTTTAGTGCCTCTACCGACCGGATATATGCATTTTCAACTTCATCTTCACCGTAACCCGTTTCTTCAGTAAAACTTATCAGTTCATTTTCGGCTTCTTTAATCTCAGCGAGAGCCCTTGCCTTTAATTTTCTGCCCGATAAACGGGTCACAAAAAAAATCAAAAGACAAGCCGCACCTGCCGTTAAACAGGCTGACGCCAAAATATTTTTACCGAGAAAAATCAGGACAATACCCGCCACGATACCGATAATTGCCGGTATCAGAAGCAGTTGTCCGGATTTCTGCTCATTGTACCTTGAAAGAAGCTCCTGATTGGTGGTCTTTTTAATTCGGTTTTCCCGGAATTTCTCATATTCGTCCTGTTCAATAATTATAAAATCATCGGAAAACTTTGATTCCAGTTCTTCTTTTCTGTGTTGCAGTTCCCGTATCTGCCCCGCCGTATATTGTTCTCCCGATGCAGTTCCCGATACATTTTTTTCCAGTTCTTTAATCCGGTCTTTGAGAGCATTTATTCTTGTAAGGAGATTTTTGCCTTTCTCTTCCTTAATCACCGCCTCATTTATTTGGGCCCGGATACCGGCACACTCTTTACGCTTTTCAACGAGAAGACCGCTCTTTTGGGAACGGGAGCAAAGTTTCTCGCGGGCGTAGGAAAGTCTTCCCATAACCAGCTTCGCAGATACTTTCTCGTCTCCCGCTGTTACCATATTGGAAAGTTTAAGCCCTATGGAATCTTCATTGCCGTTTCCAAGGAAACCGCCGGTGCTTCCGGTAAAAATAGTTTTCTCAAAGCCTTCCGCATCAAGTCCGAAAAAAAGCTTACCTATTTCTTCGTCTTTGCCGAGTCCTGCCACCTCCCCCGTGGCAGGAATGATAAGCTGCACCACATCACTTCCCGGGCCTTTTCCGAAAAGTTTGTAAAGGCTGTATGTGGTGCCGTCTGATTCAAAAACAATTCTGCCCTCCATCGGTTCCCCGTTCCATGGTCTGTATTTTTTTCTTAGATTTTTGGAAACATCCGGACTCTTGTCGCCTGATGTTTTACCGTAAAACATCAGATAAAGAAAGGACATTATGGTGGTTTTACCATACTCATTATGCTCTTCTATAATATTAAATCCTGATTTAAGATTTAAGGTAAAATCTTTCAGGTCTCCAAAATTATTTATTTCTATTTTTTTAATCCACATTTACGCTCACCTCCGAAAGAAAAGCTTTAAGACCGAGAGAAAGCGCTTTTTTGCAGAGCATTTCTTCTTCCTTATCTCCCAGAGATACTGCCTTATCAAGCCGTTCTTTGATTCGGGATACAAAAAGTCCCTTCAGGCTTGTATCATCCTCAAACCCGGATAAATCCACATAAGGCACGGTCATATCCTTAATTTCAACATAGAAAATATCCGTAAGGTAATTCATTATTTCCTGCAGATTCAGGGAGAATTCCGGGTCCGTCTCTCCGGTAAGCACAATCCTGTAACTGTTTACGGCATAATTTTCCCCGAATTTATTATGTAAATCGTCGATAACCGCTTTGGCAATTCCGGTACTGCTTTGACATCCGGTTATGTCAATTTCCGTTTTTTCATAGCGGCTTATACAGGTTTCCGCATATTCAAGGCTGCACAAGCCTTTTGAAACGGTTCCCCGGTAAATTCCCATGCTGCCGCATTCATCAAAACCTCTTCCCTGCGGTGCTCCGCAATAGGCATAGTATGTATTGCCGGATTTAACCACCTCACTTCTCTTATGAATATGTCCGAGGGCAAGATAATCCAGATTACTGCCCGCTATCTCTTCTTTATTAATCGGGTTATATTTTCCTTCCCCCGATAAATCCCCGTGCAAAACACCGATCTGAATATAATCTTCCTTATCTGACACACGCATATCTGTGAGCATGCTTTCATAACATGAACCCATGGTAAAACCTGCTCCCGTAACACAGGTCTTAATATCATCAAGAACCACCGTCTCTGCCGTTCCTTTGAAAATATGCACATTATCCGGCCAGTCCTCTTTCATATACGGGGACTCCTCACAGGCCGGATCATGGTTACCCGGAGCAATGAAAACTTTTGTACCGGGAATGGAAGAAAACGCCTCCGAGATTTCAATAATGTCCTGCCACAGTGCTTTCGGACTGTCAAAAAAATCTCCCGCTATGAGAAGTATGTCCGTACCATCTTCGCGGCACATATCTATAATATTAAGAAACACTTTTTTAACACGGGCATTTCTGGCGGCCCAAGAGGCATCGGTAAGAGCAGCCTCGTTACTGATATGGAAATCACCGCAGTGAATTATTTTAACAGGTTTCATATAAGCCTCCGAATTTCGATATATTTTAAGTATATCATATTTCCATTGAAAAAAGGGAAAAATAAAGGTATATTATAGTCAGCTTAATTTTTACACACGATATATACATAAACCGGGAGAATAATTATATGGCAAAATCAAAATCAGCCAATGACAATTTTATAAAGCAGGGCAGTATTCTTGCAGTTGCTTCCGTAATTTCAAGAATTATCGGACTTCTCTACCGCAGCCCGATGACTGCCATTATCGGAGATGAAGGTAACGGACTTTACAGCTATGCCTTTGAGGTATATTCCATTGCCCTTATCCTTTCATCCTACAGTATGCCATTGGCCGTTTCCAAAATTCTTTCCGGAAAAATTGCAAGAAAAGAGTACCGCAACGCATACAAAATTTTCAGATATGCCATGATTTTTGCAGCAATTTCCGGATTTGCCATGATGGCAATAATATTTTTTGCCGCTCCTTTCATTGAGAAAATATCCAACTATCAGGGTCTTACCCTTCCCTTAAGAGTCCTGTCCCCGACAATTTTCGTAGTGGCAATTGTGGGAACAATAAGGGGCTTTTTCCAGAGTAGGAAGACAATGATTCCGACTGCGGTTTCACAGCTTGCAGACCAGATAATCAATGCTCTTGTAAGTGTTCTGGCAGCTTATCTTTTTGTACTTACTGCCAAGAATTCCCTCGACCATGCCAGCAAAGGTGCGGCCGGCGGAACACTGGGAACGCTTTTCGGTGCTTTGTCCAGTCTGTTTTTCCTTATTTTCCTGTTTGTCATATACAGGCCAAGAATGAAAAAACACCTTGCACATGACCGCTCGTACAGGGAAGATACTTCCGCGGACATCTGGAAGATGCTTTTTGCAACAATAGTACCGGTTATATTAAGCCAATCCGTATATCAGGCAAGCGGACTCATTGACGGTACACTTTTCGGTAATCTTTACAGTGGCGAGAACAACTCTTCCCTCTGGGGTTCCTACAGCACCAAATACCGTGTACTTGTAAATGTCCCTAATGCCATCGCTTCATCTATGGCTTCATCTATGATACCTACTCTTGTTTCACTTTATTCGGTAGGTAATATGAAAGCATTCAAAAACAAACTGGCAATTTCCGTTAAGGTCAATATGATGATTGCCATTCCATGCGCCGTAGGATTAGCCGTCCTCGGAACACCTATAATGAGGCTGTTATTTCCTACCACGGACTTTACACTATCAGGCAAAATGCTTACCTTCGGCTCAATAGCGGTTGTATTCTACGCTTTATCAACTATAACAAATGCTGCACTCCAGGGACTTGACAAAATGCGCAAGCCCGTGATAAATGCAGCAATTTCTCTTGCAATACATGTAGTTTTAACCGTGATACTTCTTAAGTTTACAGGTCTTGGAGTATACACACTTATTATCGGCAACATCACATTCCCGCTTGTTGTATGTATTCTGAACTGGATTGATGTAAACCGGTATGCCGGATATCATCAGGAAATAATCAAAACATTCCTGATTCCTTCAGGTGCTTCTCTCATAATGGGAGCATCCGCATTCGGAATATACAAGCTTGTTGTCCTTATAGGCGGTGCATCATATATTGTGAACTTCATAGGAGTCATGATAAGCATGATTCTGGCAGTAATAATCTACTTTGCGGTAATGTTCCTCACAAAAGGACTTACACACAAGGATTTACTTGACTTCCCTATGGGACTCAGAATCGAGCGCCTTGCCGTAAAATTAAAATTAATGAGATAAACATACCGTCTATTTCGTTACATATTTTCTGATAAAGTCAAGCACTATCTTACGGGTCTCTTCCTGTGAATTGGCTGTTCCGAACCGTCTTTCTGGATGCCACTGCAGCCCCAGTACTTTCATGCTTTCTGATTCGTATGCCTCAACCACCCCGTTATCCGTATCTATTGCCAAAGGTGTAAAACAAGGTGCCAGAGAATCCACATATACACAATCCTTGTGATAATTGTTTACATATATGGAACGGTTCTCTTTTACAAGAAAGACCTTATGATCCTCGCCTCTCGGTCTTTTGACTTTTAATTTAGGATGGTAGGAAAGTTTGCCTCCGTAAAGCACATTCATATACTGCATGCCTCTGCAGGTAGCAATTACCGGAATACCATGGCCGATGCAGTACTTTATAAGTTTCTCCTCCATGGCATCCCTGTGAGGCTGGAGCTCATCATCATGATCCTTATCGTAATACACCGGATTAAGTGAACCTCCGCCCACTACGATAAGCAAATCCACTCTTTCCTCAAACAGCTTTTCAAAATTCTTGGTATGATTGGAAACCGGTACAGGTATAAATCCCAGAAGTTCATAGAACCGCACATAAGCCGACTCTAACACATCCGTCGGGTCTCCGTACTGGTTCACGCCTTCTCTCTGTGTAATAAGTGCCCTTAAATTCTTGTATTGAAGGCCTTCCTCTATTCTTCCGTTACGGCAGTCAAGGTCAAGGTAGCTGACTCCGCATACATAGTCATATATTTTTTCACCGCAGCCTATTGCCGCAGGAATCTCAAACTCCGCGCACCTTATTGCCATATGGGACGCAACTCCGCCGTATCGGGTAATAAAGCCCTTGATTCCCTTGGTAAAAATCCACTCATATCCCGGATCGGCTTTAGGAAGTACCACGATTTTATCGGTAATATCAGCTTCCGGGTCTTCTTCAAGAACGATAACCTCTCCTTCAACATGCTTTGAGGTAATAAAATTCGGTCTTGCCTCGGGAACCGGCACAACATCTATATCCCTGACATCAAAAATGACTTCAGGCAGAATAACCATTCTGTTGAAAATATATTTTTCTTTTCTTTTTTCCATATTCTTCGTAAGTGAAGTTCTTAAATCTGCCCGGTTATTCTCGTCCAGGCTTTCGTAAATATCTTCCACGGTAAGCCATGAAAGTTCCTTACGCTTTATATCAAGTTCTTCGCCTACATAGATAAGCAGTTCAAGAACAAGACTAAGGGACTTGGTAAATTCAAATTTAAAATATTCCCTCTGCTCCATTGCGGTTCTGAGAAAATATACGAATTTATCCGGTGAAATATCAAATCCCACATCCTGCAGTGCTTTGGCAAGCCTGTCCTTATCTAACTCCCCTGCTTCATCCTTATTGTCAGTCTTTCTTCTTCCTGAAGCCGGTCTGAAACTCATCTTATCATATCTGTCCGTACGGATATCATATGTACCGCTTCTTAAATGTCCGTATTTATCATTAAATTCTTTTCTTGAAATTCTTCCGTCGGAAAACTTTTCAAAATCACTGTCAAACTGGGATGATACGGTATTAATGGATTTCATGAAGCAGTCCATCTCTTCGTCGGTAAAATATCCCGCTTCCGTCAGGGTCCTGCAGAATGCTCTTGCCATAAATGCCAGTCTCGCCTGTCTTGTAAACTGAATTGTTCCGAACTTTTCAATTGCCTCAAGCTGTTTCGGCACATATTTAAGCGCCTCTTTGGCCGATAATCCGCCACATTCAAGCGACTGCTCCACAGGTTTCCTGAAATTCTCCATAATTTTCAGCGAAAGAAAATCTTTTTCGAGAATTTCATCATATTTATCCAGACAGTCCTTTGTAAGATTAAATAAAGCGTCCAGATAATCCTGCCTCTCCTCCTCCGAAAAGCCGTGTTCCAAAAGCTCCGTACTTCTGGATGCCGTACAGAAATCATAAGTGGTAAAAGCTATTTCAAACTCAATTTTGTCATGTGCCGTTTTGTCTTTTCTGAGTTTTTCGCAGTAATAATCCACAAGTTTAAGTGCCAGTTCTTCACTTACCGCCTGAGGAATAAGACTGTAAAAAGAATATTCAAGGCTTATATACGGCTTATTGCCCAGCCTGTACATTAATTTCTCCTGAATCTCCCTGTAGCCTATCTGGGCTATACCTTTATTCCATGCATTCTTTGTAATTATATGTTCATACAATGAATATTCAAGGCTTCTCGGATTGGTTCCGATTATCTCCGACGGATTCCAGAATGCCATATCAGACATCATCATGGGTTTCCCGTTAAAAACACACAAATCATTTCTGTATTGTTCTTTTATTGCATCAATTCCTGCAAAGAAATTACCGTCATCTATATTTTTCCCCTGCTTATAACTTGCCACAAGGGGTCTGACCTGAAAAATAATCACTTCTCCCGACGCATTAATGGCAAACTCCATATCCAGCGCCATTCCGTTAAGAAACAGCTCTATCTCCTGAACTGCGGCTATAAGGTCTCCCCACACCCCGGAAAGTTCTTCAATGTCCGCGTTTTTGACTATCCAGATTGTCTTGCCGCCTCTTCCGCTTGTAACGGAATCGGTAGAACCCTGATCGTCATAATTGATCAGGTAATACGGCCTGTTGCCCTGTATGTCACGGGTAAAAACAACACCGCTGTAGTGCACATTCTGCGCCTGCCTCTGGATAAGGATCTGCTCATGTTCAATATTGTCCGAGTCCTTTTTGTAGGATAACATTACCTTTTCAATGGCACCGGCGATCTGCTCCCTGTCCGCCGAATCAATGCCCAGAATGCTTTCATAATGGCCGGCATTGGAGGTTTTAAAGCTGTCTTCCTTGGAGGATGAGCTTCTTACCACAATCCGATCCCCGTTAAAACGGTTTACAATATCTTCTATTACTTCCTCTGTATTGCTTTCGTATTCAGAAACCGGAAGGATATACATTTTTTCTATTTTTGACTTCTTAATAACCTTGCTTAAAGCATAAAGGGTATTGGCTTTGGTGGATATCACATGCTGTCCGTAACCGTTATTCATAATGTTTCACCCTTTCCGTGACATAATCTTACTAAAATTTTATCAGTTTGATGCATTTACTGCAATAAACTGATAAAAAAATACGGATACTTAAGCGTATCCGTAATTATTTAAAGTAAAACCGCCCGGCAATCTGCATGTAAAACAGTTGCCGCCTTTCAAAATTAATCGTCAAACATTATACCGATTCCTATGAGTCCCGGTCCCGTATGTACCGCCATGCTGGCAGTTATCTGACCTTCTTCTATAATCTCACCGTTAACGGCCTGCTCAAGAATAAGAGGTCTTACCTGTTCCGCCTTATCAGGCGCCCCGCCGTTCATAAGTGCAATCATGGCCTTTCTCTCACCTACATATTCCATTGCAACCTTGAGAATCTTGCTTATGCCTTTAACTTCGCCTCTGATTTTGGCAACCGTATAATACACGCCTTTCTCATTGCAGGAAATAATCGGCTTCAGGTTAAGTGCCTTTCCGACAATGGCAACCGCCGGATTGATTCTTCCTCCCTTTCTGAGATAGTCAAGGGTATCCATATAGAAAAATACTTTGGAATCATTAATCTTACGCTCAAGGCCTTCCTTGATGGTGTTAAAATCAGCGCCTTCTTCGGCTGCCCTCGCTGCCCATATTGCGTAAAGGCCGGCTCCGATTGAAATATTTCTGGTATCAAATGCATATGTCTCCATATCTTCAATCTGGTTAAGAGTCATGGCAACAGTGTTATATGTTCCGCTGAGTCCGCTGGAAATGGTAACTGCAATAATCTTCTCATATCCCTGAGCCTTAATCTCATCCACAATATCAAGCACTTCCTGCATATTAGGTGTGGAAGTCTTAGGGATTTCTTCAGGGAACCGGTTGTATATCTCATCTGCTTCTATGTCAAGTCCGTCTGAGTAAACCTTATCTCCGTATAAGATTTTAAGACGAAGAACTTTAATATCGTATTTTGCGATTAATTCCTTACTTACATCACATCCCGAATCTATCAATACTGCAATTTTGTTGATATTCATAATTCAATCCTCCATAACATGTAGTTTTAAATACTACATGTTAAAGTATATTATATGTATATATCATTGTCAATATAGTTTATAGTTTTTTTAGAAATATATACTCTTTTTATAATAAACTGAGGATATTTTTTGTACTGAACACTTTTTTGCTGTCAAAAATTTTACTTAATGCGTCAAAATTTTCTTCGGAATGTTCCACCTCTCTTGAATACAGATGGGCAATCCAGGTCCGGTCGTCAAAAGAAATCTTTTTATTATTTTTTAACCAGACGCCTATATCGCACTGTCTTATCATAATTGTGCTTATAACCGCCATTTTGACCTTGGTAAAAATGCGGTAGTCAAAAACAGCTTTAAGAAAATACCTGAAGATGAAGTATGCCAGAATATTCTCGTATTCATACTCCCACTCCTTATTAGATTCCTTAAATTCTTCGGTTTTATCAAATATATTTTCTCTGTAAAGCAGTTCATCAACTGTTTCAAAAAGCTTCGGCCATTCCGGTTTAATGATTATCTGCTTCATGTAAAAAAGCCATATTTTACGATATATTTTAACGGTTTTTTCGGCACTTTCGGCTCCTTTTTTATTTTCTTGCAGCAGCTGTGCAAAAGGTTTCTCACCGGGTGCGCCGTTTAAAGAATCATACTTATCCACCGTCTCCTGAATTCTGTGCGGATTTTTAATATTCTTTTGAAGCTCACTGCCAAAAATAAGCAGCACAGCCATCCTTTCGTCTATCGTGAGTGCATTATTGTGCACAATGGAAAAAGCTGTTTTACGAGCCTTAAGAAGTTTTAAAAACAGCGTTCCGTCAATATTGTTAAGCCCTGTAAAACTTTCTTCGTTCTCATACTCCGTAAATCCCGGATTTGTATCCTTCCTAAGGATAAGTTCGGCTGCGGTTCTGCATGACAGGGCAATTCCCGTTTCCCTTAAATTACCGAATTCGCATGTATATCTGGGATACTGCTCACATGTCACGCAAAGAGCATCCTCTCCCAGCTCCGTGTATAAATCACAAAGGTTTTCATCATTAAGGAAGGGGCATCTTCCGTCAGGTCTTATTTCAAACTGACCTTCAGCCCCATTTTTCCCTTCTCTCATAACTAAGCGGAGTCTTTCCCCGAACGGACCTTCTATCTTCCTGTAATATTCAAACGACCGATCGTCCACATCCACCTGCCAGCCTGCGCAACAGGTGTCAGTACACGCTCCCGCTATACATTTAAAATCCTTATAATAATCCGGTACACGAATTTTCATGCCGTGCCTGCTTCTCCTTTTTCTCTTACAGATTCTTCATTGCTTCTTTCATGCTTCTTACATATTCCGCAAGGTATTTTGGACATTGTTCCTTATATTCTTCGCAGATTTTCACAATAGCGGAACCTACGATTACACCGTCGGAATCTTTGGCAATATTATGAGCCTGTTCCGGGGTCGATATTCCGAAACCAACTGCACACGGAATGTCTTTTGCCGCCTTTACAAGGGATACCATTTCTCCGATATTGGTTGTAATTTTACTTCTCACGCCTGTTACGCCAAGTGAAGATACGCAGTACACGAAGCCTTCCGCCTCTTTGGCAATCATGGCAATCCTGTCATGGGATGTAGGGGCAATAAGGGAAATCATGTCAAGCCCGTACTTTCTGAACACAGAAGCAAACTCCTCTTTTTCTTCAAAAGGTACATCAGGAAGAATTACTCCGTCCATTCCCACTCTTGCAGCCTCGCTTGCAAACCTGTCAATTCCGTATGAAAAAACCACATTTGCATATGTCATAAACACCATCGGAACAGTTACTTTATTTCGTATTTCTTCTACCATTGTGAAAATTTTGTCAGTCGTTACGCCACCGCTTAATGCCCTGACATTGGCCGCCTGTATTACAGGGCCTTCTGCTGTCGGATCGGAAAAAGGAATACCAAGCTCTATTAAATCGGCACCCGCTTCTGCCATGGCATATACAGCTTCCTTTGTCACCTCAAGGGACGGGTCTCCGCATGTAATAAACGGAATAAATGCTTTCTCTTCTTTAAATGCTTCAATAATTCTACTCATGGATATCCTCCCCTCTGTAGCGTGCGATGGCAGCGCAGTCCTTATCGCCTCTGCCTGATATATTTACAACAATTATTTTATCTTTGTCCATTGAAGGCGCAATTTTCATTGCGTGGGCAACAGCATGTGCACTTTCTATGGCAGGAATAATGCCTTCCGTTCTTGAAAGGTATTCAAATGCCTCCACTGCCTCTTCGTCCGTAACAGGCACATATTCTGCCCTTCCGGTATCGTAGAGGTTGGCATGTTCAGGTCCGATTCCCGGATAATCCAGTCCTGCGGAAATTGAATATACCGGAGCAATCTGTCCGTACTCATCCTGACAGAAATATGATTTCATACCGTGGAAAATTCCAAGCTTTCCGGTAGCAATGGTAGCTGCAGTGTCGGCAGTATGTATTCCTCTTCCCGCTGCTTCACAGCCGATTAAGCGTACTTCCTTATCTTCAATAAAGTTATAGAAGGCACCCATTGCATTTGAACCGCCGCCTACGCATGCAAGCACCGCATCCGGAAGTCTTCCTTCGGCTTCAAGTATCTGTGCTTTAATCTCTTTGGAGATAACAGCCTGAAAATCTCTTACAATTGTCGGGAACGGATGTGGTCCCATTACCGAACCAAGTACATAATGTGTATCATCAATTCTGTTGGTCCACTCACGCATCGTCTCCGATACAGCATCCTTAAGGGTCGCCGTACCCTGGGTAACTGCATGGACTTTGGCTCCGAGCAGTCTCATACGGTAAACATTAAGCGCCTGTCTTTTGGTATCTTCTTCGCCCATGAAAATTTCACATTCCATGCCCATAAGAGCTGCTGCCGTAGCAGTTGCCACACCGTGCTGGCCTGCACCTGTCTCTGCAATAACTCTTGTTTTGCCCATTTTTTTGGCAAGAAGTACCTGACCGAGTACATTATTTATCTTATGGGAACCGGTATGGTTAAGGTCCTCTCTTTTAAGGTATATTTTGGCGCCTCCTAACTCCTCGGTCATGTGCTTTGCAAAATAAAGCCTTGAAGGTCTTCCTGCATAATTATTAAGTAGGTCTTCCAATTCCCTGTTAAACTCTTCGTCATCCTTATAGCGGTTATACGCTTCTTCCAGCTCAATTACCGCATTCATAAGAGTTTCGGGTATATACTGACCGCCATGAATTCCAAATCTTCCGTTTGACATTCTTTAATCTCCTCTTCTTATGGTCTCAATTATATTTTTTATTTTGGCCGGGTCTTTAAAGCCATCTGTTTCAACTCCGCCCGACACATCTATTCCGTATGGTTTTTTTGCAAGTGCTTTAAGAACATTTTTTTCATTAATTCCCCCCGCAATAAAAAAGGGTTTATTAATATCTTCAATCAGATTCCAGTCAAAAGACTCTCCTGTGCCGCCTGCCCCGTTATCAAGTAAAAGTATGTCACAAAGGCTGTGCCGCCACCTTAGTATGTCCTCTGTGCTCTGTACGGAAACAGCTTTAATAACAGGTACATCACATGCTTTTTTTATGTATTTAATATCTGCTTCCGTTTCATTGCCGTGAAGCTGGGGAATATCTATTATACCTTTCCGGCAAAAGTCTGTAATCATATCAATGTCCTGATTTACAAAAACTCCTACCGTCTTTATTCCCGGTTTAAGAAATTTCTTTAATTCGGATGCTTTTTCCTCTGTTACCTGTCTTTTGCTCGGTGCAAACACAAAACCTATGTAATCAGGAACATATTTATTAACGGCTTCTATATCTTCTTTTCTCCTGAGACCGCAAATCTTAACTGCTGTCATTATATTATCCTCTCCTAAGTTTATCAAGAGCAGCTTTCTTATCTGCAGAACGCATTAATGTCTCTCCGATAAGCACCGCATCCGTACCGTTGTCAAGAAGTGCCTGTATATCTTCATGATTTCCTATTCCGCTTTCAGATACATAAACATATTCGGAAGGAACCATTTTACGAAGTCTGAGACTTGTGGTTATATCCACCTTAAAGGTCTTAAGGTCCCTGTTGTTAACTCCGATAATATGCGCTTTGCTTTTTAATGCCCGTTCCACTTCTTCCTCCGTATGAGCCTCAACGAGTGCCGAAAGCCCCAGCGAGTGGGCAATCTGAAGATATTCCGAAAGCTCCGAATCCGAAAGAATCGCACATATTAAAAGTACGGCCGAAGCTCCTATTGTTTTGGCTTCATAAATCATATACGGGTCAACCGTAAAATCTTTTCTCAATACGGGAATCGATACCTTTCCTGCAATTTCCTTAAGATATTCGTCCTTTCCTTTAAAATAATACGGTTCCGTAAGACATGAAATTGCCGATGCCCCTGCTCTTTCATATTCTTCTGCAATCTGCAGATAAGGGAAATCTTCTGCAATAATTCCTTTGGACGGCGATGCTTTTTTTACTTCGCATATAAAGGACATTCCGGGAGCCTTTAAAGCTTTTTCAAAAGGAAATCCCGTATCCTTATTCATTGCCTCTGCTTCTGCCCTTAATGAAACCTCGGATATGGTTTTCTTTTTCCATAATATTCTTTCCTTGGTTCTTGCCGCTATTTCCTCAAGTATCATATATATCTCCTATTCGTTTGAATACTTTATAAATTCTTCGAGTTTCCTCATTGCCGAACCGTTATCAATAAGCTCTTCTGCAAGCCTTACACCCTTTTCTATTGTTTCTGCCTTACCTGCCACATAAAGAGCGGCTCCCGCATTCAATACAACGGTATTTCGTCTCGGTCCTTTTTCTCCGCTAAGAACAGCCCTTGTAATCGCTGCGTTTTCCTCGCCGCTTCCTCCGATAAGATCTTCTTTCTTACATCTTTCAAAGCCAAACTGCTCCGGAGAAATTTCGTAATACTTAAAAGTATTGTCCTTAACTTCACATACTGTTGTTGCCGCGCACATTGATATTTCATCCAGGCAGTCCTGTCCGTATACAACAAGACCTCTTTTTACTCCAAGGTTGGCAAGAACATTTGCAAGCGGTGCCACAAGTTTTTCATCATACACACCCATAACCTGAAGGCTGGCTCCCGCCGGATTGGTGAGCGGGCCGAGAATATTAAATACGGTTCTTATTCCCAGTTCTTTACGCACCGGAGCCACATATTTCATTGCACCGTGGTATTTCTGTGCAAAAAGGAAACAGATGCCGATTTTGTCAAGAAGCTCCTTGCTCTTTTCAGGTTCAATAGTGATATTAACCCCAAGAGCCTCCAGGCAGTCTGCCGCACCGCTTTTGCTTGATGCGGCTCTGTTGCCGTGTTTGGCAACAGGAACCCCTCCTGCAGCTATGACTATGGATGCTGTGGTGGAAATATTAAATGAGTTGGAGTGGTCTCCACCAGTTCCTACGATTTCAAGGACATCCATATCATTCAGAAGTTTAACCCCCGCTGCTCTCATTCCTTCCGCAGAGGCGGTGATTTCCGTGATGGTTTCTCCTTTCATGGAGAGTGCCGTAAGGTATGCACTAATTTGTACGGAAGATGCCTCTCCGTGCATAATTTCATCCATGACACTTCTTGCCGTACTGTAGTCAAGGTCCTCTTTATTTGTTAATTTAATAATCGCTTCTTTTATCATTTTTGTATTCTCCTTTCAAGAAAGTTTTTCATTATTTTATATCCGTCCGGGGTAAGCACGGACTCGGGATGAAACTGAAGTCCGTATACCGGATATTCTTTATGTTCCACTGCCATTATTTCTCCGTCATCTGTCTCTGCAATAATTTTCAGACAGTCCGGAAGGCTTTCTTTAATCGCCGCCAGGGAATGGTATCTTGCCACCTGTATTTCCCTGTCCATTCCTTTAAAAATCCTGCTTTCCGTATCAAGCTTTGCAATTGATGTTTTCCCGTGCATAAGCTCCTTCGCATAGGAGACAACGCCTCCGAAAGCCTCACATATTGCCTGATGCCCGAGACACACACCGAGAATCGGGATTTTGCCGGCAAAATATTTTACCGTCTCTATACATATTCCCGCTTCGGAAGGTTTACCGGGACCCGGCGAAAGAAATATTAATTCAGGATTTAATTTTTCTATTTCATCCACCGTCATCTCATCATTTCGGATTACTTTAATGTCATCCCGGATGCTGCCTATAAGCTGATAGAGGTTATAAGAAAAACTGTCGTAGTTATCAATCAAAAGTATCATCAGTCAATCCCTCCTTTTGATGCCTGCAATGCGTTTACCACTGCCTTGGCTTTATTAATACATTCTTCGTATTCTTTTTCCGGAACGCTGTCAGCTACGATGCCCGCTCCGGAGCGGACAAACACTTTGTTATTCTTGGCAAACGCAAGTCTTATTGCTATACATGTATCAAGATTTCCCGTAAGGTCGATGTATCCTATTGCTCCTCCGTAGATTCCACGCTTATTGTTTTCAAGTTTACATATGAGCTCACAGGCCCTAAGCTTCGGAGCCCCGGAAAGCGTTCCTGCCGGAAGTATTGAATCAACCGCATCCAGAGCATCTTTATCGTCTCTTATAATTCCTTTTACGGTGGAACCTATATGCATTACATGGGAATATCTCTGGATATCCATGTATCTTTCAACTTCAACCGAACCGATTTTGCTTATTTTGCCTATATCGTTCCGTCCCAGATCCACAAGCATGTTGTGCTCTGCCCGTTCTTTTTCATCAGCAAGGAGTTCCTTCTCAAGTCTTAAATCCTCTTCATCCGTGTTACCCCTCGGCCTCGTTCCCGCAAGAGGAAAAGTATGTAAAACTCCTCTCTCCAGCTTTACAAGTGTTTCCGGGGATGCCCCTGCTATTTCCACATCATCGCTTGAAAAATAGAACATATAAGGGGACGGGTTGGTGCTTCTTAACACCCTGTATGTATCAAGCAGGCTTCCTTCAATGTCTGCGTCCATTCTGTTGGATAATACAATCTGGAAGATATCTCCTTCTTTGATATAGTGTTTTCCTTTTTCCACCATTTCGCAATACTGCTCTTTATTAAAAAGGTATCTGAAATCACTTGTTATTTTAAGCGGCGGATTAACTGCAAGGTCTCCTTCAAGCAAAAGTCTTTTCATGGATTCGAGTTCCATTTCTCCTTTGTGGTAGGAGGTTTCCAGATTGTCGGCATCCACATTGGCGATAAGAATCATTTTCTGCCTGTAATTGTCAAACACAACCACCTTGTCAAAAAGCATCAAGTCCACATCTTTGAAGGATTCTTCGTCTTCTGCCGAAAGCTTTAAGGTTGGCTCGCTGTATTTTATATAGTCATATGAAAAATATCCCACAAGCCCTCCTGCAAAAGGCGGAAGTCCTTCTATCGCAGGTGCTTTGTTATCTGCTATAATCTTGCGGATTATTTCTCCCGGATGCTTTGTCTCTTCGGTAAAGCTTACAGCACTTTTAACCGATGCAACCCCATCCTGGCATGTAAACTCAAGAATCGGGTCAAATCCTAAGAAGGTATACCGGCCCCATTTCTTATCTGCCTCCGCACTTTCCAACATAAAGCAGTGTCCGCTTACTTTTTTGATTCTCCGTACTGCCATCATGGGAGTAACCATATCGGAATTAAGCTCCATTCTTATGGGAATTCTCTTATAATCACCGCCCGAAATAATTTCTTTAGCTTCATCAAGAGTAGGATATATCATTTTATTGCTCCTTTCATATATACTGTAATACCTGTCTGTTCCGGCAATTTCCGTTATCAATGAAAAAAGCCCCTGACAATATTCAAAATATTGTCAAGGGCGAATATACATTCCGCGGTGCCACCTTGATTCACGAAAAAATCGTGCACTTACAGGATACTACCATATCCTTCGCAACTTACGTATGCCTCACGTCGCAGAATACTAAGCCTTAAAGCCTTTGACTGCGCCCTCCGTGGTCCATTTAGTAATCTGCGTTTAACCCGGCTCTCAGCCTCCCGGACTCTCTGTGTATGCACAACTACTTTTATCTCCACTTCAACGGTTTAAAGTAACATATTTGTTTGATTAAATTGGTTATATCACAATGTTTTCCGAATGTCAATAATTCTTCCGAAAAAAAATTATTTACCATTCACCTCTCTCCATGTCTTCAATATGCTTTGTAATACGAAAACTTATTTTCTGAAGATCAAGTCCGCTGCCTCCCACATAGAGCCTCATCAGGCTGAAACGGCTGTTACATACTATTTCCTTGGACAAGGATGCTTCCTTGCCTCCCGTGCCGTTAAATGTAAATCCCGCACACGGAATTCCCGTATAAAACAGCGTACACGGAATCTGGGCAATCTCACTTAAATCCGATTTGCCCGTAACCGTAACTTCGTATTTGCCTAACTGCTTCATATCGAACGGCAGAATATAACTGGTTCCGGATTTGGAAGGTTTATCCGTAAGCGGAAAAACGATTTCGCCGTCCACTTCCACAAATTCCACATCCTGCATATCAAATTCATCCTTATCTTCATCCGGACGGTTTATTATTTTTACATCGGTCCCCCGACCGCAAAGTCTCCTCATAGCTTCGGTATTCATAACGAACCTGCATATGTTCATGGCACTCCTTTGCAGCTCTGAGCGGGCTAAAAGTCCTTCTTTAAGGGCCTTAAGCGTATTATCGCCGCCGGCGTTTGTGGAGCCGTCGGGACATACCATATAAATATCATTCTGCGCCCTTACCATGGCCGCAAAATTAGTCTGGTCCTGAGGTTTGTTTCTTTCATTAATTTCCGCCCACCAGTCTGTCATTACAATGCCTTCAAATCCCCATTGTTCCCTGAGTATGGTGGTTGTAAGATCATAGCTGCCGGCAGTCCACAAGCCGTTAAGAGAACCGTAGGTGGTCATCACCGAATCGGCACCGCCTTCTTTTATGGCAATTTCAAAGCTTTTAAGATACAATTCCCGTAACGCTCTTTCGGAAATCACCGAATCAGTCTGTCTTCTTCTGTATTCCTGGTTATTTCCGGCAAAATGTTTTATCGTACCCGTAACTCCGGCTTCTTTAAGTCCTTTTACCTGGGCAGAAGCCATTATGCCTGTCAGGTACGGATCTTCCGAAAAGTACTCAAAATTTCTTCCGTTAAGCGGATGTCTGTGAAGATTCATTCCCGGTCCTAAAAGGCATTCGACTTTGTTATTAATCATTTCAAGTCCTGTAAACCTGTACAGGCTTTTTATTAATTCCGGGTTAAAAGTACATCCCATCATTGTGCCGTTAGGCAGGCTGAAGGCCTTGGTTCCGCAGTCAAGTCTCATGCCTGACGGGCCGTCATCGCAACACACCGCAGGAATTCCCATGTCCGAAAGACCCTTAGATACTCCTCCGAATGCCGATGCGGTTCCCGGAGTCACAAGGGAGCTTCCCATTCCCTCTCCCCTGACAATACATGACAAATCATCATCGCTCATCTGGGCAACAAACTCCTCCATGGAGGCTCTTTTTTCTTTAACATCGATAAGCTTTATTCCTCTGTCCCCTGTAGGAGTTATTTCCGGCGGAATATTCTCCTTACGCCGTTCATCCATATCCATGGTGGCAAGCGGAACATCCTCATAAGATATCACGGCATTCCTGTTATTATCGTAATCTATATTAAGCCGTTTAAAAGGAAGTACAGGTGCCAGTGCCTCCTGCAGTTTGTCTGTAACAATAAGCTCAGGCAACATAAATTCCAGAATACATTCCGCACTTCTTACATCGCTTCCGCAGTATATTTTGTAACTTCCCGGTTCCAGAATAAAACATGATTTATGGCCTGATACCCCGGAATCATCATAGGACGCCAGTCTTTTAATTGGTATATCAAAAATGATACTTTCCGATATGCCGGGTGCCAGTAAATCCGTTTTCTTAAAATCAATAAGATTTCTCGCCGGTTTTAAAAGTGCTCCTTTTGGCGGTTCTCCGTATATCTGTACCGTTTCTTTGCCATTATATTTTCCGGTATTTTTAACACTGATTTGGGCATGAATCACTTTATTGTTACAATCGAAATATGCATTTACGGTTAAAATTGCAAAATCAGTGTACGAAAGACCGTATCCGAACGGGTATCTGACCTTATTAAGAGCAGCCGTTTCAAAATAACGATACCCCACATATATGTCTTCTTTATAAAAATTTCTTTCATATCCTCCGAAATTATCGTCAGACGGATAGTCGGATATGGCATAAGCAATTGTATCAGTAAGCTTTCCGGAAGGGCTTTCCATTCCGGTAAGGATATCGGCAACACCCAGGCCTCCTATCATTCCGCCCTGCCATACATACATTACACTGTCGGGACTGTATTTATCCACAAACGACATATCCATAATGCTTCCCACATTAAGAAGTACAACCATCTTATCAAAGCTTTTTCTTACCTTGCAGAGCATATCTTCTTCAAGCTCTGTAAGCCTGTTGGAGCCCGGTTCATCCTTGGCATCCCGGTCCTCTCCTGCAGTTCTTCCTATTATGACAACTGCCGCATCCGAATCTTTGGCCGCTTCCTCGACTATTTCATCGGTTAACGGCATTTCCTCCTGAGACCAGGGTTCCCCGCCCCAGCCTTCACCTTCGTTAAAGGGATGGCTGCTCTCCCAATCTTTATAAATACCAAGAAGTTTTTCATTCACAGATATTTTTTCATTGTCGAAGAGTGCCTCAAGAATCCCACATACTTTGGATACGTTTACCATACCCCCCGAGCCGGTTCCGCTTTTATAATAGTGGGTCTGGATTCTTCCAAAAACGGACACTCTTGTATTCTCGGAAAAAGGCAGAGTATCATGTCTGTTTTCAAGAAGAACACATCCTTCCGCCGATACTTCTCTCGCTTTTTGTATATATTCATTCCAGTCAAGAATAACTTCGCAATTGTTTTTCATTATTTTTACCTCTTATAATCAATGTCCGATAATTCCGTACCGTCCGGTACTTCATACATAAAACAGCCGCCATCGTATTCATTAAGCAGCTTTTTGCCTCCCACATCCCCGGTAAGAGACATGAGTGCAGGCTTAAAAGACCCATGAAACATAGTTGGGTTGCCTGTTACTCCGTTATGGGTAACCACTCCTGCAAGAAATCCGGATGCCATACATCCTTCCATAAACCCTGTCAAAGTCTCATATGTAAGCCCCGGCTCATCAGCCACAATAAATGTATAGAAGCAGCCGTTATCAGATAAATCTTTTATTCCGTTCTTAATTGAGAAAGAAATCCCCTGCCTGCTTTCCTGGCTCATTATGCATCTGACTGCAGGCAGTTTGGTTGCATTTTTTGTATATTCTGCAATTTCGTCATACATTGTTACAACCGTAAGTGTATAATCAGGTCTTTCTTCTGCGATTTTTATAAGTAAATCAAGCGTATAGGCAAACATGGGCTTTCCTTCTATCTCCCACAAAAGCTTGTTGGAGCCAAAACGCCTTCCCTGTCCTGCCGCAAGATAAATCATGTTATTTTTCATGTTCAAAGGCCTCAAGTATTTTTTCAGGGGTAAAAGGAACTTCCTTTAAAAATACACCTGTTGCGTTATATATTGCATGTGCTATTGCCGGACACGGTGTATTAATAACCAGTTCTCCCACTGACTTGGCACCAAACGGACCCGTCTCTTCATAGCTGCTTTCAAATTCCACACGGATTCGTCCTATGTCTTCCCTGGACGGGATTTTGTAATTCATAAAGGAGTTTTCAATAATCCGTCCTTTATCGTCGTATGTGGTATCTTCGTAAAGTGCCATTCCTATTCCCTGGACGATTCCGCCCTCCGTCTGAACTCTGGCAAGATTCTCATTAATAACCGTTCCGCAGTCCACAACTCCCACATAATCGATTACCTTTATTTCACCTGTCTCTTTATCTATCTCAGTTTCAACCATACCGACCATGAACGGCGGAGGAGATACGGAGGATGAATGACTGCAGGTAACCTGGGTTGTCTCACTGTTACCGCACATGGATTTTGTGGCAATGTCAAGAAGGCTTACAAAGTTTTCATTTTCAAGAGCCCTTATTCCTTCCCGGGTGTATATTACATCGTCAGATGTCAGCCCGAGCATGTCCGCTCCTATATTGCAAAGATGCTCCCTAAGCTCCATGCATGCTTTTTCCACTGCCTTTCCGGTTACATATGTGGTACTTGAAGCATAAGAACCGGAATCATAAGGGGATATGTCACTGTCAGCACTGTATACGGTTACATCATCAATTGAGCATTCCATACACTCTGCCACCATCTGGGCAAGTATTGTATCGCATCCGGTACCCATGTCCGCAGCACCTATTGTAAGGGCAAACTGTCCGTCTTCGGTAAGTTTTACGGTGGCACTTCCCACATCACAGCCTGATATTCCGGAACCCTGCATTGCTATTGCCATACCTACACTTCTTACTTTACCGTTACCCATATCTTTGCATGGGTATTTTTCGTCCCATCCGAGCATTTCTTTGGCCTTCTTAAGGCATCTGTCAAGCGCACAGCTGGTGGCAGTCTCCCCATAATATGCCTGCATCACATTGCCTTCCCTGGTCATATTAATTTCCCTTATGGTAACAGGATTCATATTAAGTCTGGCGGCAAGTTCATTGACCGCGGATTCCACCGCAAAAATACCCTGCGGTGCGCCATACCCTCTGAACGCTCCTGCCGACTGCAGATTTGTATACACAACATCATACGAAAAACGATGGGCCTCCAGATTATTTGAATACAACGGAATCGACTTATGACCTGAAAGTCCAACAGTCGTAGGTCCATGTTCGCTGTAGGCTCCGCTGTTGGAAAGTGTATACACATCCATTGCTTTTATCCGTCCATCCTTATCGGCACCAAGTTTAACCGTAACTTCCATTTCATGTCTCGGAGATGCCACAATCTGGCATTCCTTTCTCGTATAAATCATTTTGGACGGCTTGCCCGTTTTCCATGTAACAAAAGCAGGATAGATTTCCGCCACAACACTCTGCTTGGCTCCAAATCCGCCACCGATTCTCGGTTTGGTAATTCTTATCCGGCTTTTGGGAATACCAAGGGCATTGGATATAATTCTCCTGCAGTGAAAAACTATCTGTGTAGAAGAAATCACATGAAGTCTTCCGTAAGTATCAATGGAACAATAGGTCCTGAAAGTTTCCATCATAGCCTGGTTATTGGCCTTGCAATGATATGTGTGCTCAACTATCTCATCACATTCCGCAAAAACCTTGTCCACATCCCCATAACTGCTTTCTTCATGTGCCACAAGATTTCTTTTATTGTCGGCTCCTACCGGCGCAAGTGATTTCCAGTCTTCTTCCGGATGTACAAGTATTTTGTTATCTTTGGCTTTGCGAAAATCGAGCACCGGCTCAAGAATCTGATATTTTACTTTAATAAGTTTTAATGCTTTTTCAACATTTTTGACAGTGTCTCCGGCAACAATTGCCACAGCGTCTCCCACTGCCCTCAGTCTTTTATCAAGAATAAGCCTGTCATACGGACTTGGCTCCGGGTAGGTCTGGCCTGCGGTTGTAAATCTTTGGGACGGAACATCCTTATATGTGTACACCGCCTCAATTCCCGGCACAAGCATGGCTTTGGACACATCAATATCTTCTATAACGGCACTGGCATACGGGCTTCTAAACACCTTAACAACCAGACAGTCATCAGGTGTAATGTCATCCACATAAACCGGCTGTCCCGTAACAAGCTGCATGGCATCTTTTTTACGGATTGGTTTGGAGATTACTTTATATTCTCTGTTTTCCACAGCTACACCTCTTTCTTCCTGTATGCAATATATGCTTTAATTCCTCTTAACTGGCTTTCATAACCTGAACATCTGCAAAGGTTTCCTGCCAGATATTCTTTAATTTCGTCATCTGTAGGGTCCGGATTTTCCCTGAACATGGCTATCGCATTCATCATAAAACCGGGATTACAGAATCCGCACTGTTCCGCTCCCTGATCCGCAATATATGCACCGAATGCTTCCGCTTCTTCTCTAAGTCCTTCAAGTGTGGTAATGTCTGCTCCGTCTGCTCTTGCAGCAAGCATACTGCATGAAAGAACCGGTCTGTCATTTACAAAAACCGTACACAGCCCGCAGTTGGAGGTTTCACATCCTCTTTTAACACTGTAACATTTGTTTTTCCGTAAAAAATCTATTAACAAGGTATCCGCTTCGATATCCTGTGTTATTTTCTTTCCGTTAAGGATTACGGTAATTGTCATGACTGACCCTGACCTCCTATCTCCAAAAGTGTTCTTTTGGTAAGAACACCGGCTATTTTTCTTCTGTATCCGGCACCTGCACGGTTATTTGATTCCGTTATAACCTTATCCGAAATATACTCTCCAAAAGCCTTTGCCGAATCCTCATCTATACCCTGAGTGAGAATATTTTCATCATCAGTGAAGCATTCTGCCCTTCCCGGTCTGGCTCCGATAACCGTTGCATATGTTCCGTCAATGCATGATGAACAGCAGGTAAGAACAGGGAAATCAGTAACGGAATTTCTGAGAGACATATATGATATTTGCATATTTTTCTTCGGAACTATGATATATTCCAGAACATCCCTGTCATATTTCATTGAAGCAAATTCTTTAACCGGAATTTCTCCTGCACCGTAAAGCTTTACCATAGCATCCATGGCCATAAAAACAGTCAGCACATCCGAAAATCCATATCTTCCGAAAATACTTCCTCCAACCGTAGCCATGTTACGAAACTGTACCCCTACAATATGTTTTACGGCTTCCTTAACCGCACCGTGAGTATACATAAGAAGTCCGGTATGGGTTTCAAGCTGCCTTAATGTAACCATTGCACCGATTTTAAATTCAGTATCATTTTCTTCAATCGCATCAAGCCCAAGGCCTGACAAATCAATTGCGGTATTAATATTCCGATCCTGCATTTTAAGCCAGAGCATTCCGCCGACTATGACATTTGCTTTATTCTGATTAAGTTCATAGGCTTCTTCCAAAGTGGAAGCTTTAACATAATTCTTAATATTCAGCATACTTTCCTCCTGTGTCTTATTGTTTTACGGATAAGTCCGAATGCCATTTCCCATCCTGCCCATATAATACATATTCCTGCGGCAATTCCTAAAGCATACATTCCGGTATCGACAGCATAAGCCTTTGCCTGCGTCCATTCTCCCCGCACCGCACAATTCATTGTGTAGAAAAGCGTACTTCCGGGAACCATGGGAATAATCGCCGGAAGCAGAAGTATCGTCGCCGGAACTTTGACAATTTTGGCAAGTATCTCCGAATAAAGCGCAGCCACGGCAGATGCGATAAAGGAACTCCAGAATATTCCTCCGATAAATCTGAAGCTGATAAGATATACGGCCCAGCAGATTACGCTTCCCACTGCTGCCGGAATAAGTAATTTATATCTCATATGATACAATATGCAAAATCCTACGGAACCAATAAATGCACTTATTAACTGAACCGCCATACTAAATGCCTCCTATCAACCGGATACTTATCATAAATCCTGCTGCCAGCGCCGCTGCCCACAACAGGCACTCAATAAATCTCATAATACCGGAAATCGTGTCCCCGACAAGCATATCCCTTATTGCATTAGTCATGGCAAGTCCCGGAATAAGTAACATAATATCCCCAATCATAACTTTATCTATATGCAGTCCCGGAATAATACGGGCACACAGACACACCCCCATTCCGGTAACAAATGAACTGAGCAAATGAAAAACCATTCTGTTAGGGCATAAAGCCGTAACACGGATTTTGAGGAAACAGATAAGAAGCGCAAAAACAGCCGCAATTCCACCGTCAAGAATCGTTCCTCCGAAAAATACGGTAAATGCGCCTGCAATCAGAACACTCCCCACAAAATGTCTGTAAAGTTTCGGAACCCTGGTACGAATATCTTCTATTCTTTTTTCCAGAATATCCACAGGAAGAGGCTTTATGCAACAGCTTCTGCTCAATGCATTAAGCTCCTCAAGCATTCTGAAATTAGTCCCCGCAGCGTTTGAAACCCTGCGGCTCTGGGTAATTTCTTCCCCGTCCGGGAGCTCTATCGTAACCACCATACTTGATGTAATTACAAATACATTCATTTTAACTGCACCGTAAGCTTCACCCATGCGTTTTAATGTATCTTCCACACGATTTACTTCCGCGCCGCAGCCAAGCATTTCCTCTCCCACATTCAGGAGACAATGCAATATTCTTTTATAATCATAATCGTCTGTAACTGTTGTCTTTTTCATAATCATATCATAACACATTTATATGCAAATATGTAAACTTTTGGAATCTATCCCATTTTATTTATTATTTCGGGAAGACATCCCGTTCCGTCGTTAAGCATTCTTTTAACCCTGCTTATTGTGGCGGTGCTGGCTCCTGTTTCTTTCAGAATATCCATATAAATTCTGTCCTTCATAAGAAGTGACGCCACCAAAAAACGCTGCTCCATGGCATTTATTTCTGTGTGTGTACATAAATCCTCAAAAAATTTCTCACATTCCTCCACTGTTTCCAGTTTCAATATAGCCTTATAAAGTTCATCCGAATGTTTTTTTGAATTATGTTCCATTGTTAGTCCTCCGAATCCTTTTACGATTTACACTTTTACCGTTTGATTCATTAAAGTATCTCATTATTTTCCCAAAAAGTCAACTTCTTTAACCCAGACCGAATATCCCAAAGTTTCCCTGCTTACCATGATTTCAGGGTATATTTCCCTAAGACAGAGAAGTATTTCGGCTTCCGTATCTTTAGCCGGGTTGATTTTACGGATAATTCTTCCCTCTTTCATAATCAGAATCTCATCACAGTAATTAAGTGCATATGCAGGATCGTGTAAAACAACCAGCCCTGTTCTGCCCTCTTTTGTAAGTTTTTTAAGACCCAGAAGCAGTTCATGTCTTCTGGAAAAATCAAGTGCGCTGTCCGGTTCATCAAGAAACACTACGGGAGTATCCTGTAAAAGAAGCCTTGTCCATAAAACAAGCTGTTTCTGTCCCTGACTTAAAGTCATATACTCCCTGTCAAGCAGACCGTAAATTCCCATCCCGAACGCGGTTTTTACAAGCTTTTCATACATATCCTTTGTAATCGTTCCAGGCCAGTGTATATCCTTATAAAATGCCATGCGGAGTACATCCTTTACCGTAATTCCCACAGCAATATCTATAATCTGAGGCAAAAAAGAAATTATCGATGCAATGCCTTTTTCATTCATCCCGGATAAATCTTTTTCTTCCCCTGCTTCCTCCTGTTTGTAAATACATCTTCCCGTTGTTTTAATTCCGGAGTTCATGATTCCTCTCAATAGTGTTGTTTTTCCGCAGCCGTTGGGTCCAAGGATTCCGTAAAGACATTTTTCTTCAAATGTGGTTGTTATATTTTTCACAATCATTTCATTGTATCCGGCGCAGAAATTATCAAGTCTGATCATTTATGTCCCTCCTTGTTCTTATAAGCATAAGTACAAGCATAGGTGCCGCCAGGGCAGTGGTAAAGATGCTTACCGGCAGCTCCCCGAATCCTTTGATACCTTTAACCAGAATATCGGCACACACCAGAATGACGGCACCTGTTATTCCGCAAAAAGGAAGAAACGCCCCTGTCTTTTTACGGATAAAAAGATATGCTATATGAGGTGCCAAAAGTCCTGCAAATGCAATAACTCCGATTCTTGATGTGACGGCTGCCACGCCCAGTACTGCCGCGGTCAAAATGATTATCTGGGCTCTTTTGGTATTGAGTCCCATATATGAGGCATGTTCCTCAGAAAGACCAAGAAGCAGTATTTCATTTCTCATAAGGAATATCACAATTAAAGCCACGGCCACACATGCCGCCACAACCGGAAGCTTATTAAGTGTTACTGCACCAAAACTTCCCATTGTCCAGAATTCTATTGCTGCAATTTCGTTTTCACTGTCAGCCATAACCTTTAGAAGCATTATAAAAGCTTTGGAAAGTGCCGACACAATTATTCCTGCCAGAATATATGTGGATGTGCGGTATTTTCCGGTAAGTCTTACAAGAATGAGCACAAATGCCATGGCAAGCATGGCTCCGGCGAACGCCCCGAATACCACTCCTCCTATTCCGCCAATTCCAATAACCGTTATTACCGCAACTCCCGCTGTAGCTCCGGAAGAAATACCCAGTATATCAGGTGAGGCCAGTTGGTTTTTAAACACAATCTGGAACACCCCTCCGCTGACTCCAAGCATCACTCCGGCAAGAACCGCCATAATAAGCCTTGGAAGTCTGAGTTTCAAAATGACATTTATTTTCATTGTCTCTTCACATCTGCCGGTAAAAATAAGCAGAATATCTTTAAGGGAAACCGGATAGCTTCCCACGCACAAAGAGACAGCACATGCCAAAATCAAAAGTGCCGTTCCCACTATGATTATGATTTTTGCACGCCTGTCTCTCTTCATAAATCGCTCCGTATTACAATTACTATTTGGTAATTAATGTTTTATCTATCTCTACGCCATAGAACTCACTGTAAAACTCTGCCGCATCATCCACAAAATCTTCAAAAGAATATAAATCCTCATATACAACCGAAGTAATCCACATACTTCCAAGTACTGCGGAAGGTATCGGAGAATCCCATTCTTCAAGACCGTCAGGCATTGCATATACTCTTTCGTTCTTTACCGCTTCCGCTTCGGAAAGGTTGGTATCATTAAGTATATCTTCAACCGTATATTCGGCTTTGGCAGGAATTACAATTACCTCAGGATTCATAACAAGAATATCTTCATAGGAGACATCCACCCAGTTGCCCCCTTCAAGGCTGTCTGAGGCATTAACGGCACCTGCCAGTTCAATAAGGGTTGACTGGTACATATCTTTCGGTGCTGTTGCCAGGTATGAAGAATTGGATGCCATATACACTGTGGTTCTGTCCTGAACATCCTTAGTTACATCGGCAAGCATATCAAACTGCTCATCATAGTACTTTATGAGATTATCTGCTTTGTCAGCCACACCGCAGGCATCTCCGATAAGTTTAAGCATTGCTTTAAGGCTGTCAAGGTCTTCCGGATGAATGACTGCATATTTAATTCCCAGTTCATCCAGTGTCCCGGCATAATCAGATAATTTCTTAGGAAGAAGCACGAGATCAGGTTCTAAAGAAGCCACCAGCTCCGTATTAAGTTCCTTTAATGTACCAACTGCTTCCAGTTCGAGAAGATTTGGTGCCGCCATGGCATAAATCGGTCTGGTATCTGCTTTTTTCTCAATTCCCACCAGTCTGTCCTCTACTCCGAGAGCAATTGCCGCATAAGTGGAAATATAATAACAGCTCACTATTTTCTCTGCCGGCTTATCAAGTTCAACTTCACGGCCTGTAATGTCCGTCAAAACGATTTTGCCGTCTGTTTCCGTCTGTTCTTCTGTCTGATTTTCAACACTCTCTGTCTGTTCCGTGGCAGTTGTGTCGTTATTTTTGTTATCTGATTTTTGTCCGCATGCGGTAAATGACAAAAGAAGTATTGCCGCAAGCATAAATGAAATAATCTTTTTCATATGTCCTCCATGTTAATTCGCCGTTCGTTTGGTAAGAGCATCCGAACTTGAAATACTTGTCACAGTTTCGGTTCCGACCTTTTTGTATGCTTTGATGCTGAACTGGTATGATGTATTCGCGGTAAGATTTTTAACGGTATACGTTGTTCCGGTTACAGAAGCAACTTTCGTCCATACTTTCTTTGCCGTATCATAACGGTATACATAATAACCCGTCGCTCCGGTTACTTTATTCCAACTGAGTGAAATGGTTGTCTTTGTTGCACTTGCAGCCTTAAGACCTGTTACCTTGTAAATCTTAGTAATTGCGGTAACGGATTTGCTTGCAGCACTTGTCACTGTAGTCCCGTTAACCGTCTTACAAGGCTTAACGGCAAACTGATAAGATGTTCCCGGTGTCAGCCCTGTTATCGTAACAGATGTAGATGATGTAGTCTTAACCCTGCTCCAGACTTTAGTAGTCGGATTGTATTGGTATATCCAATATCCTGTAGCTCCGGTTATCTTATTCCAGCTTAATGCTACCGTAGAGCATTGAATTGTTCCTGTTTTAAAAGTAGTTATATTCGGAAGTTTGGTTACTGTATCAACCGTCTTGGAATTAATACTTGTTACGGTAGTACCGTCAATCTTAGTATATGGTTTAACTGCAAATTTATATGCAGTGCCCGATGAAAGTCCTGTTATTGCAGCCGAGGTGGAAGTTGTGGCTTTAACCCATTTCCACGCATTGGTTGCAGGATTGTATTGGTATATATTGTATCCTGCAGCACCGCTTACCTTAGACCAGCCAAGTGTAACCGAAGAACTTGTTGTGGCGCTTACTTTAAGCGTTGTTATATCGGTCAGCTTGGTTATTACACTAACCGCTGTAATCTCTTCACTTTTTGAGATTGCTCCGTTGCTTGTTGAGCCGTATGCTGCAACAGCAAATTTATATGCGGTACCGGATGAAAGTCCTGTTATTTTGCAGGATGTGGATGTAAGAATGTCAATTTGTGTCCATTCGCCGGTCAACGGGTCATACTGAAACACAAGATATCCTATTGCACCTGACACACTGCCCCAGTTAAGCGTCACCTCATTGGTTTTAATGCCTAAAGCAGTTACATTTGAAACATTTGCAGGCTTTGGCGTTGTAAATGTTACTGATTTGGCGCTTGCGCAGTCTTCACCGCAATACGGGATAACATCCACCTGATATGATGACTCAGGTTTCAGAACATTCAAATCGGCGGAAATATCATAGAAATTTCCGGTTGCCCATCCGTTGTAAATAATTGCACCTGATGAATTTTTAACAACTACTTTATACTTTTCCGCACCCGTAACGCCTGTCCATGAAACTTTTGCGGTATTGGCGGTTAATTCCGTTACTGTAAGATTGGTAACCTGCAAATCATCCGGCTCGCAGAAAACTGCTTTTGCGGCTGAATATGCTTTATTCGTTCCGTCTGTTACATATGCATATACATAAAGCACATAATCTGTATCCGGCTTCATACTCTGAAATGTGGCAGTATTATCGCTTATTTCACCGGAATAAATTATTTCTAAAGTATCATAGTAACGAAGTTCAACCTTATAACCTGATGCCACATCTACCGAACTCCATGTAAATTTCACTTTGCAAGGTGCTATTGTATTGTATGTCAAAGAAGTTGTTGCCGGTACCTTTAGTTTGTCAATAGTGGCAGAGGCAACTTTTACATGATTGCATAACGAACAGTAAGTTCCCGCTGTATGCCCTTCGGTATAATATGTAGGTGCCAAATACGCAACATCCACATATTTGTGGACATGAACCTTACATTGGGCTGATTTTATTGAAGAATCTCCCGGTGCGGAAATTGTAATTACTGCGTCTCCGCTGCCCACAGCCGTAATCTTTCCGTTCTGGTCAACAGTTGCAACTTTGGTATTACTGCTTGTCCACGAAAGTGCGGCTCCACTGTGTGTATCCGGAGTTATCGTTGCCGTAATTGTATCCGTATCTCCGGCCTGTTCAAAAGTAACTGAATCCTTACTGAGTGTAATGCTTGCCTCACTAACATTGGTAAATGCTTTTATACGGAAATTAACATTACTCAAATATCCATAATCATACCATCTGTCACCGGACGCATTGTAGTAAAAGCTCTGACCTTCTTCTGCCGCAGCTGATAATATTCCAACCGAATGTTCCGGTGCAACACCAAGTGAATTTCCGTTTTCATCAATAAGATTAACTACTACGGAAAATTTGGTTCCGGGACTAAGTTTGACAGAGACATCCGTTGGAATCGTATAAAATCCCGGATAAGATATTGATCCCGTAAGAGTTGTAGCCAAAGTTCCGCTTTCCGGATTGCTGCCATCCGTCAATCCTGTGTAAATATCTATCTCGTAGTCACAATTTCCTTCATATGTAAAAAATGATACAGCCTCCAATGTTTCATTGGAAGAGGTTGCGCTTACATCAAATACATTGGCAACCTTGCGATGCACATAATTTACAAAATCACTTGCATATGCACCTGATAAATCCATATCGTACTGATAATTATTATCGTACTTATCAGCACTTTCCGCATCAAAAGCCGTAAGCACGGTACTTATGGACTTGTCATAATATGACATGTAAAAATATCCGCTTTCTCCCCAGTATGGCCCCCAGCTGTTTCTCACAATCCATGCACCGTCAGCTTCAGGAATATATTTTGTCTCATAATCGGATTGACTTGAATAAGATGTATTGAAATTATATCTTGAATAGTTGTCATCCCATCCGACAATTGAAACCGCATGGTTGGAGCTCTGTCCGTCATCAGGATAATAATACACGGAATGTTCAACGGCATCATAATAGCTGTTGCTTGAATAATAATTTACAATTACAGAGCCGTAGTCTTTAATCAGCTGTTTTACTCCGGTAATATCATCTTTATTGACAAAGAATGCATTTTCAAGATGATATACATCATAGTCGAATGCATATGAATCATCCAAAGCTGTATATTCTAAGCTGTAAGGAGCCGTCTCCTCGGTAACAAATCCCATCCAGGAGCTTAATGCACCGATTGCCCTGTACTGATTGCCTCCTGCATCCAGATAATTTGTTACTTCCGTGTGGCTCTCATTGTCCGTCTTTCCGAATTCAGCTGCCACAGGATTATATACAAAATATGCCAGATGAAGCTCTGATAAATCAATATCCGTACTGCATCCGTTATTCTGTATAAGTTCCGCTTCAGCAGCAAATACAGCCGCATGTGCCCAGCATGTTCCGTACGGACTCTGATTACGCACACTCGGAACATTAGTATTCCTGTAATAAGACGGAAGGGACGACATCACATTAAGCAGTCCCGCAGGTTTCACAAAATCCGGGCCGGAATTATCACCAAAATCCACATATCCGCCCTGTACGGTTGTCTCTTCCGGTTCTTCTGCCGATACTGTATTACCCAATCCGTACATCAATAATCCCAGGATAACGCCTCCGGCAGCAAGCGCCGTTTTCTTGATTGTATCTTTTATCATAACATCCCTCTTTTCTTATAATTGGTATCCGTTTACTCGCTTTTTATACTGAAATTTTATCATAACAAAGACCAATTAACAAGAAAAATCACTGTCACATTTTGGTTTTTGGCATGCCATAAATTTGCAAAAAATCGAGCAGGTTAACCCACTCGATTTTCGCAATAAAGGACATCCCGCCTCACGGCCCGATGAATATTATTTGATTAATTCGCAAATTATATGCTGGTCACGATGGTACTTCCCACCTTCTTATATGCTTTAACAAGGTAGGTGTATGATGCAGTCGCACTAGGATTTTTAAATGTACATGATGTTGCGCTTGTAGTGGCAACCTTTGTCCAGGTCTTACTTGACGCATTGTAGCGGTATACATAATAACCTGTTGCTCCGGTTACTTTATTCCATTTAAGTGAAACGGACGCACCACTCTTTGATGTTATCGTAAGGCCTGTTACTTTGTAAAGCTTTGTAATGGCGGTAACGGTCTTACTTGTAGCACTTGTTACTGTCGTACCGTTAACCGTCTTATAAGGTTTAACAGCAAAGGTATAAGATGTACCCTGTGAAAGCCCAGTTATCGTAGCAGATGTGGATGATGTGGTCTTTATCTTAGTCCATCCCTTAGTCGTTGGATTGTACTTATATATCCAATAGCCTGTTGCCCCGCTTACCTTATTCCAGCTTAACGCTACAGTGGTACACTGAACGGTACCTGTCTTAAATGTGGTTATATCAGGCAGTTTGGTTACTATGTCAATCGTCTTGGAATTAAGACTTGTCTTAGTTGTTCCGTTAACTTTTACATATGGCTTAACGGCAAATTTGTAGCTCTTTCCCGATGAAAGACCACCTATCTTAGTTGATGTGGTTGAAGAAGTCTTAATAAATTTCCATGTTTTAGAGCCGGGATAATACTGATATATACAATATCCCGTAACTCCGCTTACTTTGTTCCAGCTAAGTGTTACGGAAGAGCTTGTAGAAGCGCTTACTTTAAGTGTGGTTACATCAGCCACCGCAGTGGTAAATGAAGCTGTTGCAGCATTGGTACTTACTATAGTTTTTGAGTTCAATGTATATCCGTACGCTTTAACGGCGTATTTATAAGCAGTATTTCCGGTAAGTCCGCTTATTTTGCAGCCGGTGGTTTTAACGCTTCCGGCCTTTGACCATTTACCTGTTGACGGATTATAATTATATATAATGTAACCTAATGCACCTGTTACGGAATCCCATTTTAAGGTTGCCGTGCTGCCCGTTACTGACGTAACAGATACATTGGTAACATCCGAAAGCCTGGTTCCGAATACCACAGATGCCTCAAGCGAATTATCTGTGTTCGAATATGCAATTACCGCCACTTCGTAAATCATACCCGGTGTAAGTTTTTCCATTGACGACTCGCCGGTATCAAAATAAGTATTATATGTAACATCGTACCAGATATTTTCTTTTGTAATATAATTTCTCACAATAATCTGATATGAAACAGCTTCCGGAACGCCTGTCCAGGTAATTATTGCAGAATCAGTGGTAACTGATGAAGCCTTAACATTTGTTACAGGGTCAAAATGATTATTGGTAAATGCCTTGATACACATGTTGCAGTCCTGATAAAAACCTACATCATACCATGAACTGCCCGTATAAAGAAAGCTCTGTCCCTGCTCTGCTCCCACAACATATCCGCCGCCTGAAATTTCATTGGCCACGCCGATTGTATTTCCGTATTCATCGTACAGATTAACGACTACGGAAAACTTTGTTCCCGGATTAAGTAAAACTGATTCTGTCAGGTTAACCGTATAATATCCCGGATATGTTACGGAGCCCACAACGGTATATGCCATTTTGCCGCTTGTCGGGTTACTTCCGTTTGTCAGGTCTGTATATATTTCTATCAAATATGTACAATTACCTTCGTATGTAAAAAACGATACTCCATCCAAAGTTTCATTTTTGGAGCTTGAGCTTACATTAAATATATTTGCGGCTTTGTAATTATATGTGTTTGTAAAATCTGACGGATACCATCCGCTTAAATTTAAATCATACTGATAATTATTTTCGAACTTATATGCACTTTCCACATCATAAGCCGTCATAAAGGAATGTATGGACTTGTCATAATATGACATATAAAAATATCCGCCGTCCCCCCATGAAGAACCCCAGCTGTTTCTTACAATCCACGCGCCATTGGCCGGTGCTGTTGTTTTAAAATTATACTTTGAATAATTATCATCCCATCCGACAATTGCCACAGCATGATTGGTAGCCACCTCATTAGGATTATAGTATGAATAATTGGAGCTGTTATAATAATTATCATAATGATTATAACTCATTACCACTGAACCGTAGTCCACGATAAGATCCTTAATTCCGTCATAGTCATTTTTGTTAACAAAAAAGGCATTTTCCAGATGATATTCGTCATAATCACGCGCATACGCACTGCTCAATACCGGATTCGGATTGGATGTTGTGGCCAGACTGTATGGGACTGTGCTCTCCTGCACATATCCGAACCATGAGCTTAACGCCCCGACTACCATATTCTGGTTACCGCCCTTATTCATATAATCGCTGACATAAGGAATTATTTCATTGTCAGTCTGCCCATACACTGTGTTAACCGGATTATATGTAAAATATGCCAGTTGAAGTTCTGACAAATTAATACCGGAATAAGCTCCGTGATGCCTCATAAGTTCTGCTTCTGCAGCAAATATGGCTGCATGGGACCAGCATGTTCCGTATGAGCCCTGATTACGCACAGCCGGCACAAGGGTATTTCTGTAATATGATGCAAAACCCCTGGTACTATAAGTTCCCGTCTGTTTCACAAACGCAGGGCCTTCGCCGTCAACATAGTCAACGGTTCCCATTCCGTAAGGCTGTTCCTCACTCTCTTCTGCCGATACGATATTGACCATTCCGAATATCGCAATACCAAACAAAATGCTTCCCGCAGCAAGTATAAATTTTTTAATTCTGTCTTTTATCATCAAGCACCTCATTCCTATAAAGAAAAAAATAGTTACAATACATCGTGATTTTATCATAACAAAAGGCAGTTAACAAGCATAAACAAACATTTTCTTTATTGACATTCGTTTCTTATTGATATATAATACTATTAAGAATTTAAGTGCAATAAAGGTGAGTGTATTATGATAAAGCGCCATACAATTCAGCAGTCCCTGGTTTATGAAGCTGTAAATAAACTGCAATGTCACGCCACTGCAGATGAGATTTACGAAGAGATTGTTAAAGAACATCCTAACATAAGCCGGGCAACGGTATATCGGAATCTCAGACGGTTATCAGAGACCGGCGATATCCGGAAACTGTCAATTCCGGGAGGAGCCGATCGTTTTGACCACCTGTGTAATGATCATTGTCATGTAAGATGTGAGCAATGCGGCAGAGTTTTTGATGTGGATATGGAATATATTTCCGGCTTGGAGAAAAACATTAAGAACACCAACGGATTTGCGTTTACCGGCTACGACATTCTGTTTCACGGAATCTGCCCTGAATGTCAGAGAGCATCAGAACAGAATAATTGCTGATTTACGGTGAATTAATTAAGATGCGTATACGGGTGCATACATATCCCGTAAATATATTATACAAAAGGAGTTTAGTTATGAGAAGTATTACGACATTAGATTTGCAGTACGCACACCGTTTCTACGGTTTTCAGGGAGAAGCACAGTATCTGCACGGACATACCGGTGTTCTTACCATTGAAGTTGAAGACTCAGTTGAACCGGGTGTGAACATGGTTTTCCCATGTAATGAGATTCAGAAAACAGCATGGGAGGTTTTAAAAAACTTTGACCATGCATTAATTCTCAGGGAAGACGATCCTCTCCTGCCGGCCATTCTGAGTGTTTATGAGGCCCAGGGTATCAAAGACGGCACCCCAATGAATAAAATGAAAGGTCCTGCTTTCAAAACAGAGCTGGCGACAGCTTATCCTGACTGCCGTCTGGTTGTAACCAAAGAAACCATGACCGTTGAAGGAATGATTAAGATTGTATATGATTTGTTAAAAGACAAACTCAACATTGCAAAACTTACTTTCACCAGCGGAGTCAATGCTGCCACGCAGGAATACGATACAAATAAAACTGTTGACCGCTGCCCGCTTTGCGGCATTGCCTTAAATGAGAACGGCGTTTGCCCGAAATGCGGATATAAGAAGAACTAAAAATTAAAATAAATATCTGAATTACAGGAAAACACCATCGGAGAACATAACTTAATGTTTCCATGGTGTTTTCTTTCATAGTGCGGAATAAGGGACTTGAACCCTTACGCCATTCGGCACAAGAACCTAAATCTTGCGCGTCTGCCAATTCCGCCAATTCCGCATTAATATTTCAGGCGTGCCAAAATGCCACGCCTGACTTTTTCAGTATAAATATATAAAAAGAGCTTGTCAAATATTTTTTCACTCTTTGGAACCTAAAAGGCTTTCCGCATAATATACGGATTGCATTGCATCTTTGCCATAAAAATCCGCACCTATCATATCCGCATATTCCTGAGTAAGAACCGCACCGCCTACCATGATTTTGCACCACGGAGCAGCCTTTCTCAGGGCTTTTATGGTCTCTTCCATGCTAACAACGGTTGTGGTCATAAGTGCGCTTAATCCTACAAGAGGAGCTTTTGTTTCCACGACTTTATCAACTACCGTTTCCACAGGAACATCCTTTCCAAGATCAATTACATCATATCCGTAGTTTTCTAAAAGTACTTTTACGATATTTTTACCTATATCATGAATGTCTCCTTTGACGGTTGCAATGACTATGGTGGCTTTCTTTGCCTGAGTTGTTCCCTGCGCCTTAACATACTCCTTGATTGCTTCAAAACCCGACTTGGCAGCCTCGGCACTCATTAGAAGCTGCGGGAGAAACATAGTACCTTTTTCAAAGCCTTTTCCGACAATGTCCAGTGCCGGAACAAGTTCGTTATTGATGATTTCCATCGGGTCGCTTTCGTTAAGTCTTTGGACAGTGGCCTTGTATGCCTGTTCCTTAAACCCTTTAACAATACAGTCGGTAAGAGTCATACTGCCGGTTTCTGTTGTACCGGAGGTACTTTTCTTAACCGAAGGAACAGGTACTGCTGCTGTAGATATATTATCTGATACTGCGTATCTGGATATATAATCAGTACACTGGCTGTCAAATCCTGCCAAAACGCAGTAAGTATCATAGGCCTGACGCATGGCATAGGAATTAGGATTAATAATTCCTGCCGACAGACCTGCCTGCAATGCCATTGTAAAGAATGCGGAATTGATAATATCGCGCTGTGGCAGTCCAAAGGAAATGTTGGAAACTCCGAGAACCGTTCTTCCGCCCTGCGCCTTAACGCCCCGTATGGTATCCAGAGTGACATTTGCCGAATTGTCATCCGTACTCATTGTCATTGTGAGAGCATCTATAACAATATCCTTGCGGGCAATTCCGTACTCTGCGGCAGTATTATATATTCTGTCTGCGATTTCCATTCTTCCCTTGGAATCCGATGGAATTCCGTTCTCGTCCAAAGTAAGGGAAACTACAACCCCGCCGTATTTCTTAACAAGAGGGAAGATTTGGTCCATTACTTCTTTCTTGCCGTTAACCGAATTAATCATCGGCTTGCCGTTATAAATCCTCATCGCCTGTTCCATTGCTTCCACATTGGTGGTATCAATCTGCAAAGGCAAAGGCAGAATGCTCTGAAGTTCATATACGGTATTTTTCATCATGGACACTTCATCTATTTCAGGGAGTCCTACATTCACATCCAGAATGTGAGCCCCGGCGTCTGCCTGGGCAACTCCGGATTCAAGAATGTATTCCATGTTATTATCCCTTAATGCCTGTTTAAACTTGGATTTTCCCGTAGGATTAATTCTTTCACCGATAATTACCGGTTTATTTCCGATTTCCACTGCCCGGGAATAGGAAGACACAAGAGTGATATCCTTATCCGTAAGCGGTACCGGTGTAAGGTCTTTACAGCGGTTCACCATGGCGCGGATATGGGCAGGAGTTGTTCCGCAGCATCCCCCTGCAAGCCATGCGCCCATTTTAATGAGTTCTTCCATATCTTCGGCAAACTCATCCGGACCCACATCAAATACTGTCTTACCGTTCTCTGTTCTCGGAAGTCCGGCGTTGGGATTAATTACAAGGGGAACCGATGCATACTGAGCCATTTCCTTGAAAACGGCTTTCATCTGCTTCGGACCCAGACCACAGTTCATTCCTATGGCGTCCGCACCCAGTCCTTCAAGAAGAGCTACAACCGCTGCCGGATTGGCACCGGTAAGCATCTTTTTATTTTCATCAAAAATAGTTGTTGCAATTACAGGAAGCTCGGAGTTTTCCTTGGCCGCAAGAACTGCTGCCTTAAGCTCGTAGGTGTCGCTCATGGTTTCAATAAGCACCAGATCGGCACCTGCTGCCTCACCTATACGGACAATTTCCCCGAATATGGATACAGCTTCTTCAAAATCCAGTGTTCCCATAGGCTTTAAAAGTTTGCCGGTAGGTCCCATATCAAGGGCAACATACGCTTCCCTTCCTGACTGTTCTACCCCAGTCCGGGCATTTTTTATTCCCGCGGTAATTATTTCCTCCAGATTGTCCCCGAATTTAAGGCGGTTGGCTCCGAAAGTATTTGCAAGAATTATATCTGCGCCTGCCTTGGCATATTCCCTGTGAATGTTAATCACAGGTTCAGGATTAGTAAGATTCCATGTCTCAGGAAGCTCTCCCGGTTTAAGTCCCTGCTCCTGAAGCAGTGTTCCCATTCCTCCGTCAAAAAATATTATTCTTTTACCAAATTCATCAAGAAGCTTTCTCATATTGTTCCTTTCAACTGTTGCGCCTGAACCGGCAATTCTTTTTGGTACATGATTCACAGCCTTCAATATGGCACCGGCTGTTGGTTCTGCTTATTCCCATTACCGCCGTAACGGATTTTTCAGGAATCATCACTCCTCCGTCGGAAAGAACTATTCCCACGGTCTTGGAAGCATTTAATATATCAAGGAATTCTCTCTGGATTTCCAGTGCAAAATCACCGTATCCCGGACTGAATCTCGGCCTGAGATAACATTTTTCTTTCTCTAATTCCTTTTGTATTATGAGCTGGCATTCATTGCAGTATTCCTCAATCATTGCCGCGGCTGTTGCCTGAAGTATTGCTGCTTTGCTTATCTGAAGTCTGGAATACCGGTTCATTAACATATCCGCACCGTTTCCCAGTGTGGCGGCAAAAAATATTACCTCGTGGCATCCGTTTAAATTCTTAACAAGATTTTCACTTTTAAAACTCAGACCGCCTGCCTCAATTACACCGTCATCACTAATATTAAGCCCGAATCTTCTGTATGTACTTTTGGGATTCACTGCATCCTTTAGAGCAAAAATACATTCCCGTATAAGGTTCATGGTTCTTTCATCAGGTTTATTTTTACCATATCCCAGATAGCGGATAATCTCATTAATATTAATATCCATTTATTTAATTATCTCCGAAAGATTTCTTTGAATTCCTGCCGCAACTTCCGGCTTATTCATGGAATATACATGTATATGCGTTATTCCGTTCGCAATTAAATCGATAATCTGGTCTGTTGCGTATGCAATTCCCGCCTGCTGCATTGCTGCCGGGTTATCTCCGAAGTGGTCCACAAGATTGCGGAAGCGTTCCGGCATATTACTTCCCGAAAGACTGCATGCGGTTTTTACCTGTGAAGCTCTCGTAATAGGCATTATTCCCGGAATTACCGGAACGGTAATACCTTTATCTTTGACTCTGTAAAGAAAATTATAGAAAATGTTATTGTCAAAAAACATCTGTGTTGTAAGGAATTCGCACCCTGCATCTACTTTTTTCTTAAGATTGTCAATATCTTCCTTCTTATTCAACGCATCCACATGGCCTTCCGGATAGCAGGCTCCGCCAACGCAGAAATCTCCGTAGGATTTTATTTCTTCCACAAGCTGTGATGCATAATGAAATTCTTTGAACGGTTCCCCGGTAAAATCCTTCGGTCTGTCTCCTCTTAAAGCCAGAACATTGCTTATTCCCGCCCTCTTCATTTCATCAAGGGCATTATGGATATCTTCCCTGGTAGCTCCCACACAGGTCAGATGCGCAACCGTATCAACGCCGTATTTACTTTGAATACCGGAAGCAATCTTTACCGTATTATGTCTTGTTCCGCCTCCCGCTCCGTATGTAACGCTCATAAAACCCGGTTTAAGTGCGGCAACTCCGAAAGCCGCCTGCTCCACGGATTCGTAGTTGGCGTCGGTTTTAGGCGGAAAAACCTCAAAAGACAGAGTAACTTTATTGCTTTTTATAATTTCACTTACTTTCATATTTTTATCTCCATATCAGTAATATCTATCAGTTTACAATGATTTTTTCCGCCTTTCAAGATGTGCAAATATATTTAATTTTTTTATTTGGTTATAGCTTAAAACTATATCCGATTCGTAATTTCGTTAATTAATTTTACCAGACCGTTTATGTCAACCGGTTTCAGTACATATCCGTTCATTGCGGCAGCAATTACTTTTTCTCTTTCACCGGGAGCGTCATTCCCTGTCATGGCAACAATCGGCACCGATACGCTGTCTGCCCTATGGGTTTTTCGAATCGCCTCTGCGGCTTTGTATCCGTCAAGAACAGGCATTTTAATATCCATCAGAATAATATTATATTTCCCGGGAGGTGAAGCTTCAAACTCTTTTACAGTCTCCGCTCCGTTACAGGCTGTTTTCACACAGGCTCCTTTTTCGGAAAGAAGTAATGACATAATCTCTGCGTTCCCGGCATTGTCCTCACCTATAAGTATATTAAGGCCGGACAGAGGTTTTTCCGGGGTCTTGGTACATGCCACTGCGGTTTCGTAACCGGCATCAGCCATCACCACCGGTACCGCTACGGCACATACAGTCCCGCATCCCGGTCTGCTTTTTATGGTTATTGTTCCGCCCATATACTCAACAAGATTCTTTACAATGGCCATTCCCAGCCCGCATCCTTCGACATTTTCCGTATTTTCGGCTCGTATAAAGGGCTCGTATATTTTATTTAAAAATTCCTTGTTCATACCTATTCCGTTGTCAAAAACCTTGAAAATAATGGTTGTTTTATATGACCCGGAATTGCAGTTTTGTAAAAAATCATGCTCCTCTGTGCCATCTTCATCAGGTCTCTTACATATTAACATGCCCGTCTTTTTGCCTGCAGGCGTATACTTAACCGCATTTGTCAGAAGATTTGTAAGAACACGGGTAAGTCTCATTTTATCAGCAGATATATATAGTCCGTCCATACCGCCGCACGAAATTTCAAATCTCTGGTTTTTGGCTTTGGCAAGCGGTGCTATTACGGTATGTATATCCTCTGCCAGTTCCCCTATGGTAAAACATTCCGTCCCGCCATGGGTCTGTCTTTCCGTACCCAGAAGGTCATTAAGCATGCCTATCATCTGCCGGCCTGAATCGGCAATCTTTCGGGTGTAATATTTTACCTTGTCCGGTTTCAGTGCATCCTTTTCCAGAAAATGTACAAAGCCCATGATGGAATTCATCGGGGTTCTGATGTCATGACTTAAGCCGGCAAAAAAATCGTCATCTTTATACATATCCATGGTTGCAAGAATTATTCTTTTCACATGTCCGCACCACAATTTGGACATTATAATATTAACTTTATACCATCTGTAGTTATTATTTCCCAGGCATCTGAATTTTTCCGAATAGAATGGATTTTCTTTCGTAAGATGAGTAGTGATATACTCTTTTGAACATATCTTTTGGAAGCGCTCCCTGTCATTGGGATGCACATAAGATACTACATATTTTTCAAGAAATTTTTCATAGTTACACTTTAATTTTCCCCCACTGTCCATGAAACTATGACCGCTTATATGCCGGAATTTTCCGCTGTCCAGATCCACATAACATGCATCCGAAAAAATTCTTCCAAATCCTGCAATAAACGACTTATAAAGTTTAATTTCAGACATTTTTATACTCCAATATTCTGTTTTATTTTCCGGCTTATGTATTAGATTTTATAAAACAGCGTCTTTTCTGTCAATTCTTTTAATCCTCCTTAATTCTTATTTATACTCCACAATATGACATTTAACTACATTATCCGTCACATCAGGTCAGCGAATCTCCGATATGTTTTTTCAGTGCTTCCATGTATGCCCTGCCATATCTGCTTAACGGAAAATTTTTGAGAGTCAGCACTCCTATCCGCATATATTCATCTACCAAAAGCGGTCTGGCAATTATATTCTGCCCGTTAAGTTTTTCGCTTATTACGCCCGTGCTTATGGTATATCCGTCAAGTCCGATTACAAGATTAAAAAGTGTTGCCCTGTCCCTGACTTTAATATTCCTGTTACGGTCAAGGGTGCTTAATATCTCCTCTGAAAAATAGAAGGAATTGTTATCTCCCTGTTCAAAAGACAGATACGGATATTCCTCTAAGTCTTCAAGTGATATAATATCCGCCTTTGCAAGCGGATGTCCGGCACTTATAAAAACATGGGGTCTGGCTACAAACAGCTCCGTGAATGCCAGTTCTTTTTGTTTTATCAGTTTCATAAGAATACTTTCATTCTGTGATGAAGTATAGATAATTCCTATTTCACTTTTAAGCCTGCTTACATCTTCGATAATTTCGTAGGTCTGGGTTTCCCTCAGGGTAAAATCATACTTATCCCCTCCGAATTCTCTGATTACATCCACAAAAGCATCCACTGCAAAAGAATAATGCTGGCATGAGACAGAAAATCTCGGACTTCTCTCTTTGACATTAAGATATTTGCCTTCCAGCAGATTAACCTGATCAAGAATCTGTCTGGCGTATGCAAGAAATTCATCGCCTTCATTAGATACCGCAACGCCCTTATTAGTTCTGTGAAAAATCGTAATCTGCATTTCTTTTTCCAGTTCTTTTATTGCATTGGTAAGGCTTGGCTGGGAAATAAAAAGGGATTTGGCGGCATCGCTTATTGAGCCGTACTCAGCCACTGCAACAATGTATCGTAATTGCTGTAATGTCATCCGTTGCCTCCTTTATTTTATCCCGGGCATTATCCCGGAATTACTGTTAAATATTTTTTTACGAAGTGCAATATATATTCCTATACATATAAATACGGACAGAAGTGAACCTGCGGGAGCCGCAAGTCCCATAGGTGTTAAATCATCCGGAAAGTACACGGAAGCCAGATACGCTCCCGGAATTCGCACCAGAACAATTGACAGAATGTTATGTACAAATGACGCAATTGACCGGCTGTATGCACAGAAAAATCCGCTGAAACAAAAGTGCACTCCTGCCACAATACAGTCTATAACATATGATTTAAGGTATTGGGCTCCCATTTCTATAACAGCCTCTTCATCCGAAAACATTCCGATAATATCCGTTGCCCACAGCCTGCATATCAGAGTAAACACCGCTCCGAATCCAATGCAGATAAGAATTCCGTATCTAAGGGTTTTAACAGCCCTTTGATGAAGTCCTGCACCGTTATTCTGGGCAGCAATAGCCGAAATTGACGAAAGCATGCTGGACGGTATAAGAAAAAGCATACAGATTATTTTCTCAACAATTCCAACTGCAGCCGCAATCTCAACTCCGCGCTTATTGGCAATTATGGTTATTACAAGAAAAGAAACTTGAATCAGTCCGTCCTGAAGAGCTACAGGTATTCCGATTTTTACAATTTTGGATAAAATTCTTCCATCGGGCCTTAAGTCGCCTTTTTGCAGGGTAACAGACCGCTTTTTAATTATTGCCGCAAATGCAAAAACAACGCTTGCAGTCTGGGAAAATACTGTTGCGCATGCCGCACCGGCCGCACCCATCTTGAATACACCGATTAAAATATAATCCAACAGAATATTAAATACACATGCAATACCCACAAATACCAGCGGACTTTTGGAATCTCCCATCCCCCTGAAAACAGCACTCAGTACATTGTATGCCGTAATAAAAGGTATTCCCGCAAAACATATCCTCAGATATAATGAAGCTTCTTCCACAGCCTCCGCCGGGGTGCGCATAACCTTAAGAATAGGTTTTATAAGAATGCATAAAATTATTGTCAATACAACCGATACCACCAGAAACAGCGATGCCGTATTGCCTACCACTCCCGAAATTTCTTTATTTCTTCCGGCTCCTACTGCCTGACTTATGACAACGGTGGTTCCCATGGCAAGGCCGACTATAACCACGGTAATCATATGCATTACCTGGCTGCCCATGGATACTGCCGTAATGGCATCCGACCCGTTAAACTGCCCCGTAATATATACATCCGCCAGACCGTACAATGTCTGTAGAAAATAAGCCAGAAGATACGGCAGGGAAAAAGCTGCTATTGTCTTAATTATACTGCCTTTGGTTAAATTAATCTGCATTGCCTGATGCCTCTTTATCCTAATTTTCAAATACCTGCTTTATGCTGTCATAATGCAGAAAAATTCCCTGCTCTGCCAGTTCTTTTATTTCATCCGCAGTGGCAAAACGGTATCCGTTGGTCTCCTCAGTCTGAAGGTGCAGATCTTTTTCATCAAAATCCATTACAAATCGGTACACATCCACAAAATAATTATCGCCTTTGCCCGGATTATCCCTGTGATATGTAAAAACATATCCGCCTTCTGCATCTGTTACATCAAGACCGGTTTCCTCAAGCACTTCTCTCTTAACGGCATCATAGGAATCCTCTCCTGCCATGGCAGCACCGCCTGAAACTTCCCACCATCCCGGTGCCCACGCCTTAGTCATTACCCTCTTGGTAATTAAGAATCTGCCATCCGGGCGCATTATTACTCCCAGAACCGTAAGATGGTATTCCCCATCCTGCAGTATCCAGTCGTTCCGTTTCATTGTTCGGCCCGTCCTTTTTTTATTGCTGTCATATATATCCCATAATTCCATAGAAAATATCCTCCCAAAAAATTCTTTTTTATTCTATAATACTTTTATTAAATAATCCACATCTTTTGTCATATTTGGTCAAAAAAATCCTTCCGCACAGCTTTTTTTACTGTAACGAAAGGACTTTCTTATATTATTCAGCTGATGATTCCGGTTTACGCATTGTTATAAAATCATAACTTTCCATGGTCTGCATATATGTCACAAGACGGTTATACAAAGGCTCCGCTTTCTCGCCGAACTCCTCGTGAACCCTGTCCGCAATATCACCCACCGTGTTGTTTCCGTCAATAAGAGGCCATATAAAATTGCCCATTGGGTCAAGATGTACCTTTGTAACCTTTGGTTTCTTAAATAGAAGCTGTGCCACCCGGTTAAAAGGGCCTTTGTTTTCCACCAGGATAACAACCCTGCCTCCGTCATCAGTCTCCCATGAATGCTTTTTGCCGTGTAAAGGGATATAATCCAGATAATTAGCCGATACCTTATTTATTTTCTTCTTCATTGCCTTTTTTTCTCTTCTCTGCAGCAAACAGTAATACACATGCCGCTACAGCCACAATCAATACTATTCCGCCGACAGTTCCGGTATTAAACCTTGATAAATCAAGCTTTTTATCTATATTGGCAACGGTGAGTATGGCAATAATAATACCTACCAGACCTTCTCCCGCAATCATACCTGAACTGAAAAGTACTCCTCTGTTGGCATCCGGATTCTTTTCTTTGTCCTTTCTTCTGCGGTCTACAACATAGCGGATTAATCCACCGATTATAATTGTAGAGCTTAATTCAAGAGGAAGGTACAATCCGATTGCAACAGGAAGAATAGGTATTCCGAGTATTTCCACGACAATGGCAATAAATACACCGATAAAAATAAGTGCCCACGGAAGATTACCGTTCATAACACCTTCGATTATCATCTTCATAAGTGTGGCCTGAGGTGCTGCCAGTTCGGCTGTTCCAAAACCGTATGCACGGTTAAGAAGAATAAGTACTCCACCGATTGTAAGCGCAGCAACAACAGCACCGATAAGTTCACCAATCTGCTGTTTTCTAGGCGTTGCTCCAAGAATATATCCTGTCTTCAAATCCTGTGAGGTGTCGCCTGCCATAGCTGCCACAATACAAATAATTGAGCCTATCGCAATGGCACCGATCATTCCGTGTGAACCGTCATCTCCTGTAGATTTAAGAACAATCGTGGTAACAAGAAGTGTGGCAATTGCCATACCTGATACCGGGTTATTGGAACTTCCTACAATACCAACCATTCTTGATGATACGGTAGCAAAGAAAAATCCGAAAATAACAATAAGAAGTGCGCCGACAATTGTAACAGGAATTGACGGAACGAGCCATATGGCAATTACACAGGCAAGAACACCTATACCTATGATTCGGATATCCAGATCCTTATCCGTACGAAGAACATTTGACTTCTTACCGCTGTTTTTAAGTCCTTTAACCGCTCCCACAAAAGTTTTGCAAATTAACGGGAATGACTTAATAAGACTTATGATTCCGCCTGCGGCAACCGCACCGGCACCTATATATCGGATATAGTAAGACCAGATCAAATCTGCTCCACCCTGTGCATACACCTCAGCAATGGAAACCGTGGCAGGATAAAGAATCGTATCTCCGCCGAATGTAACTATTGCCGGAATCATTACAAACCAGCCAATCATTCCGCCCGCAAACATATATGAAGATATCTTAAGTCCGCATATATATCCTACAGACACAAGAGCCGGATATACTTCCACGGCAAAAGTAGTTTTTAATGCCTTAATCGGGAATGCTACAGCTCCCGGAATAAGTTTCAATCCGTCTACGATAAATTTGATAGCTGCAGCAATACCCATTCCGGCAAATACCGACTTGGCACTGGAGCCACCTTCTTCACCTGCAAGAAGTACTTCTGCGCAGGCAGTTCCTTCAGGATACGGAAGTGTTCCATGTTCTTTAACTATAAGAGCATTTCTAAGCGGCACCATAAAAAGTACGCCAAGAACGCCTCCCAAAAGTGCAATCAATGTAATCGAAAAAAGACTTGGACTTTCCGTAACTCCTTCCTGCGCCCATAAAAATAATGCAGGAAGCGTAAAAATTGCGCCGGCAGCCAGTGACTCACCTGCCGAGCCTATAGTCTGAACCATATTGCTTTCCAGAATAGAATCTTTCCGCATAATCACACGAATTACACCCATGGAAATAACAGCCGCAGGAATTGATGCCGAAACAGTCATACCAACCTTTAATCCCAGGTATGCATTTGCCGCACCGAAAACAACTGCCAGCAGAATACCCATTACTACAGATGTAATTGTGAATTCCGGAGTAATTTTACTCGCCGGAACATATGGTTTGAACTCTTTATTGTCCATATCATACCTCCAATCTGTTGTTGTCAAAAAAAATGCCAGTCGATATATACGGCTGGTCCTTTTTAACTACTCATATTGTACCATTTATAATTATATATTTCAATTGGAAAATTATTTTAATTCATAAAAAGGACCGAAAAAGTTATTTAAAAAAACACTTTTTCAGTCCCTATATTTTACTTTGATAAACTTTATTCTGTCAGAGGTTCATCTGCCTGTCCAACGCCAAGTTCTTCTACAAGTTTTCCTACTACTTCTTCAATATTAATTACATTTCTTGAAGTCTCGGCATATTTGCTCTGCATATTCTTGGTGGTAGTCTCGGAATCCATAACACTTTCGTTCATTACTTCCATAATGTCCTTAACCTGTTTCATATTCTCAACCATGTTCTTGTTGGAATCTTCAACTTTCTGTATAGCAGAGTTAACTATCTGGATTTCTTCACCAAGCTTACCTGAATCCTCTGCGATTGTGCTTACACTGTCATTAACGGTTTTAATCTTATCAAGTGTTTCATTGACAAGTTTAAGTATGGTTGTAATTGATTCCGTCATCTTTTCGGATGTGTTCTCAAGATGCTTAAGAGCAGACATTATACTTCCGGATGATGTCTGTGTTCCCATACTCAGATTACGGATTTCATCTGCAACCACCGCAAATCCTTTTCCGGCTTCTCCTGCTCTTGCTGCCTCGATTGAAGCATTCAGTGCAAGAAGATTTGTCTGGGATGTAATATTTTCAATTGTTCCCGTCTCTTTTTTAACCATGTTAAACTGCTCACGGAACTCTCCGAGAACTTCCTCAACCTCAGCCGATACCTGAGCCATTGTATTGGTAGTATCAACCACATGTGCAAGTTCTTCGGCACTGGAAAGCGCATGCGAAGCAGATTTATCCACTACAGACACAATATGGTCTGACAGTTCGGCAACATGTGTTACCTGTCTGTCAATATCTTCCGTCATATCCATGGAAGAATCAATTCTGTTACTTAATTCATTGCTCTTGGATGCAAGAATTTCCATGCCTTCAACTACCGCACCTGCATCCTCTTTATTCTCGTCCGAAAGTTCTCTTACGATTGTCACACCGTCAACAACCGATGTACTGGCTTCTTTAACCTTTTCGATTGTTGTGACTACTTTATCCAGATTGGCTTCCACTGCACCGATCATGGATTTTTCCGCTTTGCTTAAATGATTAATCGATAAAATGTATCCTACATAACAAAGAATTGTTCCGGCAACCTGAATTTCATAATTGGTTATATCAGAAGCCGCATTGGCTCCGCCGATATAATTTTTCACAATGGAAGCGGCAATAATTATCATATTAACCACTCCGCACGATATCATTAATTTCCGGTTCTTATAAAGAACAAGCATACTTGTAAGAGGAAGTATGTAAATAACGGCCAGAACCGTGGTAGTAGTCATCATTACAAAGGCATAAAACAATCCGTATCCTAACGCAATAATGATTCTGTATGACTTGGTGGCCCATCCGCGGATTTTAAGTGTTAAAAGTCCTACAATGTAAGGAACCCAACAAATTCCGAGAAAAACAAGGTAATAACTTACCGTTCTTAAACCTTTAATAATTTCAATGGCATAGGCGGCAGAAAGAACTATACCAAGCACCGTCCATACTGCCATTGCTTTCCTGTTAGCACTTTTGTCAAAATATTCTTCGTTATACTCCATTCCGGTATCCTTTCATCTTTAAGTTTTATGTTTTATTATAACATTTCCCCAAAAGTTTGACTATATTTTTTTATACAAAATTTAAAAAATGTAAGTTATCGTTTAAAATAAAAATACGAAATGCAATATTCTGCATATTTACATCGTTTTATATATGAAAGGAGGTTTTTATGTGCTCCATAGCTATGACAACACAAATATACAATATTACATAGACTCTTATTCCGACATGATAACCAGAATAGCATGTACAAATCTTACCAACCTTTCGGATGTTCAGGATGTTTTGCAGGATGTTTTCATAAAACTTTTTAAAAACAGGAAACCCTTCGCAGACAGAAACCATGAAAAAGCATGGATTATCCGGGTCACTGTTAATACCTGCCGGGATTATAATAAATCCTTCTGGCGGACAAATGTGGATTTGGTGCAGGAGCAGATTATCAATGTCAGGGACAGAGTTGAAAATAATGAGTTAATCGTGGCCGTCCGCAGCATTCCCCACAAATATGCAAATGTGATTTACCTGCATTATTATGAGGGTTACTCGGTGGCGGAAATATCCGAATTGTTAGGAAAAAAACAGAACACGGTATTGTCCCATTTACGGAGGGGAAGGATTTTATTGAAATCAGTTTTGGAAGGAGAGGATTAAAATGATAAATCAGGAAAAATTCAAAAAAGAATACGACACTCTTTACCTGTCTGATGCGGAAAAAAACAAGCTCACCGATTCCGTAATTTCAGGCAAAAGAAAAAAAAGCAGATTATTTTCACGGGTGCCGTTAACGATAGCTGCATGCGCAGCAACAGTCATACTTATTCTGGGTATCGGCAACATTGTCACATATACTTATGCACAGGATTCATTATTCCATGTGATTTCCATGGCAGCCAAAGGAATCGCCTCTTCCGGTATGTTCGGTGAAAAATCGGATACCGAATACCTTTCTTCGGAATTAAATGAAGTAGACTATACAGTCGTCTATAAAAATTACGAGATATCAATAATTGATTATCTGTATGACGATCCTATGGATGTAATGTATTTTTCCGTCAGGGTAAGGTCACATGACAAAACTGCAATAAATCTATCCGATGAACATCTTATCCATTTACAGGATTACATCTACAACTGTTTCACAATCGGCACTTTTTCCGAAGATGTAACCTTATTTCTTCTGAATGAAGACACTCCTGATTCCCAGGGTATTCTTATGCGACACGAGACCAGACCGGACGGATTGTATTTTTATGTGGAATGTGACGAGGTTAAAGACGGTCTAATCTCATTATGTATCACGGATAAAGACGAAATGAATCTGGAGGAAGTTAAAAAGATATATACATTTGAACTTGATGAAAATATGGGAAACAGATATTGCAATATCGAATATGATAATATAAATGTTGCCTTATCCCCATTTCAGATCAAATTTACAACATCAGTAAAGTATCCGGGTATCACAGATATGACCATCCACTATAAGGACGGAAGCGACTTTGCGGTGATTTCAGATAAAATCACGGCAGGCACAAACGGAAGCTCCGTTTCCACTTCCGGCAATTTTGTAACTTATGTTATTAAAATTGAAAATGTCAGAGCGCTTTCAGACATTGATTATATAGATATCGACGGTAAACATTATGTAATGGAATAACCCTTAAGAAACTAAAAAGATGCCGCAGGTACCAATAGGTACCAATGCGGCATCTTTTAAATACAATCATTTTAATATATTTATTCTTTACCGTTCCAACAGTATGTGCAAAGCTTATCAGGGTCGATACCCACCGCATCAAGCATATCGTCCAGACGGTTAAATCTCAATGTGGTAAACTTTAATTTCTTACGAATCATTTCCACCATATTGGCATATTCTTCGGAATCCGGATCAGCATATTCCTCAAGCCGTTCCCTGCTTACTTCACCACCCTCAAGTTCCTCAATAACACGCCTTGTAATTAATTCCATCTCGGATGAGGAGCGGGAAAAATTAAGATATTTGCATCCGAATAAAAGCGGAGGACATGCAGGTCTTATATGAACTTCTTTGGCACCGCTGTCGTAAAGAAATTCCGTTGTCTCCCGTAACTGGGTTCCTCTTACAATGGAATCATCTATCAGAAGCAGGCTCTTATCCTCAATTAAGTCCTTAACCGCAATCAGCTTCATCTTGGCAATTAAATCTCTTTTGCTCTGCATTGTAGGCATAAAAGACCTTGGCCATGTAGGCGTATACTTAATAAACGGTCTTGAAAAAGGAATTCCCGATTCATTGGCATAACCTATGGCATGTGCCGTACCTGAATCAGGTACTCCGGCAACCACATCCGGCTTGGCATCATCTCTTTTCGCCATCCGGCTTCCGCATCTGTTACGCATCTTTTCCACACTGATTCCTTCAAAAGAAGATGAAGGATATCCGTAATAAACCCACAAAAATGTGCATATTTTCATATTCTTACCGGGAGCAACAAGTGTTCTGAAGCTGTCCTCGGTCATAATTGCAATCTCTCCCGGACCCAGTTCTTTTCGAAGGGTATATCCAAGATTCAAAAAAGAAGTGTTTTCAAGACAGGCACAGTACGCCCCGTCCTTTTCTCCGATAATTACAGGAGTTCTGCCAAATTTATCCCTTACGGCATAGATTCCTTTGGGGGTAAGAATAAGCATACTCATGGAACCGTCTATTTTATCCTGGGCATACTGTATTCCTTCTATAAAATTATCCTTCTGATTAATGAGAGCGGCAACCAGTTCTGTCTGGCTGATTTCTCCGTTGCTCATTTCAAAAAAGTGGGTAGTACCTTCAAGAATATCGCTTACCAGTTCCGCCGAGTTGTTAATCTTACCCACAGTGGTAATGGCATATGTTCCGTGATGTGAACGCACAAGAACCGGTTGTCCTTCAAAATCCGATATACTTCCTATTCCGTAGCAGCCATGCATGGAATTGGCTTCAGATTCAAACTTTGTACGGAACGGTGAATTGCTTATGTTGTGAATTGCACGGTCAAATTTGCCGTTGCCGAATACACACATACCCGCTCTTCTTGTTCCCAGATGGGAATGATAATCAGTTCCGAAAAATAAATCAAATACACAATCATTTTTAGATGTTACGCCAAAAAATCCGCCCATTTTGTCACCTGTTATTCTAAATTTTAGACTTTTTTAAAGCCAATACAAGTATACTAGATTTTATGTCTTCCGTAAACATATAAAATTTCAGGCATTAGTAACTTTTGTAATCTTTTTGCACGCAGGTATCATAAATAATACTGCGGATACAACTGCTGCCAATTCGGCAATCGGAAATGCAAGCCATATTAAGTACTCCGCATTTGCAAAGTTAGTGAATATCCATGCACACGGAAGCGGAATTACGCAGAGTCTTAAAATCGATACAACGAGGGAGCCGAGTCCGCATTCCAATGCCTGAAAAACACCCTGTATTGCAATATTTACACCTGCGAAAATAAATCCCGGTGAAATTATTCTTATTGCCCTTACACAAAGAACTGCTGTTTCCGAAGACAGTCCGAAAATCTTTACAAGAGGTTCGGCAAATACCTGAAGGATTATTATTCCCACAACCATTATGATTTCTACATATATAAGCCCGAATTTGATTCCTTCATTGACCCTCTTGCGGCTTCCCATTCCGTAATTAAACGAAATAATAGGAGTTATTGCATCCCTCATTCCGAATCCGGCAAAGAAGATAAACTGCTGTATTTTGTAGAAAATTCCGTATGCCGTTACCGCCGATTTTGAAACCCTGCCAAAAATAATATTTACACCGTATGTCATAAAAGACATAAGCGCCTGCATTATAATTGCCGGAAGTCCTATGGCATAAATTTCCTTTATGATTGCAGCTTTAGGTATAAAATACTTAAAGCCGAAAGGTACTTCTTTATTTTTGCTGTAATGGAAAAACATTGCAACAAGCATGGAAACAATCTGTCCGATTACCGTTGCATATGCAGCTCCCGTAACTCCCATTGCAGGCAGTCCGAAATATCCGAAAATAAATATAGGATCCAGAATAATATTTGTTACGGCTCCGAGAATCTGTGCAACCGTGGAATATACCGTTTTACCGGTGGACTGCAGAAGCTTTTCATATATTGAAAAGAGAATCACTCCGAAAGACACAAGTGTGCATATACGAAGATATTTTTCTCCCAATGATAAAATTAAGGCGTCATCCGTCTGACTTTTCAAATAAGCGTTAATTCCAACCAGTCCGAATACAAAGAAACACAGATAAATAATTATTCCTAACACGATTCCGTTTCCGGCTGTCCTTGCCACCTTTTCCCTGTCTTTCTGTCCCAGGCTTTTTGACAAAAGTGCATTTACGCCCACGCCCGTTCCTATACCAAAAGCTATAATAAGCATCTGAACAGGAAACGCCAGGGTCAGGGCAGTATTGGAATATTCTCCGAGATGCGCTATTTTGTCCGTGTCCGGAATATTTGATACAAAGACACTGTCCACAATGTTATAACATGCCTGCAATACCATGGACAGAATCATTGGAATACCCATTTTGAGAAGTATTTTGGAAATCTTCTCAGTTCCCATTTTGTTAACTTTTACTTTTTCACTCACTTTTCCTCCTTTAGGGATTTTACCCGGAAACTTTTACGGAAAGCTTCCATAACCATATTAAAAAAAGCGCAAACCCATCCGGATTTACGCTTTCGCAACACGACGCTCGTATTTTAAACCAAAATATTGCAAATTGTCAAACACTTTTCCCGATTTTTCTTAATCATTGACAATACGGGTAAACTAAATTAAATTTAATTTATAATGAAAGGCCCCCTCAGCGTGAACGCTTCGGCGGCATGGTAATGAAAGGCCCCCTCAGCGTGAACGCTTCGGCGGCATGGTATACAATATATTAGAAGGGATTTAAATCGTATATGAAGAGTTTTTTTAAGTTTTGTATCATTTCACTGGCAATATGCCTGTTTATGGAAATATTTATTTTTAATATAAACTGCTTTCATCTTATCGGAGGCGATTACGAGAAAAAGCAGCTTGATATAGGCGGAGAAGATATTAGTAATAATGGTTCCGGATCTGTTTCTTTTGAATTTACAGACCTTGGCATTCCGGTGGGAACAATAACCGTTGATGCCGAATCTTTAACCAAAGCCTATGTTGATGTAAGCATCGACATGTCAGACGACAGCCATTCTACTTACAGGAATAATATTGCATCCGGCACAATCATTAAGGGGAATGCCAAAAGTCAGACTATCGTCTGCAATTTCTCCGGAAATGTACATGATTTAAGGATAAAAATTAATGCAGATGATGACGAACTTCTGACCATAAAAGGAATAACCCTTAATAAACCCGTGCCGTTTAAGTTTTCTTTTATCCGCTTCTTTGGCTTTTTCCTCGGAAGTGTTACCGTATACGGTTTATGCAGATTCAGAATATTCAGGGATGACTATGGCCGGAATAAGGACCGGGTAGACATAATCGCATATATTTTCACCGGTGTCCTTATCCTTACAGCTATAATGCTTACCACACTTTGCAATAAAAGCTCAAATATTACCACCAGCTTCAAATCCACAACAGGCAACCAGATTACCAAAGAACTGGTGGATGCCTTTGAAGCAGGCCAGGTGTCACTTTTGATTGAGCCCGGTGAAAAACTTTTAGCCATTGATAATCCTTACGACGCCGGTATGCGTGCCGCAGAAGATGTGGGCAGTTATGCGTGGGATCATCTTTTATATAACGGCAAATACTACTCCTATTACGGAATTTTACCGGTACTTCTTTTATTCCTGCCTTACCATGTTATTACAGGATACTATTTCCCATCCGCTGTGGCAGTATGCCTTTTCGGATGTATCGGTATCTTATTCCTTACCAAGACATACCTTTGTTTTGTTAAAAAGTTCTTTAAAAACACCCGTGCCTCAATAATCCTTATGGGATTAGTCATGATGCAGCTTGTTACCGGAATATGGTTCTGCTTTCCGGTTCCCAACTTCTACGAAATTGCCCAGACATCGGGCTTTGCCTGCGTTACCGTGGGTGCATGGTTCCTGTTTGGCTCCAACATAATCGGTGACGGTAAAATCAATAAAATAAAGTTAGCCTTTTCTTCGGTATTTTTAAGTTTTGCCGTATTGTGCAGGCCTACGCTTGCCGTTTATTGTATTGCAGCATTATTTTTTATCTATGCCGGTTTCACCAAAATAAAAAAAGAAAACAGCGGGCATTATACCTCCTATTTTCTTTCCGCTTTGATACCTTTCGTACTTATAGGTTCAATCCAGATGGCATACAACTATATGCGTTTCGGTTCGTTTTTTGACTTCGGTATTCAATACTCACTTACAATTAACGATTTTACTTCGGCACAGTATCATACTCATTTTGCACTGATAGGATTTTTTAATTACCTGTTTACACTTCCGTCATTCAGTCAGAATTTTCCTTTCCTGACCGCATCATCCGTGCAGACCTTCCGGCCGAACGGATATTATTTCGTGGCCACCAATACTGCCATAGGCTTATTATGGAAAGCACTTCCGCTTCTGTCATACGGATACGGAATAAAAGCATACCGCCTGTCGGATAATCCGAACAAAAAGCGATATGCTCTGCTTCTTCTGATAAGCTGCATTATTATGCCGTGTATTATAATCTTTTCCATCTGGGAAAGCGGATACGGCGCAAGATACTCAGTGGACTTTGCATGGCAGATACTTCTCGGTGCACTGATTATTGCATTCATGATATTTAACCGCTGTGATGCAAGGATTAAAAAACATCTGAACAGACTTATGGTCGTTGCCACATTCTTATGTTTTATACTGTGCTTTGCCCAGATTTACCAGTGGGTCGGCTCCGTTACCAAACTTTCCGTAGGTGACAATGCCGCTTACCTGTCATTTGCAAGATTATTTGAATTCTGGAAATAGCTTAGAAATTACTTTTTCTCAATAAAAAGCACGCCAAGGGTTCCGGGACCGCAATGGCTTGAAATTACGCTTCCGGCTCTTGTTACCAGAATTTCCTCAAATATATTCATGCTTTGAAGATATTCACGCACTTTTTGTATTGTATCTTCATCACAGCCCGAATGGGTTATAAATACCCTGTCAGGTCTGGCATTGTTAATCTGCTCCCGCATGTCTTCCACATAATTAAGAATAACAGCCTGCATCTTGCCACGGTATTTTTTGCCCGGATGCATGGCTCCGTCTTCCACAAGAATCTTAGGATGGAGTTTAAGGGCTCCTCCTGCCAGTGCTGCAAGTCCGCTGCAGCGGCCTCCTCTGTACAGATAAGTCAAAGTATCCACAACAAAGCTGGCTCTTACATCCGGCTTAATGCTTTCAATGTATTCCGCAATCTCTTTTGCAGGTTTTCCCTGTCCGGCCATTATAGCTGCTTCTATTACAAGAAGGCCCACTCCGGTTGAGAGATTTCCCGAATCGATTACAAAAACCCTGTCCTCACACCCTTCCGATGCCATTCGCATAACGCTTCCCGTAGCTGACATTTTCTCGGAAATACAGAAACATACAACCTCGCTTCCGTCTGCCACAGCTTCATTAATAAGCGTTGCCACATCCTCTATTGACGGCGCTGAGGTCTTCGGGGTTGTTTTGGTTCTGTCGGACCATGTATATATTTCATCCGGAGAGATATTTTTTCCGTCCTCGAACTCTTCACCATCAAGTACCACATGAAGAGGTGCAATCTGTATATTATACTTATTAATCAGTTCTTCCGACAAATCACATGTACTGTCTGAAATAATCTTTACACTCATATTGATACAAAATCCTCCTTTGTAACCATATTCTTTCCAAAAAAGTATCATTAAAAACTATCAATATGATTATAAAAAAACATTTTTTTGTTTGCAAGTACAATTATTACTTACTTATCCTGTGCATTTATTTCCCCTGCAAGCTCAAATCCTTTTTTGGCTGCAATCACCGCTATTATTTCATTAATTACCGCTGCCGCCGCAATTGTTCCTTTTACGATAACAGAAAGCTCCGGCCTTGTGTCCGCAAGAACCGCGCTTATTATACCGGCGAACACCAGTGAAACTCCGGAGTGAGGCAAAAGGGTCAGCCCCAGATATTTCTGAACCGTTCCCGGCATTTTCATAAGCCTTGCACCAAGTCCGGCTCCGAAATATTTTCCGCATGCTCTTGATATAATATAGACAAATGTATAAACTCCCGCTCCGAGAATCAGATGATAGTCAAGCGGTGCACCCAGATCAACAATTGCTCCTAACAGGCATATTCCAAGTATAGGCTGAAAATATCCGGTTATTGTCTGCAGTTTATCTTCCGGAAGCATGTTGGAAAATGCAGCCGCAAAAGCCACTCCGGATAACATATAATTAATCGTTATTCCCGTAAGTACATATGTGTTAAGAAAATAACCTATGCCTGCGGTAAGTGTAACTCCCACAATAAGAGTTGCCAGTATCCCTATTCTGTTTTTAATCCTTTTAAGGACCAGACCTGCCATAATTCCTACAACGGCACCCACCACAATAGGAAGAAAAATCATGACCGGAATCATTAAAAGCGAAACTTCTCCTCCGGAAACCGTCCTTGATATAAATGCATTCACGGTAAAAAATACTGCAATTCCCACAATATCATCCAGTACTGCCATCGGAAGCAGGGTGTTGGTAACAGGACCTTTCGTGTGAAATTCGCTTACTATTGATAATGCAGGTGCCGGTGCCGTAGCCAGGGCAATACCGCCGAACGCAAATGCAAGATATACAGGGATTCCCGCAATTTTAAAGATAATTCCGAATACAAGTGAAACAAGTATGAATGTACCCAGTGACTGTGTTAAAGTTGTAACAATCAATGCTTTTCCTGAGTTTTTAAGCTTTCTCCACACAAGCTCCGTACCAAGCATAATACCAAAGGCACACTGCATCCACATTACTATTATTTTATACCAGGTTGACAAAAGAACCCCGGCAGGTAGCAGTCCTATGGCATGGGGGCCAAGAATCATTCCTGCCACAAGCCATCCCAAGATTGCCGGAAGTTTTATTTTGGTAACTGCCTTTCCGGCAGCCCAGGCCAGCATAAGTGTGGAAATCCAATATACTATATTAAGAATCATTTCAATTCCTCCTTCGCAATGCCGTAAAGCATAATGTCAAATAATTTGCATACATTCATTTCATGAAGGTTCAGTTTCTCGCGAACAGTCATTTTTCCTCCAAGGACATTTAAAAATTCATAATTATACCATCTTTGTATTGCGGAAAAATAGCTTAACGCTTCCTCCTCTGATATTTTGTCTCTTAATTTATGTCCTGACAGTTCCTTACTGCATATTTCAATGTTAAACTCATTAAAATCCGAATATATTTCATTTATCCGGGCAACAAGATGCCCCGGCGGATTTGTTCTGGCTTCCAGAAAAATATATGCTTCATATTCATTGGCATCAAAAAACTTTTTCCTGGCATCCATATATTTTACAAAGCTCTCATCCGCCTTATTTTCGGCTACATATCCGATTAAATCATTTAAACTTCGCTTTACGCATTCAAGATAGAGCTCATCTTTATCCTTAAAATTGTGATATACAAGGCCCTTATTTATTCCTGTTTTACATATATTGTTTATGGAGCCCAAAGCATATCCGTTGGTCCCGAATTCCCTTATGGCCGCCATAAAAATCTTTTCTCTTGTAATCTCTGTTTTTTCCTTCTGTTTCATTATGCCCATTCCTCAAAAATAAAATTGACCTTGCAGTCAATTTTACATCCCATTGTCTGCAAAGTCAATATTATTTCAACTAGTTTTTTTCCATTCTCTGCTTAATCAGTTCGGCCGATTTAGTGGCTGCAAGTCCGCCTTCTCCTGTTTCTTTCAGGCTTGGATGCATGCTGTTGCCCACACGCCTCATCGCCTCAATTACATCATCCGGTTTAATCGCACTTTCAATTCCCGCCATTGCTAACTGGGCAGAGGCAATTGCATTAACCGCACCTGCCGAATTCCTTTTTACACACGGCACTTCCACCAGTCCGCACACCGGGTCACAGACAAGTCCCAGCATGCTTTTCAGGGCAAAAGACATTGCATTGGCAATCTGATTATCATTACCACCCTGAAGATATGCAAGTGCGCCTGCCGCCATGGCACTTGCCGAGCCTATTTCTGCCTGGCATCCGCCCGATGCCCCTGCAATATATGCATTCATGGCAATTACATTGCCGATTCCGGCAGTTACGAACATGGCTTCAATCATTTTTTGCTCGTCCGTATGATAAAGCTCTTTATAGCTTAACAAAACTGCAGGTATTACACCACAGGCTCCTGCAGTTGGTGCTGCCACAATTCTTCGCATACATGCATTGGACTCACCCATTTTGACTGCCTTTTCCATTGCCAGTCCCACATATTCGCCGCATATATTTTTTCCGCTCCCATTGTATTCGTGAAGTTTTTCTCCGTCGCCGCCGGTCATTTTACTTTCTGACCTAAGACTTTTATCGTAATTTTGGTCGGCTTCATACATCGCCTCATACATTTTTTTCATTGTATTAAATGACTGTTCTTCGCTTACGGCTCTTTCCTGCATATCCGTTTCCATTACAACGCGCCAGAACGGTATATTATTTTCATTACAAATCTTAAGTATATCTTCAATACTGTTATATGCCATACTGCAGCTCCTTTTACGGTTTTATCGTAATTCATCTATTTTACCGAGGTATGTTACCTTCAGAACACCCTCTATCTTTTCCAGCCACTTTATTCCGTCCTCCGGTATTTCCTGGTCACATTCCAATACCATAACGGCACGCCCGCCTCTTCCCGAACGGTAAAGCTGCATGGATGCCACATTCACTGACTTATGGGCAAGCATGGAGGTGACCTCAGATACATGTCCGGGCTGGTCAAGATTATGCACAATCAAGGTCGGACAGTCTCCCGAAAAGTTGGTTTCTATTCCGTCAATCTGAGCAATATTGATTCTTGAGCCTCCGAGAGACTCTCCGATAACTTCAAGTTCTTTACCGGTTACACCTACAAGTCTTATCTGTACCGTATTGGGATGGGCTTCTTTAAGATGTGCTTCGCCGAAAATTATTTTTATTCCTTTTTCCCCGGCAATTTTAATGCTGTCAGGAATCCTGTAGTCATCAGGTTTCATACCAAGAAGTCCCGCAACGAGCGCCTTTTGCGTTCCATGACCTTTACCCGTTGCCAGAAATGAACCATACAGAAGAATTTCTGCGGATTGTATATCTTCGGCAAGCAGCTTCCTTGCCACAAGTCCTATCCTCACTGCCCCGGCTGTATGCGAGCTGGATGGTCCGACCATTATGGGACCGATAATATCAAAAATACTCATTGCTTTCTCCTATTGAAAAAAGAGACTTCAGGAACATTATTCCTAAAGCCTCTTTGCTTTTATTCAATTATATTACCCCAAAAATTACTCTTTATCAATCATTATAAAAGACCATTTATAATATTATTTGGAGTAATCCCTTGAAGAAATACAGATATCTGCTTATAATATATCAAGATTTATTTTTTTACAAATGAAGGAGCATAAGATGAACATAGGACTTGTTCTGTCAGGCGGAATGGCAAAGGGTGCATATCAGGTTGGTGCACTTCAGGCAATAAGCGAATTTTTTCCTAAAGGAAGCATTCAATATGTAAGTGCCTCCTCTATCGGTGTGCTTAACAGCTATGGTTATCTTACCGGAAAACTTGATGAGGTGGCAGATACATGGCGTAATATTGAATACGAAGGAACCAGAATGTTAATCGGCAAAATGCTCAAAAGCACATACCTTCAGCAGTCAATTAAAAACATCTGCCGTCCCGAAGACAAGATTGATGAGACATTTTACATAACTCTTATGAATCTTAAAAAGCGTATTGTCGACTATCAGAATCTGCAGCATGTTGATTCGTCACTTCTTCCCAGATACCTTAAAGCCAGCGTGGCGATGCCCTTATACAACAAACCGGTACTTCTTTGCGGTCAGAATTATTATGACGGAGCGGTAATCGACAATATTCCGATATATCCTCTTATGAAGCATAAAATAGATTACATAATTTGTATTTATTTTGATGAATACGGATATATTTTTGAAAACGAATACTTTGATAATAAAATTCTTAAACTTACTTTTTCAAATAATAAAGTTATATCCGATTCGCTCACTTTCAGCAAAAATGCCATTGACAATATGATTATTTCAGGATACGAAAAAACCTCCGCCATTCTCAAGGAGGTTTTTGCCAAAGGCATAGAGGATTACGAATACATATATCACATGATAGAGGAGCGTAACCGCGGGGCGGAACGCAAAATAAGAATTACCGGAGACATGGTGGTAACCAATGTTAATAAAATAGCACAGAAACTGGCAAAGCGTAAAATAAAATTTTAAAACATAAATATTAAGATGCAATCAAAGACTGATTAAAATCTGAATTGTATAAAAAACTGAAATACAGAATATAAGTATGCCTATCCAGAACACACATCCCGGAATGACCAGATCCTGTTTTCTGTAAAAACTCTGTGGGTTGTTCGGATCTATTACGATTATCTGTCTTGTACCCGGTGCACTTGTTCCGAACTTGTTTTTTGCCTGCGCCGTGTAATGTATACCATTATAAAAATAGCCATATATATTCACATGATATTTATGATTGGAACTGTAACTGTAATGTCCGCTTTGGTCTTCCACAACGGCCTCAACCTTTACCGTACAGTTCTTTTTTATTTTGGATTTAATAACACACGATACTATTATGAGCGCAATGGAAAGCGCCATAAAACACAACATAATTATCAGGTCTTCCATTATATTAACACTCCTTTTACATTCTAATATGAAATCAATTAAAAAGTGACCATCAGCTTATGCCAATGGTCACAAAGCATTATGTATTAATTATTTTTTCTTCTTTTTGGAAGCTACAATAACTACTACGATAACTACAACTACTACTGCGGCTCCCACACATATTAAAATAATCTGTGTTGTTGAAAGTCCGCCTGCGTTATCTGAATCTGTCTTCTCTGAAGCAGCTTCTGTAACCTGTGCTTCTGTCTCGGCTTCTGTCTCAACTGCTTCTGTGGCCTCTTCATTGTCATAAGCAAATCCGCTGATTGTAAATGTAAGAGAAATGTTATCATCTCCGGTACCTGTAAGAAGTCTGATACCGCTTGTATCGTCCTCACATACACCCAGGTCCTCAAGCTTCTGAACAAGAGGTTTTCTCCAGTGATTTATTGCAAGAATGAGCAATCCGCCTTCGTTATATTTATCCTCATCTTCAAGCTCAGCCTCAGGGAATGTAACAACAACCCTGTCATTAATTGTAACTTTATAGTCTGTTACTTTAATTGCATCGTTTACAGGAATATCGGTAGCTACATAAAGCTGTGAAATTGTTGTCTCACCGGCGAAATCAGCGCCCTCAAGCTTAACGGTGTATGTTCCGTTACCCTTAAGTTCGATATCGGTAAATGTACCTTCATATACATTACCTGCAGCAGACGGGTCACCTGCCCAAAGCTTATCATTCATATCTGTACCGTAGTACTGATTTAATGAATCGGTAAAATAAGCCTGTCTGTTAATCCATGCAGTGTTACATGTCTGGATACCAAGTGCTGCATGATAAGTTCCGTTCGGATCAAAAACCTTTTCTTCAACGGCCTCAGTTGCATCGGTATTCTCCGGTTCTTCGGCAAATGCCATTGTAGCAGATGACATTACGACAACTGCCATCATTAATGATGTTAAAATTTTTTTAAATTTCTTCATGTTTCCCTCCACATAAATTTTTTTAACAGTAATATATTATCATACATAATACCGGTAGTAAAGAAATATTATTCCAGATCTATGGACGAAGATATGTAAAAGAGATAGTTATTTTTTTCACAATAATCTCTGATTTCCCCTATCAGATTCATATCTGTTGTATACTCCAGAAGATACACATCCATATTATCCGCCGCACATTTTTCTATATAACTTTCAAAATACCGGAAATTCTCCTCGGTATTTCTGCCAAAGTCTGAGTCAGAAAAATCAATCGCCGTAAAAACGCATTCCTGATTAACGCCCGACATAATATCCGAAGCGGTTTGGTACCGGTCCATATATTCCGTAACAAATGTATCTCCGCCGTTTATGATGACATTCGGGTTAATCTTATGAATCTGTCTTAACATTGCAGTTAATCCGTCAAATATCTCAGCATTAGTGTACTGATAGTACACATCACAGTTATCAATAAAGAATCCGTCTATTCCTTTGGCCGAATATTCATTTGCAAGTGATATTACATGCTCCTGCCATTCCTTCTGCGATACATCAACCCACTTTTCATCTTCCCAATTCTCATACTCATCCAGGCATAAATTGGAGTACCGGCTGTAATAATCCCGAAACGCCTCTAAAGAACCCACATTAAGATATGTGTATATCTTTTGGCCCCGGTTATGCATTTTTTCAACATCTTCAGCTGTAAAAAAAGAAACATCAATTACAATCTGCCTGTAGTCGCTCATTTTAGGTATATATGAGGAATCAGCATTTAAAAATACTCCGTATTCATATTTGAAGTTTTCCGGTTCATTATTCTCTTTAATTCTACCGCAGCCCATCATGGTAAGACAGCAAACCAAAAGAATAAACATAAATACTTTTTTCATACTACTTTCCTGTTCTTAAATCAGTTATCAAACAGTGCATCCCATTCTCTTCTGTCGAGTTTTTCCATCTTCTCAATATGTTCTTTAACTTTATCCGGTGCGTCCTTGATATCAGTTATGATATCATAGCAGTCTTTAAGTGCGGCAAATTTGCCATCCCCTGCCTCTTTATCCATTTCGGCAAGGGCCCCTGCACACGCATCAATTACATCTTCCGCAGTCAGCTCACTGCCCGCATCCGTGCCTTGGCCGCTATAATATATATCCATGGCCGAAGATTCATGAATCGGCATGAAATTATCAAGTCTGTGTATTTTTTCGATATATTCTCTGAACCATTCCGGACGGGCTTTTGAATATACAATAAATTCAAACATTTGTCCTTTGCCGCCCACAGGCACAACAATTGTATTATATATTGAATCTCCGATTGGGTTAGCCATGTTCTCTGTGTTTACATTCCACTCCCCGGCGAATTCATAGCTTACGATACTGTTATCATTATTGAAAAATGAGCGTCCTCCCTTAGAAACATTCACGGACGAAAAATCAACTTTTTTAAGTGAACTGCAGTTAGCAAACATATCCGAAAACATTGTATCTTCATTAATATCAAACGGTACCGCTGCCGTCTGTAACGATTCACATCCGTAATACATCTTTGCGCACCGCTCTATGTTTCCGTCAAAGGATGTGACTGCACTTACTAATGAACTGCAATCCTGAAACATGCTCTGAACCTCTTCCATGCTTCCGGAGGTAATCGATACCGATGCACTCTTAAGTCGGGAATCCGTTGCAAACATATATGACGCATATTTCACATTTCCGGACAATGACACACTTGCATTCTCCAGATTCTCACAGCCTGACAGCATGAAGGATGCATCCTCCACATCTCCCATATTGATATTTATTTCCGCATCAGTAATTTCATCAAATCCTGCAAACAATCCCGTCTGATTTCTTGCATCTTCATTGGGAGCTGCCGGTTCGCCAAGATATTCCTTCATAAATTCCATATTGGCACTTACAACCAGTTTTTTAATCTCACCGTCATAACTCACCCACGGAGTTTCATATACATATTGATTTCCGGCCAGTTTTACAATTGAATAATATATTTTATTTATGTATAAAGTATCTCCTTTAACATACCAGTCCTGCTGCTGTTCTTCTTCCTCATCGGTCTCTGTTTCCACGACAGTCACATCTGTGCCGCTCTCCTTAACCACCACAGATTGTTCTTTACTCCCACAGCCGCCGAAAAAAGCTACCAGAAAAGCAAATATAATAATTAATATTGTTCTAATGCTTATTGTCCGTATACTCATAATTTCCATTCCTTCTCCACATAACAATGCTCGTACTTACCAACCGGCTTATCACCTTCAAAATCCAGTTCAATAATCCTATTCAATCCACTGAATAAATGCTGTCTTGTCCGAGCTGTTATAACCGGCATTTCGATAGAAATTCAATGTACTCTCTTCTTTCGAACCTGTAAGCAGCATCATCTTGTAGCAATTATTTTCTTTTGCAAGCTGCTTTGCATAATTTAAGCAGGCTGTAGCATACCCTTTTTTCCGATAGTTCCCATGTGTTACCACATTTTCAACAAATGCATATGGGCGGACATTTCTTGTGAGATTAGGAATAATCACACAAACGCAGGATGCCACAATCTTACCATCAACTTCACAGACAATAAGATGATGATTTATATCATTTATGATATTGTTCCATGTATTCCTTAAATGCTCCGAATCTTCCGGAATGCTTTTCTCATGAAGATACAGATAAAGCTGTAGAATTTCATCTAAATCATTTTTATTTGCTTCTCTAATCATGTTTTATTTCCTGTAATTTTATTTTTCTCTTATATCTTTATATTTCATCAAAAGTAGTATCAAATCATATACGCAATATTCAGGCCTGTGAAGTGTAAGGCTTTCCCAGGTTGTCATACATGGATTTTCCAGAAAAATGTCGCTTTTATCCGGCTTGTCCGTATCTTTCCATCCGGCAGATGCCATAAAATAACACCATCTTCTATGCTCCATGCGTGAAAATTCACTTACTACCGGATACTTTTCAATATCACTTTGCATCTTTACAAAATCATCTTCGTTCGTTTTGTAAAACCAGTTTCCGGCTCTATATTCTAATAATTCACCATTTTCTCCAAACCACTTCTCCATATCTTCTTTGGATACATCTTTAATCAGCAATTGCTTAACTGTTTCATGTTCAGCTAATGCTCTGCTGGAATTTCGCCTGAAAAGAGACATTTTTTTCCAAAGATTATACCTGTCTTCTTCAACATTTTTGAAGCCGCTGTCAGGATTAATATTAATTGTATTATAAATATAATTAAAATCTTTTGCTTTCCTGTCTACTTTATCATTCAACAATCCTTCCAGCGAAATAGCATTTGAAGTTGCTTCAATTGCAAAAACATTCTTATATGTCTTATTATTCTCTGTTACATATTTCTCCATTCTCTTGTCAAAATCCATTCTGACGCCAAGACAGACATTGTCACAAATCAACTTATTGTCTCTGTCACATGACCTGATGTATCTGTTTATTTTGGACATACAATGAAGCGTTGTATCAGGATCTTCAACACAAATTGCAACATATGTAAATGCTCCGACTTCTCCCAGATTCTGTAAAAGTTTTTCAAACTGCTGATATCGGATATCCATGTTTCTGAACCTGATTTTTAATAATCCATCTGCTTTGTCGGATGAAATAATATAATCATTATCATGAAACTCCATATATTCGTCGCTGAATGTATTAACAAATATGCTTTTCTTTTTCTCAACATCATAATCCACTACATCTATTATGATATTGTTCCGGCTGCCTGTAACACCCTGACTCATTGTCTGTAACAGAAGCTGCTGTCCCAATTTACCAAATCCTATTATCAGTATGTGCAGATGCCATTCGTTCATATCCCGAACGCCGCTGTTCAGATAATACGAGTGGAGAGGATTCTTTTCCAGCATCTTTCGAATACGAAGTTCCGGAACACTGATAATTTCCAGATCCGAACAAAACTCGTTTCTAATATCACTTAATACATATGAGTCATGATAATCCTGAATAATCTGTTCAATACCGGCATCTTCACATCTGCAGAAAAACTTCACCTTTTCTTTCATTCCATTCTTTTTCAGATAATTCCGGCACTCTTCAGAGAAAAATAAATTATAAAGCGAAAAATTCCTTGAGGATGATTCTTCAAACAGAATAATATCCTCTGCTAATTCAGCCTCAATCCTTTTAAGGAAATAACTAATCTGGTTTCCGGATAAGCTAAGAAAATCCACCGGGTGAAGTTCAATTTTATTATGTAAAATATATTCCTCATCCTTTTCTGCGGAATTATCTCCGACAACAATATGTATCTTATATTTGTTATTACTAATATATTCTTTGTCGGCCAGTAATGCTTTTACCTCATCATTATATCCGAAAATAATAATATGCCTGTATTTTTTTCTTTTTGAAATAAACAGATTTATTTTCAGTAACTTTGTAATTATCTTATAGCAAAATGTTAATGTACAATATGGGGCAGTAAAGCAGGCAACTCCGTAAGCATATCCGATTATTTGTCTGAACAGCCCCGGATGTGTTCCTATATTTTCCAGCATATCTTTAATAGATATATCTGTTCTGAATGCAAATGCTTTAATACTGTTTTGTATTATTATCAGAAAACGGAACAATTCATTCTCAACATCATCATAATACAGGCAGCCTTCAATGAATGTAATAACAAAAGAAAAAATCGCCAGTCCAAGCAGTACTTTTTTAATAATATCATTTGTCTTCTTGTTCACGGTAGTAGTATTCTCCTTTATCATTTTATTCCAATGAGTATATTCGAACACCGTCAAACTCTTTTAATTTCTGCACCATGGTATTAAGCGGATTCACATCTTTTAACTGCTCCTCCGTGGATAGTTCTTCAAATTTCATATCCAGGTCATAGTGCATTCTGGTCTGTTCACGAACAGTCTTATCCGATTTACAGAGTTCAGTCATATTTCCCGGTGCCATCCAGAACATGCCTCGCTTTTCTTTTTCCCAGCGGTCGTGCTCTCTTTTGCCTAACTTAATTAAATCTTCAGATGTAAAATCTTCCACTAAATCAAAGTCAACCGGACGGTCCGTATAGAAACATCCAATCTCGTTAAGATGTGCCGCAAATTCCTTTACCTGTGCAATATTGGAAAGTTTGTATTCAAGCGACAGCTTTGCGAAATTATCTGTCATCTTCTCCGGGTCCGTCTCTTTATCATACTGGGCATTCATTGCAACGGCAAAATTATATAAATGAATGAAATTGGTATCTGACAAATATGTTTTTTTGTTTTTACGATCAAAATGACACAAACCGGTAGTCACGGTAAGTCTGATACCATGCTCCAGATCCACAATCCGCTTTATGTCTTTTTCGAAATCGTTTTCCCCTATCATGCCGGAATAGGCCTTTAGTTTCGGCTCCTTACTTTTTAGTCCGGCCTTATACTGCTCCATATCTTCCAAAAACTTATCAATCTTACCCTTCTGGCTTTCATCATAAAGATATTTAGCCTGTATGCCATTATCCGCAAACCTGAATTCGCAGCCCATCGGATGCAGCTCCGTACGGGAATTCCGTCCGTAAGCCGTTCTGTCCCAACACTGTAACTCATCGCAGAGCATAAGCATATAGGCAAGGGGATGGTCCTCCGGCCTGATTTGGCGGTTGATACTTGTATTCTTATAAAAAGCAACCGAAAACTTATATAAGCTGTTGTGCAAAAGGATCGCCGTTAAGGCATCCACATGATCCGCCGTAACCTGTTCCAACGGAAGTTCTCCCAAAAGTTCCTTCAAAAGTACAGTAGCGCTGAAAAAGGCATGGTCCATAAAATATCCAAAACGGTTAGGGTTCGCCGGTTTGGTATCCAGAATCACCTTCATATTCTCGCGTGTAAAATGATAAGGTTCTCCTAACTTCTGTGCCAGTGCAAAAGCAAACAAATCATTGCTGTCTTTCAGCCTGTCCTTTTCATTCATTCCGAGAATCGCCTTGAAATGCTCATTCTGTTCTTTACTGAGTGTAATAAAATCTCCCAGATTCTGATAAGCCATAAACGGAATTCCTTCACGGGATTGTCCCTGCTCTTCAAAATAAGAACATGCCTGCTCAAAAGGCAGTTCGAAAGGATATCCGATATCGTGGAACAAAGAAGTCAAACCCCAGAACTGCAGGAAATGATGCGCGGCTTTCTCATCACTCTCCTGTTCTATTCCATAAAATTTCTTATACGCATTTCTAAACACTTCATTGGTCTCATAGATTGCAAGACCAAGTGCAAACACATACACAGAGTGTGAATAATGGTCGCGATGTTTCATGAGAAGTGAGCTTCCGTTCATCTCAAACTCCGAAAGCATCTCAATCATATGGCGTGATTGTCCATATTCACCTACGAACATTTCCAAATAGCAGAAATACACATCAAAAGCATCATTAGCCGTTCCTGATTCAATGAATCGCTCTACCGCCTTCTCAAGACACAAGCGATCCAAATCCATTTGCATATCATATGGAATAGGTCTGCCTGCACTCGTTCCGTCTCCGTCTTCTACCGAACCGCCATTTTTATAGCGAAGTCCATCACAGCGTTCATGAATAAAGCGTACGGCTGCATCCTTCAAATCCATGTCCCCATCCGGCTTTTTATCATATGTGGGCTGTTTTGGTCCGATTTCCCCTCCGTACCGTTCATGATATATTTTGTAGTTTTTTTCCTGCATTGCCTGCATTGCTTTATATGCCATAATAACCTTCTCCTTTTCGACACACAATCATAAATATTATTTTATCATATATGGGTCTACATTTACAATCTCTGTCTGAAAGAACTATACTCCGAGGAGGATTATAACCGGGGAGAAATTCATTCCAAAAACCGACATGGGGAGCCGGAGACTTTTCCACTGGCCTCCATCTCCGGTGCTCTGTACACCAATGAAAAGATTCGCGTCCAAAGTATCAATGATTTTTCTTATAAAATCGCTCTGACAAAAAAAGCAAGCAAGCAACACATTGGTGATTACCTTCAGAAAACAGAAGATTTGATACTCCGGGAATAACCCGGATTTCAGTTCCGTTTGATAAAAATATATTGACAAAAACAAATATAGGTAATATATTACATACAAAAAGTAATATGTTACCTTTTTTTATTATTAAAAACAGAATGGAGTAAGCATATGACAAATCCTGAAGATTTAATTGGTATGGAGAATTTAAGTTTTGATGGGATAGATACTCCTTTTTTCTTAATCGGGTTACTCAGTGCATTTGATAACCGCTATCAGGCCAAGGCAGACAGTTTCTTCGAGGAAATCAGCTGGAAGCAGTTTTTTGCAATTATCTGTATCAATCTTTGCAAGGAAAGTCCAACCATCAAGGAACTGTCTGAAATAATGGGAAGCTCACACCAGAATGTGAAACAGATTTTAAATAAGCTTGAGAGTAAAAACTATATACAAGTGGTTACAGATTCGAAGGATAAGCGCAAGCAGAGAATTATCCTGACTGACAAAACAAGAACTTTTTGTACAGAGCATGACGAAAGAAGCAAAAGGATTGTCGGTAAGATTTTTGAGGGCATCAATGAAGAGGATATCTTAACCGTAGTCAAAACCATATTGCAAATGGAGAAGAATTTGGAAGAAGTCAAGTTTTAAGAAAGCATGGTGATTTAAATGAAAATAATCGTAGTATATAATAGCAAAACAGGTTTTACGGCAAAATACGCAGGCTGGATAGCCGAAGAGTTAGGATGTGAGGCAAAAGAATATAAAAATGTTAATCCAAAAGAGCTTGCCGCTTTTGACACGGTGATTTACGGAGGCTGGATTTTTGGCGGCATGGTAGTGGGGTTTAATAAGATAAAAGCACTGAATCTCAAAAATGTTATCGTCTTCGGTGTCGGAATGACTGTTCCAAGTGATGAAATCGCAGAGAAACTCTCGACACAGAACCGGATACCGCGGGACAGATTCTTTTATTATGAAGGCGGCTATAACCCTAAGAAACTTGGCATAGTTAAAAAAATGATAGTGAATATGGTAAAAAAATCTGTTGAGAAGAAAGAGAATAAGAACGCTGACGACCTGCACACACTGGAAACCTTCAAGGGAGCTGACCGCACAAACAAAGAGGCAATTAAGGGATTAGTTGCGTATGCAAAAAACTCTCTGTAAATAAGCTCCCCGGAGTCAAAAACCCTTGACAGAAAGATTGTTCTGTCAAGGGCGAATAGATTTCACAATACAATTCTTACGCTTAGTATCATTATTTTTTTATCCCATCAAGGAAATCCTTAATATCCGAAGAACTCATAACTCCCGGATTAGCGTCCCCGGCTTCTGCTTTATTACTGTCGTTGAATGCAGAAAAATCAAGAGTTCCGATACATTCCTCCAGTACCGGCATATATTCATCATAATTGTTTGCATCCAATGCGTATCCGAGATTTGAGTAGGCACATCAAAAAAGGCTCTATTATTCGGCGTAGAAGAATATAAAAAAAGAAGCAAACTCCCCTTTTTAAAGGTTAATTTTGCTTCTTTTCTTTATTTTACGACTGTTATCAGTCCGCTTTTATACTGAAGCATAGGCAACAAGAGGTGTATTAAAAGATTTAACTTTGTTTCCTTCTGAATCAAATATAATCCAGCAGTTAACTCCCTCATTTCTTCCTGCAGCAATAAATCTCATTATATAATTGCCATTTGATATTTCCAGTACTTCGGTAGATGCATACTCTATTTCAAAGCCAAAATCATCAACATCAAATTTATTGATTATTTCTCCTGAGGAATCAACAAAAATTACAATATCATCTGATGTATTTCCTCCGAGAATATATCCATTATCTACGATGGTAACGCTTGTTTTGCCGGCAACCAGCACCGGAGATATTATCTCTTCACCTGTCTCCAAATCCATAACATACAAATCGTTATCACTTACAAATGCCAACTGCGTTGTTGACGCATCCCATGTAATAGAAGATACATTTTCTATTTCTTTTTTCCATTTTTTATTATAATTTCTGTCATATACATTGAGTACAATATATTTATCATTGGATGAATAATCAAATACGATATAATATTGCAAATCCGGAGATACACATATTTTTCTGTTCATGGTTATCTTTTCAACAGAATCATTAATTATCGGATCATAAGTTATTGCACCATAATCATCAAATATGTCAAATGCTTTAAAATTAGCATTTGACTGGTTTTCAAGTTCAATTATGTAATAATGATCAACATAGCTGTAACCGTATTGTGCCCTCTCGTCCACTTCCTGATAAGTCGGGGTCTTTACTGTAATATCCTCCCCGAATATTGTCTTTGATATTTTTCTAATTTCACTGATACTGTATATGTGGTTGTTTTCCTCGCCTATTACAACATTTTCAATTACAGGAACATAATATGAGCTACCATCCACCTCAACCATCTGAGTTCCTGAAAGAATTCCCCTGAAACACTGGAAGTTGCAATCATTAATTGATATTGTTTCAGGTTTTTTACCTTTTAATAAAACAGGCTTGTCTGAATCTTCGGATTTAGATAAATAAATTAACGCTTCAAAATTATCCCCTTCCACATTAATTATTTTGCTATTAGCAACATATATAATTCCCGGTGTTGTACAAACCGGAATCCCCGGACTGTTCTCTGCCAACAGGATTAGTGCATCACTGGACAAGGATGCCCAACCGCCGGAATTGTAGAATACATCAACCATTTGCTGTTCCGGGGTCATATCAACATTAAGTAATACGCCGTTTCCATCCTTTGATGATTCGTTGCCGGCACTTTCAGTGTCTTTCTCTGTTTCCGAAGTAATTGTATCCGCTTCTGTTTCCGAAGCATCCGTACTGTCCTCTGTTTTTGAAACATCAGTACTTTCCTCTGTTTTCGAAACATCCGTACCTGTGGAATTATTTTTTCCCTTGTTATTAGTTATAATCAAAACGCAGATAACCGCTGCCGCTGCTACCATAATACAAATTCCCAGAATCAACAAATATAATTTTTTATTATTCTTCACCGGTTTATCTACTGTTTCAGTTTCGGTGTCCGTACTTTTTTGCATACAATACGGACAAAAATGCATACCCTCGGGTATTTCTTTATTACATTTTGTGCATTTACTCATTTTGACTCGCTCCTCTTTTGGTTCATTTCATATTTTTAATCAATTCATCAACACTTTTAAAGCGTTCATCAGGATTAATCCTGGTACATTTATTAACAATCCGCTGCCATTTACCACTGCACATTTTCTTTGACGGATGTTCACCTGTAAGCATTACATTAATGAGAATACCAATGGAATATATATCACTTTTGGCATTTGTAGCAGATATACCATACTGCTCAGGGGAGGCAAAACCCATGGTTCCCAGTATTTTTGTATCCTTAATGTTATCATCTTTGCTGATTCTTGATATATCAAAATCAATCAGTTTAACACCGCCTTCTTTGCTTATCATAATATTTTCAGGCTTAATATCACGATGAACAATTCCTTTTCCATGAAGTACTCTCAGCGCCTCACATATACTTCTTACAACTTCATATACACCATCCGAAGTGTACAGCCCGGTTTCAAGAACCTCCCCGACTGTAATGCCGTCAATATACTCTTCAATAACAATGCAATTGTCACCATCCGTAACAGCTTCGTATACAATCGGTATGTTCTCATGATTTATATCCAACAACATTTTATATACATCTGCATTACCTTTAAAATACTTTACCAGAACACGCTGTTTGTTATTTTTGTTTTCCAAAACATTTACCAATTCGCTATCTGTTCTTCTGATATTTCTGATAAAGGTATATTCATTATCTATAATATCTTTTATCAATGCCAGAGTATTATGCACATCTTACGCCTCTTTTTTTTGATACTAAGCTAATTGCTTAGTATCTTTTTATCAAGATTATGTTAATATAATACATATACTTTGTAAAGGATAAAATCATGATGAAAAAGACAACAGATTTATTAACTGAATTATCACACTCCCCACATATAGACCAGTATTTGAAGGAAAATCAGGAATACATTATAGACCAGACTTTATCAAAGTATCTGTGTGAACTTATTGAGAAAAAAGCTCTCTCTAAATCCGATGTTATCAAAAAAGCTGATATAAATGAGATTTACGGATACCAGATTTTTTCCGGAAAAAGGTTCCCTTCCCGCGATAAGCTTATAAGCATATGTATAGGTGGCGAATTTACACTCGAAGAGACCAACGACATCCTGAAAGTCGGAGGGTATTCTCCGCTATATCCCAAAATAAAAAGAGACAGCATAATAATATTTGGCATGCAGAACGGATATTCCATTTGGAAGATTAATGAATCCCTTTTCACACATAAATTAAAGACATTATAATTTATAAATTATTAATCAACATTCCTCTATTACAGTCATATTCCACTACTTTTGCCTTATTATTGCTTCTAAAAAACACATTTTTTACCACAATAGCTACGCAAATAATGGCTGCGACTATTATAGCCGCTCTGATTATTTTCTTTTTGGTGCCGGATTTGTTGGTCGCTACCGGTTGGTCTGAGTCTGTTTTCCGTTACGGCGGCAGCTCTACATATTGCCATTATATATCTTTCCTCTTTCCGCACTTACAGGTTGTTTCATATGATCGATTTATCTTGCCGCAATCCGGACATTTCCATCCACCGTTTGCCAATATATTTTTTTCTTCATCAGGAGACAAATTCCCCGGACCATAAATATATTCAGTTGTATTTATTTCATCAATTTTGCATTCAATTACTCCCCTTAGAATCAAATAAACACCAAGTATAGTCAATAAAATACACACATAGTTATTTAAAAAGAACACATATTTTCCTAAAAAAATGAAGCCTAGTCCTCCCACGGAAATTAAAATCCTACCAATAATCTTTAGTGCTTTACCCATATTCAATTCATCCTCCTTTTTTTAACAGCACACATTTTAAACGTATAATAACCATCCTGATTATCCATTTATATTCCTCGTTTTCCGGACTTGCTTTGATTATACCAATCCAAATAAAAAAAGTCCTAAGCTAACAGCCTAAGGCAAAAAAGACATTATAATTTATAAAAAATATTTCACCATTCAATAATGCAGCCGGCATCATACCGACTGCATTTTGTATTTTCATTAGCATTATACTGTTCTTCTTTTTCTTAAGCACATCGTTCCTACAATAACTGCAGATGCCATCAAGAAAGCAACAACAAACACTATACCATTGTCACCTGCGTCTACATTTTCTTCTAAAGAATTATATATTACAGCATAAGTAGAAAATTTATCTGTACTGAAAACCAGTTTTCCGTCTTTTACTGTTGCAGGTAAAAGTTCTGCTTTACCGTCATGCAGTCTTATTACCTGATATTGCCCATTTTGCTCCACAGATATATTAAGTATAATCTCTATTACATTGTTCGTCTTTGTTATCTGTACACTTTCATCATTAATAATTGAATTAAGTGTGATATCAAAACAATTCTTGATATGATATGATTTTGGCAATGCATCCTGTATTAATTTCTTATCATCATTGGTAATTTCAGATGTGATATCATTAACAATTAACTCAACACCTATGCTATCTCCTCCGCTTATATTTTTGAGTTCTTCTTCCGTAAAAACAGCTTTAAATAATGTGTCTTCATCCATACCGATTACTGCTCCGGTATTGCCACTGTATGCAACTTCATTCTGTATTTTTACAAACGGAATGTTGCGACTATTGGCATAAGTCTCTGCACAACTTCCTTCATAACCGTAGATTGTTAAATCAAACAAACTCATATCCATCATTGCAAAAGCACATGTCTCTATGCTTGTCACGCTTTTAGGAATAAATATACTCTTTACCTTAAAACAGTTAGCAAAAGCCCAGTCTCCTATACTTACCAGAGTTGAAGGAAGTTCTATACTTGTTAAGCCATCACACTCAAAAAATGTCCCGTAGGCAATGCTTTTTACCCCTTCAGGAATTTTTATTTTACTTAAACTGTTACAATCATAAAAAGCATACTCTCCTATGGTTATCAAACCTGATGGAAATTCTATACTTGTTATGTCACGGCATGAATCAAATGCATTATCGCCTATGCTTGTTACACTATCAGGAATTATTACATCTGTTTTTCCTTGTGGACATTTTATCAATTTGGTCTGTTCTTTGTTATATAAAACACCATCCAAAGATGAATAATTTGTATTATCTTTATTTACTTCTATCTTTTCCAAACTTCCACATCTAAGATTAAGTACAAATTCATCCAAATCAAGTTCGGTTGATAAAATTTCCATACTTACTAAATTGCTGCATCCTTGAAAAGCAATAGTGCATGATATATCCGTTACACTTTCAGGAATTATTATATCTGTTTTCCCTTCCGGACATCTAATCAACTCGGTCTGGCTCTTGTTATACAAAACACCATCCAACGATGAATAATTTTCATTATTCTTATCTACTTCTATGGTTTCCAAACTTGTACAATTATTGAATACATCCTCTGGAATATTTGATACACTGTCCGAAATTTTTATACTTCTTAATAGTGTACAGCCACTAAAAACATTCCCCTTTATATCTGTCACTGTCCCCGGTATTTCTATACTTGTTATGCTGTCGCAGCCCCCAAAGGCAGCCCACCCGATACTTGTTACAGTAAAATCATACAATTTATCCGGAATAACAACCTCTGCATCATCTCCATAGTAATTAGTAATTTCCGCAGTTCCATCATCTAATATGTTCCACCCCCAGTCCTCTTCACCTGCTTTTACTTCCTTTGGCGTTATACAGAATAAAAACGTCGCAAGAAAGACACATAAAACAGCTGATAAAATCAGTTTTGTTTTTTTGATCATATATCAACACTCCTTTTGTATTTTTTTTGATTATACCAATCCAAATAAAAAAAGTCCTAAGCTGACAGCCTAAGACAAAAACTTATGTAAGAATATTCATCTTTTACTTAGTGTTAATAAGCTTTATAATCCACTTTTTTCATATTACTCTTAATCCGGCCTCCTCTCCTGGCATAAAAAAAGCCATTAAGAAGGTGCATTACCTTTCTAACGGCTTTATATTATTTATAAATTTTAATACTATACCATCCCTTTAGACTTTATGGGATTTAAATGCTTTCAGTTTGCTTCTGAAAAGGACTCCTTGCCAACGCCACACAGTGGGCAGGCAAAATCGTCAGGCAAATCCTCAAACTTCGTTCCCGGGGCAATTCCGTGTTCCGGATCACCTGCTGCCTCATCGTACTCCCAGCCACAAACATCACATATGTATTTTTTCATATCAGTGTCACCTTTCTTTGTAATTGTTTGAAATATTTGATTCTTTTATTATCCAGCCTCCAATGGTATTATACACCTGAAAAAGCCTCTTTTTCAATTTCTTTTTTCATAAATTATTAATTGCTTATAACACTCCTTTTTTCTCTCACAATTCCGTTAATTCTTTATAAAGCTTTCGCAGTTCCTCAATCGAGTCATCTATTGTATTTTCATTACCTCCCAGATTAACAATCTTCAAAAGTCTCTCATAACAATTCTGCGGTTTCAGTTCAAATGCGGCAATTGCACTTTCCGTTCTTTTTCGGCTCGGAAAGTATCGTCTGTTTTTTGCATACAGTGCTTGTAAAAAATGGTCCAAAAACGATTCTACAACCTGATGGTAGAATAATACTTCGTGACGCAGCCCTGCTCTTTCCAGATCTTCCTCATCAATTATTTTCCACACTTCAGACGAGTACCACTTATCAAACAAATCCTGCGGATATGTCCTTACTTTGTCAACAATATTTGTCCATGCATTATTCTTCTCCCACAAAACATTAATTGTCTCAATGCTTGCAAGACGGCCAATAGGATAAAAGCTCCCCTCTTTTTCCAAATGCTTTCCTGCCAACACCTCATCAATGTATTCCTGCATATCCGTTACAGAAAAATACATCGGCATAACATCA
>JBJENE010000047.1:0-38269 GCA_051880035.1 Butyrivibrio sp.
CAAAAGCCTGCGGCTGTAGTAGTGCGAGCCTGTATCAGTATTTTGACAATCTCGATGACCTTATCGTTAAGTCCACCGAATACTGTATGAGCAAGGTGGAAGATGAGTTTATGGCGAAAGCTCCCACCGATGTGGAGGACTTGTGGCGGTTTATTGACGAGATACCCTATTGGACGGCTCAAGAACACGGCAAGAAATACCGCCTTATGTATCAGGTCTACACCCACCCGAAATACAGAGAATACGGCAAAAAATTCTTTGATGGTGTTAATAAGCGATATACCGAATACGCCAAGAGTTTAGAGCCAAAGCTTGGTATTCCTCACGAAAAGCTGACGCCGCTGATTTTTATTCTGATAAGAGCGTGTGTGCACTACGCACTGTTTGAGGATGAGTTTTATCTTAAATCACAGATGGCGGTGTTAAAACAAACCCTCGAACTCTTTATAATGAAATATAACCCGAAAAAAGCGCCTGCAATATAAAGATAGGTATTAGGGAAAGACGGATTGGAGGTTGTCAGAACGAATAAGATAGCACAATCATAATTTACAATATAATGGGTAAATATCTAACATATTTATTACATTTACATCACAAATAAAAATTATATGGAAAGAGGGATGAATTTATGAGAAAATCCATTAAAAAAATCGTTGCCAATTTATTAGCGGCAATAATGGTACTCGGAACAAGTACATCAGCTTTTGCTTACACAGTTACAGATGGTATGATCACAGACTTAGATGAAGGTGAAAGCATCTACTTATTAGCAGGTAACGCTACAGGATGGAATACTGCTAATCCTGATGCTGTGTTAACACCTGTTGAGGGTAAAGATGGAATACTTTCATTTAATGTTGAACTTGCAGCCGGTACAGCCAATGAATGGGCAAGAAGATTTAGTATTATTGAAAATTACCGTAATGGAGAAGCGTATGTACAGGGAGGATGGACAAGAATCTTACTGGGCGAGCCGAAATATCTTCCAAATGATGTTTTCACAAGTTTATCAGTAATTTGCGTTGATGACCTTGAAGCAGCAACATCAGCAACAGTTTACTATGATACAAGAACAGCTACACTTGCCATTGTTGACGGAGAATGTAATGAGATTCCTTACACATTATTATGGGCGTCACAGGATCGTGAAGAAGCTAAGGAAGATGGTTCAGCTTACACACTTGAAGAATTGGCTGAAATCGGCTTTGATAACTATGTGGCATCACTTTCAGCAGACAGACAGGCTGATATTTATGCAATCGGTGAAGAAATCACATTAACAAAGTCTGTATTTAATGGAACATATTTATCTAATGTAGCCGGATTAATCAACTACATTGCTACAGGTGAAGATTATTTATCCGGTCCTGACTTTACAATAGACGCTCCCGACACAGTATGCAGAACGCAGGACTGTGAAGTAAGCGTTTTACTGCCCGACAGCATTTCCGACGCAACATTGACCGTTGAGCACACCGGTTTCGGAGGAGCAATTGATACGACTATTGAAAACGGAAAGTTAAGCGGCACTATTGAGTCATCAAGCTATCAAGATACTGAAAACAGCTTCAAATTGGTTGTATATGCAACGACAAATAACGGCTTTTCCTATAAAGTAAGCAAGACTGTTGAAATCAAAAACGAACACGAAGGTGGTGTGGCAACCTGCACAAAATTAGCAATTTGCGATACCTGCGGCGAAGAGTACGGTGAGCTTGACAGCTCAAATCATAATTTTGAGAAAATCTCTGCAAATCCGGCAACTGTTACCGCAACAGGAAACAAGGAGTATTGGCATTGTAAAGATTGCGGTAAATATTTTGCTGATGAAAACGGCACAAATGAAATTAAGCTTGGTGACACGGTAATCTCAAAACTCAAGCCTGAAATCATTGAAGGCAAAGGACAGAGCATAACTGCAGGAGTAAAGAAAGAGCTTATTTTCAAATCAAATGCGGCATACAGCGACTTTATCCGGGTTGAGCTTGACGGAAAAACCCTTGATGAAAAGAATTATACCGTCAAGGAAGGCAGTACGGTTGTAACCTTAAAGGCTGATTATGTAGCTACTCTTTCCGCCGGCGAGCATACAATCGGTATCGTATCCGAGAGCGGCACCGCTACCGCAGAGTTTGTCGTTAATGCAGAGCCACCGATGGCGGGAGATAACATTTATGTGATGTTGTGGATTGCAGTTCTCTTTGTGAGCGGAGCAGGCGTAATCCAAACAACTGTTTACGGTAAGAGGAAAAGAGCAAATTAAATCCATATAAGTTTGCTTATCACACTTACAACAGTCCCTCCTGTCAGGTTCAAGGTATCTGGTAGGAGGGATTTTTATGGGCAGAGCAAGTGGAAAATTGACGGTATTTTTTGAAGACCCTTTTTGGGTAGGAGTATTTGAATGCGTCGAAGATAGTAAACTATCTGTGGCGAAGGTGACTTTTGGTGCAGAACCGAAAGATTACGAGGTACAAGAGTATATTCAAAAAAATTATTTCCGTTTGAAGGTCAGTCCGGCTGTTGATACTGTTGTAAAGGAAATAAAAAGAAATCCGAAGAGGATGCAGCGAGAAGTAAAAAAGCAGATGCAAGAAACCGGCATCGGAACGAAATCGCAGCAGGCATTGAAATTACAGCAGGAGCAGAGCAGACAGGAGCACAAAGTGAAAAACCGTGAGAAAAGAAAATCGGTTGAATTGCGAATGTTTGAACTGAAACAGCAAAAGAGAAGAGAGAAGCACAATGGGCATTAGTGTCCATTGCGCTTTTACTCAATCAAATCGAAATTTACGGTTAGTATTTTCAGGTTGAAAGGAAGAGTTATGAATATATCGTATAAAGAAGAAAGATTAACTGCAGATGAATACATAGATTTCCTGAAGAGAACCAATCTTGGTTCGCAGTATCCGAAAGAAAGATTTAACGAACGAATTGAGAAGTTAGTTAAGAATGTTTCGATTAGTCTTGTCGCTCGCAATGAAGAAGAGAAAATAGTTGGTGTCTTATTTGGACTTACGGATTATTGCTATTGGCTATATGTCACGGATTTAGGAGTAGATAGAGATTATGAAGGCCGGGGAATTGGAAGCAGACTAATGAAAACGGCTCATGAAATTGCCGGTGGAGAAAAGGATATTGCAGTATATCTTATTGCAAATGAAGATGCTATTCCGTTTTATGAAAAATTGGGAATGAAATTGTCTGATGATGTTATGCAATACAATAAAATTGAGTGGACCGAATTTACGGTAGAATAGGGAAATTGCTATTTTCGCTCCGGGATACGCTAATAAATCGGAACTGTGGATTGGGCAAAAATCTATTTTCTTAACACAGGTCAATGAAATAAAGTAAAAAGTTCATTATAGTCATCTTAGGAGGTGGCAAAAATGAACAATAAAAATGAATACGCAGAAAAGGCATTAAAACTTACAACCATATTAACCTTTCTTGTGGCTGGATATGGGGTGACCAGAGCTTGCGGCAATTACAAAATAGGGATGAATTTTCTTGATATAGCAAGTTATGCTACAGCAGATCTGAATACTTATTGTATTATTCTTATGTTGACTAATGTGATTCTTTTGCCGAATGCTATTTTGCTGTATAGGCAAAGTGGATTATCTCTAAAGAATGAGATATTTGATAAATACACATTAGGAAAAGATATTATTCTGGGTATTGTTTTAGCTGTTGTTTCTGCATCAATCAGTTTATTATCACTGCTCATTATGAAAGGTAGAACCGAGTTAGCTTTTAAGGGCTGGGGCAGACTTTCAATCAGCGAAATTGTTTTAATGACAATATCCCTTGGTTTTGTAAGCGGCATTTGCAAAGAAATTTTTTTCAGAGGGTTTGCAAAAAACTTCGGTGGTCCTGTGTTTGGTGAGACAATAGCATTGTTATTATTTAATATTATGTTTGGAATGCTTGATTGGTATAATATGGGACATTCTTTTATAGTAGGATTATTGTGGATATGGGGATATAAGAAAAGCAAACATATGATAGTACCAATGATTGCTCATGGAGGAATGAATCTGATTTCAATTATTTTTTATATTGTTACCGGATAAGGAGAGATATGGACAAGGATTATTTGATTCATCAACTTATGGACTTAGCAAAACAGAATAACATTGAACTATCCGAAGAGATTCTTGGAAAGATTGTTTATATGTCGATTATTCGTGTAGTGAGTAAAGGGGAGATTCTTCGTCAGGTTGAAGATGAAAGCAAGACTGCTGCTTTAGTATTAAATGGTATGTGCAGAGCTTTTTATGAAGATGGGGATGGAAATGATATTACAAGGGGTTTTTCGATACCGGGAACACTATGCATGGATGAAGGTCTCTTCGGATATCCTGAAAGTATTGTCACATGGGAGTCATTAGAAGAGACAACAATGATGATTTTTGATGTCTCTAAAATGAAAAAAATTATTTTTGAAAATGATGAGCTTAAAAATGTATATATTATGCTTCTCGAGAACGCTCTTAGATATAAGATATACAGAGAAAATGGCTTTCTCGTAGAAAATGCAACTGAGAGATATTTACATTTTAAGAAACTTTATCCTATGATATGTGAAAAGGTTAAACAGCATCATTTAGCGTCATATCTTGGAATTGCACCAGAATCATTAAGTAGAATTCGGAAAGCACTGAAAGAGAGTTAAATTGATAGTTTCTTTATACAAAGAATTCGATAACTTCCGGTTCCCCAAAAATAAATTGATGATTGGAGAGAAAATGGGATTAAGAACTATAATGATATTTCCAGACTTTGATAATATGGAAATAATTAAAAATATCAGAGATAAATATGACCCTTTGGCAAAACTTGTAAGACCGCACATAACAATTGTTTTTCCATTCGATATTAATTTAAACGATAATGAAATTACACATATATTAGATGATAGATTAAAAGGAATTAAACCATTCGAGATTGCACTAAAAGGTTTTAGTAAGTGTGAGGATAAATTTGGGAATTATTTGTTTTTGGATATGGTTAAGGGTAAAGATATCATAACTGAAATGCATAATATTTTGTATTCCAATGAGTTTAGTATATTGAACCCGGGGTTGCCATATGAACCGCATATGACAGTCGGGAAATTTCCAACTGTTGGTGAGCTGAATAAGGCATATGATGATGTGAAAAATGTTGACAGTTTTTTTACATCATTCATCAAGAAGGTTTCGGTTGAAATGATTGGAGAGAATGAAGAATCGATTATTATAATTGAAAAACAGTTAGGAAGTTAAACTGCTTTTTTCGTTCCGGGATACACTGTTTTATTGACAGAATAATTGTCATTTATTATTATTTACATATAAACAATGTTACCGGACATGAAAACATAGAGAGGGAAGTATGACTAAGAGGAAAGTATTAATAATTTTTTTGGTTGTAGTAGGTGTTTTTGCGATTATTAATTTGATTTGGTTTTTTTCTGTTGGATATAAATATATTCAATATGAGAAAGGCATGGATATATGTGAAGATGAGGAAAGTTCTGTTAAGTATTCCAAAGAAGTGGATGGATATTTATACAGAATTAAGCCTGCCGGGTATCTGAGCTTTTCCAGTGGATTTCTTAGTGTATCAGAGGCGCGGTGGGAAAATATTTTTATGGGGGATGAAAATGGTAATGATACTCCGTTTTTTATTGATGAAAACGGAGAGAAACAGTACATAGACGATTATCGTCAGATAGATTTTTACTACTGGACGAGCGGATTGTCTGCTCCGAAATATGGAATTATGTACTGGAGTACTGAACTGGATGCACAAATAATGTTCGATTCGGATTTAAATGTATTGAATGGAGAAGATATTGGATATCAGGAGATTTTCCAGGATACGGTAGACAGCAACAGAGAAACAATAGTGGATTTGATGGAACGGGCATCCGAAATGTGGGGATTAGAATATTAGTGTATGAAGAAAGCAAAATATATTATATTTTTTATAATAGTAATTGCAATTATTCTGCTTTCCGGAGAAGTTGGACAGAATATAATAGGAACATTTGAAAATGGGACAAGGTATATTTTGTTTGAAAGCGGAGACATGGGGGAGTGGGAAGAATTTTGCAAAGAAATAAGTTCTGAATGCAAGGCTAAAAATATATTTTTATTTGCCAAGTATGAACAGACTAATGGTATAAGACAGGGTAATATTTCAATTTTTGCATTTGATGAAATGCGTATAAAAGAAATGTATGGCATTGAATCAGGAGAATTCATGAGTATGTTTTCAGGAAAAACAAAAATTGAGGTATTGCCCTTTGATTGTTTGAGTGAACAGGAAGTCGGATCTGCAAAATTCTATATGACAGGGGATAACAAAGATATTATAAATATCTACAATTATTTAAATGATAAATATGGAACTTCCCGAATTAGAAATGATTCGGAAAATATAATGGAAAATATTTTTTATTTAATTTGTGCAGCCGGAATATTTACAATTTTAATTATGACATTGTTTGATATTGCATTTCAAAAAAAAGAAGTTCTTGTAAGGCTCACACTTGGAGATTCAATACATAGAATAATATTTAAAAATATTTTGACTGACATAATCGTTTATGTCATATTATCCTTTTTGGCCGGTGCTGTTTTGAGTAACTGGATTAGTGGGGATTTTTTTTTAAATACAATTGCTGCATTTCTTGTGGTTGTATGTTCTGTTAATTCAATTTTATATGCTATTATGTACCGCCAGAATGTAAAGAAGGCTTTGGCGAATCATTTCCAGAATGATAATCTTCTTTTTTTCTGTTACATATTAAAAATAATTACTATTTCAGTAACGATTTTTTCATCTGCAATTTGTGTATCGACAATCCGGAGACATCTTGATTTTATTGAACAGTATAACGATATCAGATATTTTGAAGAATATATGCATATGGATTTTAAGTATTATAATTTAACAGATGATACATCCCGGAAGTACACATATTATACATGCTCTACATTTCGTGATAAGTACAGTGAATTTGAAACTGCATTTTCTGTGGTAAGCATAGATTATGATGATACAATTTATTTAAATGTAAATGACAATGCAAAGGCAGTATTGCATGATATTGATGAAATAGAATATATAAATCCGGATTATAAAATACATATTTTAATCCCAAATCAGCTTTCTGATGATACGGAATATTATGTTGATAATGCACTGGATTCGGGTAGCTGTCTGTACAGCAAAGTTGCAGATATGGATTACGAAATAATTTATTATGACAGTGCCGAAGTTTTGTATTTTGACGGAGATTTAGAGATGAATACCGGAATCGCAAAGAACCCGGTTATTTGCTATTTTACTTCTTTTACATCGGAGGATTTTGAACCGACAACTGATGAGAATATTCAGATAATAATTCATGAATTCCGTAATATTATGTTTAAAGTGGATGATGATAAAATCAATTCATTGACGGAAGAACTGGAGCTTAATAAAAATGGATTCTATTTGACCGAAGTTAATACTGTTGAGAAATATGAAAATTATAGAAAACAGATATTGAGGAAAGTATACAGTAATGCAGTTATATGCATTTTGTTTGTTCTTTTCGGAATGGCAATAACGGGTACTATAGTAAGATTGGAATATACATCAAAGTCAATGGAATTAGCAGTCAAAAAAATTCTTGGATATTCAATTATAAAAAAGAATAAGACTATTTTGTTCTCTTTTATGTATACATCTGCAATCAGTATTGTTATTGTTGTTCTTATAGGCATTATGACAGACTACCTGGATGCACGGGTATCATTTTTGATGGGAATATGTATGACTTTATTGGAATTTGCTTTTACATATATTTGTATAATTAAAACAGAACACCGTATTGTTGCAAAGGTGTTAAAGAGAGGTGCACTATGATAAAAATTGAGCATCTGAATAAAAAATTTGGAGATAAAGTTGTTTTCGAAGATTTCAGTCTGACGATAAATGATGGGGAATTTATTGTACTTGCAGGGAAAAGCGGATGTGGAAAAACAACATTACTTAATATGCTGGGAGGTATTGAACCCTTTGATTCCGGGGATATCATAATTAATGATAATAGCATAAGATGTAAGAGATTTCTTAAGGAATATTATTTATACGAGGTGGGATTCCTTTTTCAGAATTTTGCTCTAATTGAAAATAAAACGGTGAGAAGCAATATAGAGATGGTTCAAAAAAAATCAAGAAGTAAATATACAGTTGAAGAGGCTTTGGATAAGGTGAATATGTCAGACGAAATTGACACAAAGGTGTACAAGCTTTCAGGCGGAGAACAACAAAGAGTGGCATTGGCGCGTCTAATCTTCAAAAAGTGTAATATTATATTAGCTGATGAACCAACAGGCTCCCTGGACAGAGAAAATGCCCAAAATGTTATGGATATTTTAAAAGATTTAAACAGGGAGGGTAAGACAATAGTTTTTGTAACACATGATGAAAATATAATAAAAAATTCTGACAGGGTCGTAATGTTATAGCAGATATAAATTAATCGTGAATATTATCCGATAATGTAATTAAGGAAATTGATTTTTTTGCTATGGACAGCGTTATGTTTTCAGGGATGAGCAACATCTTTCGAAAGCATAACGCTTTTTTCATAAATTAATATTTAACGGACATATTCCGGGAAAAGGAGCGTTTATGACATTAGGAATGGTACAGTCAGAATATAGGAGCATGGAATATTCTTATTCGGAGAAGACAAAAACACAAACAGGAACATTTGAGACAGAATTGTTCGGTGCAAAAGAGAGAAGTGTAAGAAAAAATCAGGCATCAGAAGATTCTTACCATGCAGATAATTTAGAAACAAGACAGGATTATCATAAGTTTTTGAAAGAGATGATAGAAAAAATTTATGCAAAAGTTCTGAATGGAGATACGGAACCCTCTTTTCAGATAGGTGCCGGGGCATTTACGGAAAAAGAATGGAATAAATTGATTGAAGAGATTGATTCCATCGAAGAGGATATTAAAGAGTTACTTGCTTCTGATTATACTTCGTGTACTTATCCAACAGCCAATCCGGATGATGATGACATACTGTATATTACATGGTATAATGAAAATGGTATTTTCTGCAGGAAGATGGGTATGTAGTCTTAAAATGAACAGTTGAGGCGTATGGTATGAATATAACGACAAAACAGTTTCAAATATTAACGGACATAAATCTTGTTTGGAATTTTATGGTTGATATATATGACAGGGATAACGGAGGAGGTGTCGCGGCTCCGTTTTTTGAATATGCAATTCAATCATCATGGATGGATGCAACTTATCAATATCTGAACCGGTTATGGTTTGATGGCGGTAAGGTGGTGGGATTTGTATTTAATGAATGTCCGGTGACGGACATTTACTTTAAGGTACGGCCCGGATACGAATTTCTCGCAAGGGAAATGGTGGATTATGCCATGGAGTATATGCCGAATTTTGATAACAGGCAACAGTTTATGCTTTTTAACGGACAGGAGTTTCTTATGGAAGAGGCCGAAAAGAGAGGCTTCCGGCAGGTATATGATTATGAAGACCTGCAATTTGATTTCGCAAAAGAACTTGATTTTTCGCTTCCTAAGGGATTCCATTTTGTTAACCCGCAGGAGGCTGACCCTGTTAAGCTTGCTAAGTGCTGTTGGTATGGATTTAACCATGAAGATAAAGGACGGTTTGAGAACTGGGATTTGCCGGATAACTCTTCGGAATGGACCCCACAGAAAGCATACAAAGGAGTTCTGGGTTCCGTTTTATCTCCATCACCTCATTCAACACGCCTGTATGATGTTATTATTGCAGATGATGAAGGAGAATATGCATGCTTTTCGGGAATGTGGTGGGTATCGCAGAATAAACTGGCTTATATGGAGCCGCTCTGTACCGTTCCGAAATACCGCAAAATGGGACTTGCATCGGCTGCTCTTTCAAAACACTATCATACTATGAAAGCATTGGGTGCCACACATATGACCGGAGGAAGTGATCCGTTCTATGTAAAGATTGGTTACGGCAAAGGAATTCATTGGTATTGCTGGAGAAGAGAAAATGAGCTTAAAGGAACGGGCAAATAAATTAAAAAAGGATATTCCGGCGATATTTCTGGCATTAAAAGACAGGGAAACGCCGGTAATTGCAAAAATATTTGCCGGAATAACTGTTGCATATGCACTGTCTCCGATTGATTTGGTTCCGGACTTTATTCCTGTTTTGGGATATCTGGATGATGTAATTATTTTGCCGGCGTTGGTAGCATTGACGGTAAAACTTATTCCTGATGATATTATTGAACGGACCAGACGGCAGGCAGAGGGAATGTGGGAAAACGGTAAGCCTAAGAAATGGTATTATGCCATTCCCATCATATTATTCTGGGTAATTATTATCGCAGTAGTATTGAAAATAATTTTGAAAAGGTATCTGATATGATAACGAGAAATACGGAATATTTTGAAATGGAGTCAGAACGGCTGATTTTTAGAAAATACAGAAAAGAAGACTTCCCGGTATTTTATGATATGTTAAGTAATCCGGAGAATATGAAATATCGTTCAGGAGAACCCAAAACAGCGGAAGAGGTTGAAGGATATATTGACTGGGGAATGAAGTGCGCAGAACAAAATCCATGTATTAATTTCAGATATGCGGTTGTATTGAAGGAAACAGGTGAATTGATTGGTTCATGCGAACTGGCTTATACAGATACAGACCCGGCAGAACTGGCATGGGAGATACATCGTAATTATTGGCGGAAAGGGTACGGAACCGAGATTGGGAGAACCCTTTTGAAACTGGGATTTGAAATATTGGCTGTCAGAAGGATAGTTGCAGATTGTAATACCTTAAATAAGGGCTCTTATGGTATAATGGAAAAAATCGGAATGAGGCGGGAAGCACATTATATAAAGTGTTACAGAGGTAACAGCGTCCTGAATCATCAGTGGTGTGACAAATATTTGTATGCAATACTCAGAGATGAATATTGAGTCGGAATATGATTAATGAAAGGATTGATGGAAATGATTAAACAAAAAAAGAGCATGTGGAATTTATCATGGAAAAAATGTACGCTGATGGTTATGAGTTTTATTCTGGTTATTGGCTTAAGCGGTTGCGGTAAATCAGATGATGTAAAGGATTTTTCCAAACTGTGTGATGTAGATATGACAGGCGGGGAAGTAATTTCGTCGGAGGATACACATGGCGGATTTCTCGGGGACGGATATACACTTATTAAAATTGAATATCCGGATGATTCTGTAGTTTCAGAAATTAAAGAAAGTGAGCATTGGCATGAACTGCCGCTTTCGGAGAGCCTGAATACTTTTGTATATCAGCCTTGTGATGACAACATTAATATTCCGGAAATTACCAACGGATATTATTTCTTCTATGACAGGCATTCCGAAGCCGATGACAGATATAGTGATGCTGAATTGTATGAAAGACATTCTTTTAATTTTACTTTTGCAATCTATGATTCTGATTCGGACACGGTTTACATTTGTAAATATGACACCTGATTGTGGGAGGAAAAGTAAATGCCAAGTCCTGAGAAATTTAAGAAATCTTTAAATGAGTTTGGTATTGATGAAAAAATAATATTTTAAATCAACATATTTTGCGTTTTGTGTTGTTTGGTTCTGACATTGGCCTCCTTATAATGAACTTATCAAATATAAGGAGGCTTTAAGCTATGAACACAGATAAGATTTATGCAGAAGCAATTGCAAATGAGTATTCACCAAAGGACACTTCAAAGGTGGTGGCACTTAAGAAACTTGACTATAAGGCAAAATTACCTGCCAATATTTTTGCTTTTTCATTTGGAACAATTATGGCACTTGTACTTGGTACAGGAATGTGCCTCTCCATGAAGGTCATCGGAAGCGGAAATACCCCTATGACTGTTTTTGGAATTATTCTTGGTATCATCGGAATTGTCGGAGTCTGCATTAATTATCCTATTTACAGAAAGATGATGGAGAACGGAAAGAAAAAATATGCGTTCGATATTATCACATTGGCAAAAGAAATAAGTGAAGCGGAAGAATAAGAAAGGGTGGCAGTATTTTTATGAATAAATCCGAAAGTAAATATTTTAATACTGCCGTACTGATGGATGAAGCACTGATTAAGCTTTTGGCAGAAAAAGATATAGAGTTTATATCAGTAAAGGAAATCTGTGAAAAAGCGGGAGTGAATCGTTCGACTTTTTATCTTCACTACGAAACAATAGGAGATATTCTTGAAGAAACAACAGAATATGTGATTAACCGTTTTATGACATCTTTTGATAAGACAGAAGAACTTTTTGGCGGAGGTTTTGAAGATGTGCCGCTAAATGATCTTGTTTTCATAAATAAAAAGTATCTAAAACCGTATTTGCAGTTTATATATGACAATAGGAGCATATTTAAGGCGGCAGTTCATAATCCTGTTACCATGAAAGCAGATAAGATGTATTCAAGCATGAAAAACCATGTCCTTGAGCCGATTATGCAGCGGTTTGAAATTCCAATGGATGAACAGAATTACTGGATGGAATTTTATATCAAAGGAATCTGGGCTGTCATACAGAAATGGATAGAATGCGATTGCAGTGATCCCGTCGAAAAGATTGAGGCAATTATCGAAAACTGCGTACGCCCTGAAAAAGCTTTTCAAAATAAAAAGCTTGGAGAGTAAAGTATGAAGGATACTATTAAGAGTTTTTTGGAAGTGTGGAAGGCGGATTATAACTTCAAAACTTTTGCCACATCGGCAATATCGTCAATTATAGGAATTGCTTTTACCATATATAATGGTTTTCTCGGAATTTATTACTCATCCGTATGGAATGGTTCAATATGTGTTTATTATATTCTTCTGGCAGTCGTAAGAGGAACTATTGTGGTTTATCAGAAAAAAACATATGGTTTATTGGACGGATTAGGAAACAGAACCAAAAAAATATATTGCCTGACGCATATTGTTATGTTTTTAATGAATGTATCTTTAATCATACCTATTGCAGTAATGATCAGAGGAGACAGAGTTTATAATCTTGGAATGATTCCGGCGATATCAATGGCAGCATACACTACATACCGGATTGTAATGGCAATCATACATTATTCTAAATCCAGAAGAATCAATAATGCCCTGGTAAAAGAGCTGAGGACTGCTGATCTGGTCGATACCCTTGTTGCGGTATTGACATTGCAGAATACCATGATTATAGCAAGCGCAGGAGAAATAACTTCCAAAATGAAGACTCTGTCAATAGTTTCAAGCTCTGCAATATGGATTGGAATTGTAATCCTGTCCGTATTCTCATTTGTTCATTCCCTAAGGAGTGAAGATTAATTCATTATATCAGGAGAAAAATATATGAAAGCTGCTTTATATCAGGGAATTCATAATATAGAAATTACAGAGATGGCTGATTATGAATGTGGTGATGATGGAATCATCCTGAAAAATATATATTCAGGAATATGCGGAACAGATGTGGCGGTTTACAACCATGGTACCGGTCTGGGGCACAGAATTACGGTAGGCGCAGAATTCGGACATGAGACTGTATGCAGGGTGTCTGCGGTTGGAAAGAATGTAACCGATGTAAAGGTAGGAGACAGGGTATATCCTTATCCTCTGCTTGTAACAGGGGATAAGAAAAGAGCCGGAACAATCGGTGCTTTTTCCGAGTATATTTATTGTCCGCATCCCGTATGGGAAGAGTCAATATATCATGTGGATGAGAGTATTCCGGATAAAGTGGCGGCTTTAATAGAACCGTTTACTGTCGGATGCAGGGCAGCCAGAAGAGCTCTTCCTGCCAAAGACCGGAAAGGACTTGTTTTCGGGGCCGGAACAATCGGCATAGCAGCTGCAATTGCACTAAAGTATTTCGGATGTGAACAGGTTGTTATATGTGATCATTCCGACTACAGACTTAATATCTGTAAAGAACTTGGATTCACCGTATATAACAATAAATTTGATGAGGAACTTCTTGGACTTACGGATATTACAGGGAAAAGCATGGGTGTTAACGGCGAGGCTGTTGACTGTGATATATGGATTGATGCCGCCGGAGCCGACAGCGTTCTTAATTCGTATGAGAAATATGGTAAGTACGACAGCAGAATGGTAATGGTTGCCGTAGGAACCAATAAAAGAGAAGTGGACATACTTGGTCTTACATTCGGACAGAAATCCATTACCGGCAGTGGCGGATATACGCCGCAGGATGTTGAGGATGTGCTAAATATTATGAAGTCCGGTAAGTGGGATATTGGAAAGATGATTACCCATGAATTTGCAATAGACGATTTATCAAAGGCAATTGAAAAGGCATCTGATGTTGACAATGCACTGAATGTAGTAGTAAATTTTGAATAGATATATTTATTTAACCTGCTATTATTCTAATTGTGCGAAGGAGAACCAAAATGTCAACACAAGACAGATATAAAATACTTGTAGTAATTCCCGTGGAAGAGCACCATAAAAAACTTTTGAAAGACAGCGCGGGGGATTCTGATATTGAATTTATTACCTTAAGTGAACTTACCAAGGCACAGGTTCATGATGCGGATATAATAATCGGCAATATATCGCCGGATCTTATAAAAGGTTCTGAAAAGCTTAAATGGCTGCAGCTTAATACTGCAGGAACAGACGGTTATGTATCGGACGGGGTATTACCGGAAAATACATTACTGACAAATGCTACCGGGGCTTACGGACTTGCGATATCCGAGCATATGATAGGCTCTTTGCTATACATCATGAAAAAACTTCATCTGTACGCAGCGGACCAGACCGGGCATATATGGGATGACCATGGTAATGTAACTTCCATCTATGGTTCTGATACCCTTGTGGTAGGCTTCGGAGATATAGGAAGTGAATTTGCCATAAGAATGAATGCTTTGGGAAGCCGTGTGACGGGAATAAGAAGAACTAAAACAGAAAAACCGGAGTATCTTAAAGCTTTGTACAGGATGGATGCACTGTATGAATGTCTGGCTGATGCGGATATTGTAGCAGTATGCCTTCCGGGAACCAATGAAACATATCATGTTTTTGACAAAGAGGCCTTTAGTAAAATGAAAAAAGGTGCTTATTTTCTCAATGTCGGAAGAGGAAGCGCGGTTGATTCATATGCACTTGCAGATGCTTTGAATTCAGGACATCTTGCGGGGGCAGCGATTGATGTTACAGAACCGGAGCCTTTGCCGAAAGACCATCCTCTCTGGGATGCGGAAAATCTACTTATAACTCCGCATATATCCGGCAACGATCATCTTAAAGAAACGCACGAAAGAATAATCAAAATATCAGCTGATAATCTCAAACGCTTTATGGAAGGCAGAGAGTTACGAAATATTGTTGATTTTACAACCGGATACAGAAAATTACAGAATGTATAACATATGATATAACCCCGGAATGCATCAGGCTTCCGGGGTTGTGTTAAATTATAACAAAATATTTTTTAATGCGTCTATGAGAATGGCATTATCATCATCGTTTCGCACTGCGATTCTAATATATTGCCGGCCGTCATTGATTTTATGAGTCAAATCCTTGATGAAAATATTTTTTTCAATGAGTTTTGAACATAAGTCGATTCCTGTTATGTCTGTGTTTTCAAGGCGGCACATTACATAATTGGCTTGTGAATCGTATACTTTAAGTGATGGTATGTCTTTGAGGGAACGAATCAGTACGGTTCTGGCGTTCTTGATTTTTACAAGGGAATCCGCATAAGCTTTTTTGTATTTTTCCAATATCTGCATGAAGAATTCGCCGTAAGAATTAATATTCCAGATGGCAACATCTTTCTTTATGGCGTCTATCCGTGCGGTGTCGGAACTTGCCAGGATGCCGAGACGGAATCCTGGAACACCGTAGGATTTGGAAATGCTTTTTACAACATACAGGTGGTTGTACATGCTTAAAATGTCTTCTTTAAGAAGGGTATAATCAGTAAAATCCTCTGTTGATGCATCCGAAGTGAGATTTACGAAATCCACAAAGCTTTCATCAACAATGAGAGAAATGTTTTCATCTGAGCACCATCTGATAAGCTTTTTAAGACCGTCAATGCTTATATAGTTGCCGGTAGGATTGTCAGGATTAATAAGTACAAGGGCATCCACTTTATTGAGTGAATAGTAATTAATGATGTCATCTTCGTTATATCTGAAATCCTTATTACCAGATTCATAAATTACGGCTTCCTCGCAAAAGCGGTTAGGGTATTCCTCAAATGTTGGACGGATAAAACCTGCTTTACGGAAACCGCTGTTTTCCATAAGGCTTTTAATTAGTTCGGCGGCACCGTTACCCACTACAATATGGTCCTGCATAAGGCCGAAATTCTTGGATGCAAGAAGACTGTTTACCCGCATGCCTGAAGGATACTGGCTCATAAGAGTTTTAAAATTGGACTGCATTTCATCTATCATTTTACTGTTAGGGAAATACGGATTTACCAGATAGCAGAAATCCAGTAATTTAGGGTAGCGCCAATAGCCTCCGTAGCGGGAGGAGATGGCATTGTATTTTTCTGTGGAAGTGTCCGAAAAAAGTGATTCGGCTATGTCCAAATCCTGAATATCGTCTATTTCATACCATTTCTGGCCGTCAAGTCTTTTTACCCTGATTTCATTAGTTTCAAGCATGGCAATTAACTTGATTACGGATTCATAATATTCATTGTTGCCCATTGCTTTGGCATATGCTTCAAGAAACGGAATATATGTGTATTGTGAAAAATGCCGGCTGAACTTGTAAATATTAACGGTTTTGTAATAGTGTTCTTTTTCGGAAAACTTAAGGTACTTACCCGGAACGAAATCTGCAATGCAGTCATTTTCATCAATAATGGTGCATGTTCCGTCCATCCAGCTTTCAAACTTGTCCACTAATGCCAGTGTTTCTCTGGAATCATTAATAAGGGCATCGACAAGCGATTCCTCAAAGATTAGATCTGACTCAAATAAAAGCGTATCTTCACTGTTAAGGTAATCCTTTGCCAGTGCCAGAGAATAAATATTGTTTGTCTTGTCGTATATTGGATTATTAATATATACAATCGGAGTTTTTACATTAAGCGTGGAAATAAAATCTATAAGTTTCTGTCCCTGATATCCTACGACAATAACAACTTTTGAAAGATTTTTTTTATCCAGAATGCGTAATGTACGCTCTATTAATGTCACTCCGTTTACTTTTACCATACATTTGGTATTATCGGCGGTAAGAGCTTTAAGTCTTTTACCCATTCCCGCCGCAAGAATCACAGCCTGCATAAAATTCACTCCTTATGGTAATTATTCTGAAATTTAACCTATTTTAACAATTTTTTGTACAGATTGTCAATGCATACGGCTCCGAGCGGAGCGGTAATCAGAATTGACAATACGGCAACCGTAAGAACCACCTGACCGCATGGCAGCCCCATGGCAAGAGGGACGGCACCTATTGCAGCCTGAACGGTTGCTTTTGGGATATACGCCGTCATACAGAAAACTCTTTCTTTGGGGGACAGTTCTGTTTTAACAAGGGATAATGCCACACCGGACATCCTGAAAAGTAATGCGCCGAGTACAAGGATTATACCCAGAATTCCGGTGGCAAGGGCATATTTTAAATCCACGGTGGCACCCACAAGGACAAATAGGAATACTTTCGCGGCAACCCAGAGCTTGTTATATTTTCCTGCGAGTCTTGTTGCAAGAATGTCATACTTCTGCCTGATTACGATTCCCAAAGTCATAATGGCAAGCAGACCCGAAAAGGGAACAATGCCTTCAAGCCTGTTCTGGAGTTCTATGAAAAGAAATGAAAGACTCAGAATTACCAGAAGTTTTACAGAATCCCGCATATGAATTTTCTTAAAAAACAGTACTAACAGTATGCCTGCCAGAATTCCCACCACAATACCTGAAATAATAGAGCCGGGAATCCATAAGAACCCTGTTACTGACATCTTCCCGGTCGATGCCAGAGAAGTAAGTGCGGTAAAAACAACTATTACAAATACATCATCAACGGATGCACCTGCCAGAATAAGCTGCGGAATACTTTTTTCCCTGCCGTAGCCTTCGTTCATTATTTTAATCATTCTGGGTACTATTACGGCAGGAGATACGGCAGCGATAACACTTCCGATAATTGCCGCTTCGAGTAGAGATACTCCCAATAACAAAGGAGCTAAAATCATTGTTCCGGCAATTTCTATGCATGCGGGAACGAAGCTCATAAGCAGTGCGGGGCGGCCGACTTTCTTAAGGTCCGACAGATTAAGGGACAGGCCTGCTCTTGTTAAAATAATAACAAGCGCAATCTGCCTTAAATCGGCAGAAATGTTTATTATTGATTCATCAATAAGATTAAGTGCATAAGGTCCCAGAACAATACCTACAATAATCATGCCAAGTAAAGAAGGCAGCTTGAATTTTGAAAAAAGACTTCCGAGAAGTAATCCGGCTAACAGAATTAATGCAATGCTCGCTAACATTTTTATCTCCTTAAATATCATATGTTAAAGTCGCTTATACAAAACAATTTGAAATAAATTTATACAATTCGGAACGGATAGTCAATACCATATAACCGTAAAACATATCCACGGCTTGATAATTTCCGCGGGATGGTATATATTATCTTGTTAGACTACAAGGGAAAATACAACAGGAGGAAGACTATGGCTTTTAAAATAATAATATGTATTCTTGCAGGACTGGGAGCAGGACTGGGAACGGGACTTGCGGGACTTTCTGCTGCAAGTGTAATATCCCCGATGCTTATCATCTGTCTTGATGTACCTGCATATCAGGCAATAACCATAGCCTTGGCATCGGATGTCCTGGCATCTGCAGCCTCGGCTTATACATACGGAAAAAGTAAGAATATAGATATTAAGCACGGTTTGGTAATGTTGGGAATAATAATGATTTTTACCATAGTCGGAAGTATTCTTTCGTCAAATGTGAAAAATACCGTAATGGGTGGCTTTTCCGTTGTTATGACTACATTTATGGGAATTAAATTTATTTTAAGACCTGTTATGACAACCAAGAGCCAGATGGAAGGCAAAAATGAGAGAGTAAGAATGATTCAGTCCGTTGTCTGCGGTGTAATAATCGGTCTGATTTGCGGCTTTGTAGGTGCCGGAGGCGGAATGATGATGCTTATGATTCTTACAAGTGTCCTTGGATATGAGTTGAAAACAGCAATCGGTACCAGTGTATTCAATATGACTTTTACTGCTCTGGTGGGAGCTGTTTCTCATATTGTAATCGGCGGAATGCCCGACCTGATTTTACTTAGCGTGTGCATAGTGTCAACTCTTATTTTTGCAAGAATTGCTGCAAGATTTGCAAATGTGGTTTCAACAAAGAAACTTAACAGAAGTCTGGGAATCGTCCTTTTTGTTCTGGGTGTTGCCATGATTATCGTAAAGTATGTTATTAAATAATATCATTCATTTCTTCAAAAACAGTACATCCCATATGGGTTGTTTCCTTTGTACGGTAAAGTGCCTTGTCTGCATTGTGATATAATGTTTCATCATATCCCAATACCGAAAAAGCTACTCCTGCACTGATGGAGAAAGGAGGCAGCCCGTCTGTTCCGAGCATTGTAGTATCGTTTATTTTATCAATAATACCTTTAATATAATCTGTCTGTGATGATGTCAGCCGATTCATTATAACAGCAAACTCATCGCCACCGAGACGAAAAATCTTATCTACAGAACGGATTTCTTCGCCAAGAACCGACACGAGATGGGAAAGTACCCGGTCTCCGATATCATGCCCATATGTATCGTTGATTGATTTGAATCTGTCAATATCCATCAGCACAAGGGCAAAAGGTGTTACGGATTCTTCTAATAATTTGGTGACTTTGCCGAAGGCAGTACGGTTCAGAGCCCCGGTAAGCTCATCATGTTCTATTTTATACTGCATCCATTCCTCACGGCTTTTCTGTTCTGTGATATCCTGGACGGCGAAAACAACTTCTAAAAGACCTCCGGATTGATTCCATTTGGCAGGAGCAAGAACGATTCGTCCCCATGCAATCGGGCTTCCCTGATATTCACAGGAAAGCACATTAGTGTCTTTCAGACGCTGTTCCATAGTATCAAGATTCATAAAATCCCGTACAATTTCCACATATTCTTTTGATACCATATGATTACAGAATGTATTCAGAAATACCTCGTACGGAATCGTACCTTCAGGATAAGACTGTCTGATAGCATCGGAATGTTTGATTACCTGTGCCATTCTGTCCGTTACATTGAATCTGAAGCTGACTTTATAGAAACTGCTTAACGCAGTAATCATCTGCTGATGCTCTGCTTCCTCTTTCTTCATCTGAGTAATATCCTTAACGAGTACAACAAACCGTTCCAGATGACCTTTTTCATTAAGGGATACAACAGAAAACTCCAGACGGAACCAGGTGTTGTTTCCGTTTACCTCACGCTCAAGATCGATTGAAAAGGAATTCTGTTCCGAACACAGATATGTTTCCATGTATTCCTTACCGGTCTTTCTTAAGAATTCCTCACGGTATTCAGGTTTGATTATGGACGCATAAAACTGTCTGATCCATTCCCATTCTCCTTCCTCGGGAATTACATTATTCAGCACTCTGGTTATACGGAGCGCCTCGTATCTTTTGGCTGAATAATCTACCAGAAATTCGGACAGGTTGCTGGAGCGGATACCTTCCATGAATAAAAGATATTTATGGTTAATCATTTCCTGATTGTAAAATAAACCGATTTCCTGCCCCAGGTATAACCATATGGATTCCAACGGCGCAAATACAGACAAATCCGGATTAATCAGACACATGCATGTCGGCATTATATTCTTGGAATATATGGGAATTATAATAAATGTATTGAAGCCATACCTCTCCATTCTTTCATATTCCAATGGCATGCTGTCCCGGAGACACTCCCTGTTCTCTACCAAAACCATTTGTGGGGATTTGAGGGCAGTGGTCCAATCGTCAAGACTTCGTTCCTTTATCATTTGGACTTTCTCATCATCAACAACCGAATCACCGGATTTCCACTGATACACCTTGTTAACGCAATCAGGGTTCGCATCGGATTCATAAATACATATCATATCTGAGCGGGTAAATTTACCCACTTCTTTAATAATATATCTGATAATATCGCGGCTGCTGTTGTCTATATTTATGCTTGCCAGCAGATCAGCTACAAAAGCTTTCGTTTTCAGTATAAATATATCATTATCATTTAATCTGTTTTCGCTTTCCATCATATACATTAATCCTCTTATTAACTAAATAGTATTATAACGGCAATTATTTTTTGTATTTTTATTGTTTTTATCATATCATATAACAGAAAAGAAAAAAACATTTTTATTTCATGCAATATGAATTGTTATCCGGTGGGAGTATAATCCCCGGAATCAGTTGTAATCCACTTTCATCAGACACAGTCCGCAGGCAGGAGCGGTAAAGCCTGCAAGGGAGCGGTTGCGGGCCTCTATCAGATCGGGTATGCTTTCGGGAGTCCTTTTTTTGAAACCTGTTTCTAACAGGGTGCCGGTAAGGATTCTTACCATATGCTGTAAAAAGCCTGTTCCGTGGTAGGTAAAAATAATATAGTCACCTTTCTGACGGATTGTAATTTCGTCCACAATGCGGACGGTTGACTTTTTCATGCGTGGGTTACTGCAAAATGATGCAAAATCATGACTTCCCACAAGGTATGAGGCTGCTTTTCTCATTCGTTCAATGTCGGGGAATCTGTCAAGAACATATACATATTTGCGGTCAAACAAAGGTTTAAGGGCACCGGCATAACAGGTGTAACAGTATGTTTTGCCCACTGCCTTGTATCTGCTGTGGAAGCGCTCCGATGCTTCTCTGACTTCTGTAATGCATATATCATCAGGAAGGTATCTGTTTAAATAATCCCTTATTTCATTCTCTGACATATCCACATCAAGGAAAACATTGGCTACCATGCCTTTTGCGTGAACTCCGGCATCAGTCCTTCCGGCACCTGTAATTTCAATGTCCTTCACATCCAGACCGGTCATTTTGGAAAGGACATTTTCTATTTTGCCCTGTATGGTTAAATCAATGCCCGGCTGATGTTCCCATCCGTAATACCGGCTGCCGTCGTATGATATTGTCATTTTATAATTTTTTTTCATATTATCTCCCATGTTGTTTTTCATATATAAAAGTTTAACATTATTTTGCAAAAGATAAAAGTATTTGTTTGAAGCAAAGCCACAAAGATTTATTTGTTGAAAAAGACATAGATTCGGGCTATAATTTAATATAATAAAGCAGTAAAGTGATAGGAGGTACAAAAATGTTTTGCAGAAAATGTGGTAATGAGGTACAGGCCGGTCAAATAAAGTGCCCAAAGTGCGGAGAGGATTTGAGTTATTCCTGGATTCCCAATGCACCATATACACAAGGACCGTACGGTGCGCCGAATGTTCCGTACAGACCTTCGGAACCGGTAAATGCACCTAATGCCTATATAAGAAATTACAAACCAAAACTTGGATATAATCCTATAGGAATGTGGGGATATTTTGGATTTAATATTCTGTTTATGATTCCTGTTGTAGGGTTCATATGCGTTCTTCTGTTTTCTTTCGGAGTAAGCAAAAATGCGAATATCCGTAACTATGCGCGTTCTTATCTGTGCATATACATAATAGCTGCCGTCATTTTACTCGTATTCGGAGTAATACTGGGTATGCTGTGGTAAAAAATATAATAAAGGAAAAAGATATGGGAACAATGAAAATAATAGATGTTAAAAGAAGTATTTTTGAGGATAATGATAAAGATGCGGCCCTTCTGAGGGATGAACTTAAGAATGAGAAAACTTTCCTGCTGAATGTAATGTCATCACCGGGAAGCGGCAAGACCACAACACTGGTCGGAACAATTAATAAATTAAAGAATGATTTGAAAATCGGTGTTATGGAGGCGGACATTGATTCGGATGTGGATGCGTGGACGGTAGCAGACAGGACAGGAGTAAAGACTATCCAGCTTCACACGGGTGGAATGTGTCATCTTGATGCCGACATGACAAGACAGGGAGTAAAAGAACTGGGAACCAAAGATTTGGACCTGGCAATTCTGGAGAATGTGGGAAATCTTGTGTGCCCTGCAGAGTTTGATACCGGAGCAGTTAAGAATGTTATGATTCTTTCCGTGCCGGAGGGCCATGATAAACCTCTCAAGTATCCTCTTATTTTTACCGTTTGTGATGCACTGATTATTAACAAAATCGATGTGCTTCCGTATTTTGATTTTGATATGGAAAAAGTTACTGAATATGCCCATGCGAGAAATCCACGGCTTAAAATATTCCCGATATGTGCCAGAACAGGCGAGGGAATGGACGAATGGTGCCGTTGGCTTAAGGAACAGGTACACGAGTGGATTGACTGATAATTGAATTTTTCGGTTGACAAGGTAAATTTTACTGTATATTATACCAATATAGTGTAAATGCAAGGAAGAAGAGGAGTAATCATAAGGCAGCTTTCAGAGAGAACCGGTAAGGTGTGAGCGGTTTAAGAGATGTTTATGATGAAGTAGCTTTGGAGCAGTGCGGATGAAAATACCTTGTAGTCCGTGACGCATAATCCCCGTTAAGGATTCAATGAGATATCGGATTCCCGATGAATAAAGGTGGTACCGCGTATAATGTCGCCCTTTGCACAGTGATGTGTGAAGGGCGCTATTTTATTTAATATGAAAGGAATGACAGGAATGAGTAAGGAATTGGAAAAAAATTATAATCCATCCGAAATTGAAGACAGATTGTATCAGAAGTGGCTTGATAAGAAATATTTTCATGCAGAGGTAAACAGGGACAAAAAACCTTTTACAATTGTGATGCCTCCTCCAAATATTACGGGACAGCTTCATATGGGACATGCTCTTGATAATACATTACAGGATATTTTAATCCGTTTTAAGAGAATGCAGGGATATGAGGCATTATGGGTTCCGGGAACGGATCATGCCTCAATTGCCACAGAGGTTAAGGTAGTTGAAGCAATCGCCAAGGAAGGTCTTACAAAGGAAGAACTCGGAAGGGAAAAATTCCTTGACAGAGTTTGGGACTGGAAAAAGGAATATGGCGGAAGAATTGTTAATCAGTTAAAGAAAATCGGTTCATCAGCAGACTGGGACCGTGAGCGTTTCACAATGGATGAAGGCTGTAATAAAGCTGTTAAGGAAGTTTTCGTTAACTTATACAATAAAGGACTTATTTACCGTGGTAACAGAATTATTAACTGGTGCCCTTGCTGTCTTACCTCAATTTCGGATGCGGAAGTTGAATACGAGGACCAGGCAGGACATTTCTGGCATTTGAGATACCCTCTTTCCGACGGAAGCGGATATATCCAGATGGCAACCACAAGACCTGAAACAATGCTTGGAGATACTGCAGTTGCGGTAAATCCTAATGATGAAAGATATAAGGACCTGGTTGGAAAGACAGTAATCCTTCCTATTGTTCACAGAGAGATTCCTATCATTGCAGATGATTATGTAGAAATGGAATTCGGAACCGGAGTTGTTAAGATTACACCTGCACACGATCCTAACGATTTTGAAGTAGGTTTAAGACATAATCTTCCGGTAATCAATGTGCTTACCGAGGATGCCAGAATAACAGACGATTATCCTAAGTATGCGGGAATGGACAGATATGAAGCAAGGAAGGCAATCGTAGAAGACCTGGATGCGGAAGGTGCTCTGGTTAAAATCGAAGATTACTCCCATAATGTAGGAACCTGCTACAGATGTCATACTACCGTTGAACCAAGGGTATCAATGCAGTGGTTTGTTAAGATGGAAGAACTTGCCAAGCCGGCAATAGAGGCAGTTAAGAATAAAGAGACCAGATTTGTTCCTGAACATTTTGACAAGACATATTATCACTGGCTCGAAAATATTAAGGACTGGTGTATTTCAAGACAGCTTTGGTGGGGACACAGAATTCCTGCTTATTACTGCGACAGCTGCGGTGAAATGGTAGTTACCAAAGAAGATGGTGCGGTATGTCCAAAATGCGGTAAACCGATGCGTCAGGACCCGGATACTCTTGATACATGGTTTTCTTCTGCACTCTGGCCGTTTTCAACACTAGGCTGGCCGGAAAAGACAGAAGAGCTTGAATATTTTTATCCTACAAGTACGCTTGTAACCGGATATGATATTATCCTTTTCTGGGTAATAAGAATGATGTTTTCAGGAATTGAACATACAGGAAAGGCTCCGTTTAATACTGTCCTGATACATGGACTCGTAAGAGATTCACAAGGCCGTAAAATGAGCAAATCATTAGGAAACGGAATTGATCCGTTAGAAGTAATCGATAAGTATGGAGCGGATGCATTAAGACTTACGCTTGTAACCGGAAATGCTCCGGGCAATGATATGCGTTTTTATTGGGAAAGAGTTGAGTCCAGCCGTAATTTTGCCAATAAAATATGGAATGCTTCAAGATTTATTATGATGAACCTTGATAAAGCCGACATAAATAATGTGGGAGAAGCTTCTCTTACAGATGCGGATAAATGGATTCTTTCAAAGGTTAACACTCTGGTAAAAGAAGTAACCGAAAATATGGAGAATTATAATCTCGGTGTTGCCGTTCAGAAGATTTATGACTTCATTTGGGAAGAATTTTGCGATTGGTATATTGAAATGGTTAAGCCGCGACTTTATAATGAAGGAGACACCACAAAAGCAGCGGCACTCTGGACACTTAAGACTGTCCTTATAGTATCATTGAAACTTCTTCATCCGTATATGCCATTCATTACGGAAGAAATCTTTTGTAACCTTTCAGATGAGGAATCAATTATGATATCTCCATGGTCTTTATATAAGGATGAATGGAATTTTGCAAAAGAGGAAAAATCAGTAGAGACTATTAAAGAAGCAGTAAGAGGAATCAGAAATACCCGTGCCGACATGAATGTACCGCCAAGCAAGAAGGCGAAAGTATTTGTTGTTACAGAGGATTCTGAGATTCGTGATATCTTCACTAACGGTAAAGTCTTCTTTGCAACACTCGGATACGCATCAGAGGTCGTAATCCAAAATGATAAGACCGGAATTGATGAAGATGCGGTAGCGGTACTTCTTCCGAATGCAAGTGTATATATGCCGTTTGCAGAACTGGTTGATATCGACAAAGAGATAGAGAGACTTAAGAACGAGGAAAAGCGGCTTGAGGGAGAACTTAAGCGAGTTAACGGAATGCTCGGTAATGAAAAATTTGTTTCCAAAGCACCGGAAGCTAAGATTCAGGAAGAAAGGGACAAACTTACCAAATATTCTGCAATGATGCAGCAGGTGCAGGAGCGTCTGTCACGTCTCATTAAATAGTCAAAGGAGCAGTTTGTGAAAATAAGTGTTATTTTACCGTCGCTGAATCCGGATGAGAAACTGATTCAGGTTGTTAAAGGGCTTATTGAAGAAGGATTTGACGATATTATTATTGTCAATGACGGAAGCGATGACAAGCATCTTGAACCTTTTAAGGAAGCCGGCCAGTACAGTCAGGTTACAATTCTGACGCATGAAGTGAATAAAGGAAAAGGAAGAGCCCTCAAAACGGCATTTTCATACTGTATGGAGCACCGTAGTGACATTGACGGGGTTGTAACAGTCGATGGAGATAATCAGCACAGACCTTCTGACATTAAAGCATGCTGTGAGGCAATGCTTGAAAATGATATACCGGTTGTGCTTGGGTGCAGGGATTTTACAGGCAAAAATGTACCGCCAAAAAGTAAAATCGGTAATAATATTACGAGATTTGTATTCAGATTTGCCTGCGGAATTAAAATTACCGATACACAGACGGGATTAAGGGCATTCAAGGCTTCACTTTTACCTTTGCTTACGCAGATAAAAGGTGAACGCTTTGAATATGAGACCCAGATGCTTCTTGAACTTAACAAGCGGAATATCAAATTCCACGAAGTTACTATTGAGACCGTCTATATAGAAGATAATGCCACCACACATTTTCATCCAATCAGGGATTCAATTAAAATATATATGGTTATTCTGAAATTTATTTTCAGCTCCATAATGTCTTTTTTAATTGACATTGCTCTTTTTACATTACTTGAGTTTGTCCTGGGAGACAGGGTGGAACCATGGGTTAATGTTCTGGTGGCAACGGCAGGAGCAAGAATTATTTCATCCGTTTTTAATTATGTGGTGAACAGGAATGCTGTTTTTGAATCGGATGTACCGGTTAGTAAATCCATGCCTAAATATTATATTTTGTGCGTTGTACAGGCCGGAATATCATACGGACTTGTATACCTGTTTTCAGATATACTTTCTACCAATGAAGTACTTACATCATGTATTAAGGTTGTAGTTGATATCTGTCTGTTTCTGTTGAGCTTTCAGATTCAGCGCAGATGGGTTTTTGCATCAAAAAGAAATGAGGAGGAATAAAATGTCATCCACAAACAAAAAGAAAAACTCAGTGGCTTCAGTCATAGGACATATTGCCGCAGTTATTTTTGCAACAGTTTTAATGATTTTCCTGGGAGCATATTTTTCCATATGGATTTTCTGCCACGGACCGTCAACAGCAGCAAGAGATCTGTTTGTAGGAACATTTCTCGAGACAGGAGCTTTAAGCTTTCTGCCAAGCTGGTATTTCAGCAAAGAGGAAATTCTTGAAATTACAGGCAATAATTCAATGAAGCATAATGATAATGAGGTTGATACAAACCTTATCGATATTCCGGGAGACGATGATGACCCGGATAAACCTGCTGACTCTGAATTTCAGGATAATTTCGATGAAAACGGAATTGAGATTATTAACATCACGGGAAGGTCATATACCGGTAAACTGATGATTGTTAAAGATCCGTCAAAGGTTAAACTTGCCACAATTTATCCGTGGTCCGATGATAATAAAAGTAAATACGGAATTACCCTGGGAGAACTTGTAAGCTCTGCCGGAGCCATTGCCGGAATCAACGGAGGAGAATATTTCTCCGACGGTAACTGGGGAGGAAAGCCGAAAGGGCTTGTTGTATGCGACGGAGTAATCCAGTACAATGTCCCACAGCCGGGCGATGTGTGTGTAGGCTTTAATACAGACAATATTCTGGTAATTAAAGATATCGGAAATATGTCTGCCGAACAGGTTGAACAGATGGTTGCAGAAGAACATATCCGCGATGCGGTAAGCTTTAAGGATATTGATGACGGAGATACAAACCATTTTACAAAGCTTATAATTAACGGCGAGGCTACCCAGATAAGCGGTAACGGAAGCGGAGCCAACCCAAGAACTGTTATCGGACAGCGCAAAGACGGTGCAGTTTTGATGTTTGTAACGGACGGCAGAGGACATGAAGGACATATAGGTGCAACTGCCGCAGACCTTATAGGGGTAATGCAGGAATACGGTGCCGTAAATGCAGCAAATCTGGACGGAGGAAGTTCATCCTCAATGTATTATAACGGACAGTATGAAATGACAAGTGTTACCTTGTATTATTCCACATCTTCATGGAGACTTCCTACAGGATTTGTGGTAAAATAAGAGGAGGGGCATTATGAGCGAAGTTAAGAGAAAAGTTAAGACTAAGAAAAGTAAATTCTGGCGAGGATTTGTCATATATGTGGGAGTTTTGGCTGTTTTAGTTGCAGTGCTTCTGATATATGTCTGGAATACAATGAAGAAATATGAGGCTTCACAGCCGGAACCGGTTGCAGTCAAGGTGGCAGAACAGTTGTCTGCCGGTGATACATCCATGGTTTCTGAAGAGGTCTCCAATAAATTCGAAACAGCTTCTGTTTCAGCAGATTTATTTGCCGATTCGGTAAAAGGTAAGGATCTTACGGTTTCCGTAAAAAGTACCAAAGCCACTGAAATGCAGTATAATCTGCTTGATAATGATAAGGTAGTGGCAACAGTAACGCTTAAAGCTGAGAATCAGCATAATATTATGGGTATTCTCTCAATTGCCGACTGGAAAGTCAGTGAAGTTAAAGCAGTTACTCAGGCAGGCAATAACAATGTTTCCGTGACAGTACCTGAGACATACAAAGTATACATCAATGATGTACAGTTAGGTAACGACGAAATGACGGGTGACGCATCCGTTATGGAAGGAATGGAATATGTTGCCGAATATGTGGAACTGCCAAAGTTTGTAACATACAAAGTAAAGGGGCTTATAAATACACCTGTGCTTACGGTGTATGATGCGGATGATAATCCGGTTGATTTGTCAGAAGTCAGTGACTACAGTGATGTTAAGATAGGATACAGTTCAACAGAGATGCCGCAGGAACTTTATGACCATGTATGGCTTGCATCCAAATCATATTCTAATTTCTTTTCAAGAGATTTGGAAGGCTGCGGTGTGAGTACGGCATGTCTTCAGCCGTTTTTCCCTGCAAATTCCTATTATATTGACCTGGCGGAACAGTACAGACAGGGAGATATGTGGATGTACAGCAGCCATAATACTCCTGAATTTAACAATGTAAGTATCACAGAGTATACAGTTTATAGCGAGGTATGTTTTTCATGCCGTGTTATATTTGACAAGTCGATGTATCTTACCGCAACGGGCGAAACCAAAACAGAGCATAACGATCAGACATATTATTATGTAAATCTGGACGGTAACTGGCTTATTGCAGATATTAAAACCAATTCGGCGGAGTAGAATTTACCGGAATATACAGACAGAAGTATATTATGAGAAAGAATAAGAGGCATAAAGATGGGATACGAAAAAGCAAGAGAAGTAATAGAACAGGTAAAAAGGGCCGTTAAAGGTAAGGATGAGATTATTTATAAGGTAATGATGGCAGTTCTGGCAAAAGGCCATGTACTTATGGAGGATATTCCGGGAGTCGGAAAAACAACCCTTGCCCTGGCTTTTTCCAAAGCAATGGAATTGGAAGAGGGAAGAATGCAGTTTACTACAGATGTGCTCCCTTCGGATGTAGTGGGATTTTCCATGTATAATGCCAAAACCCAGGAATTTGAATACAGGGAAGGTGCCATTATGTGTAATCTTTTCCTGGCAGACGAAATTAACAGAACTTCTTCCAAAACCCAGTCTGCACTTTTGGAGGCCATGGAGGAAGGCCAGGTAACTGTTGATGGTGTGACGAGAAATATTCCCAAGCCTTTTATTGTAATTGCAACACAGAACCCGGTAGGTTCCGCCGGTACCCAGATGCTGCCGGAATCCCAGCTTGACCGTTTTATGATAAGGCTTTCAATGGGTTATCCGGACATAAAAAGCGAAATAAAGATTCTTCAGGATAAACAGGGAAAGAATCCTCTTGATGATGTATGCCGTGTAATTGATACAAATGAACTTGTTAACATGCAGGATGAGGTTGAAAATGTTCATGTGGATGAAGCAATCTACGAATATATTGCAATGCTTTGTGCAATGACAAGAAAACATCCGATGGTGGAACTGGGAATAAGTCCCAGAGGAACAGTTGCACTTGCAAGAATTGCCAGAGCATGTGCATATCTGGACGGAAGAAATTATGTTACTCCGGATGATGTTAAAAAAGTGTTTCCGGATGTGGCTGTACACAGAATTATTCTGGGTCCGAAGGCAAGACTGTCATCGGTATCGCAAGAAGGAGTAATTAAGTCTGTATTCCAGACTGTGCCTGTACCAAAGGCATACAAATAGGTGAATTTTATGGTACTGCATTTTATTATGTATCTTATCTGCTTTATAGCCATTTTTGTATATAATGTTGTTGACACAGGCTATGTACCCTTTATATTGGGCATAGTCTTTGTTTTGATGTCCATAGTTTCTCTTGTGGTTGTGTGTATACTCAGAGCCGGAATCAATGTGGAATTTCTGGAGGAGCAGATTGCTTCATTCAGAAAAGATAAAGCAGTAATAAGGTTCGTTGTAACAAATAAATCACCGATACCTTTAAATACCTGTTGTGTTAAGGTAATAGTCAAAAAAAACGGGCGTAAAGGTTACAAAAAAGTAAAAGGACATGCCTTCAGAAAAAGTTTGAGAATTATGTGCAGACCGGGGGAAAGCCGTATCGGAGAGGTTAAAATCAAATGTCCTCACTGCGAAAACCTCAGGGTCTGCATTAAAAGAATATATGTTTTGGATTATTTTAACTTCTTTTTCCTCGGAAAAAAGAACCGTCAGACCTGTGATATTATTGTCGTTCCCAAACTGCCGGATATCGAGGTTATGAGAAACATGTGGGGAGAAATCGAAGAAGACGACGATAAAATGTACTCCACGGTTAAGGCCGGAGATGACCCTACTGAAATTTTCGGAATGAGGGAATACGAAGGCGGAGATAAAATACGCAGTATCCACTGGAAACTTTCATCAAAGGTGGGAGAACTTATGGTGAAAGAATACGGACTTCCTCTTACGGAAAATGATACGGTTGTTCTGGATTTGTTCGGTAACTCCAAAAAGCGTAAAAAGAGGCAGCTTAAAGTATATGACGAGATGTTTGACCTTTTACACGGCCTGATACATACGCTTACATCAAGAGGTTTCGGATTTAACATGTGTTATTATAACAATGGGTTTGTATGTACCAGGGTTGAAACACAGAATGATATTTTTTCGCTTTTTGCGGATTTGTATAAGATAGTGCCTTATTCGGAAAAAGTTTCCGCGGCACAGCTTTATTACGGAGAAAAGAGACTGGTAAAAAGCAGGGTCTTTTATGTAACTCCGTATTACAACAAAACAGTAACAAAGAACATGGAAATCATGGCATTGGAGTCTCCGGTATATTATTTAATTCCGGGTCAGGTTAAAAACTCCAGAATGCCCGTAAAGTATAAATAGCAGGGAAAAGTAATGGAAACAGAAAACAGGACAAAGCTTATAATATCAACATTCATACTGACTTTTGCGGGAATACTGTCTCTTATACTCAATTTTTTTCAGTTATATGACACACGCCACAGTATTTCGCTGGCGGCTGCCGTTATATATGCGGTATTTATGTCCGGAATTTTCAGTGTTCTTTTTGTCCTCATTAAAAAAGTCTGGATTGTCTGGATTGGAATATTTGTGTTTGTGGGATTAATTTATTTATTTAATCCTGCAAAATTAAGCGGCGGATTTGTAATTTATATTAATAATATCATAGATAAACTGGCAGCAGGATTTGATACGGAACTCTGGTATATGGATGCTACAGCCAAAATGCTTGTAAAAGGGCAGGCCGGTGTAAAGGTAGTGTGCTATATTTTTATGGGACTTTTCAGTGCAGGATTTGCATGCAGTATAGCCAAAAGAAAGGTTCTCTATCTTCCGCTTATTATTTCCTTACTTCCGATTGTTCTGGCTGTACTGATAAATTCATACAGCTCAGGATTTGCAGTGATGTATGGAATAGTATACTGTCTTATGCTTGCCATCATGCTTTTTTCCGGAATCAGGCGGAATGATTCGGTTCAAAGTTATTTTTCACTGCAGACCTCAGCCATAGTAATCGGTATCATTATAATCACGGTCAGTTCCGTAATCCTGAAAATCAGACCGGAGAATACATATACGCAAAACAGTTATTTTTCCGATGTCAAAGAGGGCGGAGCCGATTTATATGAGAAATTCAAAAACGGTGAGCTTGAAATTAATAAAATAGGCGATTTTTTGGCTGAAATTAATCCTTTCAACAGTGACTGGAACTGGGGATGGGGAAAAAGTTCCTCACCGAATCAGATAGCTGCGGGAAGACTCGGAAACCATGATACAATTGTGTATTCAGGCGAAGAGGTGCTAAGGGTTACAGTTCCCGATATTAAGAGAAAACTCTATATTAAAGGATATATCGCCAAGGATTATAAAGGACGGCAGTGGGAAGAACCGGAAATATCTTCCGAATATAAAGAACTCTTTGATTATCTTTACCAGCAGTCGGTAAAACCTCAGGAGTATACATCAAATTATATAAAAAATGCCATGTGGTATTCTTTGCTCTCAGGATATTATACGACAATGAAGGTAGAATATACCGGGGGACGGGCTCCGTATCAGTTTGCTCCGATTTATTCACTGACATCGGGAATGTCATATGAAATTGACGGAGGATACGGCAAAATTGATCCGGATACCGAAATTGAATTTGTGTATATAGATGAAAGCGAATATCCGGAACTTTCCTTCTCCGGTGTATATGATACTTATATTGATAGTGAAGAAAAGTACAGGGAATATGTCTACAGTGAATATCTTGATGTAAATACAACCATGGAAGAAGAACTTTATGATACATGGAACGGATATAGCATTAATAATTCCAGAGACCGGTACAATGTAGCTCTTAAGATAAGAGACTATCTTTCTGAAACATGTTCTTATACCCTTTCTCCGGGGAAATGTCCGGATGGCAAAGACTTTGTGGAGTATTTTCTGAAAGAATCACATGAAGGTTATTGTACTTATTTTGCAACTGCTGCCGTTATGATGTTCAGAAGTGCCGGAATTCCCGCAAGATATGTGGAAGGGTATTCATTTAATACCGGAACGGACACTGTGGCAGATACAACAGATGAAAAAACCTGGATGGCTTATTATTCCGACATGAGCTCCGAATCAGATAACAGGCAATATAAAATTTTATCAATTCCTGATTCGGCAGCACATGCCTGGGTTGAATACTATGTAGACGGTGTTGGCTGGCTTGATTTTGATGTTACACCGGGCAATTATGATGTGGAGCCTGAAACACATGAAACAGAGGTGCCATCTGAAAGTGCTTCCGACAAAGAAACCATCGAAACCACGGAAGCTGATACTGAAAGCCATGAAAATGTAACCGGTTCGCAAACTGATACTTCCGAAAATACAGAGAATACAGAAACCGGCTCTGTTACCAAAGAAAAGGGCTTCAGTATTAAAATAACGGCTGAAACAGTAAGAAAGATATGTGTTATACTATTGGTAATATGTATAGCGGCTGGAATATTTTTCATGCTCAAAATCCACTATAAAAAGGTGGAAATTATTAATGACAGAATATATAATATGAATGATACAGTCATGGCAGACGGACAGATTTCACAAATCTGTGACAGATTTATCAAGCTGATGCACTATGACGGTATACATTATAAAGAAAATATGACTCCAAAAGAGTTTGCCAAAAAAGCAGCGGACGAACACCCGGGCGTTGCCCTGTCAGAGGCTTTAAGACTGGCAGAACTGTATGAAAAAGAGACTTATTCAGAAGAACTGATAAGTAAGGAAGAATGCATGGAGGCAACAAGGATAATAAGTACAATAAGAAAAAGAATGATAGGACATATGGGAATAATTAAGAAAGCAGTTTTCAAATATGTCTTAAGATACTAACAGTCGGAGGAATGCGAAATGAAACGAGTTATCGGAATATTGTTGTTGGCAGCAGTACTTGTATCAAGTATGATAACAGGAGAGAAAACCGTATATGCAAAAGACAGTGCGGGAGATATAGTTGTTGTAATTGATGCGGGACACGGAGGAGACGACCCGGGAACGGTTGCTACCACAGGAGCATACGAAAAGGACATAAATCTTGCAATTGCCAAGGCTATGAAACAGGAACTGGGAACATATGAGGGAATAAAGGTTTATCTTACCAGATCTCAGGATGAGTGGATGACGAATACGGGAAGAGCCATGCAGGCAGCTGCTTTGAATGCAGATTTTCTTATAAGTATCCATAATAACAGCGGTTCTGAAAGTAATACGGGAAGCCTTGCATATCGTTCTGTTAACAGTCTTTACAGTGAGTCTACCAACGATATGTGCAGTCTTATTCTTGAAAATCTTGCGGGAATAGGAATTACCAATGGAGGAGTGCAGACCAGAATTTCCACTGATTATGACTACGAGGACTATTATACAATTATTGCAGAGGGAGTCCGCGCAGGCATTCCTTCCATTATTGTGGAACATTGTTTTCTGAGTAATCCCAATGATGCACTGCTTGTATCAAATGAGGACGGAACAATTAATTATGAATCCGTAAATGAAATGGGTGTTGCCGATGCGAAAGCAGTTGCCACATATTTCGGACTTGTTAAAAGAACCGCAGAAGCAGACAGCGAGACAACAGTCAATCTTCAAAAAAGCTATGGACTTACCGTAAATGTGCCTCAGGGTGGGCAGGATGGTGCATCATGGTATTCAATTGATGAATCTGTTGCCACGGTTGATGAAAACGGTGTAGTTCTGGCAAAGGGAGCAGGTACTACTAATATTGTGTACAAGCTTAATGACGGAACAAGCGGATATTGTACGGTTACGGTGGAGAAAGAAACCCCTGTTGCTGTGGCGGGAGGTCTTAATCCTACGTTTTACAGTACTGCAGAAGAATTTGCCGGAATAGATTTATCCCAGGCATTTGTATTTGTAATGTACAGTGACGGCTCTGCACAGAAAGCGGTCCCTTCTTCAATCGGCAATGTTGATACCGATAAATCAGGAATACAGGATATTGCCGTAACATACGGAGAACTATCAGGCATATTAAGAGTCTGCAGAAATGACAGCACATATATTCCGGAGGTAACCAAACCGGCACCGACAGAGCCGGCACCGACGGAATCTGATACTACGGCTGCATCAGAAAGCGAGCAATCCGGAGATGAAAGCGGAAAGACATCTTCTGATAACAGCGGCCTCATTAAAATTTTAATTTTTGTAATTGTATTATTAATCGTTGTAATTATCGGAATAATACTTGTAATTCTGGAAAGCAGGAGACGCAACAGACGCCGCCGCAGAAGGAGCAGAAGAAGGAGATATTAAATGAAAAAGTTTGTAGGATTTTTATTTGGTATAGTATCGGTTATCATACTATTTGCGATTACACCATATAAAGCAGAGGCAAAAGATTCTTCAGGTGATATTGTTATTATCATTGATCCGGGACACGGAGGATATGACGGAGGTGCGGTTTCCTGTATCGATAAAAATGATACGGAAGGATATCTTAACTGGAATATTGCAGTTGCCTTAAAAGCTGAACTTCAGACTTACAACGGAGTAAAAGTATATCTGACCAGAGGTTCTGCGGAATGGTTTTCCAATACGGGAAGAGGCAGAATGGGAGCAATGTTAGAAGCCGATTTGTTTGTTTCCGTCCATAATAACAGCGGAACGGATTCATCAGTTAACGGAGTCCAGGTATACGGAACAGTTAATTCGCAATATAAAGATACGATGAAAGTGTTATGTGAAAATATTGCTGCCAAAGTTAGCAGCCTCGGTCTTAATAATGGAGGATATCGCACCAGAACATCTACAAATGACCCGTCAAGAGATTATTATACAATGCTTGATGAAGGCATAAAATGCAATATTCCCGGAATCATAATAGAACACTGTTATTTAAGTAATACATCAGATGCAACATTTGTTCATGATACCGTTAACCAGCAGAAACTTGGAATTGCGGATGCTACGGGAATCGCATCATATTACGGACTTACCAAAAGAGGCGTTAATGCGGGGGATACAATTACCCTTAACAGAACATACAGTGCACATATGTTAGGCAGCATAAAAGGTACTTATTCTTCATCTGATACAGCGGTTGCTTATGTTAATGAACAGGGACTTATTACTGCAACGGGAGAAGGCAGTGCAGTAATTACCTGTACGGCATCAGACGGTTCCACAGAACAAGTTACCGTTAATGTTCCGGCAGTAAAGGCAGTGGCAATCGCGGCAGGAATTAATCCTACATTTTATGATGCCGGTAAGGTGTCATCATACGACAAAAGCACTGTCATGGTAAAAGTAATTTACAATGACGGACATGTCAGCCAGCTGAGCGACGGGTTTTCCATAGGTGCTCTTAATGAGATTAGTCCGCTAATCTACGAGGCTACGGTAAGTTACGGAGGATTTAGCTGTCCGTTAAGACTTTACGGAAGCGGTGCAGCCGGAAATTACAGTCTGAATGATTACAAAGTAATAGGAACCAATAAAGATGTGCTTGTGTATCCTGCAATATATAACGGAATTAATACCGGAATAAGCATAACGGCAGAAGGGGCAAGTCAGACCGGCGGAGTGGTAATACCTGAAGAGCCTGCAACAGAAGCACCTACAGAGGCACCGACGGAGGAACCTACAGAGGCTCCAACAGAGGCACCGACAGAAGCACCTACAGAGGCTCCAACAGAGGAACCTACAGAGCCTGTAACCGAACCTGAACCGGAATCCGAATCTGTAACCGAGCCGGAAACAGAAACGGAAACATCAGTGTCTGAAAAACCGGGCAATTCTTCCCGGACAATATGGATTATTGTGGCAGCTGTTGCAGTTACGGCAGGGGTTGCAGCGGTAGCGGTTATATATATAATTAAACACAAAAAGAAAAAATAAAAACTCCAATTTTGTATATAAAAAGGATGTAAAAAACCGGCATCAATTAAGCAAAAGCACTCTTTCTGTCGGTTTTTTACATCCACTAAATATTTATCAACTGTTCTTTTTGGCTCTGTATCTGGCAGTCGAATCAAGAATTTTCTTTCTGATTCTGAGATTTTTAGGAGTTACCTCCAGAAGCTCATCGGAATCAATAAACTCAAGAGACTGTTCAAGACTCATAATTTTAGGCGGAACAAGTCTTAAAGCATCGTCAGCACTTGAAGAACGGGTGTTGGTAAGATGTTTTGTTTTACATACATTAACTTCTATGTCTTCGGCACGGCCTGTCTGGCCTACAATCATTCCACCGTAAACCTTTGTTCCCGGACCGATAAAGAGAGTTCCTCGTTCCTGTGCATTGAATAGACCGTAAGTAATTGCTTCACCGCTTTCAAATGCAATAAGGGAACCCTGTTTTCTGTATGAAATATCTCCTTTATATGGACCGTATCCGTCAAAAATAGTATTAATTACACCGCTTCCTTTTGTGTCGGTGAGAAATTCATTTGTGTATCCGATAAGACCTCTTGACGGAATTGTAAATTCAAGTCTTGTTGTACCGCCCGTAAGAGGTGCCATACCGTTAAGTTCGCCTTTACGCATGCTGAGTTTCTGAATAACGGTACCTGAACAGTCATCAGGAACATCAACATAGGCAACTTCCATAGGCTCCAGTTTATGACCTCTTTCGTCTGTATGATAGAGAACCTCAGCCTTACTTACCGCAA
>JBJENE010000048.1:0-37348 GCA_051880035.1 Butyrivibrio sp.
TGGTCTCAATATTAAGATGAACCCATACGGAATTGGCTCTTATAAGCTGTTCACCGCTTTCGCTTAACATCTGGAAATTACGGTTACCGAAAAAGCCTTTTGTCTCATAAGGATTGGTCCATACTTTTACTTTCTCGTATAAAACAGGAGCTCTTAATATTTCTATCTGCCATGCTGACAGAAACCAGAAATTTCCGGTCTTCATAATCTGTCCTATTCCCATTCCGACCGTTTCCGTATGAAGCATTGTACAATCCTGAAAATAATTCACAATGGAATCAAGCGTAACGATACCGTTACAATCAACCTCGCTGTATCTTATTCTTTCATCTGTCTCAAACATTTCATAGCTCCTTATCTTTAACTATCTGTAAGTATATACCTAATCTGCTTTTTGTGTCAAAGTAATATTCGTCATATAACCTTTTCTATAAGAGAAAAAGCACTGCATATATCTGCAGTGCTCAAGCTGGGCTACCAGGGCTCGAACCTGGAAATGCTGGAGTCAGAGTCCAGTGCCTTACCATTTGGCTATAGCCCAATATAAAATTGCGTGTCACAATTACCGCGACAACAATAAGGATTATATATTGATGTAAAAAAGAAGTCAAGCCTTTTTTCAAAAAAAGTGAATAATTTTATCTGAAAATTCTGCGGACAATACCTTCGTCTCCGTCGTATCTGGTATTCTGTACAAAAAATCTGTACCGGTCAAGCACCGAATCCCCTGATTTGGATGAATTAACCATATCTTCGCTCTCAGTGGTGCTGAAATTAACAGGCGCGTAATAATCAGAGGCCGTCTCCGGTCCGTTCTTCGCAGCTCTTACGGCAGCTGCCGAAGCTTCTGAAATCTTTAATACCGAACCTGAAGACTCTTTATCCTGTTCATTATATGTACTAACGGTAGAGACATCATTGGAAGATACGGACGGTGTCACAGCCTGGGAAGGTGTGGTCTCGGTACTGAAATCCTGGAGTCTGCTCTGTATTCTGTTGTTCTGCTCTGCCAGATAATCATATCCCGCAATCTTCATATGTCTCACCTCGCTCTCTCAAATATAATCTCTATTCTTATCAGCCTGATAACAATTAACATTATTCTTCTGATAAATATTATGAACCAGTAAAATTATACACGCAATACTGTCCCTTTTCAATACTTATATCGGACTAATTTTAAATTTTATTAGCCCTGTTTATAATTTTATTGTATTCAACTCAATTCTTAATTTTCTTAAGTTTTTGTAAAGAGACTCCTATTTCTTTAAGGAGGATTTCTTTCGTAAACCTTATAATAAAAAAATTGTTTTAAAGCTATTTATTTCAAAAAAATCATATGCTAAAATACTTCATATGAACCAAGGAATATATGATTATTGGCTAATATTCTATAATGAAAAGCCGTAATCCCGCATTTATGCGGCATTGGCGGCAAGAGATGGAGGTAGTTGATATGAAGAAGCTGGAAATGGTAATCAGACCTGAGAAGCTGGATGAATTGAAAGTAATCCTTGACGAATGCAATGCAACAGGTGTAATGGTAACCAACATTATGGGTTATGGTGCACAGAAAGGTTTCAAGAGAATTTACAGAGGTAATGAATATTTTGTAAATCTTCTTCCTAAAGTAAAGGTTGAGACCGTAGTTGCAGATGATGCCGCTGAAGTAATCATCGACAAAGTAACAAAAGAAATTTCTACAGGCAACATCGGTGACGGTAAGATTTTCGTATATGATGTAGAAGATGTTATTCGTGTACGTACCGGCGAGCGTGGACCTGAAGCAATCTAGTGACAACTTGATTTGATAAAGTAAATGGAATAAGGAACCGGGCAGAAGGCTTATCTGTCCGGTTCTTTTATGTGCAATAAGCCGTCATGCAGAAATTGTGCTTGCACAAATTTCTATTCTATCCCGCAAGCGGAGCGAGGGGGCTTACCTTATGATGGCCAATGTTCAGCGAGCCGATAGGCGAGATGACATTGATTGCACATCGAGTAGGTATCAGCCTACTCGATGTGTGCAATATTTTTTAATAAACTGTCTCGGAGTCATTCCCGTAAAATATTTGAATTCACGCTGGAAATGTGCCTGGTCGGCATAATCAAGCTGTTCAATAAATTCACAGTTGTTTCTGAACGGATTTTTTATCATCTCTTTAAATACATACTGGAGTCTTGTAAACCTTTCAAATTCCTTGGGGCCGAATCCCATTGCATCCGTAAAAAGATTATTAATATGGCGCATTGAATAACTTAATCGCTCTGCCATTTCTTCCACCGTTATTCTTCCCCGGCTTTCTGATATAAGCTCCAGCATTTCATGTACTGCCGGATGCGACGGTTTCTTCTTTATTACATAATCCGGAAACAAATTAAGATATGTATCTTTGTTTTGGGATAAAAAAATCTTTTCCGACACTTCCACTGCTTCCATATCCGGATAATATCCCGGCTGAAGTCTTATTCCGCATATATCGCATCCGGATATATCTGTTTTCCAGAATTTTGTCTTATCAGGATAAATCTTTCTGACGCCGTCTTTTCCCCGTACAAAAATCACTTCTTCGCAGCCATCCGGAACTTTGGCAATTTCCCCACAACCGGTTCCTCCGTAAATAACCGCCTTACACGGAAAGTTTTTTTCTACTCTGCAATAATTTTTTATACCATATTTAATTTGCGGTTGAAGCATAAAATATTCCATATTTTTCTATCCTTTCCAGAATAAGAATATTATTCATGTTTTTATATGTCAACAATTTATTTCCGATTTTTTCAATAATTGATGATTTTAATGTGCTAACTTACTACCATAAAATTTAAGAAATATTTAGAGACACGAAGAAGTGCACACCCTTGTGGGGAGTGCACTTTTTTTATGTAACAGAAAATGTTTCAGTTGGAGATAAGAAGGAGGAAAAGATATGGAAGCAGCAAATTTATCAGATTTACTTGGTTCCGGCAGTGTCTGGTTTTTAATGGGCACCGCATTGGTATTCTTTATGCAGGCAGGCTTCGCAATGGTTGAAGCAGGTTTCACAAGAGCCAAAAACACAGGTAACATTATTATGAAAAACCTCATGGACTTCTGCCTTGGTACGGTGGCATTCCTTTTTGTAGGTTACTCTTTACTCTGCGGTGAAGGAAACGGCTTTATCGGCTGGGGTGAAACACCTTTTTCACCAAAGTCATTCCTTAAAATGTTTGATGCAAAGGAATGGGGCAATTTCGCATTCAACCTTGTCTTCTGTGCTACAGCGGCAACAATCGTTTCCGGTGCAATGGCAGAAAGAACAAAATTTATTTCTTATTGTATTTACAGTTTTATTATCAGTCTTGTTGTATATCCTATTGAAGCGCACTGGACATGGGGTCCGGGCGGATGGCTTGCAGAGAGAGGCTTCATTGATTTCGCCGGTTCAGCCTGCATACATATGGTAGGTGGTATTGCAGCCTTCATCGGTGCCAAAATGTTGGGACCTCGTATCGGAAAGTTCGACGAGAACGGCAAACCAAGACCTATTCTCGGTCACAACATTGCACTTGGTGCACTCGGTTGTTTCATTCTCTGGTTCGGCTGGTACGGATTCAACGGTGCTGCCGCAACTTCAACAGCAAGCCTTGCAAGTATTTTTGCCACAACAACTATCGCAGCCGCAGTTGCTACTGTTGTTGTAATGATTATAACATGGGTTAAGGATGGCAAACCTGATGTATCGATGACACTTAACGGTTCCCTCGCAGGTCTGGTTGCAATTACTGCAGGATGTGCTTGTGTAGATGCTCTGGGTGCCGCAATTATCGGTGCAGTTGCCGGTGTTGTTGTAGTATTCGTAGTATGGTTCAACGACCATGTTGCTAAAGTTGATGACCCTGTAGGTGCTGTCGCAGTACACGGTGCCTGCGGTATGATAGGAACTCTTCTCGTGGGTCTGTTTGCCTGCGGCAAGGGTGAATATGATTCACTTGGTCTTTTCTACGGCGGAGGTTTCAAGCTTTTGGGAACACAGGCACTTGGTGTTCTTTGTATAGCAGCCTGGACAGCCGTAACAATGTTTATCACTTTCTTCGTCATCAAAAAGACTGTCGGTCTTCGTGTTTCAGCAGCTGAAGAAATCGAAGGTCTCGACCCGACAGAGCATGGACTTGAAAGTGCTTACGCTGATTTCATCGTAAAGAAATAATCACTCTTTACATTGAAATATCATATATTCACAACCATTTACTTCGGATAAACCGGATACAGTAAAGCCCAGTTTATCTGCCAAATCACAGGATGGAAGATTTCTTTTTTCGGTAACGATAAAGAGATCTTCCATTTTGATTTCCGAAAAAGCATAGTTTTTGATTGCACTGCATACTTCATATGCATAACCCTGACGCCTGTATTTTTTCCCTATTATATATCCCATCTCATGCTTATCTTCCCCGTCTATATTCCGTATGCTTATTCCCGCTCTTCCGATAAGCTCATTGTTTTCCTTATTAAAAACAAGCCAGAGTCCGAAACCGTAGAAACCGTACATATTCCTGATATAACTTTCCGTAAATTCCTTTTCTTCCTCATACGGATATAATGGCTCTATATATTTTTTTATTTCTTCATCATCATAAAGCTCGTACAAAAGAGGTAAATCTTCCACCGTCATTTCCCGCACGATGGTTCTTTTTGTTTCAAGAATTGTAAGAGGCAGTCCTTTTTCCCTTGCAAATACAAGCTCCATATATTTCCTGTCGCAGTCCTCAACGGAATCCGTAACATATTCCGCTCCCTCAATAAACTTATTGTCCCGGGAATAAAATAACACCGCAAAACCATTCTTTTTTAACTCACTAAGCACAGCCTCATTATCGGTGATTATAAGGCTGTCGTTCTTTGTAATATTCTCTTCACTGAGAGTGTAGTTTATTTCATCTGTATCTGCTTCGTCTCCCAAAATCAGTTTGATATGTTTTAACATAGACTTGCCCCCGCATTGTATAATATGGTAGAATATTATAAGATTTTTGAAAGGAGTTATATTATGGCACAAAATCCAATCGTAAGATTTGAAATGACGGACGGAAGTATATTTGAGGCAGAATTATATCCTGAGATTGCCCCAAATACCGTAAATAATTTTATCAGCCTTGTAAATAAAGGTTTCTATGACGGCTTAATTTTCCATAGGGTTATAAAAGGATTTATGATTCAGGGCGGAGACCCTGAGGGCACCGGTATGGGTGGTCCGGGATACTCCATTAAGGGTGAATTCACTTCTAACGGTTTTACAAATAATCTCAAGCACACTCCGGGAGTCCTCTCTATGGCAAGAGCCATGGATCCTGACTCTGCAGGTTCACAGTTCTTCATTATGCACGAGACTTCTCCTCACCTTGACGGCTCATATGCCGCTTTCGGTAAGGTAATTAACGGCATGGATGTGGTTAACCGCATAGCAGAGGTCCGCACAGACTGGAACGACAGACCTATGGAGGAGCAAAGACTTCTCAAGGTTACCGTTGATACTTTCGAAACCGAATACCCTGAACCGGAGACAGTTTAATCATTCTCCGCTCATAAGAGTAATAAGCACATTTTTCATTTTTTCCATGGATTGTACGGGAATATACTCGTACTTTCCATGAAAATTATGTCCTCCCGTGGACAGATTCGGACACGGAAGTCCCATAAATGATAATCTTGCTCCGTCCGTACCGCCTCTTATCGGCACTACCTTCGGAGTAATACCGTTTTTCTCAAAGGCATGTCCCGCCTTTTCGATGATTTCCATATGAGGAAGGATTTTCTCTTTCATGTTATAATAAGAATCCTTCAATTCAACCCGGACCGTATTTTCTCCGTATTTCTCATTAACTTCCTTAGCAATATTTATTATCGTGTTTTTTCTCTCAATAAACTTTTCCATGGAATGGTCCCTTATTATATATTCAAGAGAAGCATTTTCTTCATTACCATTCATTCCGGTCAGATGGAAAAATCCTTCATACCCTTCCGTATGGGCAGGAGTTTCCTTATCCGGAAGCATTCCGTTAAATTCCATGGCAATAAGTGCGGCATTTTTCATTTTATTTTTGCCTTCTCCCGGATGGATACAGTTGCCGTAAACAGTAATCTTTGCGGATGCCGCATTGAAGTTCTCATATTCCAGTTCTCCGATTTCTCCGCCATCCACGGTATATGCATAATCGGCGCCAAAATTCTCCACGTCAAAATAATCCGCTCCGCATCCTATTTCCTCATCCGGCGTAAATGCAATACATAACCGGGGATGGGAAATTTTACCGGAAATAATTTCCTCAGCCGCAGACATTATCTCAGCTATTCCGGCTTTATCATCTGCTCCGAGCAATGTGGTTCCGTCAGTGACTATAAGGTCAAGTCCTATATAATCGGAAAGCTTCGGAAACTCACTTACTTTCAGTGCAATGCCTTTTTCACTGTTCAGGATAATATCCTTTCCGTCATATTTCTGCACTATCCGGGGTCTGATATTTTTACCTGAAAAAGCCGGCGCAGTATCCATATGAGAGATAAACCCTATTGCCTTATCGTTCTCCCTCCCCAAGGATGCCGGTATTACCCCGTATACATAACCTTTATCGTCGCGTCTTACATCAGACACTCCTATTTCTTTAAGTTCTCCCGCAATCAATTCTGCCATTGTAAGCTGTCCTGCAGAACTTGGATTAGTCCCGCTGTCTTCACAGGACATGGAATCTATTGAAATATATTTTAAAAAGCGCTCCAGTGTACTCATTTCGCTGCCATTTCCTTTCCATTTAATAATTCATATTGTAACATACCACAAAATGTTTGTTAATTAATTATTTCTATGTTATAATAATTCCAAAATATTTTTTGGAGGTACTTTTACTATGTTAGTTACAGCAGAAGAGATGCTGAAAAAAGCAGTTGCCGGCAAATATGCAGTCGGCCAGTTTAACATTAACAACCTTGAATGGACAAAGGCAATCCTTCTTACCGCACAGGAACTTAACTCTCCTGTTATCTTAGGTGTATCTGAAGGCGCAGGCAAATATATGGCAGGTGTTGAAACTGTTGCCGCTATGGTTAAGGCAATGGATAAGAGCCTGGGAATTACCGTTCCTGTAGCTTTACACTTAGACCACGGAACATACGACGGATGCTATAAATGTATCAAAGCCGGATTTACATCTATCATGTTTGACGGTTCACATTATCCGATTGATGAGAACATCGCTAAGACTAAGGAATTAGTTGCCGTTTCCAAGGCTATGGGAATGTCTATCGAAGCTGAAGTAGGTTCAATCGGCGGAGAAGAAGACGGAGTTGTAGGTATGGGTGAATGTGCAGATCCTGCTGAATGCAAGCAGATTGCAGACCTTGGTGTTACAATGCTCGCTGCCGGAATCGGAAATATTCACGGCAAATATCCTTCTAACTGGCAGGGTCTCAGCTTTGATACTCTTGCAGCTATCAAGGAATTAACAGGAGACAAGCCATTAGTACTTCACGGAGGTACAGGTATTCCTGCAGATATGATTAAGAAGGCTATTTCTCTCGGCGTTGCCAAGATTAATGTTAATACAGAATGTCAGCTCTCATTTGCAGATGCTACAAGAAAATATATTGAAGCAGGCAAGGACCTTGAAGGAAAGGGATTTGATCCTCGTAAGCTTCTTAATCCCGGCTTTGAAGCAATTAAAGCCACCGTTAAAGAAAAAATGGAATTATTCGGCTCAGTAGGTAAAGCCTGAATTTTGGAGATTTTGAAATGAGAGATTCTGATAAGAATTTAAAGCAGACAGACGAGCAGGTAACGCCTGAAGTTTCTGAGACTCCGGAATCCGTTGAGACAACGGACACCGGTGAGGATACTGATACTTTGGCAGAAGAAAGCACCGGTGACGATGTATCAGAGGCTTCCGATAATCCGGAAACCATAGAAGACATACCTGTCAGTCTTGATTCTGATTCCGAAAAAAATATTACCGAAGAAGTTATTTTGGAAGAAGTTCCACAGCAGGCACCATCGTCCCGTAAGAAAATAAGAACTTCCGATATTATAAGATATGTTATCATGGCTATCGCTGCATGTGTATTTATTTTTGCGGCAGTCAATATAGGTAAAATCATCTATAACTACAAGCATGCACAGAATATCTACAAAAATATCGAAGATGAAGCATATTCCAAAGGTGATGAGACTACCTCTGTGATTGATAATGATGGTAATGAACATACCAACATTTCAGCCTCTGCCCAGATTAATTTTAATGAGCTTAAGGCAATTAATTCCAGAGTTGTAGGATGGATAGAGGTGCCTACAGCCGGCATAAGTTATCCTGTTGTCCAGGGCGATGATAACGACTATTATCTTTCCCATGCATTTAATAACGAATTCAGCTGGTCCGGTGCAATTTTCCTTAATTGTGCCAATCTGCCTGATTTAAGTGACCCGCGAATAATTATATACGGTCACCATATGCAGGATGGTTCTATGTTTTCGGGTCTTCTGGAATATGATGAAGATAAGTTTTTCGAATCCCACAAAGACGAAAACTATTTTTACATCTATACGGAAGATAGTGTTAAAGTTTATCAGATATTCTCCGTATGTGATGTCACATATGAAGAGGATCCGCTTATCTTCCAGATTGGGGAATCCGAAACATACATGACCGACCTTCTCGATAACATAAAGTCAGTTGAATTGTATGATACCGGTATATCCGCAGATATATCCGATCAGATTGTTTCCTTATACACGTGCCAGAACGGCGGAGATGATAAGGTAAGGCATCTGGTACACGGAAAGCTTATCGTAACCCTGGATTCAGACGGAAATCCTGTTTCAGGGACTACTCCTTAAGAGTAATAAAAATATTTTTAAAAAGTACTTGATTTTTTTAATATGAAGTAGTATCTTATTTACAAGGTGACAAAGGCGTCCAGTTAATGGGCGCCTTTTCTTTTTTTGTCATAATGCCATTAGGTATCATCTAGTATACTATTAGTGGTATAACGGCAATAAAAAATACTTATAGCAGTATTATAAATAACCGAAAGGAAGTAGAAATATGAGTGAAGCATTTAAAATTGAAGACATCTTTGCCGAAAATGTGTTTACCGTAGCAAAGATGAAAGAAAGATTACCAAAGAAAGTTTTTGCTAATCTTAAAAAAGTTATGGAAGAAGGCGGTGAAATCTCACTTGAGGATGCTGATGTAATCGCCAAAGCAATGAAGGACTGGGCTTCCGAAAAAGGTGCAACACACTACACCCACTGGTTCCAGCCTCTTATCACAAGCCTTACGGCAGAGAAACATGATTCTTTCGTTACACATCCTGATGAGGACGGTAATGTAATATCTTCCTTTACAGGAAAACAGCTTATTATGGGAGAGCCTGATGCTTCTTCTTTCCCTTCAGGCGGACTTCGTGCAACATGTGCAGCCAGAGGTTATACGGTATGGGATGTTTCTTCACCGGCATTTATTAAAGAGGGTGCACTCGGTGCGGTTCTCTGCATTCCTACAGTTTTCTGCTCTTACACAGGGGAATCACTTGATAAGAAAACTCCTCTTCTGCGTTCAATGGATGCAGTCAGCAAAGAAGCTTTAAGGATTGTTAAATTATTTGATCCTGATACTACTGCCACAGGCGTATCTGCTTCGGTAGGTCCTGAGCAGGAATATTTCCTTATCAGCAAAGAACATTTTGAAGCAAGAAAAGATTTAAAATATACCGGAAGAACTCTCTTTGGTGCTCCGGCTCCAAAAGGACAGGAACTTGAAGATCAGTATTTCGGCGTAATTAAAGAAAATGTCGGTGCTTTCATGAAAGATCTTAACAGAGAACTTTGGAAGCTTGGCATTACAGCAACAACACAGCATAACGAGGTTGCTCCGGGACAGCACGAGATGGCTCCTATTTACATGACAGCCGATGTTGCCGTTGATAACAACCTTATTGCAATGGAAACACTTAAAAAGGTTGCTGAGCGTCATGGTCTTGCATGCCTCCTTCATGAAAAACCTTTTGCCGGCGTTAACGGTTCAGGAAAACATAACAACTGGTCTCTTTCAACCAATACCGGCATGAACCTTCTTGATCCGGGCAAAACCCCTAACAAGAGCAGACAGTTCCTTCTTGTTCTTGCCTGCATCATGAAAGCCGTAGACACACATGCAGACTTACTTCGTCAGTCAGCTTCCGATGTAGGTAACGACCACAGACTCGGTGCCAACGAAGCTCCTCCTGCAATTATTTCAATGTATCTCGGTGATCAGTTAGAGGATGTTGTAAAACAGATTGTAGCCACCGGTTCAGCTTCAAGCTGTATCGAAGGCGGAATTCTCGATCTTGGTGTAAGTACGGTTCCTGTAGTTTCAAAAGACGCTACCGACCGTAACAGAACTTCACCATTTGCCTTTACCGGAAATAAATTTGAGTTCCGTATGGTAGGTTCTTCGGATTCCATCGCATCACCTAATACTACACTTAATGCAATTGTTGCGGAAGCATTCGAGGAAGCAGCTGACAGACTTGAAGGTGCCGCTGATTTTGAAAAAGAATGTGATGAACTTATCGCAGAACTTATGAGAAAACATCAGAGAATCGTATTCAACGGAAACGGTTATTCTGATGAATGGGTTGAAGAAGCCGAAAGAAGAGGACTTCCAAACTTAAAGTCCATGGTTGCCGCTACGGAAGCACTTGTATCAGAGAAAGCAGTAAACCTTTTCGGCAAATACAACATTATGTCTAAGACAGAGCTGGAGGCCCGTGCAGAAATTCTTTACGAAACCTACTCTCTTGTAATCAATATAGAAGCACTTACTATGATTGATATGGCATCAAAGGATATTCTTCCTGCGGTTGTTAAATATTCAACCGACCTTGCTTCTTCCGTAAACGCAGTAACCGCTGCCGGATGTGATGCAAGTGTTCAGAAAGAAATGCTTGCTGAAGTTTCAGGATATCTTAAAGAAGCCAAAGCAGCTCTTGATAAGTTGAAGAAAGATGTAGACGATTCAGAGAAACCTTGTGCAAAATGTACAGCAGAATATTACAGAGACACAATCAAAGCAGATATGGAAGCTTTGCGTGCCCCTGTTGACGCACTGGAAACATTGGTTGATTCAAAATATTGGCCAATTCCTACATATGGTGAGCTTCTGTTTGAAGCCTAAGCCCTCTCTAACAATAGCCTGCCTCATTAGATTATATTCAGTGGGGCGGGTTATTTTTTTGGATAATTAAGTCTTTCGCTCTTCATGTCCTGAAGAACTTCTTTTTGGTACTTGCGTGCATAGTATTTGGCCATATCAAGATTATTATCAAGATAGTTGCCACAGTCTCTCGGAGAATATCCCGGAATCTCTCCCTCATAACCAATGATAAAATCTATCATCTCGTTAATCAGCGGAACAATATCCCCGGATTCCAGATCACCTGTCAGGATAAGGTAAAAACCGGTTCTGCAGCCCATAGGGCCAAAATAAATAACCCTGTCCTTCCATTCCTCATGATTTCTTAAGAATGTGGCTCCAAGATGCTCTATTGTGTGTATTCCTGCAGTTCCCATCACCGGTTCAAGATTAGGTCTTGTAAATCTCAAATCAAATGTAGTAAGTGTAACTGCACCGATATAATCCTTTCTGGAAACATATATTCCTGTAAGAAGGTCCAGATGGTTTACTGTAAAGCTTGCTATTTTATTCATATCTGCTCCTTATAATTATTCCACGGCATCAAGAAGTGCCTGTTGTTGTTTTTTGTGTTCTTTTTTATCTGCATACATAAGATTATCCGCGCGCTTAATAAAGTCATCCAGAGAATCATCTTTCCCTGCAATCCGCGAAAATACACCGAAGCTTGCACTTACCTCATAAGGCTTTTCTCCCAGAGAATTAAATCCGTCAAGGGATTTCTTAATTCCACTGATAATCTGCTTTGCGCGTTCTTCTCCACGCATGTCACTGAAGGCAATGGTAAATTCATCTCCTCCGAATCTGGCGCAGATTTCGGATTTAACCGTGTTGGCCATCATACACTCAGCTATTGTCTTAATGGCATAATCGCCTTCGGCATGTCCATATGTATCATTAATCTTTTTGAGACCGTCCATGTCAATGGATATAATTGTAAACGGAATTTCCAATTTACGGCTTTGTCTGATAATCTCACCCACATGACGATAAAATCCGTGACGATTATAAATATGTGTCAGTACATCCGTAACATATAATCTTTCCGTTGTGGCACGGTTTACATAAAGTTCAAGTATATGCCTGAAATCCTGCAAAAATGTCTGATAATAAGAGAATTTGAAATTCCTGTCATCAAATGTGTTAGCCGCATATCCCACCGTAAATCCCTGGAGATGAATCGGGGTAAACATAACATATTCGTTATTATCAAGTATATTTTCAATATCAGGAAGAAGGTTTACCGGTTCAAATTCTTTAACATTTCCCACACTGCCCGGAGTCGAATGCATAGGCACACGCATAATATCCGTATACCTGGCATAATTGTTGTCTTCCCTGTTAAAATCAAAGCATATATCCATGTTTTCATCTACAACATTGTCGTTGAGGCAAATCCAGCATTCTTTAATATTGCTACGCTGTATATACTCAGGAATCATGGAAAAAATAAAATGCAAATCCGGATAATTACTTAAGGTAGCAATCATGTTATACATCATCTGTATAAATTCTTCCCTGTCATCCATTATGAATTTTTCTTCATAAAGACGCTCTTCAACATTATCCGTAACCATACTTTTACAGCCACAGGATGAACCCACACGGAATTTATAATCGACAACTTTCGTTTCGGTGTTGCTTTTGCCGTCAATATTCTCTTCTATATCTTCATAAATGCGTTTCACAAGAGCATCTATATCATACTCCGCAGTGGTAAGCCTCGGAGAATAATACCTTTCCAGGTCCACCCCGTCAAAGCCTGTTACCATTACATCCTCAGGGATTTTATATCCTTGCTCTTTTAAAAATCTCATGCATTCAATTGCCATTATATCGTTGGCACAGATAAAGGCATCAGGCATAGGAAGTCCTGTTTCCATAAACTCTTCCATTGCCTTTCTTGTAGGGTCCGACCAGAAATCACCGTACATAATCCTGTTTTCATCGCACGGAATGCCCTTTTCTTTAAGAATTCTCTTATAGCATTCAAGTCGTTCTTCCGAAAAAGGATTTCCCTTAACGCCGCAGATAAAGTTAATTGTGCGTGCATCATGTTTCTCTATTACATGGCGGACAATCTTTTCAAAAGCATTTCCGTAATTAAATGTGATGTTGGAGCACCTGTCTATAATCTTATCTATCGAGATAACAGGTACATTCTTGTCAACACATCTTGAAACAATGCTGTTCAACACATCATCATTTTTGAAGGTTTCGGACATGATTAACACAGCATCGAATTTTTCCGGCATAAGGAGAGAAAAAATCTGTGCCTCTCCAATATCATTTATTCCGCCATTATATAAATCAGATGTACTGGCAAAAATAAGCAGCTTAATCCCGTGGGCCTTACATTCGGCACACAACGCCCTTACAAGATTTGCCTGATATTGTTCTTTAAATCTGGTAAGACATAATGCCACCACTCTGTAAGGTTTACCATCAGAAAACTTTTTTCCCACGCAAATCACCTCTCACATAGACAGTTTCATTTTATTTAAACTGAAACCAGTCAAAATCAAAATTGCTTCCCGGAAGGAATACAAATGTAACTGTATTTCTGCCTTTAACCGGTCTGATTTCAAATGTCTTTTCTTCGGATTCATCCGTATAAGTAAATTCTATCATTTCACGGCTTTCTTTTCCATCCTCAGATGTAAAAAGAATATTCAGTGTATTCACATCGATATAGGACCTGCCCTGTATGGAAATACTGTTAACGCCCTCACCAAAATCCATATCTTCGAATCTGATGGATACATTATTTCCGATACCGCATACGGACCGGCCTGATATCTTGAAATCGTCACCGTAAATACTGTCATGGTCCGCAGCATAATTAAGCTTTGTTCCTCTGTTCAACGGAATAAAACTAAAATCTCTTATATTAACAAAGTCCGTTGTACGGATGAATATATTATGTATACCCGTTACGCACTCTTTGGTCTTATATCTCTCAGGCTGGTAAACGCCCCAGATGACAGGTTTATTGTATATGCCGTCAACAAGAATTCTGCTGCCCGGTTCACCCGGTACTCCCGACCACACCTGAATTTCATAATCCTGGCTGTTAAATGTAAAAATAGAAATTTCAAATTCGTCTGTTCCGGCTTTACCGAAGTCAACATTTTCAAAACCTATATATGATTCCGCCTGTTTCTGGGTAGCAATTCCATGTTCCTCAGCATTGCCAAGTTCGCCCTTGCTAACCGTATACAGAGCTGCCTGTACGGATTCATAAGGATTGATAAATGCAGAACCCAGGCCTTCGACGCTGATTCCCACCTGGGAAATCACATTTACCTTTTCTCCGTTATTTCTGGAATAGCATCGCACATTAAACTTACCGTCACCGAGTGCAGTGATTACTGCTCCTGTTTTATCAGGAACAATTGTGGCGATATTCGTCTCCACTCCCGAATCATTAACTACAGCCCATTCCAGTTCATCACATGTGCAGTTCTTAGGCAGCAATTCTGCCTCAAGTCTTATTTCACTAAGATCCGGTCCCATACTAAGACCTTTTTCGCTGTGAAGCACTATTTTACGGATAGGAACTTCATCATCAGGCTCAGATGAAACATTCGCCGTTGAAGCAGAAATTCCTTCTGCAACATCTGCCTGAACCGACTTTATTATAACAGAAGCAGATTTAACACCTTGTGAACTTACCTCTACATTAATATCTCCGGCAACAGTATCTGCAGCCACAACCGCAAGAAGTTTACCCATGAAAAGTTTGCGTGAGGTACCCTTATACGAATCATAATCGGTACTGTCACCGTTATCCAGACCTATAAGCCTTCCTGCTCCGCTTACATTTACCGTAACACGGTTATTGGCATTTTTAACTTCATGTCCGTCTTCATCAGCCATGTTTATTTCGATAAATACAAGGTCCTCTCCATCGGCTTTCATTTCGGTCTTATCAGGCTTCAAAACTATGGAATCGGCATCCTTAAAGGATTCCTGTACATCCCTTGCAATTATATTACCATTTTCGTCATAAGCCACGGCTTCAAGTCTGCCCTTATGGTACGGCAGCTGCCAGTGTCCCAGCAATTCGGTTCCGTGGGCATGGTCAATATCAAAAGTTCCCTGTGACTCTCCATTGAAAAACAGCTCAATTCTCGGAGCATTTGAGGTCACGCGGATGTCAATAATCTGGCCCTCATTGAAATCCCAGTACGGAAAAATATGTACCATCGGATCTTTTTTATAATCGGTCCATTCTGCTTTATAGATATAATATGTATCTTTAGGGAATCCTGCAGTATCAATCTGGCCAAAATATGAATTTTTGGTCTGGTACGGCGTCGGCTCTCCAATGTAATCAAAGCCTGTCCAGATAAACTGTCCTGCTGAATATTCCGTATCTCTTTCGGTAATTATACAAAACTCCGTGTTTTTGGCGCCCCAGCTGCATGTACTGTTACCAAGGGACGAACATTGTTCATCCAAATCGGTAAGAATCGGTTCACTGTAAGGAAAGTGGTATACGCTTCGGCTTTGAAGTGTTGAGCCGGTTTCACTTCCGTAAATCACCCAGTCAGGATGCTTTTTATGATGCTCTGCATAAAGACGCTCTGCATAATTATACCCTACAAGTCCCAGAAGCTCGGCACATTTCTGTGTATTCTCGCCTTCAAGGAAATTTGAGCCGAATGTCACATATGCGTTACGGTCAGGGTCATGCATAAGCACCGCATCCCTCAGTCTTTTGGTAGTGGCATACCCTTCTTCCAAATCGGCATGTGTATCATATATCTCGTTTCCGATACTCCACATAATAAGGCAAGGGTGATTTCTGTCTCTGCGGACAAAATTGCAGACATCCTTCTCTGCCCACTCATCAAAGAACCTTGCATAGTCATATTCGTTCTTTTTGATTTTCCACATATCAAAGAACTCATTATTGATAAGTATGCCCATTTCATCGGCAAGTTCCATAAGTTCCGGCGCCGGCATGTTATGTGAGGTTCTTATTGCATTTATTCCCATGGATTTAAGCATTTCAAGCTGCCTCTTAATAGCGGTTTTGTTAACTGCCGCACCAAGGCATCCTAAATCATGATGCATGCATGCCCCGTTAAGCTTTACATGCTTCTCATTAAGGAAAAATCCATGTTCGCTGTCAAATCTTATGGTTCTGAAACCGAACCTTGTGTCTGTTGAATCAATTACTCCCTCACCTATGCACACTTTAGCTCTTAAAGTATACAGATAAGGATTATCCGTACTCCAAAGTACAGGATTGTCGACATTGATAATTTCCGTGCTGTTAGGCCTAAATTCTTCTTCTGCAACAATTTTTCCGTCCGCATCCAGTATTTCATACTGCATTGAGGCTTCATTTGAAAGGCTTCCCGCAACCTCTGTGGATACGCGCACATTAAAGCCCTTTTCCGCCTTTACGGTTCTTATATATATACCGTCTGATACAATATGTGTTTCAGGCATTTCTTTAAACCATATATTACGATAAATTCCTGCTCCCGAATACCATCTTGAATTAGGGTGTTTAAAAACCACTCTTACATAAATTTCATTGGTTCCCTTCTTAAGCAGGTCCGTGATTTCAAATTCAAAAGTATTATAACCGTATTTCCATGCTCCCGCCTTAATTCCGTTAACATATACGGTTGAATCCATGTAAACTCCGTCAAATCTTAACGCATACCTGTTTCCGTCAACAGGTTCAAATTCAAGTGTTTTGTGATACCATCCTTCGCTGTCCTCATAGAGATTTTTGCTGTCATAAATAAGCCAGTCATGCGGAATGTCCACAGGCTGCCATTTATCAGACGAAATAATTTCTTTTTCGGAAACCTCCGGTTTGGTTTTAATAAACTGCCAATTATCATTAAATAGTATTGTTTTTCTCATAGCCGACCCCTGTTCAAATGTGTAAAAGATAGGTGGGAACCATTGATTCCCACCTATACAGTTTACCGATTAAGCAAATGGATTTTCTGTCTTATACATCATGCCCTTAGGCTGGTTAAAATCAATTTCATCTGCCGGAACTCCGAGATATTTAAATACCTCAAAAAGTTCTTTTCCGAAATGTCCGAATGCAACTGCACCGTGATGAGGATAATTTTTCTCAATTAATACATGGCGGTAGAATCTGTCCATTTCAGGAATTGCAAAAATTCCGATTGCTCCGAATGATCTTGTTGCAACAGGAAGAACTTCACCCTGTGCGATATAAGCACGAATCTTTGCATCAGATGTGCTCTGGAGACGGAAAAATGTGATTTCACCCGGCATAATGTCTCCTTCAAGTGTTCCGTTGGTAACTTCCTCAGGAAGGCTTCTTGCCATAATCATCTGGTTACGCATCTCACAGAATGAAAGTTTGGTAGAAGCAGTATTTCCGCAATGGAATCCCATGAATGTTTCCTTACCTGCGTAGTCATATTTACCCTTGATATCCTCGCAGTAAATATCAGCAGGTACGGTGTTGTTAATATCAAGAAGAGTAACTGTATCTTTACTTACAACTGTTCCGATGAACTCGCTCAATGCTCCGTAAATATCAACCTCGCATGAAACAGGTATTCCCATCTTGGTAAGACGGCTGTTTACATAGCAAGGAACGAAACCAAACTGTGTCTGGAATGCCGGCCAGCATTTTCCAGCGATTGCAACATATTTCTTGTAACCTTTATGAGCTTCAATCCAGTCAAGAAGAGTAATTTCATACTGGGCAAGCTTGCTTAAAATTTCAGGTTTCTTATTTCCTGCTCCAAGCTCTGCTTCCATATCCTTAACTACATCAGGAATTCTTGGGTCTCCTTCATGTTTGTTAAATGCTTCAAAAAGATCCAATTCTGAATTCTCTTCGATTTCAATATCAAGATTGTAAAGCTGCTTAATAGGAGCATTACATGCAAGGAAGTTCTGAGGTCTCGGACCAAAGCTTATAATCTTTAAATCTCTCACTGCAACAATTGCTCTTGCGATAGGAGCAAAGTCATTAATCATATCGGCACATTCTTCTGCTGTTCCTACAGGATACTCAGGAATATATGCCTTAACATTACGAAGCTTTAAGTTATAGCTGGCGTTTAACATTCCGCAGTACGCATCGCCTCGTCCCTGGATAAGTCCGCCGTTAGCTGAGGTTTCCTCTGCTGCCGCAATAAACATTACAGGTCCGTCAAAATGTTTTGCAAGAAGTGTTTCTGCAATTTCAGGACCGAAGTTTCCAAGATAAACAACAAGTGCGTTACATCCGGCTTTTTTAACATCTTCCAAAGCCTGTACCATGTGAATTTCACTTTCAACTATACAGATTGGGCATTCATAAATGTTGTCACTGCCGTATTTTTTGGTGTAGGCTTCAACTAATGCCTTTCTTCTGTTAACTGATAATGATTCCGGGAAACAGTCTCTGCTGACTGCTACAATACCGATTTTTTCCTGTGGCATATTCATTTTATAAAATCCTCCATTTAAAATATTTTATTCGTTAATATTGAGATTTTTGCCCTTAAGGCCAATGTGTTCCGTTCCTGTAAATCCGCCTTCTTCATGACCTATAAGCCATTTGTTGACAGCTGTAATCAGTCCGTCTTCTCCGCCCTTATGGGACTCGCTTAAAGGATAATTGGTTCCCTTAGGAAGGACTACAGATACCTTAAAGCCCTGTCCGTCCACGCTGCATGGAGCATAATGAAGGGTTGTTGCGTATACCTCAACGGCAGTTCCCTTAGGAATAAGGAAAGCTTCCATAAGAGATGTATCATATGTAAAGTCTTCCGTAATATCCTGCTGGCATCCGAGAATAAGGATTGCATCCGTAGCTGCCACATTTATTTCTGAACTTCTGTGATATTCAACTGCATTTAAAAGTGCATTATGACCGTTGCAGTATCCGATCTGAACAGGAAGCTCTCCGTATGTTGCTCTCTGCAATTCCCCATATACCGGAAGTTTTTCCAGTTCAGGCACTGACGGTTCATATACAACGCCGTCAGGAAGGGGTGTATCCTGCATTTTTTCTACAAGTTCCGAAAAGTCAATTCCTTTGACCACTCTTCCGTATTTACGGAAAGCCGGATCTGTCACCTGTAAAATTTTCATGGTGTATTTCCTCCTAATAAATAATTACTGAATTTTATCGAACAGCTCTTTGCAAGCCGGATAAATCTCTTTAAACTGCTGATATCTCGCTTCGTATTTGGCTGCAAGCTCCGGATCCGGTTCCTCCGTAGCAACTACTTTTACAAATTTATCAGCAATCTCTTCAACGCTTGAGTACTCTCCGTTAGCTACTGCCGCGAGCATTGCTCCACCCATACCCGGGCCCTGCTCACTTTCAATAATATCTACCTTAATATTAAGAATATTGGCAATCATCTTTCTCCAGAGAGGGCTCTTAGCTCCGCCTCCACAGATTTTGGTTCTTTCGATATTAATGCCAAGTGATTTGGCAACTTCAAATGAATCACGAAGGGCAAATGCAACACCTTCCAGAACTGCCTGTGTCATATCTGCTCTTGTGGTATCCATTGTCATGCCGATAAATGTTCCTCTGGCATTCGGATTATTGTGCGGCGATCTCTCTCCCATAAGATACGGAAGAAAATACACATGATTCTCGCCAAGTTTATTAATCTTCGCCTGCTCAGCCGCATAATCCTCTGTTCCGACTATCTCGTCCATCCACCACTTATTGCATGATGCAGCTGAAAGCATACATCCCATAAGATGATAATGTCCGTCTGCATGATCAAATGAATGAAGGGCGTTATTCTTGTCCACTCCGAATTTGTCTGATGAAATAAAAATAGTTCCGCTGGTTCCCAATGAAATGTTACATTTACCGTCTCCAACGGTTCCGGTTCCCACTGCCGCTGCCGCATTATCTCCTGCTCCGGCTGCAACAATACATGTCTTAGGAATTCCCAGACTCTCTGCTATCTCAGGAAGCACCGTTCCTACCTTCTCATAGCTTTCGTAAACGGTTGCAAGCTGGTCTTCCCTTACTCCGCATATATCACACATTTCCTTTGACCAGCATCTGTTCTTAACATCAAAAATCAACATTCCGGATGCGTCGGATACATCAGTGCAGAATACTCCGCTGAGCTTGTATGCGATATAATCCTTAGGAAGCATTATTTTCTTAATTCTGGCAAAATTCTCAGGCTCTTTATTCTTAACCCAGAGAATCTTAGGAGCTGTAAAGCCCGTAAATGAAATATTGGCGGTATATTTGGATAATGTATCCTTTCCGATAGCATTGTTAAGATAATCACATTCTTCGGTAGTTCTTCCGTCATTCCAAAGAATTGCCGGACGAATTACTTCGTCATTCTCATCAAGGATTACAAGTCCGTGCATCTGTCCGCCAAAACTGATTCCGGCAACCTGACTCTTATCCACATCTGCAATCAGTTCCTTAATACCTTCCATTGTATTGGAAAACCAATCTTCCGGATGCTGTTCCGACCAGCCCGGATGAGGGAAATACAAAGGATATTCTCTGGAAACGATGTTTATTATCTGACCTTCCGAATCCATAAGAAGAAGCTTAACTGCTGATGTACCTAAATCAACACCTATGTATAACATTTTTATCCTCCTTCGCCATATGAGCGTACCATATCATTATCATGATATTACATAATTGATATAATTTCAATTATTAAAGTCAGTAATTATTTTACATAATTAATGGAAAAAATGTATATTTAAAAATGAAGTCCAATTTTTACTATAAAATGTAGCTTAAAATATATGTATCATTTTATTTTCATTTATGTATAATCAAATTATAAAAAAGAAGGAGGGCTTACTAATATGAGTAAGAAATTCAAAAAAATTATCGCTATGCTGCTCACAGCCATTACAGTATTTGCATTACCTGTTTTGGCATATGCGGCTGAAGACGACGAAGCATTAACAGTTGATAAAGATGGTACATATCATGCAAGACTTGGTTTCCAGGCAATGACAACAGACAGCATTCTCTGGATTGAGAACCTTGGATACTATGATTCCGACCTCGACATCGGAAGAGATCATATTAAAGCTACAGCTAACAATGAAGAATCATCATACTCAGGCGAATGGGTTGATGCCGAGATTAAAGGAAACGGAACATACACAGTAGAATTTACAAGTTCCGATATCGGCGGTGTTTCTACATTTACACAGCTCCAGGTAGCTACAGATATTCCTAAGACAGATGAAATCAAATTCACTGATTTACAGGTATATGTTAATGACAATTTCATGTATTCTTATCCTGAAGTTTTCATGGATGACGATAAGTGCTCAGGTGCTTTCTGCTGCGCAATCGCATACAACAACTGGAGACAGAAGTTAAAAGATGCAGGCTGCATGAATGAAGCATGTATCCCTGAAACAGGTGATGTTAAGTTTACACTTACATTTACAGTATCAGGTTTTAACTATGACAAAGAAGTAGAAGAGACAGAAGCTCCTGAGACAGAAGCTCCTGCAACAGAAGCTGCAGCAGATAAATCAGATTCAGATAACGCAGGCGGACTTTCAACAACACAGATCGTTTTAATTTGTGTAGGTGCAGCCGTAGTTGTTATCGTTATCATTGTAGTTGTAGTTTCTTCCAAGAAGAAGAAAAACGCATAATACATAACTAAATATGCCATAATCCGCACAGATATTGCGGTGAGTGATAAGCGCAGCAATCCGGGAAGTTTTTCCCGGATTGCTGTTATTTATTACGCCGAATTACTTGACAGTACAATTAATAAAAACTAAAATATAAAGAGTATATAATTATCGGAGGTACATATAATGGCTGAAATACCATATAAAATTTACTTGGAAGAACATGAGATGCCTACACAATGGTATAACATTCGTTCTGATATGAAGAAAAAACCGGCTCCAATTCTCAATCCTGCCACATTGAAACCGGTTACGCTTGATGAATTATCAGGTATTTTCTGTAAAGAGCTGGCAGAACAGGAACTTGACGATACCACACAATATTTTGATATTCCGGATGAAATACGGAATTTCTATAAAATGTACAGACCGTCACCGCTTGTCCGTGCATATTGTCTTGAGAAAAAATTAGACACTCCTGCTCACATTTATTACAAATTTGAAGGTAATAACACATCAGGAAGCCACAAGTTAAATTCTGCAATTGCTCAGGCTTATTACGCTAAGAAGCAGGGATTAAAAGGTGTTACAACCGAGACAGGTGCAGGTCAGTGGGGTACTGCTCTTTCAATGGCATGCTCTTATTTCGACCTTGACTGTCAGGTATATATGGTAAAATGCTCATACGAGCAGAAACCATTCCGTCGTGAGGTAATGCGTACATACGGAGCTAAGGTTACCCCTTCTCCTTCAATGAATACCAATATCGGCCGTAAGATTAACGAAGAATTCCCGGGAACTACAGGAAGTCTCGGATGCGCCATTTCAGAAGCTGTTGAAGCTGCCACAACCCAGGAAGGTTACCGTTATGTTCTCGGTTCCGTTCTTTCCCAGGTATTGCTCCATCAGACAGTAATAGGTCTTGAGACCAAAGCAGCCCTGGATAAATACGGTATCAAAGCCGATACTATTATCGGTTGTGCCGGCGGCGGTTCCAACTTAGGCGGACTCATCTCACCATTTGCCGGTCAGATGTTACGAGGCGAAGCAGATTACGAGATAATTGCTGTTGAGCCGGCTTCATGCCCAAGCCTTACAAGAGGTGTATATGCATATGACTTCTGTGACACCGGAAAGGTATGTCCTCTTGCCAAAATGTACACCTTAGGAAGCGGATTTATTCCTTCTGCCAACCACGCAGGTGGTCTCCGCTACCATGGAATGAGCTCAATCGTATCCGAACTTTACGATCAGGGTCTCATTAGCGCAAGAAGCGTTGAGCAGACAGAAGTATTCAAGGCTGCCCAGACATTTGCAAGAATCGAAGGTATTCTTCCTGCTCCTGAAAGCAGTCATGCAATCAAAGTTGCAATTGACGAGGCTCTTAAATGTAAGGAGACAGGCGAAGCCAAGAACATTGTATTCGGACTTACCGGAACTGGATATTTTGATATGGTTGCATACCAGAAATTTAATGACGGTGAAATGTCAGATTACATTCCTACCGATGCAGAACTTGCAGAATCCATTTCCAAACTGCCTAAGGTAGACGCATAGTTATTTAAACGGTTAATAATAAAGGCTGTAAAATACTGTCGTGTATTTTACAGCCTTTATTTTATATTGATATCAATCTCCAATGGATTTTACGGGATAATACTCTCGATATAACTGTACAGCTTACGGTATGTATCCGGAGTATAATGAATTCCGTCTCCCGTATCAAATCCGTTTTCCTTCAGATAAGTATTGGCATCAATAATATTAATTCTTTTATCCAGTCCATTCATCATTTTAACGTTGAACTCATCAATGGCAGCATTGGTAATGCCATAACCGGACTCTTTTTCTTTCAGTTCATCAACGGGATTTACAAGCATGTAATATATGGTTGCATCCATACTGTTAACCATTTCGTTAAGCTTGTTGATATAATCGGAAACATGCATGCCCATATCGTTAATTCCCAGTCCCACAACCAGTACCGTATACTTGTCGCAGGAATTCCTGATATTATCCATCTGCTCAACCAGATAATCATAACCCATGCTGTTTTTGCAGATAAAAACATCTTTGCCGGTGGTAATTTTTTTCATTCCCACAAATCTTGAATCGCCCACATACACATGCTTTATCTCATGCCATTCCTCTGTAGGCGGTAAAACAGATTCTGCTTCGGTGGCAGGCTCTGATGAAATTGTATCCATAGGAAGCGGGTCCGGCAGAATTAATTCTGTGTGAATCTCTGTAAAATTCTCAATCATATCTTCCTGCACAGGCTTGTCTGCATAGGAATTATCTTCCTGTATATCGTTGGCAGCCAGGACAGGTCCCAAAGAATCGGTTTCTGCATTATCACTTGTAATATCCACTGTATCATGGGAACCGTTCCCGTCAAGTCTCTGCACGGCAACTGCCGTCACAGCAACCAGAAGAGCCATTACTATTCCCGTTATGATACTGCTCATATATTTTTTCATAACAAAATACCTCACTTAAAATAATGTATGAAGCTACATTATTTCATCACATTCCGGCGATTTTGTCAAATTTTCCGGTTCAAACGCTATATTTCCATCAAAAAAGCCCTGCACGGAGCACCGTCTGCACCACCCAGATTAAGCGGTGCCGCATTGAGAAAATAAACGCCCTCGCTGACATCCTTCAGATGTATTCCCTCTAAAATCGTCACCCCGGCACCAAGTAAAACCAAATGAACTTTCATCGGTGCATCCTCAGGTCCGACAGTCTGGGACTCGTTTCCGAACAGCAGTATTCCCTCTCTTGAAAACACCTCTGCTCCGCTTTCCGACAAAACAGCACTGCCTTTAATTAAAATCCGCTTTGCCGCACGCACATCGGCTTCTTTGGCTTTTTTAATAATTGCTTCAGCATCTGCTGCCGTTATTATGCCGCAAAACTCCGTAACATATGAAAGCCCGATAAAGTTTTCCGGGGGAATCTTGTCCACGGTAATTCCATCATTATAGAAATGATACGGTGCATCCACATGTGTTCCGTTATGGGCGCACATGGAAAATGATGACAGATTGTATACACTGCCCTCCGCCATTGATGCAAGTATATCTTTGTGAGGGGCCGGATCTCCGGGATACACCTCACATCCGAATATTTCCTGCGAAATATCATATATCTTCATAATATGTTCCTAAAACCAATCCGTTATTACTTAACATCCTTTTTCTGAACCGAAAGACATGATATAAAAACACTTAAAGCCAGAATTACAATTGCAACTATCGCGGCCCTGATATATGTACCGTTTGAAGCTGTGGTATTCACATGTCCCAGCAGATTGCCGAGATTGGTATATTCCATAATATCAAATTTTTCCGTGTTAAAAACAGCTTTAACAAGCAGATTGATAAATGCGAAAACAACCGATCCCATTGTAATATACACAATTCCGGAAATAAGTGCAGGTGCCAGTTTCCTTGCTATATAGAAAAGCATCAGAACAAATGATGTAAGTGATACATTCATAAGCATTCCCACAAGCAGCATTTTGACAATTCCGGCTGCATTATCAGTCGTAATTCCTATGGATGTAACCGAGCATCCCACAACTGCCACAAGTCCGACCAGTAAATATATCACAACGGTTACAAATACCGTAATGATAAGCTTGGATAATACAAGCAGATATCTTGGTGTAACAAGGGATGCAATATTTTTAATATATCCTTTTGAATATTCTGTGTTACAGAATACGGCCATAAGAATAATTATGTACAAAATAACATAATTGCCCATGAAAAACACTTCAATATATCCCGTAAAATCAGAAGGCAGTGTTGACTGAAGTAAAGAAATAGTCTCCGAATTCAGCCCGGACAGATCAATATTGTCCAAAGCAAAAGAATATACAGCGAACATAGCCATCATAAAAATTGATAACAGTACTGCAATACCCATCATCAGATAGAACAGTTTGCTTTTAAAAAGACGGCGGAAATCCATTCTAATTAAGTTCTGCATTTACGGCACCTCCTGTAAGCTCAAAATAGAATTTCTCCAGGTCTTCTGCTCCCATACTGAGTTCTTCGGCAGAAAATTCCTTGATAAGACGGCCTTTATCAATTATTCCGTATCTCGTTGCGATTTTGGAAAGTTCGCCCAGAATGTGACTGGAAATAATAAAAGTTGTCTTTTTCTCTGTGTTGAGCTTTAAAATAGTCTCTCTTATTTCCATAATACCCTGCGGGTCCAGACCGTTAATCGGCTCGTCCAGAATCAGTAACTTAGGGTCGCCAACCATGGCAAGCGCAATTCCGAGACGCTGCTTCATTCCGAGGGAAAAGCCTTTGGTTTTCTTATTGCCCGTCCTGTCCAAATCCACAAGTCTGAGCAAATCCATGGCATATCCCTTGTCTTTGATTCCGGCGCAGATACATTTTAAATAAACATTATCGAATGCACTCATGTCGGAATATATTCCCGGCTCTTCAATAAGGCTTCCCACCTTGGCAAAAACCCTATTCTTGGCCAGCACCTCATATGGTTCTCCAAATAATGAAAATGTTCCCGATGTAGGTGAAGCAAGACCGCATATCATTTTGAGTGTTGTAGTCTTACCGGCACCGTTTCTGCCGATAAATCCGTAAATATCCCCTTCATTAATATGAAGGCAGACCGAATCAACGGCTTTAAAATGATGATATTCTTTAGTTAGATTTTCTGTTGAAAGTATATATCCCATAATATCCTCCTTTATCTGTGAATACCAGTATATCACAATATACAATTTTTCCCAAGTACATTTATCAAATTAGATATTTATCATTGACCGAGGATATACTTTCGGTTAAAATTATAACCAAAAATATGCAATAAAGGATAATACATGAAAAGCAAAGAAGTTTTTGAAATCAGTTTAAAAAAGGGTTGGCGTGTATATGAAGTCTTTCTTATACTTATCACTGTTTTAGAGTGCATTATGATAGTATACGGATATACATTTTTCGATTTGAACGATTCGAAAAGGATACTATATTTTTCTTCTTATATCTTCCTGTTCTTTAATTCAATTGTGGCATTATTAATAAACCGTAACTATATGAAATATAAGCCAAACATCATCGCAGCATCCGTAAATGCATATATCTACTGCATTATTCTGATTTTCTGGTCTGCCTTTATTTCGGCTTTGGATATCAGCATCGGCGGCTTTCCTGTAACTTATATGACTATTTTAGCCGCAATCGGAAGTATTATAGCATTCAATCCGTTTTTTTATTCATGTGTTGCCGTGCTGTCATCTTTATTCATGATTTTTATCGGAATAAAAAATTCGGCTTCACTGTCTATAGAATTCTTTTTAAACCACATTATTTTTCTGATTGTTGTAATTGCCGTTGAATACAGAAACTTCCGGGCGACAAGAAAACAATATAATCTTACCCGCCAATTGGAAAAACTGGCAGAAATTGATGCACTGACCGGCATCGGCAACCGTCGTTCACTTGATAATTATCTTGAGAAGCTGATACAGCAGAAAAAACCGTTTACATTTGTACTTCTTGATGTGGATAACTTTAAATTTATAAATGACTCTTTCGGACATCATGAAGGTGACCAGTGCCTTATTGATATTGCAGAGACACTGAAAAAAGTTTTCAAAGACAATATTTTCAGATACGGCGGTGATGAGTTCGCTGTTATTTCCTTTGAAAACGATACAGACACAGCCAAAAACATTTCATTAATAAACAGACTTCTCAAAGAAATGAAATCAGATTACACTCTCCAAATCTGTGCCGGAATATACTATAACAAAGACTGCAATGAAGAATTCCGAATTTTCGAGCTGGCCGATTCGGCACTTTATGCGGCCAAACAAAACGGAAAAGCCCGTGCCGCAATTTACGGGCGGGAAGATTTATTTGTCTAAGAATCACATTTATAACAAAAACCGGGCTTATCCAAAGAAATATCATCCTGTGGAAAAGTCCGGCGTGGAATTGTTATATCTTTACAATCCGAAAATTATTCCTATTACCATAAGTGCGGTAAGTGATACAGAAACCACAAGTCCCAGAACAGACAAAATTATCTGGCTCTTTTTGTGGAACTGCTCTTTTTGCAGCTTCAATGAGAAAATCGCCACAATCCATCCGAATACCGGAGGAAACGAAAGATATGTGAGTATGTATGATTTAATCAGGTTGGCTTTGGCTTCCTCACTTGCCGATTCAATGTTCACATCCATCTGTTCAATTTCATCCTTTAAAAGATAGTCTAACGAACAGTTGAAAACTTTACTTATTCTAATCAGCTTTTCCGTCTCGGGATATGTCGAATCCAGTTCCCATTTGGACACTGACTGCCTTGACACTTTTAACAGTTCCGCAAACTGTTCCTGCGTAAGATTATTCTCTTTTCTGAGTTTGGTAAGTTTTTCTCCAATTGTCATAATGTATGACCTCCTTGCTTTTATTTACACTTCCATCATACAATTTTGTCCTTTAGATTCTACCAATTGCGGGTTGCATAAGAACAATTTCCCGTTGCAGGGCACATTATATCTTTGCCAGTTCGGCAATTGCCGCATAATGCAAAATACTAAAAACGAACCGCTTATGTAATCAGCATAACCAGAGTACCGCCCACAATCGCAAGCAGTCCTATACAGGCCTTCTTGGACAATTTTTCCTTAAATACGATATACGAGAATAAAATCGTTACAAGAATGCTGAGTTTATCAACCGGCACAACCACACTTGCCGGGCCATCCTGCAATGCCTTGTAATAACATAACCAGGACGCTCCGGTTGCAAGTCCTGACATCCCGATAAAAACGAACTCCTTAGAAGATATTTCTTTTATGGAATGCTGTTTTCCTCTGATAAAAACCATCATCCACGCCATTATAAGCACAACCCCGGTTCGTATTGCGGTTCCGAGATTGGACTCCACACCGTTTATTCCTATTTTGCCAAGAATCGATGTGAGGGCTGCAAAAACGGCCGAACCAACCGCATAGAAAAACCATCTTTTCCCTTTTGGCGACTGTTTTGCGGATACATCCTTTTTTTCAATCATTAAAAAGGTTCCCACTCCAATCAGAACTACACCAATTGCCTTATAGAGTGATATATCTTCATGCAGAAAAATAAATGCAAGCAGAATTGCAAGAACCGCACTCGATTTATCAATCGGAACAACTTTGTTAATGTCACCGTTTTGGAGTGCCTTAAAGTAACACAGCCAGGATGCTCCGGTTGCAAGCCCCGATAAAATTAAAAAAAGCCATGTTTTACCGTGAATGGAGCCGATTTGCGTCTGGGAGCCGGTTATAAATACCATCAGCCATGAAAAAATAAGTACAACAATTGTGCGCAACGCTGTTGCAACAGTCGAATCCGTTTTCTTAATTCCGCATTTTGCCAGAATCGAAGTTATTCCGGCGAACAGCGCGGAGCCAAAGGCTAAAACAATCCACATTATTTTGTCCCTCGTTTTTTTATCCTAAATAATCAATTACTTCCAAAAGATTTTCCAGAACAACTTCTGCTATTTCCATCATCTCATCATTGGCAGGAAGCATGTCCGGAACCATAACTGGTCTTAATTTTCCCGCATATGCTGCCCTTATTCCGTTATAAGAATCTTCAATTGCATATGATTTGCCCGGATTAACATTAAGCTCCTCACACGCCTTCAGAAAAATATCCGGTGCCGGTTTACTTCTTTCCACCATATCCCCGCAGACAACCGCATCAAAGAAATCCAGTATCCCGGCATCCCTAAGCTGATTCACAACCGTCTGCTTCCGTGTGGATGAGGCCAGTGCTATTTTTTTATTATTATTCTTCAAATATGTAAGAAGTTCTACGACGCCCCTTTTCATAGGAAGCCTCCCTCCATCATATTTCTCATGATAGATTACCGACGCTTCTTTGGCATATTCGTCATACAAAAAATCCGTTCCATATGCCTCAAGCATTATTTCCCGGGTTCTGGCCATAGTGGTTCCTATACATGCATAAAAGGGTTCTTCTATATTCTCTATGCCGTATTTATCGGCGAGTATTTTCCAGCATTCCATTACTGCTCTTTCTGAGTCAAAAATCACTCCATCCATATCAAATACTACTGCTTCGTATTCTTTTTTCGCTTCCATTCTCTGCCCTCCTATTAACATTTATGCCTTCTCCACTTTCGGCCTTTTGATTATATATACTATAATAAGCGGTATAATCATTATAACCCAGCTTATAGGTTCCGTCAGCACAACTCCAAGGTATTTGAGTCTCGGCACAACCAAAAATGCCGAAACAACTTTTACAAGCAATTCCAAAAGGCTGGATACCAGCGGAACGATTTTCTGTCCCAGTCCCTGTAATCCGCATCGCAAAATAAACAAAGGTCCCAGAACATAGAAAAACCACACACCTACCTGAATATACATTACGCCGGCATCCAGAATAACCTTATTATCCGTGCTGGCAATCCATCTCACCACATCATCCCCCAGTGTATATGCAAATACAATAACCAGCGTAGTTACAATTGTGTCAATAATCAGTGCGTGGCGCATTCCCCTTCTTATTCTTGCATTCTGCCCCGCGCCCAGATTCTGGCTTACAAAAGTGGTCATCGTAACTCCAAAAGTATATATAAGCACCATCATTATATCAAATACGCGTCTTCCTGCCGTATGGGCCGTAACATATTCTGTCCCCAGTCCGTTAATTGCACTCTGAAGCGTAATGGTTCCGATGTTAACAATACATCCCATAAGACCCATGGATGCACCTGTGGATATGAGATTTCCATATTGTCTCGATGTAAGTTTCCATTCATTCTTTTGCGGAATAATATCCCTGTATCTGACAATCAAAAACAAAAAACATATTAACGCTGCAATTCCCTGGGAAATAATCGTTGCGTAAGCCGCACCTTTAATGCCCATACCAAACACCAGAACAAATAAAAGATCCAATCCCAGATTCACTACAATACTGATAATCAAACATATAAGCGGTCTTGCAGAATCCCCCATGGCTCTTAAAATATTGGCACACATATTGTATATGGATATAAACGCAATTCCCATTATTATTATCCTGACATAGGAAACCGCAAGCTCCAGAATATCAGCCGGAGTCTTTAAAAACACAAGGAACTGCCTGATAAACAGTTCCCCTATTATGGTAAAAACCACCATCACAACAGCCGTAAGCTTTATCGTTCCCGCTACATACTGCCGCAAAGCCCTAAAATTCTTCTCGCCGAAACTCCTTGCAATAAGAATGGAAAATCCCTGCGTCATTCCGTTAATAAATCCGATAAGCGTATTGGACACAACAGCCGTTGCTCCTACTGCTGCCAGTGCTTCCGAGCTCACATATTCACTTACAATTTTACTGTCAGTTATATTATAAAACTGTTGAAAAATACTTCCGAGAATGAGCGGCAAAGTAAACATAATAATTACTTTGGCCGGATATCCTTTAGTTAGGTCCTTCATATTCTTTTTCCTGCCATTCCAGTCTGATAATCGCAAATGCCTTGGCAATTTCATTCAGTCCATCTTCAGATTCATCAAAAGTTTCTCTAATGTCAGTGCTGTTTTGTACTCTTTATCACCTATAATTATGCATCCGTCTTCTTCGACAGTCACACTGCTCCCGTCTGTCAGATGCACTATTATGTACTCCTCCGGAGTTCCGACTCTGCCACCGCCGTCCCAACGTTTAACGCAATCGGTATCATTATATATTTTAACAAATTCGTCAATCCTGCCGGTATTGCTATCATATCTGACAACATCTTTTCTGTCTTTAATCGAACAAAAATCAACATATTCCACTTCATCCGGCCTGATAGAGAACCCATGCCTGTTCCATCCTCTGTAGCCAAGGACAGCCGCCAGAGTAAAAATGCAAAAGCAGGCCGCTAATATATATTGTATGAATTTTTTCTTTTTTCTGAATAAATAAAACAAAAACAAAAATACCAAAAATATTTCAATATAGCCGATTAAAAACCATTTATCACCGGCTGATGCTATTGAAAAAGTCGTATTCCACAAAACTGCGAAGATAGCGCAGGAAACTACAAGCATAATTATAATGTGGATGATTTTTTTCATAATAACCTCTCACTCCACTCCGCTTCCTTAAAACCTGCAAGTACCGTATCTCCATCCACAATAATCGGGCGTTTCACAAGCATTCCGTTGGTTGCTAACAACTTAAGCTGCTCCTCTTCACTCATTGACGGAAGCTTATCCTTAAGCTGCAGCTCTTTATAAAGCAGTCCGCTTGTATTAAAAAACTTCTTAAGCGGCATTTTGCTCTTTTCATGCCATTCTTTTATTTCATCATATGTAGGATTATTCTCCACTATATGCCGCTGTGTATATTCTATATGGTGCTCGTCCAGCCATTTCTTAGCTTTCTGACAGGTTGAGCATTTGGGATAACAAATAAATAACATTATAATTTCTCCTGTTTCGCTTAGTTTAGTCTGAGTGTAACAGAGTAAAAAACATAAATCAACCCTTAAAAACCTCCCGGTGTACATGCCACAGGGAGGTTGCTGTTTATAAACTATTTCTCTACCGGTTGAATTTTTTTCTCACAATCTCATATATCTCCAATAAAATACATCCTGCTCCATACGATATTATATCGGACCAGTCAAATACCGACCCAATGAGGATGCCGAAGAATTTATTCTTTTAGTTCTCATAATATTCACCAATATGCTTTTTTGTTTTAATTTTTAGATATATCACTACCAAACAGCCGGCTTCCCGGTATATTTCTCACCAAGCTTACTGGCCCAACTTTCAGCCCAACAAAAGGTATATGGCACTCCATATTTTTTACGCAAATCCTCATACTTTTTCATGCGTCCCCACGCTAAAGAAATCATTCCGGGTATCAACATAAATGGTCCCAATATAAGTGATTGAATTGTATGTCCATATTCATGAACAGTAATACGATTGGCATATTCCGCCAATCCCTGCTCGGTTCCATCTGCATACTGTCTCAACTCACTTCGCTCTTCATTTGGTGTAAACATAAATATTCCCAAACTAAGTCCGCTTAGTGTATTCCATTTTGTGACAATATTACCTCTGTAAAAGCAATGCGGTTTTCTAATATTTATTAAAAAAACTATAAGACCTGCTATACTTTGTACACTACCCCAGGTGCATTGTATTAACGCTTTAACAAAATACCAAACATATTTCATTTTTCCTTGCTCCTATATATTTTTCTTGCTTCGTTTTCCAGTTCTTTTAAATATTTCATTACGCCATCCTTATTATCCGGATAGTCATGTCCCATCAAATAATAGTCAAACTCAAACCCACCAACAAATTGAATATAGGATTCTAATTTATCCATATCCACTTTACCATTTTCATAGCAGTCTGCACAATCTGCGTCGCCAACAAATAATGCTTTCTCTTCCGGTACATATATGAGCAGCGCATCTCTCGAATGTATTGAATCTATTGGATACAATTGTACATGGATATCACCAAGATCAAGTTCCTGCATCTGACTAATCCCAATGTCAACCGATTTTACTGTTATATCAGATAAATTCGGGTATTCTTTCTTAATGCAATCATTACAGAATGCGATATCTTCCCCATCTTTTTCACGCTGCTCCATCGCCGTTTGTGTCCATTCCCACTCACTTACTTTCATCAATTTCTGTTTTGTGAGTTCGTTGGCAATTGTCTCTCCTTTAATATATGCAATGCCAAATGTATGATCCCAATGCCAGTGAGTAATTACCGTATATCTTGGATAGGGAAACCCTTCCTCTGCAATCGCCTGATAGAACTGTTCCACATGTTGCTTTGATTGCCCTGCATCTATTGCAACACTATAATCAATTCCCTTTATGTAATACAAAAAGGGTCTGTCCGTTTCTTCATTTCCCTGCAAATAATAGATTCTGTCTGTCACTTTTACTAATTTCATAATCGTTCCCTTTATTTTTATATACTTACCTAGCCTTTGATATGTCTCTCGCTTCTGAAATTGTATCCGATGTAAGCAAAGTATCCAACATGGCCCAAACTCTTCCATTCGGATAAATATTTCCGTTCTTAACTTCCTTTGGCGGAATAATGGCAGGACCAAGTTTGTATACAAAGAAGTTAATATCCTCTATAATATCCGGCATTTCAGCGACTTCATCATGCAAATTCTTTGTTACCACATAATCATCAATATGATGAATAGCCTGTAGCTTTCCACCATATCTAAAGGCTATATAATTTGGTGGTTCCTTTGGCCATCCGTTCCCTCCAATAGGATGAAAATACTTATTATAATTCTTTACTATCTCTATCCATGTCAAATCACAGTTTTCAGGTTTCCCACTGCCCAGTACAACAACATAAACCCAATTTGATTCTTTGGTTTGCATCGTCATTATTCCTCCAAGATATTCTTTTAGCTCCTCCAACAAATGCTTCTGTTCGTTATTTGAGTCCGCTCTTGAATCAGCAGCCAACTCATATATCTTTGCCCATGACAAATGCCTCACCGGTATGTCATTAATCTCGTCAAAAGGCAAATTTGCCTTCGCATATTCCACACTGCATTCTGACATGGATACAATAGCTTTATTATGAACTGCTGCCTTTCTGAAATCACTTCGGATTGAATATTTAGTAAGCTGTTCGGAACCCGGAAGTAACCAGCCTCTCTTAGCCTCAATTATCAAATGAAAAGTCTGTCCATCTGTCATTTCAATATCTGTTATCCCGGTTTCGGCATCATACTTCTGGTATAAGATATCAACCTCATCCGGATCTACATCTATTCCAAACACCTCATAAACAACCTTCTTCATAAACACCGGACATTTATTCATTGCCCATGCTATGCTTTTCGTTATATCATTTTCTTTATCACCGATGAGCTGAAAAATACTAACCACCTCATCACCGTAGGCCTTCAATGTACTCACAAATTCACCACCCGTATTCATAAAACTATTAGATTATGATTATTCTTTATCTATCTTGAACATTCCCTTTAGTATTGCATGATCCGGTAATCCTTTTATATTTAGATGATCGTCCTTTGTTTTTCCCACATAACCATTATGATCAGTAACAAAGCTCCAATCATATGTTGCTTTAGGACTTTGTTTTTTATCAGGATAGTTATTCTCAACAGTTATTTTTTCAGATGCTATCACCCAATCTAATCCTTGTTTGTTATTATCATAATTTTTGTTCTCTTCAAAAACAAAACTAAAATAACCATTTGTTATACGTGGTCCAAAAACGCAAAAGGAATTAGTTTTTCCCCTTAATTCCATACTATTATCGCAATTAAGTTTTGTTGCTAAGGTTCCACATGTACAATTAAAATCACCAAGACATAAGAAAGGAGCATCTATTGTTTGAAGATAAGATTTCAAAAATTCATACTGCTTATCTTTATTACTATTTTCTGTTTTTACCCTAACACCTATGATATTTAACTTAATTTCCCCGATTAAAATATTCACTTGGAGAAATTCAGGAATATCAACATTGCAAATATCTTGCGTAATAATGCTTATTAATTTATATTTCAAACTCTTTCGTAACCCTATACATACTTGATTATATCCCTTCGAACTGTAGGGAGAACAATATATGTCATATTCACTTTCCAATGTGGATCGAAAATCTTCCCACCCCTTTTTCTGACATAATTCCGTAAGAACAAATACATCTACCGTTCTAAGATAACTCACGACGAATTTGGGAATTTCATATCCTCTTTCGCCCATTGCATGTAAATTCCATTCTAAATATTTTATTTCCATTTCCTTTTCCTTTTATTAATCCTATCAATTCGTAATATTTCTGCAGTACGAATCCCCTTCGTGCAACCCTTTTTCAAAAATATAAATGCCATTAATTTTGCATCACCATGATACATAATCTACTCTTCTCCTACCATACCAGCTTCCAAGGCTTGATATTCCTGATTTATCTCCCTCATTCATAAGCTCTCGTTCATAATAATGAACATACATCTGCATCTGCCCTAAATCCTGATGTGTTAAATCCCCAACTTTCAAATCAATCAAGACAAAACATTTTAAGATGTAATTATAAAATACAAGGTCAATTCTAAAATGACGTCCATCGAACGTTATTCTTTTCTGTCTTGCGACAAATGAAAATCCTCTGCCAAGTTCCAAAAGAAATTTTTGTAAATGTGTAATTAACGCTTGTTCTAAATCACTTTCATAAAAATCGTCATTAGGAGCCAGTCCAAGAAATTCCAACACATATGGGTCACGGATAACATCTTCTGGTTTTTTCGCCGGCTCCAGTGTCTGAATTTCCGCTGCCACTTGCTCTTTATTTTTACTGGATAATAACCTTTCATAAAAGAAAGAATTTATCTGGCGCTCAAGTTGTCTGGTACTCCATTGAGATTTTACAGCTTCCTGCATATAAAATTCTCGTGCACTTTCATTCTCTACTCGCATTAGAATCCGATAATGCGTCCAACTCAATTCGCTACGCAATGCGTAGCCATTTGGAAACTTCAAATAAAACTGCATTGAGCAAATCTGCTTCACTAGCATATGTATATGAAATCTGTTGTGGTGTTAACATTGGTGTAATCAAATTTTTTTTATTGCATCTGTATGCATTCGATAGTTCAACTTCGAAAGTTCCCTATTAAGATTCCATGCCAATGATAATTTAGCATTTTCACCTTCTTTCAATCGTTAATAATCTTCAATTATATACAATTTAAATTCCGAAGAAATCCATGATGCAAATTCAAATACAAACAATTTTTTATATAACAAATTCTGTTTTCTTCTGTCTATCAGCCATATTTGACATTTGTACAGAAATTTCTGATACTCTTGCACTTACAAGATGCATCTCCGCCTGTGTAACAAACTGTTGGTTTTGCTTTATATAATGACGCATTTCACGAAATGCACGCATAATAAAAATGCTTTGCTGTTCTGCAAGCTCACCTCTGAGAACTGTAGCAAGCATATAAATACCTTGCTCCGTGAATGCATATGGAAGTTTTCTTTTTCCACCCCAACTTGAAGTCGCAAATTGCGACTTCAAGAACCCATCTTCTTCTGTTGTTAATTGAAACATAAAATCTTCCGGAAACCTTGCAATATTACGCTTTACCTGCTCATTCAAACGCTTCACTTCATATCCATAAATCTCAGCTAAATCATAATCAAGCATAACCTGCTGTCCTCTTATAATGTATACTCGATTAAATATATTATCTACCGTCATCAATTCTGTACTTTCTGCCATCTGTACATTTATCCTCCTACGAATTGTGCAACAGGTTATTGCACAATTACCAATACATTATATATTCGTTACTTCGCCCTTGTCATTCTTATTTCTTTTATCAGACAACCTCTCCATTTCAACCTTTTACACTGTTTTTTGACTCACCTATTTCCCTGTGTCTTTCCTTCTTTTTTGTTTTCCTTTCCGGCAACTCCGGATACATCTCTTCTACCATTATCT
>JBJENE010000049.1:0-103236 GCA_051880035.1 Butyrivibrio sp.
TACTTGCCCCTGCCGGTACATACGAAACATTCCGTGCGGTAATTAATGCAGGAGCGGATGCCGTATACCTTGGCGGCAGATTATTCGGAGCCAGGGCATATGCAGGTAATTTATCGGATGAGGAAATTATTCAGGCAATAGAATACGCCCATCTTCACCACAGAAAAGTATATCTGACCGTAAATACACTTTTTAAAAACAGGGAACTGGAAGTTCTTTACGACTACCTGCTGCCATTTTATGAAGCAGGACTTGATGCAGTGATTGTCCAGGATTACGGAGCTATGAAGCTTATTCATGAATGTTTTCCCGATATGGAAATTCATGCCAGTACACAGATGACCATAACCCATGAATTATATATGGAATTTCTTAAACCGTATGGTGTTACAAGAATTGTTCCGGCCAGAGAACTGTCTTTATCTGATATTACAAGAATCAGGGCAGCCATACCTGAAACGGAATTGGAATGCTTTGTTCACGGAGCACTTTGTTACTGTTACTCAGGACAATGCCTGATGAGCAGTTTTATAGGCGGAAGAAGCGGGAATCGCGGGAGATGTGCCCAGCCATGCCGCCTTCCATACGAATATGAAGGAAAAGAATATCCTTATCTGAGTCTTAAGGACTTATGTACACTGGAGATAATTCCGTCCATCATAGAAGCAGGGGTAAATTCATTTAAGATTGAAGGCAGAATGAAATCTCCGGAATATGCCGCAGGGATAACCTCACTTTACAGAAAATATACAGATTTATATTATGATAAAGGTAAAGAAGGATATTATACCGACCACAAAGATTTGGAACAGATACTGATGCTGTTTGACAGAGGAGGACATACAAAGGGATATTATGTTATGCACAATGGCCGGGAAATGATTGCAGATGCAGAGAAATCAGATAAATCCCAGACTGAAAGAGCCCTGCTTTTAGAGGATCTTAAAAACAGATTCGTAGACACAACAATGAAAAAAAGAATTAATTGTACCGTAACACTTTTGAAAAATAATTCTGCTACACTGGCACTTGATGATAATGAAGGACATACGGTAACAGTACATCATGATACCGTAATGCAGGCAATGAATCATCCGATGAGCCGGGAAGATATAATAAAACAGCTTTCCAAAATGGGAAATACTTTTTACGAACCGGCAAAATTTAATATAAATATGGATGATGACATATTTATACCCAACAAGTCACTTAATGAGCTTAGAAGAGCGGGACTTAATGCACTTACCGATGTAATCCAATCAGAATACAGAAGACATAACGCAAAAGATTTTGATACAGACGGAAATATTAAATCCGTTAAAAGTAATAAAGCTTTAATGGTATCCGCTGAGGTGCTGAGCCTTAATCAGGGAATATCTGCCGTCAGGGCAGGAGCGGACCGGATATATGCCGGCTGTGAAATTATGTCTTATGAGGAACTTTTTGAACTGAGAAAATTTTGCCGGGATAATAATTCAGAATGTTTTCTTGCGCTTCCAAGAATTTTTCTTGAAGATTACAGTAGTTTTATTACAAAACATACAAAAGAAATTACCCAAATCGATTTTGACGGATTTCTCATAAGGAATATTGCAGAATATGTTTTCCTGAAAAAAGCAGGCATCAACGGCAGTTTTATAGCCGATTATTCAATTTACGCTTTCAATGATGTGTCGGGATCACTTCTTTTAGAATATGGATTTGACGGAATAACGGCGCCTGTGGAATTGAACAAAAAAGAACTGGTACATCTTAATGTTCCTTGTTGCGAATTGCCTGTATATGGAAAAATACCATTAATGGTTACTGCCAACTGCATTACAAAAACGACAAAAGGATGCCATAAAACGGAAACTGTGTTCTCACATATAAAGGACCGCAAGAATGCATCGCTTATGTATATGTCATGCTGCAGATTCTGTTATAATGTTATCTACAACAGCGTTCCTTTGTATCTGCTTGACAGAAGAGAAGAATGGGATAAAATGAACTTCACGGGAATTTCATTACGCTTTACGGATGAAAACTGTGATATTGTAGAAAAATATATTAAATCGGCGGTTTCCGGCACCGATTCGGAAAACTTAACTCCGGCAAATTATACAAGAGGACATTTTTCCAGAGGAGTAGAATAAAACATGAGCACAATACTCATTAATCTATCCAAATATATATTGGCTTTTATGATGATGATTTATACACTTCTGTGTTTTTCCATTAACGGTACAAGGAAAGAAAAATCCCTGCATCGTAAATATATAACACAGAATGTATTAACCATGCTTATTTTTACGGTCTGCGGAATAATTATCTTATATTATAACCCGTCTGTTTATTCCCTGGTGTTTTTTATCCTGGAATTTATTTATCTGCTGATTTTTATTATGTTGTATTATGTGATATATCCGGACTGCTCAAGGCTTATTGTTAATAATATGGCAATGCTTATGGCATTGGGATTTATCATGGTGGAACGGCTTGCCCCGCAGAATGCAATGAAGCAGTTTCTTATTGTGATGGCAGGTACGGGAATTTCTTTCATTGTGCCAAGGATTATGAGAAAAAGAAAAATCATATACGGATTTAGATATGGTTTTGCAATTCTTGGAATTATTTTTCTCGGAATAACACTGGTACTTGGAATGACCACATGGGGAGCCAATATTTCCGTTGAAATAGGCGGATTTACCTTCCAGCCCTCCGAGTTCGTTAAACTCATATATGTACTTTTTGTAGCGGCTGTTCTGTCCAAAGCAAGGGAATTTAAACATATTATTCTTTCGGCGGTTTTAGCTGCCATACATGTGCTTATTCTGGTGGCTTCCACCGATTTGGGAACAGCATTGATATTCTTCATTGTATATATTGTGATGTTGTTTGTTGGAAGCGGTAAAATAAGATATCTTTTGGCCGGCCTTTTATGCGGAAGTGCAGCTTCCGTACTGGCGTATAAATTCTTTTCACATGTCCGCGTAAGAATAACGGCATGGAAAGATCCATGGTCTGTAATTGACGGAAAAGGGTATCAGATAACACAATCTTTATTTGCCATAGGAACAGGCGGCTGGTTCGGAGCCGGTCTGTATCAGGGCCTTCCAACCAAAATACCTGTAGTTGTTAAGGATTTTGTCTTTTCGGCAATTGCCGAAGAATTCGGAATTATTTTTTCGATTTGTGTAATACTTGTATGTTTCAGCTGTTTTATGACGATGATGAAAACCGCAACAAGATGCAAAGATCTGTTTTATAAGCTTATCATAGTAGGCTTTGCAACAATGTATATTTTCCAGTGTTTCTTAACAATAGGAGGTGTAACCAAGTTTATTCCGTTAACGGGAGTTACACTGCCGTTTGTCAGTTACGGAGGAAGTTCAATATTATGCTCACTTATTATGTTTTCAATGGTTCAGGCAGCATTTGTTCTTGTAAAGGAGAATGAGGAAGATGAAAAAATCATCACTGAAGAAGTCAGAGAAAAAGAATCCGGAAACCGAAAATCAGACAGTAAATCAGGAAGTCAGAAAAAACAGAAGAAAAAGTCCGGTAAATCGTAATATTCTTATTACCACATATCTTTTTCTTGCTGTATTTCTGGGTCTTATAGGATATATTGTATATTTCAATGTGGTTGAGGCAGAGAATATCGTAAACAACACCTACAACAAGAGACAGGATGTGATGGCAGAAAAAGTCATCCGTGGAAATATTTTATCTGCAGACGGAAATATAATTGCAACAACAATAACAGATTCGGAGGGTAATGAAAAAAGATATTACCCGTACAATAATCTTTTTGCCCATGTGGCAGGATATCTTAACAACGGCGGTTACGGTATTGAAAGCAATAACTGGTATTATATGCTTGGTTCCCACCAGAACATCTGGGTGCAGCTTATTAATGATTTACAGGGTAAAAAGAAACAGGGTGACAATATTATAACCACCTTGGACAGCGGACTTTCCCAGGCTGCCTATGATGCCCTTGGAGATAATGACGGTGCCGTTGTTATTTTGGAACCTTCTACGGGAGCAATTCTTACAATGATTTCGAAACCGGATTTTAATCCAAATACGCTTGAAGAGGAATGGAATTCGATTGTATCCGACGAAACCAGCTCCGTTCTTTTAAATCGTGCTACCCAGGGAATGTATCCGCCGGGTTCCACTTTTAAGATTGTTACGCTTCTTGAATATATCCGGGAGAATCCCGACACCTTTGAAAATTATGCTTACGAATGCAACGGTTCTTATGAAATTTCGGATACAACAAGTATAAGCTGTTCCCATCAGACAGCACACGGAATGCAGGATACGGTAATGTCCTTTGCAAATTCCTGTAATGCATCCTTTATTAATATGGGACTGTCCCTTGATATAAAAAAATATTCCGAAACTGCAGAACAGTTGTTGTTTAATAAGGAACTTCCGATTCCTATGGAATACAATAAAAGCAGGTTTGATCTGGAAGAAGATGCCGGAAAATGGGACATTGCCCAGACCGCATTCGGACAGGGCCGTACTCTTATTTCACCTATGCATCTGGCAATGATCGGAAGTGCAATCGCCAATGACGGAGTCCTTATGAATCCATATATTATTACTTCTGTTGAAAGCTGTGAGAATGAGGTCGTTAAATCGTTCTCCACTTCCGAATACGGAACACTTATGACACAGGATGAGGCGGCAATACTTAAAAGTGATATGGAAGCCGTTACAAATGTAAGCTTTGGCTGGCTTTATGGTGAAAGCGCATATAAAGTGGCAGGCAAGTCGGGAACTGCCCAGTTTGGTACAAAGGGATATGAACATTCATTATATGTAAGCTATTCTCCGGTAGAAAATCCTGAAATCGTGGTTGCGGTAGTAGTTGAGGGAGATGAAGACAGAAGTATATCGGGAGCCGAGGTTGCAAAGAAAATATACGACTATTATTATTCAAGATAAAAGTTCCGGTATATATGGTATAATTTTTACATTGCTATATATCGTGAATAGTTGTATACTTGAATCAGTCAATATGACACACCGGACAGGAGGCTTTGCAATGATAGAAGCAACAAGCTGTGGGGGTGTGGTAATTTTTCGAGGAAAAATACTTCTGCTTTATAAGAATTTTAAGAATAAGTATGAAGGATGGGTACTGCCAAAAGGAACTGTTGAGCCGGGAGAGGAATATAAGGAAACGGCACTCAGGGAGGTAAAAGAGGAGTCAGGTGCCAATGCAGAGATTATCAAGTATATAGGTAAGAGCAGATATACATTTAATGTGCCTAATGATATAGTTGATAAAGAAGTACATTGGTATCTTATGATGGCAGACAGCTACTATAGCAAACCTCAGAAAGAAGAATTTTTTGAGGATTCGGGTTTTTATAAATATCATGAAGCTTACCATTTGTTGAAGTTTGCCAACGAACGGCAGATTCTGGAGAAAGCATATAATGAATACCTGGATTTGAAGAAGCATAATCTGTGGGGAACAAAGAAATATTATTGACCTGCAGATTTATACCACAACAGAATACAGTAAATGTGGATCAGCAGATATTTATTAACTAAATATTTGCTGATTTTTTTGCTTGATTTTGAAATATAAGTATGATAATATTACATGGTGCGCGGATGTGGCGGAATGGCAGACGCAGCAGACTCAAAATCTGCCGGTGGCAACATCGTGCGGGTTCAAGTCCCGCCATCCGCACTTTATCGGAGCAAAGTTATTTTGCTCCGATTTTTGCTTTTTATGTCATATGGTATTGAATTGTACTGTTATTTTTGCCGAATATATGGTATGCTATTAACTAGCAGTTTGTATGGAGGAACAGGTTATGAAGTGCAGGGAATTTCAGAAATTAATACCTAAAATACTGTCAAACCGTGTGCAGGATGAAGAACTTAAAGAAGTAATAGATCATGTGGAAAACTGCAAGGACTGCTATGACGAACTGGAGATACATTATATTTTAAGATACGGTCTCGGGGATGATGATTCCAAGGAGTCAATGGATTTTATCGGACAATTGGAGAGAAATATAGACAATATGAAGACCAGATATAAGAGATTCGAATATCTTCATTCAATCTATATGTTTGTACAGGTATCCGCGTATACCGCAGTAATAGGTTCTTTTATATATTTTTTCTTTAAAATTCTCATATAGCGGGGTGCAAAATGGCAAAATTACTTTTAATAGACGGACACAGTATTCTTAACAGGGCATATTACGGAGTTCCTCTGCTTACAAATCATGAAGGACTTCATACCAATGCCATATACGGATTTATTAATATTATGCTTAAGGCACTGGAAGAGGAAAATGCAGATTATATTGCAGTTGCTTTTGACCTGAAAGCTCCTACATTCAGACATAAAATGTTTGACGGATATAAAGGAACAAGAAAACCCATGCCTTCGGAATTAAGGGAGCAGGTTCCCGTTATGAAAGATGTTCTTAAAGCAATGGGAATACCTGTAATCACAATGGAAGGATATGAAGCGGACGATATTCTTGGAACGCTGGCCAAAAGAAGCCAGAATGAAGGAATGGATGTTTCTGTTTTGTCAGGAGATAAGGACCTTTTACAGCTTGCTGATACCAGGATTAAAATCCGTATGCCAAAGACTACTAAGGGTAAAACTGAAATCGAAAATTATTTTCCTTCGGATGTCCTTGCAAATAAAGGTGTGCTTCCGATTGAATATATTGATGTTAAAGCATTAATGGGAGATCCCTCCGACAATATTCCGGGAGTCCCGGGTATCGGTGAAAAAACGGCAACTGCCATAATATCCAAATATAAATCAATAGAAGCTGCATATGAAGATATTGATAATATTACACCGCCAAAGGCCAGAAACAACTTAAAAGAGCATTATGACATGGCTGTTATGAGTAAAAAACTTGCTACGATTGAAATTAATGCTCCTGTGGAATTTGATATTAAAGAAGCTAAAATCGATACACTTTTTACCAAAGATGCTTATGAACTTTTTAAGAAGCTGGAATTAAAGTCTTTGTTGAAAAAATTTGATGAAAGTGACATCTCTGTGGATAATCCGGATATCAGCCAAAGTTTTACAATGATTACCGGATATACTGAGGTGGAGGATATAGTTTCAAAATGTGAGAAAGCCGGAAAAGCCGGAATTGCTCTTGCAATAGAAGACGGAAACCTTTACGGAGCTGCGGTCTCACTGAACGATTCCGATAATTATTTTATACTCTGCGGTGGTTTTATTACAAAAGAATATCTTTCCGACAGATTAAGGGCAATCAATAATGCCGCACATTTATATACAATAGGTCTTAAACCACAGTTAGATTTTATTAACCGGGAAATAAGTGATAATATTGACGATTTGGAGGTTATGTCATATCTTATTAATCCATTGAGCGGAAACTACGGATATGAAGAGATAGCGGGAGAATACCTGGGAATGTCCATGCCGTCCGGACAATCTGTTTTTGGAAAAAAGACGGTTAAAGAACTGTTTGATGAAGAACCGGAAAAGCTTATGCAGATATACTGCCTTATTGCATACACTGCATGTAAAGCTTATGACCCGCTTCGTCACAAACTTACGGAGTACGGAATGGATAGCGTCTATGACAACATAGAACTTCCTTTAATCTATGTTTTAAGAAGCATGGAAAAAGAAGGAATCCGTGTCAATAAGGATTCGCTTAAGAAATACGGTGACGAACTTGCGGTTAAAATTAACGAACTTCAACATACAATATACGATGAAGCGGGACAGGAATTTAACATTAATTCACCAAAACAGTTAGGCGAGATTCTTTTTGAGCAGATGAAACTTCCAAGCGGCAAAAAGACCAAAACAGGATATTCCACTTCAGCTGAAGTCCTTGAAAAACTTTCGGAAGATTATCCTGTTGTAGGGCATATTCTTGAATACCGTACACTGACAAAGCTTAAATCCACCTATGCGGACGGATTGGCAGATTATATAAGGGAAGACGGAAGAATCCATGGTACATTTAACCAGACGATTACCGCAACGGGAAGGCTTAGCAGCACCGAGCCTAACTTACAGAATATCCCTATTAGAATAGAACTTGGCAGAAAAATCCGTAAAGTATTTATACCGGAAGACGGATATACATTTGTTGATGCGGATTATTCACAGATTGAGCTTCGTCTCCTTGCACATATGTCGGCTGATGAGACACTAATTAATGCGTACAGGGAAGACAGCGATATTCACAAAATCACGGCTTCCAAAGTATTTAAGGTCCCTCTTTCCCAGGTTACCAATACCCAGAGAAGCAATGCCAAAGCCGTTAATTTCGGGATTGTGTATGGAATAAGTTCTTTCGGACTCAGCAGGGATTTAAGTATTTCCAAAAAAGAAGCCAAAGAATATATTGATGAGTATTTTAAAACATATCCGTCAATTAAGAATTATCTTGACAGGCTTGTTAAGGATGCAACCGAAAACGGATATGCCAAAACACTTTACGGCAGAAGACGGCCTGTACCCGAACTTGCGGCAAGCAATTTTATGCAGCGGCAGTTTGGAGAAAGAATTGCAATGAATTCACCTTTACAGGGGACTGCGGCAGACATCATTAAAATAGCCATGATTAATGTATATAAAAGACTTAAAAAAGAAGGGCTTAAATCAAAGCTGATTCTGCAGATACACGATGAACTTCTTATCGAAACCGCACCGGATGAATCTGACAGAATTAAAACAATTCTTTCTGAGGAAATGAAGAATGCGGCATCCCTTCTTGTTCCGCTTGAAGTTGATATACATGAAGGTAATGATTGGTACGAGGCAAAATAAATGAAAATAATAGGTATTACCGGTGGTGTCGGATCAGGTAAATCAACTGTTCTTAATATTTTAAAATCCCTTTGCAACTGCGAAATAATTATGGCAGATGATGTGGCAAAGGAACTTATGAAAAAAGGCGGTCCCATAACAAAGGACGCTGTAAGGCTTTTCGGAGAAAATGCCTACAAAGAGGATAACAGCCTTAATACGCCTTTTATGGCTGATAAAATGTATCGGAATGAAGCCCTTCGGAAAGAATGGTCTTCCATAGTTCATCCGGCTGTAAACAGACATATATTTGAATTGATTGAAAAATACAGAAATACAGTTGGTTTGGACTTTGTGTTTATTGAAGCCGCACTTCTTATCGAAAATAATTACGATAAAATATGTGATGAAATCTGGTATGTATATGCCGATGAAAACGAACGGATGAAAAGGCTTGTTGATAACAGAGGATATTCAGAAGATAAGGTGAAAAGTATTTTTGCCGCCCAGATGAGTGATGACATGTATAAAAGCCACTGCGGTTTCATTATTGATAACAGTAAAGGCGTTGAATATACAAGACATATTCTACAAAATAAGCTGGAAGAATATAGTGCCATATGATATAATAAAAAGAAGTATGCGAAGCATATTCATCGCGAGCGGCGAATGCCTATCGGGTAGGAATTTTTACGGAGGATTTTCATGACAGATATTGTTAAATGTCCGGAACAGTTCGTTTTCGGACTTGATATTGGAACAAGAAGCATTGTTGGAACCGTAGGATATATGGATAATTACGGGTTTCATGTTATTGCAATGGATATAAAAGAACATGACACCAGAGCTATGTTGGACGGACAGGTGCACGATATCGCTAAGGTTGCTGAAGAAATCGTAATTGTCAGGAAAAATCTTGAAGCCAAAATCGGCAGACCGTTAAAGCAGGTATGTATTGCAGCTGCCGGAAGAGTACTTAGAACAATAACCGTTAAATCACAGGTAACTTTTGAGGATGATCATAAAATTACTGATGAAGATATATATAATCTGGATTTTTCAGGGGTTGAACTTGCCCACCGTCAGATTAATGAGCAGGAAGGTAATATTAATTTCTACTGTGTAGGATATACTCCGGTTAAATATTTTCTTAATGATTATGAAATCGGCAATCTTGAAGGTCATAAAGGATCCAGAATAGCGGTTGAACTTCTTGCCACATTTCTGCCCGAAGAAGTGGTTGATGGTTTATACGCATCAGTTGAGAAAGCAGGGCTTGAGGTTGCCAATCTTACATTGGAGCCGATAGCGGCAATGAATGTAGCCATTCCCGAACAATACAGATTGTTAAATATCGCACTTGTGGATGTGGGCGCAGGAACCTCCGATATTTGTATTACAAGGGACGGAAGCGTAGTGGCTTACGGAATGATTCCGAGTGCCGGAGATGAAATATCCGAAATAATTGCCAAACATTACCTGGTAGATTTTACCTGTGCCGAGAAGCTGAAACTTGCGGCAGGCGGCAGGAAAAATGTCAGTTTTAAAGATATAATGGGTATGAAACACAGTGTATCACCGGAAGAAATCAAGACGGTTACTACACCTGTTGCCGGCAGACTTGCCGAGGATGTGGCCGGCAAAATAATCGAACTTAACGGAGGAAAGGCTGTAAGCGCCGTATTTATTGTAGGAGGCGGAGGCAAGATTCCGGGATTTTCCTCACTTCTTGCCAAAAGCCTGTCGCTTCCGGAAGAGAGAGTTGCATTAAGAGGTAAGGAAGTGCTTGGCGGCGTGGAATTTGCAGTAACCAATGTGAAAAAGGATTCCCTGTTTGTAACTCCTATAGGAATATGTATCAATTATTACAACCAGAAGAATAATTTTATATATGTGACTGTTAACGGAGACAGGATTAAGCTTTACGATAACAGCAGACTAACTGTCGTGGATGCAATTATGCAGGCTGATTATCCTAACGATAAGCTTTTTCCGAGAAGAGGAGAACCGGTTTCTTATACTCTTAACGGAACAGCCCGTATGATAAGGGGAACAATGGGAGAACCTGCCGTAATCCTTAAAAACGGCAAAGAAGCCAGCATGAATACTCCTGTCGAAAAAAATGACTACATAGATATAACGGAGTCCACGATAGGAAATTCTGTGGAACTAAGAATTGAAGAGCTTCCGGAATACAAATCAACAATTTCATTTTATGTTAATGACATTCGTATTACATGCCCTAAATTTGCATATGTTAACGGAGTTCTTGAAAGCGAAAACTATATAATCAGAAATAATGATGACATTGTCATGGAAAATTATTATACAGTAGGTCAGCTGTTTGAATTTATGGATATAAATCCTGATGAAGCGGATATTATGGTTAACAATGAAGCGGCTGATATTAATACGCTTGTATATGAGAATTTTTCAGTTAAATATGTTATTAACAGTGTGCCTGAAGATACACACGGGTCAACAGAGCCTGTTAATGAAGAAGAACCCGTAAAGATAACTGATCCTGTACATAAGAATGACAGTGACAGTATGGATTTTCCTATTACGGTTAACGGCACCAAAGTTATACTAAAGAACAAAAAAGAATACAAATTCGTTGATGTTTTTGATTTCTATCCGTTTGACATGACTAAGATGGGCGGAAACGAACTTGTTACCCGAATCAACGGAGTAAAGGCTGAATTTACGGATATTCTTCCTCCGAATGCAGGAGTAGATTTGTACTGGAATTGATAAAAGGATTGAAACTATGCAGAATAAAGAACAGATATTGGAAATACAAAAGAAATTTTCCAGACAGCATCTGGTAATTTTTATAGGCATTCTTATTTTTATCAGTATTAATCTGATAATGAACAATCGTATAAGAGGCCTTAATTATGTACCTTGTGCAGTTATTACGGCAGTATTGCTGGCGGATGTTCTGATATCCTATATGTCATTTTTTCATTCATATGTAATGCTTTTGATAATTCGTGCAGCAGAAATTGTTATTTCGGGTCTGTGTATAAGCAATATAGGCGCCGAAGGCGCCGGAGGCATTACGGATATAATAATAATACTCATTTATGCCATGTTTATTATTGAATTTGCATATGCGTGTGATTTTACAATAATTTTTTACAAGATGATATCATCTTTTCTCGGAGCGTCTCCGTTCATTACCGAAATATTTATAGGTCTGATCCAAAAATATGAAAATATTTCCGTGTATGTAATGAGTTATATGCTTTTATCCATTTTTTTGTTTTTCATACTGATGACATTGTTTTCAATTATCGGCTATATCCAGGGTAAAACAGAACAAATTATTTTTGCAAAAGACCGCCTTATTGACAGGGCTAAGGATAACTATGAAAGAATAGATGACAACCAGAAAAACCTGGTGTTATTGAACGAGCAGCTGGGAGTTAAGAAATACGAGTTGGAAGAAGCCAACAGAAAGATTAATACCGCCAATGAAGATGCCAAACTTCAGAACAGCCTGTTAAAAGTATTAATATCATCCATGGATGCCGATGAACTGAACCGGGAATCCGGAAAGATTTTCTGCGATAATTTTGATTTGTGTTACGCCGGAATGATTTATATTGATAAAGAGACAAAGAATATTGATTCCAACGGAATTGAAAGCATTTTTACCGAAACGGAACTGGATGATTTCTACGGATTTTTCCTTAGTGAGGCATTTATTTTTGAACATAAACACCTGGAAAGCTGTTTTATTCAGAACAATATATCATATGATGAATTCCCTTTCTTTGAAAACGCAGGCGTCCATTCTGTTGTGGCCAAAGCTTTCAGCGGAAGAAATGAACATATTTCGGGAGTGTATATTCTTTTAAGCCGTAAAATAAATACATTTGAATCAAAAGATAAGCTTTGTGAGAATATTTTTGCCCAGATGGAAGTAGCCATACAGAATATTTATCTGTACGATAAAGTTCAGGAAATGTCCATCCGGGATGGTCTTAGCGGATTATATAACAGAAGATATCTGAACCTGTATTTTAATCGTGAATTTATTAACAATAAAAATGTTTCCGATTTCTCTGTTGCCATGATAGACATTGACCATTTCAAGAGCATCAATGACCGTTTCGGGCATCTTTTCGGAGATCATGCAATTAAGACGGTTGCATCAATTATCCGCGAATTTGCAACATCCAATGACGGCATGGCATTCAGATACGGAGGAGAAGAGTTTGTGGTTATTTTAAAAAATAAAAATATTGACGAATCCTCCGAAATTATGGAAAAACTCAGAAATCATGTTAAAAACACCGGAATTTCAGGTGACAATATAAATGTATCTGTAACGATAAGCATCGGACTTTCTTCATATCCGGACATTACAAAAGATATATCCGGAATTATTGACAGAGCAGATAAAGCAATGTATTATTCAAAGCAGCATGGTCGTGACAGGCTTACAATAGATATTAAAGACGGAGAATTATCATGAGAATGATGAGCATTGCCAGCGGAAGCAGCGGCAACTGTATTTACATAGGGACAGACCAAACCCATATTCTTATAGATGACGGAATAAGTAAAAAAAGAGTTCTTGAGGGTCTTAAAAGACTTGATTTGAGCATGTCGGATATCGATGCAATTCTGATAACACATGAGCATGATGACCACATAAGAGGACTGGGTGTGTTGGAAAGACATTCTGTCACACCGATATACGGGACAAAAGGTGTTCTGAAATATATTTCCGGTAACAAAAATCTCGGAAATATGCCGGAGGGAATTTATCATCCGATAGAAGCCGGACAAGCTTTTAAAATCAAAGATCTTGAAATTAAAACCGTATCGGTTTCCCATGATGCCATAGATCCGATAGCATATACATTTGAATCCGGAAATAAAAGAGCCGGCATATGCACGGATTTGGGCGAATATTCAGACAGTATTGTGGAAGCGTTTTCAGGGCTTAATACAATGCTAATAGAATCCAACCATGATAAAAATATGCTTTTAACGGGGCCGTATCCTTATATGTTGAAACAGCGTATTATGGGAAATAAAGGGCATCTTTCCAACGAAGACTGCGGAAGACTTTTAGGTTCGGTTTTAAATGACGGAATCGAGCATATTTTTCTAGGGCATCTAAGCAAGGAAAATAATTTTCCGGACCTTGCATATGAAACGGTCCGAATGGAAATAAACCTTGGAGATAACGAATACAAGGCGGAAGATTTTGACATAAAAGTAGCCGGCAGGGATGCGCCTTCCGATATAGTTACAATATAATTTTAAAATTACATTAATATATGCCGTTTTCCGGACGGCAGTGAAAAAGGAGATTAATTACAATGAACAAAGTTATTATTACGGTAGTAGGTAAAGATACTGTAGGAATTATCGCGAAGGTCTGCACATACCTGGCCGAATCTCATATTAATATTCTGGATATTTCACAGACCATAGTACAGGAATATTTTAATATGATGATGATTGTTGATGCCAACAATTCAGAAAAATCCCTTGCAGAAGTGATTTCGGATTTGGATGAAATAGGCTCACAAATCGGTGTCGTAATCAAATGCCAGAGAGAAGAAATTTTTGATAAAATGCACAGAATCTAAGTTGAAAGGATACCGGAATAATGATTAACATATACGAAGTTAATGAAACCAATGAAATGATAGAAAAAGAAAACCTTGATGTGCGTACAATCACATTGGGTATTAATCTTTTGGACTGCGCTTCGGACGATTTGGAAAAAGTCAAAGAGAACATATACAATAAGATCACTTCACTGGCTAAAGACCTTGTTAAAACAGGTCAGGATATAGAAAAAGAGTTCGGAATTCCGATTGTAAATAAAAGAATTTCAATCACACCGATTTCCCTGGTGGGACAGAATGCCTGCAAAACACCGGATGATTATGTAGAAATTGCCAAAACCCTTGATAAAGCGGCCCACGAAGTGGGAGTGAATTTTATCGGTGGTTATTCAGCCATAGTAAGCAAAGGAATGACAAGAAGCGACGAACTTCTTATCCGCTCTATTCCAAAGGCCCTTGCCACAACAGAGCTTATTTGCAGCTCCGTTAATGTAGGATCCACCAAAACCGGAATTAACATGGATGCGGTGCGTCTTCTGGGAGATATAATTAAAGAAACCGCAAACCTTACCAAAGACAATGATTCTTTAGGATGTGCCAAGTTTGTGGCTCTTTGCAATGCACCTGATGATAATCCTTTCATGGCAGGAGCGTTTCATGGAGTTTCCGAAGCAGACGCAATAATCAATGTGGGAGTCAGCGGTCCCGGAGTAGTTAAATATGCATTACATAACCTTAAGAATGCTGATTTTGAGGAGCTTTGCGAAACAATCAAAAAGACTGCCTTCAAAATAACCAGAGTGGGACAATTGGTGGCTCAGGAAGCCTCCAAGAGACTTAACATTCCTTTTGGAATTATAGATTTGTCTCTTGCTCCAACACCGGCGGTAGGAGATTCGGTTGCCGAAATCCTTGAAGAGATTGGACTTGAGCGGGCCGGAGCACCGGGAACAACCGCAGCACTTGCGCTTCTTAACGACCAGGTAAAAAAGGGCGGTGTTATGGCATCTTCATATGTAGGAGGATTAAGCGGAGCATTTATTCCTGTCAGTGAAGATCAGGGAATGATTGATGCAGTTAAAGAAGGATCTCTTACAATTGAAAAGCTTGAAGCAATGACTTGTGTATGCTCGGTAGGATTGGATATGATTGCAATTCCGGGAGATACTACGGCAGAAACCATTTCCGGCATCATTGCCGACGAGGCAGCAATCGGTATGGTTAATCAGAAAACAACAGCTGTAAGAATTATTCCTGCAATTGGCAAAAAAGCAGGAGATATGGTGGAATTCGGAGGCCTTTTGGGATATGCTCCGGTAATGCCTGTAAACACTTTCGACTGCTCTGCATTTGTCAACAGAAAAGGAAGAATCCCGGCACCAATCCACAGTTTCAAAAATTAAAGCATTTATTCAAGGATTACAGGTTTACTTCTGTAATCATCATTGATAGTTGAACCGTATTTTGAATTAATAATAAGTCTGTAAACAGCAGATGCGTCCAGATCTTTTCTGAAAAGGGCATATTGTTTTTGGGAAAGTATCTTAAATGCATCTGCTGTATTGACGATAACAGGAATTTCGGATGATTTTCTGCAATTGTTGAGAAAAATCCTGCCCATGCCGTTAAATCCCAGAATCTTTGCATAAGAAGGATAATTGCTGTCAAAAAGATTATTCATAAAAGATGTTTTTATATCTAAAATAATATGAATTAAAGCTCTTTGTATTCTTGTATATGTCAGTTCCCGGCTTTTCATTTGTTCCGCAATATCAGAATAACTTAATATTTCATTCCGGGATAATATCCTGATGATTTTATCAGCCATGCTTTTATTCCAATCGGAGTATTCTGTAAGTATGTCTTTATTTGTATTTAAAGCGTATTGTAACATTAAAGATATATCATCAGGCATAACAGGAAACTTCTTGCCGTATTCTTTAAGATACATATCGTGCAAACTTTCATCACAATTACTAATAAATTCATCAAAATTACCTTTTTCAAGCAGTTTTCGAAGTGCAGTAGCACTTGGATAACCTTCATTTATCTCCGTATCATGATATCCGCTTCCGACTCTTTTAATCCCGATCGGAACAATATCTGAACATGTGGCATGTAAAGCTTTTAAGTATTCAATTCCCAGAATATTATTAGGTGATGATATCAAAGAAGATACATAAGGCAGTAAACTCTTTTCATATGAAGATGCATATTCAAAAAGAGCTTTTTGTCTTGCAGCCGGAATTCCTATTCCTTCCGAAATATATTTTTTTAAAAGAATGCGGTAATTATCAGGCTCATCAGATAAAATTTCTGCAATGTTCTTTAACGGATTTATATCATTCCCTTCAATTCCGAATGCAAGATAATCAATATTATTAAGTCCGTTAAATAAAGAGATTGCACCATGGGCAAAAACCGGAGCACTTGCCGTTGCATATGCAGCAGGAAGTTCAATGACAAGGTCTGCGCCGCCTTTTAAGGCACATTCCGTACGAAAATATTTGTCTGCAACCGAAGGCTCACCGCGCTGTACGAAGTTTCCGCTCATCAGAACAACCGCACAGTCTGCACCTGATTCTTTTTTTGCCATGTCTATATGATATTTATGTCCGTTATGGAACGGATTATATTCAGCTATTATTCCGACTGTCTTCATTTTATTCTCCGAATTATTTTTACAAATATAAACTATTAGTATTATAAATCATAATTTTAATAAATCATATATCTAAAATAAATATTTTTTCTTGTATCCGACACGCATTCGGTTTATAATATAAGCATATGTGTGACGAAATATTCATACAATTTTTGACAGGCCAATAACGAGAGAAAGGGGTCATTTTTGAAATGGCATTTATTGACAAAATCAAAGCAAAAGCAAGAGCAGACAAGAAACGGATTGTCCTTCCCGAAGGAATGGACAGAAGAATATGGGAAGCAGCCTGCACTATCGTTAAAGAAGATTTGGCTGATATAACCGTTATTGCCAAGCCTGAGGATGTTCTGGCTAACACTAAGGGACTTGACCTTACGGGAATTACCATTATTGATCCGCTGTCATCAGATAAATTGGAGCGGTACATAATGGATTTAACTGAATTGCGTAGAATGAAAGGTATGACACCTGAAGAGGCAAAGGAGCTTCTTACCACTGATTATGTTTACTATGCATGTATGATGCTCAGGGAGAATGAAGCAGACGGTGTTGTATCAGGAGCATGTCATTCTACAGCCAATACATTAAGACCGGCTTTACAGCTTGTCAAGGCAAGACCGGAAGCCACTCTTGTATCTGCGTTTTTTATAATGGTTGTACCTGACTGTCCATACGGAAGTAACGGAACATTTTTATTTGGAGACTGCGGGCTTGAACAGAATCCTGATTCCGAAAGACTGGCTCATATTGCGGTTGATTCGGCACATTCATTTGCAAAGCTTGTGGAGGAGGAACCTAAAGTTGCATTTTTATCCCATTCAACAATGGGAAGTGCCCGTCATCCTGACATAGATAAAGTTACAAATGCGGTTAAGCTTGCAAAAGAGCTGGCTCCTGATGTACTTATAGACGGAGAGCTTCAGTTTGATGCGGCAATCGTTCCGGAAGTTGCGGCTATGAAAGCTCCTGACAGTCCTGTGGCAGGTCATGCCAATGTAATCATCTTCCCTGATCTGGATGCAGGAAATATCGGATACAAGCTTGTGCAGCGTCTTGCAAAAGCGGAAGCATACGGACCGGTTACACAGGGAATCAACAGACCGGTTAACGACCTTTCAAGAGGATGCTCACCTTCCGATATAGTTGGAGTAGTTGCACTGACAGCAGTTCAGTCACAGCTTGGAATATAATTAATTTTATCAAAGAGGAATATGAATCATGAATATATTAGTTTTAAACTGCGGCAGTTCATCCCTGAAATTTCAGCTCATTGATTCCGAAAGTGAAAATGTTCTTGCCAAAGGAATCTGTGAACGAATCGGAATTGACGGAAAACTTACATATACGCCTTATAACGGTGAGAAAGAATCTGCATTCAAGGATATGCCTACCCATACGGAAGCGATAAGATATGTGCTTGAAGCCCTTACCAATGATAATAATGGTGTAATCAAATCTTTAAACGAGGTGGGAGCTGTAGGACACCGTGTTGTTCACGGAGGCGAGCGTTTTACATCTTCTGTAATTATTAATGAAGAAGTTAAGAAAGCGATTGAGGATTGTAATGATCTGGCGCCTTTACACAACCCGGCTAACCTTATTGGTATTAATGCATGCGAAGAGCTTATGCCTGATACCCCGATGGTTGCGGTTTTTGATACTGCGTTTCATCAGACAATGCCGCCTCATGCATATATGTACGGCCTTCCTTATGAATACTATGAGAAATACAAATTAAGACGATATGGTTTCCATGGTACAAGCCACAGTTTTGTTTCAAAAAGAGCAGCAGAAATTGACGGAAGACCATACGAAGACCTTAAAATCATCGTGTGTCATCTTGGCAACGGAGCTTCTTTATCCGCAGTTAAATATGGAAAATGTATTGATACATCCATGGGCCTTACACCTCTTGAGGGTCTTATCATGGGAACAAGGTGCGGTGATATTGACCCGTCTGTCATAGAGTTTATTGCAAAGAAAGAAAACCTTGATATACATGAGATTATGAATGTTCTTAACAAGGAATCCGGTGTATACGGAATGTCTAAGCGCCTTTCAAGTGATTTCAGGGATCTCTGGGTTGCGACGGAAGAAGGCAATAAATATGCCAAAGAGGCAATTGATACATTCTGCTACAGTGTTTCCAAATATATAGGTTCTTATGCGGCGGCAATGAATGGTGTTGATATAATTGTTTTCACTGCCGGTGTGGGTGAGAACGATTACCGTGTCCGTGCAAAGATAATGGAAAACCTTGAATTTATAGGTGTCAGTATCGATCATGAAGCTAACAGCATAAGAGGAGAAGAGGTTATTATTTCAACAGCCGATTCCAAAGTTAAAGTGATGGTTGTTCCTACCAATGAAGAACTGGCTATTGCGAGGGAGACCGAAGCTCTTGTTCTGTAGTTTATATTATTTTTGAAAAAATGTTTGACAAACAAATAACGCATTAGTATAATGATACAGGTGTGCTGTTTGGCACCCTGTATTTTTACACGAGTTCAGTTAAGAAAGGTGATTTACATGACAATAGATTTATCTGAACTGTTTCTTTTAAATACCCGGATTCATGATACTGATGAAGGAGAATATACAGGTGCGTGCAGACAGTATACGGTTGAGCCTGAAATGAATTTTTTTGAAATAAAAGGTTACAGTTATCCTGTAGTTGATAAAAAACCTTTTATTGCAGAAGTTTCTTTAAAAGGCAGAAATAAAGTCCATATCAACGGAGATGTAAGTATATCATTGGAAATGCCGTGTGACAGGTGCCTTGAACCTACAACGCAGAATATTGTTTTTTCTTTTGAAAAAGACATTGATTTTGATGAGGATACATCAGAGGATATGGATGACCGTTCTTATATCGACGGCAAAACAATTGATATTGACGGGATGCTTTATTCGGAAATTCTTATGAATCTTCCCACTAAGGTGCTCTGTAATGAGGAATGCAAAGGTATCTGCCGCGTATGCGGAAAGAACCTTAACAAAGGCGATTGCGGCTGCGATTCATTCGTGCCGGACCCGAGAATGTCAGTAATAAGTGATATTTTTAAAAATTTTGGTAAATAAGTCAGTTTAGGAAAGCTTTGCTTTTTATATGACGTATCAAGGAGGTGTATACCATGTCAATTTGTCCAAAGAATAAGTCATCTAAGTCTCATAGAGATATGAGAAGAGCTAACTGGAAGATGAGCGCACCAAACTTAGTTAAGTGCAGCAAATGCGGTGCTCTTATGATGTCTCACAGAGTATGTAAAGCTTGTGGCTCATACAATAAGAAAGAAATCCTTACACAGGAGTAATCCTGAAAAGACTTTTCGGCGTTCCGGAAGGTCTTTTTTGCGTAATAAGGCTGTTGTGTTGTGCTTTTTATACAAAAAAACAGTTGATTTATATTTTGATATTTAGTATATTGTTTCTAGGCGCGGATTGGCAATATTATCCGTACCAAATAGAGATGACCCGGTATTGTGTAATGAATACCGGTAAGAGGTAATTTAATATGGATAAACCGATTGTTGTTGCAGTAGACGCAATGGGCGGAGATAATGCACCGGTTGAAATTATCAAAGGTGCCGTACAGGCAGTTAACGAAAGTGATGAAGTCTGTGTTAAATTAGTAGGCCCGGAAGATATTGTGAATGCCGAATTGTCCAAGTACAATTATGACAAAGACAAAATCACCGTTGTAAATGCAACAGAAATTATTGAGACGGCAGAGCCGCCTGTTCTTGCAATAAGGCGCAAGAAAGATTCTTCTTTGGTTGTTGCGCTTAATCTTGTTAAGAACGGTGAAGCAGATGCGTTTGTTTCAGCCGGCAGTACCGGAGCAGTTTTAGTTGGCGGACAGCTTATTATCGGCCGAATTAAAGGAATTGACAGACCACCTTTAGCACCTGTACTTCCTACCGCTAAGGGACCTGCTATTCTGGTTGACTGCGGTGCCAATGTGGATGCAAGAGCAGATCATCTTGTTAAATTCGCAAGAATGGGCTCAATCTACATGGAGAACATTATGGGTATCAAGAATCCCAGAGTTGCACTTGTCAATGTAGGTGCAGAAGAAGAGAAGGGCAATGCTTTGGTTAAGGAGACAATGCCTTTACTGAAAGAATGTAAAGACATTAACTTTATCGGAAGTGTTGAAGCCAAAGATATTCCTTCAGGACATGCGGATGTAATTGTTTGCGACGCATTTGTAGGTAACTGTATCCTGAAAATGTTTGAAGGTGTAGGACTTACTCTTGTTGCCGAACTTAAGGAAAGCATGCTTTCCTCATTTAAAGGCAAGATAGGAGCTTTACTTGTAAAGTCTTCCATGAAGAAGGTTTTAAAGAAATACGACGCCAGTGAATACGGCGGAGCTCCGATGATTGGTCTTAACGGACTTGTTGTTAAATCCCACGGTTCGTCAGACGCCAAGGAAATTAAGAATTCTATTTTCCAGTGTATTTCGTTTGTTGAAACAGACATCCCTGGAAAAATTAGAGAAGCAATGAATAATAATTAATTGTTTTATGAAAGGAAAGAAATTGTCATGGAATTTGAAAAGTTGCAGCAGATTATTGCAGAGGTTTTAAATGTTGAACCTGAAGAAATTACAATGGATACAACATTTGTTGATGATTTGGGAGCAGATTCACTTGATATTTTCCAGATTATCATGGGAATTGAAGATTCTTTTGAAATTGAAATCCCTAATGAAGCAGCAGAATCAATTGTTACTGTAGCAGATGCCGTTGAGCAGATCAAGAATGCCATCAACTAAAATCTGATACGGAAATTCAGGAATAATTTATAGTCCTGTATAGTTCTGAGTCTAATCGAGTGTTTTCGCTCGCTGTTGTGTTATCTGCCGTTTTGTGTATTCAAACCGGCAGATAATGCATACCAAAAAGCCCGGCGATGGGCTTTTTTATATAATAGAAAAATTTTTTTGTTTTATAATCGGGAGATATTATGTCATTACAGAACATAGACGAATTTGAAAAAAGGATAGGCTATCGTTTTAATGATGATAAGTATTTAGTACTTGCACTTACCCACAGTTCATACGGAAATGAAGTATATCATGACAAGCACTACAATAATGAAAGACTTGAGTTTCTGGGTGATGCTGTTCTTGAAATAACGGTAAGTGAATATTTATATGAAAAATACCGGGACATGCCTGAAGGTGATTTAACCAAGTTAAGGGCCAGCATTGTATGTGAACCGACTCTGGCCGCATGCGCAAGAGAAATAGGCTTAAGTGAAATGCTTTTACTTGGAAAAGGCGAGGAAATAACCGGTGGCAGATTCAGGGACTCCATTACGAGTGACGCTATGGAAGCCGTTTTAGGTGCCATTTACAAGGATGGAGGCATTGAATGTGCCAGAGAATTTGTTCATAATCATATTTTAAACGATATTGACAGTAAAAAACTTTTTACTGATTCAAAATCCATTCTGCAGGAGAGAATACAGGCAGGGTTTAGAACAGGGCCGGTATATACCCTTACGGGTGAAAGCGGTCCGGACCACTGTAAAGAATTCACCGTACAGGTAAGCGTTGACGGTAAAATTATCGGTGAAGGTACCGGACGGACCAAAAAAGCTGCAGAACAGCAGGCCGCGTATAATGCAATTATTAAAATGCAGACAGACGGCATGAAACAATAGAAAGGCATTAAGGTTAATATGTATTTAAAAAAAATAGAAGTTCAGGGCTTCAAGTCCTTTGCAAATAAACTGCTTTTTGAGTTCGACAACGGAATTACCGGTATTGTAGGACCTAACGGCAGCGGAAAAAGTAATATTGCAGATGCAGTAAGATGGGTTTTGGGAGAACAAAGTGCAAAGCAGCTTAGAGGCTCTAATATGCAGGATGTCATTTTTGCCGGTACAGAAACCAGAAAACCTGTCAGTTTTGCATCCGTTTCTTTAACTATTGATAATTCCGACCATAAACTGGATATTGATTTTGACGAAGTGACCGTTACAAGAAGGGTATTCCGTTCAGGAGAAAGCGAATATCTGCTTAACGGCAACAGCTGCCGCTTAAAAGATATTCATGAGCTTTTTTATGATACAGGTATAGGTAAAGAAGGATATTCCATTATCGGACAAGGTCAGATTGATAAAATTCTGAGCGGTAAGCCGGATGAACGCCGCGAACTTTTTGATGAGGCGGCAGGAATTGTTAAATATAAAAGAAGAAAAAATGCGGCCCAGAAAAGTCTTGACAATGAAAGCAATAATCTGATTCGTATTAACGATATCCTTGCAGAACTTGAAAAACAGGTGGGACCACTTGCAAAACAGTCGGAAAAAGCCAGAGAATATTTAAAACTCAAGGAAAGCTTAAAGCGTTTTGAAGTGAATCTTTTTCTTCTTGAGGCAGAATCCCTCAAAAACTCTCTTAAAGAGACAGAAGATAAGCTTAATATCGTAAATAACGATATTAAAGATACCAACGAAGAATATATCAAAATCAAAACGGTTTATGACGAAAAGAATAACGAAATAGAAGAAAAAACCACGCGCATAGAAGAACTTAATACGCTTATCAGTCAGGCTGAAATAGACAAAAACCGCTTAATGAGCCAGATTGAGATTTTAAAAGAACAGATTAAATCGGTTAATTCCAATGATGAACATCTTTCGGAAAGACTCCGTTCCATTGAAGAACAGATTGAAGAGCGTAATGAAGAGAAAAACAAATTAATGCAGGAAAAGTTTGCCATCGGAGAGCAGATAGATGAAATTTACTTACGCCAGCGCGAAGCAGACTTGAATGTGGATTCTCTTAACGAAGAAATCCGGTCAATAACAGAAGAAATTGAATCCGGCAAAAACAAAATCTTTGAAAATCTTAACCAGAAAGGTCTTATCCGGACAAATATCCAGCGTTATGAGACCATGCTGGAGCAGATAGGGATAAGAAAGGCGGAACTCAACAGTAAATTAATCAGTTTCAAGACTGATGAATCAGAGTTTGACACCTCAATTAATTCTCAAAAGAAACAACTCGATGAACTTAATAATGAGATTGATGAATTAAACAAACTCTGTGACAGTCTGAATCTGGAAAAGCAGAACTGCCGCACGGAAAGAAACGAACTTCGTGAAAAGCTTACTGCTGCAAAAGACCAGAATATGCGCAGTCAGTCAAGACTTGAGACCCTTAAAAACATTGCCGAAAGATACGACGGATACGGCAACAGTATCAGAAAGGTTATGGAGTGTAAGGAACACAACAAGGGAGTTCTTGGTGTTGTTGCTGATATTATCAAAACAGAAAAGAAATATGAAGTTGCCATTGAAACCGCACTTGGCGGAACAATTCAGAATATCGTAACTGATACCGAAGATACAGCCAAAAAGATGATTTCATATCTTAAGCAGAACAAATTCGGTCGTGCAACATTTCTTCCTTTATCTGCAATTTCAGACAGAAGATCCGGTAAAGAAAATCTTGAAAAAGAACATGGATTTATCGGTTATGGTTCGGACCTTGTAACCGTGGATAAAGAATACATACAGCTTGCCGGATATCTGCTTGGCAGATGTGTGGTTGTGGATAATATTGATAATGCGCTGAAACTTAACAAGAAATACTCATATTCCCTTAAAATAGTCACTCTGGAGGGAGAACTTTTAAATCCGGGCGGTTCAATGACCGGTGGTGCGTTCAAAAATACAAGCAATCTTCTGGGCCGCAGAAGGGAAATTGAAGACCTTGAAGAAATAATTAATCGTACACTTGTATCAATAACAACAATAACCAAAGGGATTGAACGGGACGAGGAACGGATAAGGATTGTTTCTGAGGAACTTAATTCAAACCAGGAAATTCTCCAGCAGAAGCTTCTTGTAAAGAATACGGTTGAGCTGCAATACAACCAGATGGCTGCAAAGCAGGATGAAATGCGTAATCTTTATGCAGATCATAAGAGAGAAGCTTCCGAAATCGACAGCCAGATTAAGGAAATAAATGATAGTCTTTTAAAACTCCGTGGGGAACTTGATGAAATTGAAAATTATAACGAAACCACAACAGCCCGCACGGAAGAACTCAGTGTTAAATCAGAGCAGCTTAAAGAAGTTCTTACCGGGAAAATAAAGCTTGCCGAAGCCGTTCATATTGAATATTCCGAAATATCACAGAAAGCAGCTTTTGCGGAAGAAAGCGTAAAGCGTGTACTTCGTGAAATTGACAGACTCAAAGACGGAATTGATGAGCTTGCAGACAGCAAGGAAAATTCAGCAAAAGAAGTTGAAGAAAAAAATAAAGCTATCGAAGATATTACCGAAACAATCGAAATTGCAGGTAATAAAATCACAGAATATACCGAAGAACTTACACAGTTAAAGTCAGAGAAGGAACTGCTTACCCAGGCTATAAAGTCATTTTTTGATTCAAGGGAAGAATGTCAGCAGAAACTTGTTTCCCTTGAAAAGGAGCAGTACCGTCTTTCACAGACAGCAGAGAAATTAGAGTCCTTAAAAGACAGCCGTATTGACTATATGTGGAATGAATATGAAATCACATTAAGTCAGGCTATGGAGCTTAAGGATGATGAACTTTCCGACGAATCTGAGATTAAAGCAACTGTGTCAAGACTCAAGGGAGATATCCGCAAACTCGGAGATGTTAATGTAAATGCAATTGAGGATTATAAAGATGTTTCTGAAAGATATGAATTTTTAAAGAATCAGCATGATGACCTTATTATTGCACGAGATAAGCTTATTTCAGTTATTGACGAACTTGAAAAAGGCATGCGCGAAAGATTTACCGAGAAATTCGGTCAGATTAAGGTGGAATTCGATAAAGTATTTAAACAGCTCTTCGGCGGCGGAAAAGGTACAATAGAGCTTGATCCCGAAGCGGATATACTGGAAGCGGATATATCAATTATTTCGCAGCCACCGGGAAAGAAACTTCAGAACATGATGCAGCTTTCCGGCGGTGAAAAAGCATTAACGGCAATATGCCTTTTATTTGCAATACAAAATCTTAAGCCTTCGCCATTCTGTCTTTTGGACGAAATTGAAGCTGCACTTGATGATTCAAATGTTGACAGATATGCCAGATATCTGCATAACCTGACGAAAAACACACAGTTTATCGTCATTACCCACAGAAGAGGAACAATGGCAGCCGCAGACCGTCTTTACGGAATCACCATGCAGGAAAAAGGTGTTTCAACCCTTGTTTCTGTCGACTTAATCGAAAAGCAGCTTGACGAAACGGATAAAAATAAGCATACTTGACAAAAAATGTCTTATAATATCATTTATAAGGAGTAATATATATGGCAGGATTTTTCAAAAAACTTGTATCAGGTCTTACAAAGACCCGTGATAATGTGGTATCCGGACTGAATTCCATTTTTCACGGTTTTTCCCATATTGATGATGATTTTTATGAGGAACTTGAAGAAATCCTTATTATGGGAGATCTGGGCGTAAATACTACAATGAAAATAATAGATGCCCTTAAGGAACAGGTTAAGGAACAGAAAATAAAAGAACCCGAAGAATGCAGAGCTCTTTTAATTAAAATAATTAAAGAACAGATGGATATCGGAGAAAACGCATACGAATATGAAAACCGTAAATCAGTTCTTCTTGTAATAGGTGTTAACGGTGTAGGCAAAACCACATCTATAGGAAAAATCGCAGCCGGTCTGAAAAATGACGGCAAAAAAGTTATTCTTGCTGCGGCAGATACTTTCCGTGCTGCAGCAATAGACCAGTTACAGGAGTGGGCAGTAAGGGCAGGCGTCGATATTATTGCACAACATGAAGGAGCTGACCCGGGAGCCGTTATTTTTGATGCTATTCAGGCTACCAAGGCAAGAAATGCAGATATTCTCATATGTGATACAGCAGGACGCCTTCACAACAAGAAAAACCTTATGGATGAGCTTAAAAAGATTGACCGCATAATAGAACGGGAGTATCCTGATGCGTATAGGGAAACTCTTATAGTTTTAGACGGTACAACAGGACAGAATGCTCTTTCCCAGCTGAAAGAATTTAAAGAAATAACAGATATTTCCGGCATAATTCTTACCAAAATGGACGGTACCGCAAAAGGTGGAATAGCCGTTGCAATCCAGTCCGAATATGGTGTACCGGTTAAGTATATCGGTGTCGGTGAACATATTGACGATTTGCAGAAATTCAATTCCGAAGAATTTGTAAATGCATTATTTGACATATAAACATTCCGTAATAATACTGTTAAGGAGATAGTAACATGGAAAACGAACTGACTTTAGAGAAATTTGAAGAAGCTTCTGAGCGCGTAAAAGAAGTAACTTTGGAAACCAGACTTGTTTACAGTGAGTATTTTAGTAATCTTACCGGTAACAAAGTATATTTTAAGCCTGAAAATATGCAGTATACAGGCGCTTATAAGGTAAGAGGTGCCTATTACAAAATAAGCACACTTACAGATGAAGAAAGAAGCAAAGGACTTATTACGGCATCTGCCGGAAATCATGCACAGGGTGTGGCATATGCAGCCAAAATATATGGCGTTAAGGCTACAATTGTAATGCCTACTTCCACACCTATAATTAAGATTAACAGAACCAAGAATTATGGTGCGGATGTGGTTCTCTACGGAGATGTTTATGATGAAGCCTGTGAATATGCATTAAAACTTGCAAAAGAGAACGGCTATACTTTCATTCATCCCTTTGATGACCTTGATGTGGCTACAGGTCAGGGAAGTATTGCAATGGAAATCATCAAGGAACTTCCTACGGTGGATTACATACTTGTTCCAATCGGTGGCGGCGGACTTGCAACAGGAGTATCCACGCTTGCCAAAATGCTTAATCCTAAGATTAAAGTAATAGGAGTTGAGCCTGCGGGGGCAAATTGTATGCAGGTATCTTTGGAAAACGGAAAGGTAACGACACTACCTAATGTCAATACAATTGCAGACGGTACTGCCGTAAAGACTCCGGGAACCAAAATTTTTCCATATATCAAAGAAAATATTGATAAAATAATAACTGTAGAAGATAATGAACTTATTGTTGCATTCCTTGACCTTGTGGAAAATCATAAAATTGTTGCGGAGAATTCCGGACTCCTTACAATTGCTGCATTAAAACATCTGGATGTAACCAACAAAAAGGTTGTTTCCATCATAAGCGGAGGAAATATGGATGTAATTACAATGTCTTCCGTTGTACAGCATGGTCTTATTGAAAGAGGAAGGGTATTTTCCATGTCGGTTCTTCTTCCTGATAAACCGGGAGAACTGCTTAAGGTTGCACAGGTTATTGCCAAAGCCAAAGGAAATGTTATAAAACTTGAACACAATCAGTTTGTAAGTATTAACCGAAATGCTGCAGTTGAGCTTAAAATAACACTGGAAGCATTTGGTATGGAGCATAAAAAAGAAATAATAGAAGCAATGGAAAAAGCGGGATATAATCCAAAGCTTACCCTGACGAGTTTTTAATTATATAAGTATTTATGGGAGCAAGTGCTAAATGGACAATCAGCTCAGAAAAAAATCGCATTTTTCACAGACCAGATTTCTGGTTGTTGGATTTTTGCTTATTATAACAATAGGGTCATTACTTCTAATGACTCCGATTGCGTCATCGGACCATACGGTAACACCGTTCTTGGACTGTCTGTTCACATCAGTCAGCGCCACCTGTGTTACGGGACTTGTTGTTACGGATACATTTACACAGTGGAGTATGTTCGGTCAGTTAGTAATCCTTTGTATGATTCAAATCGGAGGACTGGGATTTATTACAATCGGCGTAATGTTTTCACTTATTTTAAGACAGAGAATAGGTCTTAAGATGAGAGGGTTGTTACAGGAAAGTGTAAATACAGTGCAGATTGGCGGAGTTATCCGTCTTGCCAAGAAGATACTTAAAGGAACACTTATTATAGAAGGTGCGGGTGCACTTATTCTTTCAATAAGATTTTCTTTCGATTTTGGAGTCCCGAGAGGGATATATTACGGAGTATTCCATTCCGTTTCGGCTTTCTGTAATGCAGGATTTGACCTTTTCGGAATAAATTCACCGTACGAATCCCTTACCTCATATGCAGGAGATCCTGTTGTTAACATTGTAATTCCCGCACTGGTAATAATCGGCGGTATAGGCTTTATGGTATGGGACGATATTACAATAAATAAGCTGAATTTCAGAAAATATCATCTTCATACAAAAGTAGTACTCATAACAACAGCGTTTTTACTTGTTTCCGGCACAATTTTGTTTTATATTGTAGAGTATAACAATACAATGCAGGGAATGAATGTGGCAGAAAGAATAATGGCTTCATTCTTCAGTTCCGTAACGGCAAGAACCGCAGGATTTAATACAATTGATACGGCACAGCTTTTACCGGCATCAAAACTGCTTACAATTGTACTTATGTTTATCGGAGGCTCTCCGGGATCTACTGCCGGCGGAATTAAAACCACCACAATATTTGTACTTATCATAAGTTTGTGGGCATCCATAAATAACAAACCCAAAACCGCAGTTTTCAGAAGAAGATTTGAGGATGATGCAATAAGAAAGGCCAGTACGGTATTTATGCTTAATTTACTGCTTGCCGTAAGTGCAGTTTTTATTATTCTTGCCTGCAACAGACTTCCGTTTGACGATATTATTTTTGAAGTCTTTTCGGCAATAGGCACGGTAGGTATGTCAACAGGTATAACAAGAGAACTGAATACCGTATCCCGAATAGTGATTATGATTTTGATGTTCTGCGGAAGAGTGGGCAGCTTATCATTTGCATTGTCGTTCCTTCATAAGAAGAAAATGCCTCCGGTATATTATCCGGAAGAAAAAATTTCCATCGGTTAGGAGATGTGTTGTATATGAAATCGTTTTTGTTAATAGGTCTGGGGAAATTCGGTCATTATCTTTGCCGCAGTCTTGCCCAATATGATTGTGAAATAATGATTGTTGATGAGAAGGAAGAAAATATTGAACCGTTACTACCATATGTTACCAATGCCAAAATAGGAGACTGTACATCACCAGATGTACTTAAAAGCTTTGGTATATCTAATTTTGATGTATGCTTTGTCTGTATAGGAAATAATTTCCAGAATTCACTTGAGGTAACAAGTCTTGTTAAGGAAATGGGCGCCAAATATGTAGTAAGCCGTGCAGTGCGTGATATTCATGCCAAATTCCTTTTAAGAAACGGAGCGGATGAGGTAATTCATCCTGACAGTGATATTGCAGAAAGAGTAGCCAAGCGTTTCAGCCGCAGATCAATATTTGATTACATTGAGCTTAATAAGGATTATTCCATTTATGAAATACCTCCTTTTGAAGAATGTATAGGTAAAACAATTAAAGAATCCAATTTCAGGGAAAAATATGATGCCAATATTCTTGGAATTAAAGAAACGGCAGAATCTCCGATGATTATGCCTACATCAGATCATGTTTTTTCAGCAAATGAACATGTGGTTATCTTTGGTAAGCGTAAGATGCTTGACAAATATATTAAATAATTTGGGGGCTGTCAAGAAAAAATACTTGACAGCCTTTTTTTGTTATAGTAATATGTACTACGGTGTTTGAATATGGAAAAAATTGTAGAGCAGGCAATACTGTATGATTTCTATGGTGAATTACTTAACGACCATCAGAAATCCATATTTGAAGAATATGTTTTAGATAATCTTTCGTTAAGCGAGATTGGCGAGGAACACGGTATAAGCAGACAGGGTGTTCATGATTTAATTAAGCGTGCGGATAAAGCACTGAATGATTATGAAGCCAAGCTGCATCTGGTCAGTAAATTCATGGCTGTCAAAGATAAAATCAACCGCATTCATACAATATCCCAGGATATGCTTGGCGGAATTAACGACAGTCCGGTGAGAGAGATTATCAGCATTACAGATGAAATTCTGGATGAATTATAATGTATATGAGGTGTTTTGATGGCTTTTGACAGTTTATCAGACAAATTACAGAATATATTCCGTAACTTAAGAAGTAAAGGACGTCTTTCCGAAGCAGATGTAAAGGCGGCTCTTAAAGAAGTTAAGATGGCTTTACTTGAAGCAGATGTTAACTTTAAAGTTGTTAAGCAGTTTATCAACACTGTTACGGAACGCGCCATAGGACAGGATGTAATGAAAAGCCTTACTCCCGGCCAGATGGTTATTAAAATAGTTAATGAAGAGATGGTTTCGCTTATGGGCAGCGAGACCACTGAAATTGCCATGCGCAAGGATGGAAAGCCTACCATAATCATGATGGCAGGTCTCCAGGGTGCCGGTAAAACCACCACCACGGCCAAGATTGCAGGAAAGCTTAAAGAAAAAGGAAAACGACCTCTTCTCGTTGCCTGCGATGTATATCGTCCGGCGGCCATTAAGCAGCTGCAGATTAACGGAGAAAAGCAGGGTGTTCCTGTTTTTGAAATGGGAGACGGTCATAAACCTTCCCATATTGCCAAGGCTGCGGTTTCCCATGCAGAGAAAAACGGCAACAATGTTATCATCTTAGATACCGCAGGCCGCCTTCATGTTGATGAAGACATGATGAACGAGCTTAAGGAAATTAAAGAAGCCGTTGAAGTATACCAGACAATTCTTGTTGTAGATTCCATGACAGGACAGGATGCCGTTAATGTAGCCTCTTCATTCAATGAGACAATCGGAATTGACGGAGTTATTTTAACAAAGCTTGACAGCGACACCCGAGGCGGTGCTGCTTTGTCAATAAAAGCCATAACAGGCAGGCCTATACTGTATGTAGGTATGGGTGAGAAACTTTCTGACCTGGAGCAGTTTTATCCGGACAGAATGGCTTCAAGAATCCTTGGAATGGGTGATGTGCTTACACTTATTGAAAAAGCACAGGCCAATATTGATGAAGAAAAGGCCAAGGAAATGGAGCGAAAGCTCAGAAAGTCAGAATTCGACTTTAATGATTATCTTGAATCATTTAAGCAGGTAAAGAATATGGGCGGTCTCGGAAAGCTTATGACAATGATGCCGGGCATGAACAAACAGGTCCGCGGAGCAATTGACCAGGTTGACGATAAGCAGATTGACCGAATTGAAGCAATTATTCTTTCCATGACTCCTAAGGAACGGGCTAATCCGTCGCTCCTTAACCCTTCAAGAAAACACCGCATTGCCAAAGGCGCAGGTGTGGATATTGCAGAGGTTAACCGTCTTGTTAAACAGCAGGAGCAGATGAAGAAAATGATGAAACAGTTCCCGGGAATGATGGGTGGCAAAGGTAAAAGAGGAAAATTCAACTTTCCTTTTTAATATAACATTTCAAGAAAAATATTGGAGGTAAAATCACAATGGCAGTTAAAATCAGATTAAGAAGAATGGGACAGAAGAAAGCTCCTTTCTATAGAATCATTGTAGCTGATTCTAGGTCTCCGAGAGATGGAAAATTCATCGAAGAAATCGGAACATATAATCCAAACACTGACCCAAGTACATTTAATGTAAATGAAGAACTTGCTAAAAAGTGGCTTGCATCAGGTGCACAGCCTACAGAAGTAGTAGGTAAAATCTTCAAACTTGCCGGTATTGAGAAATAATCCAACAGGATATGTGTTTGCCAATGAGCAGCAAACTTAGTGGCAGGTCAGGAGGTAGTTCATATGAAGGAGTTAGTTGAGGTTATCGCAAAAGCACTTGTTGAGCATCCTGAAGAAGTTGTTGTTACCGAAACCGTTAAAGAAAAAGCAATCATTCTTGAGTTAAAGGTTGCACAGTCAGACATGGGTAAGGTAATCGGAAAGCAGGGCAGAATTGCCAAATCAATCCGTGCAGTAGTTAAAGCTGCGGCAACAAAGGAAGACAAGAAAGTAATTGTTGACATCATGTAACGCAGAAAGCTGTCCAAATTATTTTGTGGACAGCTTTTCCTTTATTAATTTAATCGGAGCATATTATGGAAAATTTATTAAGAGTGGGTGTAATAAGCACAACCCATGGTATTGCAGGGGAAGTAAAGGTTTTTCCTACTACAGACGATCCTTCGAGATTTAAAAAAATGAAAAAATGCATACTGAAAACTTCCAAAGAGACGATAGAACTTGATGTCTGCAGTGTGAAATTTTTTAAAGGTATTGTAATTCTTAAATTCAAACAGTTTGATAATATAAATCAGGTTGAAAAATATCGACAGGCAGAACTCTTTGTAACAAGAGATGATGCAATAAAACTTGAAAAAGACGAATATTTTATATGCGACCTTATTGGCTTAAAGATAGTGGATGAAGACGGCAATGAAATAGGTACCCTTACCGATGTGCTGCAGACTGCCGCCAATGATGTATATGAAATAACCGATAGTAATAATAAAGCACACCTTTTTCCGGCAATTAAGGACTGTATCTTAAATGTTGACATTGATAATGGTATAATGAAAGTACATGTAATGAAAGGACTTATGGATTTATGATGAATTTTCATATATTGACATTATTTCCCGAAATGGTACTTAACGGCCTTAATACCAGCATAATCGGACGGGCCGTGGAAAAAGGTATCATTGATATTAAAGCAACTAATATCAGGGATTTTGCGCAAAACAAGCATAACCATGTTGACGATTATCCTTATGGCGGCGGTGCCGGAATGGTAATGCAGCCTGAACCGGTTTACAAAGCATATCAGTCCGCATGCGATACAATGCAAGGAGATATCAGAGTAATATATCTTACGCCACAGGGTAGAGTATTTAATCAGAAAATGGCGGAAGAATTTGCGAAAGAAGATAATCTGATTTTCTTATGCGGTCATTATGAAGGAATTGACGAAAGAGTTCTTGATAAAATCGTTACCGATTATGTCTCCATAGGGGATTATGTCCTTACCGGCGGCGAACTGCCTGCGATGGTTATGATTGATGCAATTTCCAGAAAAGTTCCCGGCGTGCTTAATAATGAGGAATCATCGGAAATAGAAACTTTCTATGATAATCTTTTGGAATATCCGCAGTACACACGGCCGGAATATTTTGAGGGAGAAAGAGTTCCCGAGGTTCTTCTTTCAGGGCATCATGGGAATATAGATAAATGGCGCAGGGAAAAATCACTTGAACGGACAAATGATTTCAGACCTGACTTGTTGGAGAAAGCATGCCTTACAGCCAAAGATAAAGAATATCTTGAAGCATACCGAAAGAAAAAGCTTGCATTTTCAAATGATATATGATAAATTTTAATAGTTGTGTAAACATTAATGGCGGTCCGCTGTTACAAAAGGGTATTAAGAACGTCATATTTTAGGAGGAATCAGAATGAACGACATTATTAAGAACATTGAAGCTGCACAGATGAAAGCATCTGTACCGGAGTTCAAAGTCGGAGATACCGTAAAAGTATCAGCTAAGATTAAAGAAGGAAACCGTGAAAGAATTCAGGTTTTCGAAGGAACAGTAATTAAGAGACAGGGCGGAAGCAACAGAGAGACATTTACCGTAAGAAAGATTTCTAACGGTGTAGGTGTTGAAAAGACCTGGCCATTACATTCTCCGTTTGTAGAGGATATTACTGTTGTAAGACATGGTAAAGCAAGAAGAGCTAAATTATTCTACTTAAGAGACAGAGTAGGTAAGGCAGCTAAGGTAAAAGAGTTAGTTAAATAATTAATTACCGCTAAGGACACTGATTTTTCAGTGTCCTTTTTTTGGATACAGTTGCCCGGTTTGCTAAAATGTGATAAACTTAAAGATAATCGAACAATTTCGGAGATATACAATGATTACATTTAAGAAAAAGGAAATAATTTACCGACCGTATGAGCCAATAATGAAGTTAATATCAGATTTAATAATGATAATCTGCGCAGCATATCTTCTTGTTACTTCTTTTTTTAGCAATACCACAATTGTCGGACATTCCATGAATGATACATTACAGAATGGCGATACTGTACTGATTAACAGCATTGCATATAAATTTAATCCTCCGTCCAGATATGATGTTATTGTTTTTGAACCCAAAATAGGCAATGTATCCCAATATTATGTTAAAAGGGTAATAGGCCTTCCCGGCGAAACAATCCAGATTAAGGACGGCAGGGTATATATTGATAACAATCTTTTGGAAGATGATGTTATTACAACCGAAATACATAATGCGGGGCTGGCGGAAGATCCTATAGTACTTGGTTATAACGAGTATTTTGTTCTTGGAGATAACAGAAATAACAGTGATGACAGCCGTTTTTCAAATGTTGGACTGGTTAAAGGAGATACCATTATCGGTAAGCCATGGCTTACTGTATATCCATTCAGCAGTTTTGGAATAATTAATGCAAAAGAGCCTGTAAGCGATGATAAGGAGGCAGAATAAATTATGAAAATTCAATGGTATCCCGGTCATATGACGAAAGCCAAACGAATGATGTTAGAAGATATCCGTCTTATTGATCTGGTAATTGAACTTGTGGACGCCAGAATACCCATGTCAAGCAGAAATCCTGACATTGACAGTCTGGCATCAAATAAATCAAGGCTTATCCTTCTTAACAAAGCAGATCTTGCAGATGATAAAATAAGTGATATGTGGGTTGATTATTTCACAGGACATAACTGTCATGTTGTAAAGCTGGATTCCAGAAACAGAGGCGGAATGAAAAGCGTACAGACTGCAATAGCAGCGGCATGTAAGGAAAAGAAAGAAAAAGACAGACTTAAAGGAATAATTAACAGACCTGTCCGTGCAATGGTGGCAGGTATACCTAATGTAGGTAAATCTACATTTATTAATTCATATGCAGGAAAGTCCTGTGCCAAAACAGGAAATAAGCCGGGCGTAACAAAGGGCAAACAGTGGATAAGACTCAATAAGGATGTGGAACTTCTTGATACTCCGGGAATACTGTGGCCCAAATTCGAGGATGACAAGGTAGGAACAGATCTGGCTTTTATCGGTTCGGTCAATGACCAGGTAATCGACTTAACAGCCCTTTCCGTCGAATTAATAGATTTTCTTAAAGGAAGATACCCGGGTGTCATTGCTTCCCGATATGCATGTGAAGAAAATGAACCGGTTAATATTCTTGAAGAAATAGCTTATAAGAGAGGATGCCTTAAAAAAGGCGGGGAACCGGATTTCGATAAATCGGTTATGCTTTTTTTGGATGACTTCAGAAGCGGCAAATTGGGCCGGATTTCAATCGAATCCCCTTCGGATTATCAATAGTAATATAATAAAACAGGTGAAAACAAATGACCAAAGAGCAAAAATTACAGGCTGAAATACAGCGTACAAAAAACATGCAGAAATATGAAAATGAATATGCCGCTTATGCCAATATCTGCGGTGTGGATGAAGCCGGAAGAGGTCCGCTTTGCGGTCCGGTTGTGGCAGGAGCTGTAATTCTTCCTAAGAACTGCGACATTCTTTATATTAACGATTCCAAAAAACTCAGTGAGAAGATGAGGGATACGCTTTACGAAGAAATATCCAAACGCGCTATTGCATGGGGAGTCGGAATAGTTTCTCCCGAAAGAATAGATGAAATAAATATTTTGCAGGCAACATATGAAGCAATGAGAATTGCTATTGGGAATTTGTCGGTTACACCCGATATATTATTAAATGATGCTGTTACAATCCCGGATATTGACATTATGCAGGTTCCGATTATTAAAGGCGATGCAAAAAGCCAGACAATCGCAGCAGCAAGCATAATGGCCAAAGTTACCAGGGACAGAATTATGGCACAATATGATGAACTTTATCCGGAATACGGATTTGCAAAGCATAAAGGTTACGGAACCAAAGCACATATTGAAGCTATAAAGGAATATGGACCTTGTCCTATACACCGTCGCACTTTCATCAAGAAAATCGTCAAACAGTAGGGTGATTTTATATGGCACTTAACATTTCAACTGTAAACTATACACCGAATATTACAGACGGCAGTCTTGCTTCCGGACAGACGCAGGGAGGAATGGCAACTATTACGGTGCCCGGAAATCTTTCGTCCAAAGAAGCAGGTATTGTTTTGCTTCAAAATCTCAATCCCGGAGATGTTCTGACAGGTGAAATCACAGATATTAACGGAAACCGTATTACTATTTCCCTGTCTGATACAGTTTCTTTTACGGCAACACTTTCCAATGCTCTTTCGTACAATATAGGGGAAACTGCTTCTTTTTCCATAAAGGATAATTCAGGCGAACAGATTGTTCTTAAATCAATTAATTCCGAAAACATCAAAAACCTTATGAATGACCAGACAGTCCGAAATGCAATAAGAAGTGCGGGACTGGCGCTTAATGACACCACGGTTTCACTGGTTCATAACCTTATGAAGCAGAATCTTCCTATTGATTCCAATACATTAAATACATATGCAAGAATGCTTGAATCCGTGCCGCAGGCAACACCGGAAGATGTGGTTTTGCTTTCCAAAATGGATATTCCGGTGTCAGAAGAAAATGTAACCGCTTTTCATGATTATTATAATTTTAATGAAGGAATTAATGACCATGCCGCAGCCTTGTCCTCCGATATAACAAATCTGCTTAACGAACTGGCGGACAAATCTTTCGGACAGGCAGCTTCTTTTATTAATACTTTTGTAAATTCCTATAGTGAACCCATATCTGTTGCGGAAAATATGGCAGAAATCATGGAGCCTGAACAACTTGCCGAACTGGCAGAAGACATAAGAAATCTTGCCACAACCGGGAATGATGAGGAGATTCCGCCTTCATTTAACCGGGCTGTCTTGAAAACCGTTTCAGGTAATCTTACGGCAAAAGAATTCTTAAATACACTTTCAGGGCTTATAGAAAATGAGAATATCAATAAAGATACTCTTAAAAATCTTATGGGTAAATCCGAATTCGGGCAGATTGTTGACAGTTTTGTAAGACAACAGTTATTCATTAAACCGGAAGATGTTTCTGCTGATTCACTTAAGCGCCTGTACGGAAAGATTCTTCAGGACAGTAAAAATATTGCCGACAAACTGGGCGACAATCCTAAAATGGCTACAATTTTACAAAGTAATACCGCTATATCCAATGAAGTAAATTTTATGAATAATATCAGCCATTTTATGTCATTTGTACAAATACCTCTTAAAATGGCCGAGCAGAATACACATGGTGATCTTTATGTATATTCCAAAAAAGGCGCCCCGGACAAAAAAGATGAAATCAAAGCACTTCTTCACCTGGATATGGATAATTTGGGTTCCATGGATATCCTTGTAACGCTCCATAACAAAAATGTAACAACCAATTTCAAAGTGGAAACCGAAGAAATACTTGACTATATAGAGTCGCATATGGATGAGCTTTCTGCCGCATTAAACAAAGCAGGATATAATCTTACCTCTGATGTTGCACTTAATGATACACCTTATACATTTAAAACAGCAGTTATTGAATCTGAACTTCCGCCTACCGAAATAAAAAGATTCAGTTTCGATGTAAGGGCATAAAGGAGTAATATGGAAGATAACAAAAAAGAAAAGCGTAAACAGGCAATTGCCCTTCAGTATAATCCCGGGGATCAGGCACCTTCCATTGTAGCATCCGGAACCGGCATTATTGCGGATAAAATAATAGAGAAAGCCAAAGAGAGCGATGTCCCTTTATACGAAGATTCAAAGCTTGCCGACACTTTGTCCAAACTTGAAATAGGAGATATGATTCCGCCGGAACTATACGGGGTTGTGGCAGAAATTCTCGTATTTGTAGATAACCTTGATAAACTGAAAGGAAAAATGAAATAATCATAAATAAACGCGCAATAGGTAATTTATACGAAAGAAAAGCAGCCTTATTTCTTCAGAATAAAGGTTATAAAATACTCAGGACAAATTATTACACCCGTTTCGGAGAAATCGATATTATAGCAAGAGACGGTAAGTATCTTGTATTCTGCGAAGTAAAATACCGTACCGGTACAGATTTCGGATATCCGGAGGAAGCGGTTAATTCCCGAAAACGGTTTCATATAAAAAGTTCTGCCCTACGGTTTATGCAGGAAATGCAGATTCCGGCAGATTCGTATGTCCGTTTTGATATTATTTCAATACTGGGCGACAGAATAAAACATATCAAAAATGCATTTTAGCGGTGGTATACAATGAATATCAATTATATAAATTTTTCAAATACAACAAGATTTCATGATACAAAAATACCTTATATTACATTCAGGAGCTTCGAAAAGCTTGATTTTATCAGACACGGATTTTCTACAAGACTTGGTGGTGTAAGCAAGGGAATTTATGAATCTATGAACCTTAATTTCACAAGAGGCGACGATAACGAAGCTGTACGCCGTAACTTTTCCCTTATAGGGGAAGCACTTAATATTTTGCCGGATCATATGGTTTTTGCCATGCAGACACATACTGCCAATGTAATGGAAGCTGATTATGAACATCTTGGAATGGGTGTTACAAAAGATCGTAGTTTTTCCGATATTGACGGGCTTGTTACCAATCGTCCGGGCATTGCCCTTGTTACCTCATATGCTGATTGTGTCCCGATATTTCTTGCCGATCCCGTAAAGAAAGCAATCGGGCTGTCCCATGCGGGATGGAAGGGTACCGTTAAAAATATTGCGGCTGTTACTGTGGAGCGGATGAATAAACTTTATAACAGCAGACCCGAAGATATTTTTGCGTTCATAGGGCCTTCCATATGCCGCAACTGTTATGAGATAGGAGAAGATGTAGCAGAAGAGTTTGCAAAGGCATATTCGAAAAATGTTTTTGACGGCATTCTTTTTCCAAAAGAAAATAATAAATTCCATCTTGATTTGCATCATGCAAATTATATCAATCTGGTTAATGCCGGACTTTTACCGGAACATATATCCGTAACTGATATCTGTACCTGCTGTAATCCTGAAATTTTGTACTCACACAGGGCAAGCAAAGGTTTAAGAGGGGGATTATGCGGATTCCTTGAAATAATTTAAAATAAGAAGACCCAGACCGCCATATTTTCGTGACAGTTTGGGTCCATTTTTTATAAAATAATTCTGGTTTCGTTATTATATTTTTCAACGAGAGTTTGAATTTTTTCGGTAGGGTCCATAATTCCGCCGATGGAAATATCATGATTCAGATAATCTATTATAGTAGCAAGAAACGGTCCCATATCCGCTTCGTAATAATATGGTTTCGTAAGAAGCTCCGGTGTTCTGTAAGTTAAGTTTGTTACGATTACACCGTTAAAATATTCTTTTTCATAATATTCATCAAATTTATCGAGACCGTCGGTAAAAAGACCGAAAGTAGTGCAGATAAAAACTCTGTTGGCTTTGCGTTCCTTTAATTCCCTGGCTGTGTCAAGCATGCTTTCACCTGAGGAAATCATGTCATCCATAATAATAACATCTTTACCCTCAACATTTGTACCGAGAAATTCATGGGCAACTATTGGATTTTTGCCTCCAACAACCTTTGAGTAATCCCTTCTTTTGTAGAACATACCCATATCAACACCAAGTACATTGGCAAAATATACGGCTCTGTGCATTGCGCCTTCATCCGGTGAAATAATCATGAGATGCTCATTATCTATTCTGATGTCCTTATTTTTTTCAAGGAGAGCCTTAATAAACTGGTAAGGAGGCAGAAAGTTATCAAAACCGTGAAGCGGAATGGAATTGTTAATTCTCGGGTCATGCGCATCAAAAGTAATAATATTGCTTACTCCGTATTCAATAAGTTCATCAAGAGCAAGTGAACTGTCGAGAGATTCCAGTTTATCTCTTTTATGCTGTCTGCTTTCATAAAGAAAAGGAAGTATTACAGTAATTCTTTTGGCTGAACATGCGGCAGCGGATATGATTCTCTTCAAATCCTGAAAATGATTATCCGGAGACATATAATTTGTATTTCCGCACACTTTATAAGATATGGAGTGATTCATTACATCGGTCATTATAAATACATCACATCCCCTGACGGAAGAATCAATTATTCCCTTTGCCTCTCCGGAACCGAATCTTGGACAGCAGGCCGCAACTTTATAGGTATCTTCTTCATAACCCTTAAAAGCAAGGTTGGAAACATGCTTATGGGCCCGTTCCTTTCGCAAATTAACTATATAGCTGTCAACAGCGTCTCCCAGTTCTGCACAGCTTTCCATAAATACCAGTTTCAAAGGAGCCACCGGTATTGCATTTTCGAATTTAGTCATGAGTTTTCTCCATTCCTGAAATAATTACGGAAAATAATTTTTCCGACCAAATAAAGTATAATGTCGAAAAAAAACATAGTCAAGTGATTCTTTACAAAGAGAAAATATATTGATATTATAAATAAGATAGTAAAAAGGAGAAAGAAATATGAGTAAACCGGTAGTAGCCATTGTAGGCCGTCCCAATGTGGGTAAATCTACCTTGTTTAATGCACTTGCAGGAGAGCAGATTTCAATTGTGAAAGATACTCCCGGCGTTACAAGGGACAGAATATATGCGGATGTTTCGTGGCTGAATTACAATTTTACATTAATTGACACAGGTGGTATTGAACCTGATTCCAAGGATATTATTTTATCCCAGATGCGTGAGCAGGCTGAAATAGCCATTGCAACTGCAGATGTTATAATGTTTATGACTGATGTAAGACAGGGTCTTGTTGATTCGGATTCCAAAGTCGCCGATATGCTTCGCCGTTCCGGTAAGCCGATAGTACTGGTTGTCAATAAAGTGGACAACTTTCAGACAATGATGGCAGATGTATATGAATTTTATAATCTTGGAATAGGTGAGCCATATCCGATTTCATCCGTAGGAAAGCTGGGACTTGGCGATATGTTAGACGAAATCGTTAAATTTTTCCCTTCATCCGATTCTATGGACGAAGAAGATGAAAGACCGAGAGTAGCCATTGTCGGTAAACCTAATGTAGGTAAATCATCACTTATCAACAAACTTGCAGGAGTTAACCGTGTTATTGTTTCCGATATAGCAGGCACCACAAGGGATGCCATTGATACGGAAATTAAATATAACGGGAAAGAATATGTCTTTATTGACACCGCAGGACTCAGGCGCAAGAACAAAATAAAAGAAGAAATTGAAAGATACAGTATCATCCGAACCGTAACGGCAGTAGAGAGAGCAGATGTTGTATTGGTAATGATTGATGCTACGGAAGGTGTTACGGAACAGGATGCCAAAATAGCCGGAATTGCCCACGAAAGAGGCAAAGGCATAATTGTTGTGGTCAATAAATGGGATGCCATTGAGAAAAATGATAAAACCATTTACGAATACACAAGACAGATTAAAGATATTTTATCTTTTATTCCGTATGCAGAGGTCATGTTTATCTCTGCCATGACGGGTCAGAGATTAAATAAGATATATGATACCATAGATATGGTTATTGAAAACAGGAATCTAAGGATACAGACAGGTGTGTTAAATGAAATTTTAAGCGAAGCCGTTGCTTTGCAGCAGCCTCCTTCAGATAAGGGACGCAGACTTAAGATTTTCTATATGACTCAGGTATCCGTCAAACCGCCTACCTTTGTTATATTCGTTAACAGTAAAGAATTAATGCATTTTTCTTATACAAGATATCTTGAAAATAAAATTCGTGAAGCATTCGGTTTTCGCGGAACTTCACTTAAATTCCTTATAAGGGAACGCGGTGAGAAGGAGTAGAAATGGAAAGAATTATTTGTCTATTAATAGGATATGTGTTTGGAATGTTTCAGACAGCATTTATTTACGGAAAGCTTCATCATATTGACATAAGGGAACACGGAAGCGGTAATGCCGGAACAACAAATGCACTCAGAACACTGGGATTTAAAGCAGGTCTTATTGTATTCCTGGGAGATATTATTAAGCCGGTGCTTGCAGCCCTTCTTGTAAGACTGATTTTTAAGGAAACCCATCCGGATGATATTACTTTACTTGTTATCTATTCCGGAATCGGTGTTGTACTGGGACATAATTTCCCGGCATATCTTAAATTTAAAGGCGGTAAAGGAATTGCGGCTACGGCAGGTGTGGTGCTCTCACTGGGCTGTTGGCAGTTAATTGTGCTGGGACTTTTTGTTTTTTTCCTTACACTGTTTATCACAAAATATGTTTCATCAGGTTCCCTTACAATGGTTTCAGCTGTATTCGGCGGATTTGTTGTATTCGTTCATATGGGAATAATAGGCGGTCTGGGTTCTACAGCTATAATATATGAAGCAACCGCCGTCTGGTTTGTTTTCGTTTTATTGGCATTTATCCGTCATAAAGACAATATTGTAAGACTTTGGAACGGTACCGAGAATGAACTGGGTCTTCTTACAAAGAAGAAAAAGCAGGAGGTATAATAAATGGCAAAAATAGGCATAATAGGTGCAGGAGGATGGGCATTGGGACTCGCCATTCTTCTCAACGATAACGGACATGATGTTACCGTATGGTCAAAAATACACGATGAAATAGAAGCTATCCGTACAACAGGAGAGAATGAGCGTTCACTTCCGGGAGTTAAGATACCTGAAAGTATACATCTTTCCGAGAATCTTGAAGAAACAGTTAATGAATCGGAACTTCTTGTAATGGCTGTAGCCTCTCCTTATGTGAGAAGTACATCCAAAGAAATCGGGGCACTGGGCATTAAAGGACTTAAAATTGTCAATGTAGCAAAAGGTGTCGAAGAAGATACATTATATACAATGACCAAAGTAATAGAAGATGAAATCACAGATTGTAATGTTGCGGTTCTTTCAGGCCCAAGTCATGCGGAAGAAGTAAGCCGCAAAATCCCTACAACCTGTGTTATCGGAGCAGCAACCAAAGAATATGCAGAATACTTACAAAATATCTTTATGAGTGAAGTGTTCCGTGTATATATTAATCCTGATATTCTGGGAATAGAACTTGGCGGCTCACTTAAAAATGTCATCGCCCTTGCAGCCGGAATCGCTGACGGATTAGGTTATGGAGATAACACAAAAGCAGCACTTATTACAAGAGGTATTCATGAGATATCAAAGCTTGGAGTTGCTATGGGAGGCAGACTTCAGACTTTTTACGGATTATCCGGAATAGGCGACCTTATTGTTACATGTGCCAGCATGCACAGCAGAAACAGAAGAGCAGGAATACTTATCGGTCAGGGCAAAACAATGGATGAGGCCATGAAAGAGGTTCATATGGTTGTTGAAGGGGTTTACTCTGCCAAGGCAGCATATATGCTTTCAAAGAAATACGAAGTTGAAATGCCTATCGTGGAAACGGTTAACAAGGTGCTTTTTGAAAACATGAATGCGGCCGAAGGCGTTAAAGAATTGATGCACAGGGATAAAAAGAACGAGAATACGGATCTTTTTTGGTAAATTTATTTAAATTAAGGTGATTATTGTGGCAAAGGGAATAGTTTTAAAAAGTGAAAAAAATATTACATACCTGACGGAGCATTTGGAATCCAAACTAAAATCCATGGACAAATATGCAGTAACCATGATTGATGCTCCCGTTGGTTTTGGTAAAACATCGGCAATCAAAGAATTTTCGCAGAATTCGACCAAAAAATTCATATGGATTAATGTTTTTTCTGACTCAAAAGAAATTTTCTGGTCAGATTTTTGTGATGCATTTGGGGAAATAAGCAGCGAAGCTCAAAAAGAGCTGTTTACTTTGGAATATCCTCACAGTGAAAAAAATGTTGTACAGATTCGTCGTATCCTCAAAAATTTAAAGCCGTCGGAAGATACATTTATTGTTATAGATAATTACCATCTTATTGTCAGTTATTATTTTGAACTGCTGATACAGTCGGTTATTGATGTTCTGCCTGATGAAATTCATTTTGTATTCCTTACTCAGGAGCTTCCGTCTGCAATTGCGTATGACCTGGTAAGACAAAATGCCGTACTCCATATTACCAAGGCTGATCTGGAACTTTCATCAAAAGATATTCAAGTCTTTTTTGAAAAGCACAATCTGATGATTTCATCAGATGAAGCAGATAAATTATATGACTACACGGGCGGCTGGGTAAGTGCAATTTTTCTTCAGATGTTTAATTATGCCGAAACCGGCAAAATGGACAATAAATCATCAATGAACGATCTGGTGGAAAAAACAGTCTGGAGCAAATTAAAGGCATCCCAAAAGCTGTTATTAATCGGTCTTTCAACCCTGGATTTCTTTACACTTAAAGAAGCTGTCATGATGGCTCCGGATAAAGTTGATTCCGACAGAATTGAAATGCTTCTTAACAACATGATATTTATAAGATTTGACAAATCCAACCGTAATTTCTATGTACATCATATTTTTGCGGATTATCTTAATAATGAATATAAATTATTAAGTAAAGAAGAGCGGGATGAAATAACAACACGAACAGGTAATGTATATATGAGCAGGAACCAGATATTTCCTGCATACCAGAAATATTATCAGGCCGGAAAATGGGAAGAAATCTACAAATCGGTTCCTTCTTTTGTTGCACTGTATCCGTATATCAACAGGGAAAATAAAGAATTCTTCATTTCCTTAATAAACAACTGCCCATATGAGATAAGGGAAAAATACTATTATTTCCCTATTATAATGTGCTTTGTGCTGTTTATGTACAATGAAAAAAGCCGTCTTGTGGAATATATCATGGATATTGTTTTTTCGGTTGAAGAGAACGAAGAACTTACCGAAAGACAGAAAAAAAATATTCTCGGAACAATTTATTTTGTAAGAGGATATACGGAATTTAATAATATTTCCATGATGCATGAATTCTACAAAAAATCCCTTGATTATGCAGGAGCCCCGGTAATAGATTTAACAGCCGGAATTCCGTTTACTTTCGGATGTCCGTCCATGCTTCATATATTTTTCAGGGAAAACGAAAGTCTTTCCAAAACACTTGATGAACTTAACGGTTGCATGCCTGATTATTACAAGCTTTCCCAGGGACACGGCAAAGGTGCCGAAGCACTAATGAAAGCAGAAATTCTTTTTAACCACGGTGATTTGGAAGGAGCTGAAACACTGTGCCATAAAGCTGTATATATGGCTGACAGCCGCGAACAGATAAGCATTGCCCACAGTTCCATGCTTTTACTTTCAAGAATAAGCATTTTTGAAGGAGATTATGACATATTCTTGGAACATGTGGAAAATGCAGGCAAAAAATTAACCCTGCATGCGGATGCAATGGACATAGAATACATTAACCAGATTGACCTTGTAAAATCTTATATGTATTCTCTTATAGATGATGTGGGAAATATGTCGGAATGGCTTACGGATTATCAGACCATAGAGAACAGAATGAATATCATTTCCATGAGTTATGCCAATATTGTATATTCCAAATATCTGTTTTTAAATGAGGACTATCAGAAATTCCTTGGCATAAGCGGACAGTTTTTGGGAATTGCATCTATTTTTAACCTTGCAATGCCTAAGATATACACATATATCTTTATTGCCATGTGTCATCTTAAACTTGAAAATAAAAGCAAAGCCATCAAAATGTTAGGAGAGGCCTTAAAACTTGCCGCTCCGGAAATGATTATGATGCCATTTGTGGAAAATCACCGTTATTTTGAAGAAATATTCGAAGAAATCAATTTTAGCAGTGATAACCGTGATTTTATCAAGAAAACAAGAAGTCTGGCATCCAAATATGAGTCCGGATTAAAGTCAATTAAAAAGAGTGTACTGCATAACGACAATTTCGGACTTACGGCAAGGGAACTTGAAGTAGCCAAACTTGCAGCTGCAAGGCTTTCCAATAAAGAAATCGCAGAAAAGCTTTTTATAGCGGAAAGCACGGTAAAATCCAACCTTAAAATCATTTTTAATAAAATGAATATAGCTTCCCGTACGGAGCTTTCCAAATTTTTTAAATAGACTTAGGTAACAGGGTTTAGTGAAGCCTGAAGGTATTGCCTTGGAGTAATTCCTTTAAGTTGTTTGAAGGTCTTAATAAAATAACTTATGTCATTAAATCCGTTATTAAGGGCAGCATCGGTAACGGAAATTGAATGGGTGGCAAGCTGTTCACAGGCACATTCTATTCTGTAATAATTCAGATATTTTACCGGAGTTTTGTCGGTCATCTGTCTGAAATATCTGCAAAAATATTTCGGACTCATGCCGGCAGCTTTAGCCATGTCTTCAAGAGATATGTTTTCGGTGTAATGGGATTCAATATAATCAAGTGCTTTTTTAAACTTTAACGAGTGTGCGGTGAAAGAAGGATTCGCCGAATCATTTATACTGTAAAGCTCATTTTTCAGAATGCGTCCGTAAAGCATATACAATGCGCCTATGGTTTCCATTCCGGCACCACCGTACATGGATTCGAAGACAGCACTAATATATGAGTCCGGAACATTTCCTTCATTAAGAGCCATGGGATTAATAAATATTTCATGCCGTGACAGTTTTCGTAACAGTTCACGGCTTCTGTTATCTGACTTTTGTAGGATTTTTAAATCAAAAACAATACATTCGTAAATGCAGTTTTCCGGAGTTCCTCCATGGGAGACTCCATCGGTTATATATACAACATCTCCGTTTGTAAGTTCGTGGATTTCTCCATCCAGAATAAGTCTGAATTTTCCCTTTATTATCCTTATAATTTCAATCTGCGGATGCCAATGGTATGGCATTTCATAACGGGGGGAATTAGGCGTCACATGATAAAATGCAACAGGAAAATCTTCTGTACCCTGTTTTTTATTTTCTTTGTAATCAAGATATTTCATAATATGTCCCTTATTTCAAAAAAGTGAATTTTGTCATATTTTTTTTGATTATAACACAAGAAATAATACTCACACAATATTATAATTAATTCATCACAATGTAATTTAATATTTTAAGGAGGTTATTTATGGCAACAAACAGATATGTTGGCGATTATCCGGTTATCGGAATCCGCCCGACAATTGACGGCAGAAGAGGTGTTCTTAAAGTTCGTGAATCATTGGAAGAACAGACCATGAATATGGCAAAAGCTGCCGCAAAGCTTTTTGAAGAAAATCTTAAATACAGTAACGGTGAACCGGTTAAAGTTGTAATTGCCGATACTACAATAGGCCGTGTAGGCGAAGCAGCAGCCTGTGCAGCCAAATTCAAAAAAGAAGGCGTGGATATTACATTAACCGTTACCCCTTGCTGGTGCTACGGTGCAGAGACAATGGACATGGACCCTATGACTATTAAGGCAGTATGGGGATTCAACGGAACTGAGCGTCCGGGTGCCGTATACCTTGCTTCCGTACTGGCTACACATGCCCAGAAAGGTCTGCCTGCTTTCGGTATCTACGGACACAATGTACAGGAGGCGACAGATACATCAATTCCTGCCGATGTAGAAGAGAAACTTTTAAGGTTCGGCCGTGCCGCAGTGGCTGCCGCTACAATGCGCGGCAAATCATATCTCCAGATTGGTTCTATATGTATGGGTATCGGCGGTTCGATTATTGATTCGGCTTTCATTGAAGAATATCTCGGAATGAGGGTTGAATCCGTTGATGAAGTTGAAATTATAAGACGAATGACAGAAGAAATATATGACCACGACGAATACGAAAAAGCCCTTGCCTGGACAAAGGCCAAATGTATAGAAGGCTTTGACAAGAATCCTTTGGAATTACAGAAATCCAGGGAACGCAAGGATGAAGACTGGGAATTTGTTGTTAAGATGATGGTTATCATTAAAGACCTTATGAACGGCAATAATAAACTTCCTGCCGGATGTGAAGAGGAAATGGTTGGACATAATGCAATTGCGGCCGGTTTCCAGGGTCAGAGACAGTGGACAGATTTTTATCCTAACTGTGATTTCCCGGAGGCACTTTTAAATACCTCATTTGACTGGAACGGAGCAAGGGAACCTTATATTCTTGCAACCGAAAACGATACTCTTAACGGTCTTGGAATGCTCTTTATGAAGCTTCTTACCAACCGTGCACAGATTTTTGCGGATGTAAGAACCTACTGGAGCCCTGAAGCAGTTAAGAGCGCAACAGGTTACGATATTGAAGGTAAGGCCAAAGAAGCCGGAGGTTTTATCCACCTTATCAATTCCGGTGCGGCATGTCTTGATGCCTGCGGTGAAGCAAAGGATGCAAGCGGCAACGCCGTTATGAAGCCATGGTACGAAGTAACCGAGGCCGATCAGGAGGCCATTCTTAAAGCAACTACATGGAATTATGCTGATCTGGGTTATTTCAGAGGCGGAGGATTTTCATCCCGTTTTGAAACCAAAGCAGAAATGCCTGCTACAATGATAAGACTTAATCTTGTAAAAGGCCTTGGACCTATGCTCCAGATTTGTGAAGGATATACTGTAGCTCTTCCTGAAGAAGTATCAGATAAGCTCTGGAAAAGAACAGATTATACCTGGCCTTGTACATGGTTTGCCCCGATATGTAACGGAAAGGGTGCTTTTACAAGTGCGTATGATGTAATGAACAACTGGGGAGCCAACCATGGTGCAATATCATACGGACATATAGGAGCTGACCTGATTACACTCTGCTCAATTTTGAGAATTCCTGTTTCAATGCATAATGTGGACGAAAGCAAAATATTCAGACCTGCATCATGGAATGCATTCGGAATGGATAAAGAAGGTCAGGATTACAGGGCTTGCGCTGCATACGGACCGCTTTACAAGACAATACGATAGAATAATTTAACGGAAAGGGAATTAAAAGGTTATGTACGAAGAAATAAAGGAACAAATGTGTGATGTCTGTCACAAAATGTGGCAGCTTGGCTGGGTTGCAGCCAACGACGGAAATGTATCCGTTAAATTGGATGATAATACATTCCTTGCAACTCCTACGGGAATCAGCAAAAGTTTCATCACTCCCGAAAAAATTGTCCATATAGACGCAGAGGGCAATATTATCGAAGCACAGGACGGCTACAGACCATCTTCAGAGATTAAAATGCATTTAAGATGCTATAAGGAAAGAGAAGATGTGGGAGCAGTACTCCATGCTCACCCGCCTGTTGCCACAGGATATGCGGTAGCCAATGTGCCTCTGGATGAATATTCAATGATTGAAACAGTAATAGCAATCGGTTCAATTCCTGTTACCCCATACGGAACACCATCTACATACGAGGTACCAGAAGCAATCGCTCCGTATCTGGGAGAACATGATGTGGTTCTCCTCCAGAACCATGGTGCACTTTCAGTAGGAGCAGATTTACTTACGGCATACTACAGAATGGAAACATTGGAATTATTTGCCAAAATAAGCCTTAATGCACATCTTCTCGGAGGAGCCAAAGAAATTTCCAGGGAAAATATTGACAAATTGATTTCAATGAGAGAAGGATACAAGGTTACGGGAAGACATCCGGGATATAAGAAATATCCTCATCCTGATAATAACTGATATTAACACCGGACAGATGGCCATTTAATCATCTGTCCGACTGAATATGGAGATGAATATGAATTATTTTTTGGCAGTTGATATCGGAGCATCAAGCGGCAGACATATTCTTGCTTCCGTAAATGATGACGGAATAATGAAGTTGGAAGAAATATACCGTTTCGAAAACGGACTTACCAGACAGAACGGGCATCTTTGCTGGGACTTTAATAAATTATTTGACGAAATCATAAAAGGCATGAAATTATGTAAAAAAGCCGGAAAAGCCCCTGTAAGCATGGGAATTGATACATGGGGAGTTGATTTTGTACTCCTTGATAAGGATAACAATGTCATCGGTGATACCGTCGGATACAGGGACGAACGTACAACCGGCATGGATGAAGAGGTTTATAAGCTGATTTCCGAAGAAGATCTCTACAGTCGTACCGGAATTCAGAAGGCAATGTATAATTCCATATACCAGCTTATGGCCATTAAGAAAAGCAATCCCGATTATCTGGAATCGGCATCTGCCCTTCTTTTTACTCCGGATTATTTTAATTTTCTTTTAACCGGAATAATGAAGAACGAATATACCATTTCAACCACCTCCCAGCTTATAAATCCAGAAACCGGAAAATGGGATTATGAACTTCTTAAAATACTGGGTTACCCGGAAAACATCTTCCAGAAAATTGTGCTTCCCGGAACGCTTATCGGCAGAACAAGCAAGGCAGTATCATCAAAGGTAGGCTTTTCATGCGATGTAATCGCAGTGGCAAGTCACGATACCGCATCGGCAGTACTTGCAGTTCCTGCCATCCGAAAACCTAATGTGTATATAAGTTCCGGAACCTGGTCACTTATGGGTGTCGAACGGATGAAAGCGGACTGTTCGGTTAATTCAATGAAACATAATATGACAAACGAAGGCGGCTACGACTACAGATACCGCTATCTTAAAAATATTATGGGTCTTTGGATGATTCAGTCCGTAAAAAAGGAATCAGAAACAGATCTTTCATATGATGAAATCTGTAAAAAAGCTTCTTCGCTTCAAATTTCATCAATTGTAAACTGTTATGATGACCGTTTTCTTGCACCCGCAAGTATGACGGAAGAAATAAAATCATATTGCAGGGAAACATCACAGCAGGTTCCTGACAATTTATTTGAAGTTGCATGTGTTATTTACAACAGTCTCGCCAAATGCTATGCAGACACAATTAATGAACTTGAAGAACTTACAGGTGAAAAGTACAAGTGCATTAATGTTGTGGGAGGCGGCTCCAATGCCGTATATCTTAACAAACTAACTGCAGAATATACAGGGCGTACCGTTTATGCAGGTCCCGGAGAAGCAACAGCCATAGGAAATATTGCAGTCCAGATGCTTTCAAAAGGAATCTTTTCTTCAGTGGATTCTGCAAGAACCTGCATTTTTAAGTCTTTTGGTGTAACCGAATATCCGTATAACGGTTAAAACTTTATCAGTCATATTTTAAATCCCCTTCACATACATTGTACTAACTATGGAAGGGGATTTTTTATGGATAATAAGACAAACAACGCTTTTCGCCTGTATAGTGACATTAAAGGCCGTACAAACGGAGAAATTTATATCGGGGTAGTAGGACCTGTACGAACAGGCAAATCTACATTTATTAAGAATTTCACGGAAAAACTTATTTTACCGGGAATAGAAGACCCTCATGAGAAAGAACGGATAATCGATGAAATGCCGCAGTCTGCAGCCGGCAAAACGGTAATGACCACAGAGCCGAAATTTATTCCCAAGGATGCGGTCACAATACAGTTAGGCAATAATATAGATGCCAAAATCAGGCTTATTGACTGCGTGGGATATGTGGTTAAGGATGCTCAGGGAATATATGAAGATGATAAGGAGCGACTTGTAAAAACGCCCTGGTTTGCCGAGGACATTCCTTTTACCAAAGCTGCGGAATACGGAACGGGAAAAGTCATTAAAGACCACTCTACAATAGGAATTGTTATAACAACGGACGGAACAATAGGAGATTTTACGAGGGAAAGTTATCTCGAAGCCGAGGAGAAGACAATTAATGAATTAAAAACCCTCGGAAAACCATTTGTAGTAATCGTGAATACAACAAACCCGTCCTCAGAGGAAGCCGCATATACGGTGTCCCACATATCAGAAAAATACGGAGTGTCTGCCATGGCAGTAAACTGTCAGAAGCTGTCGGTAAATGACATTCAGATGATTCTGTTAAAGGTATTGTATGAATTCCCTGTAAGCAGCATTGAATTTTTTATTCCTAAATGGATAGAGCTCCTTTCGGAAGACAATGTGATAAAACAGGAAATCATAGAATGTGCAAAAAATATTTTAACAAATGTTACCTACATAAAGGATTTAAGCACACCTTTACAGGCACCGAATTACAAATATATTTCAAAGATAAAATATGATAACTTTGATTTTAAGGAAGGTGCCCAGAGGATTAATTTCCTGGTAGACGAAAAATACTACTATGAAAACTTAAGTGAACTCACAGGTGAAAATATCGGAGACGAATATGAACTCATATCCATGATCCGTACCCTGTCCGGTCTGAAAAAAGAATACGGCAGATATATTGATGCGGCGAAATGTTCAATGGAAAAAGGATACGGCGTCGTCGTTCCGTCCAGGGAAGAAATAGAACTTTCAGAGCCGGAGGTTATTAAAACAGGTAATAAATTCGGAGTTAAAATGAAAGCCCAGAGCCCATCGGTGCAGATGATCCGCGTAACAATCGGAACAGAAATTTCACCTATAGTGGGAAGTGAGCCACAGGCAATGGATCTTATGAATTACATAAAGGAAAGCAAGGAAAAAGGCGAGGTATGGGATACAAATATTTTCGGAAAATCAATCGGTCAGCTGGTTGAAGACGGCATTAAAGGAAAACTACAGATGATTAATGACGATTGTCAGATAAAACTACAGGATACGATGCAGAAAGTTGTCAATGAAACAAACGGAGGCCTTGTCTGCCTGATTATCTGATTTTACAGACTTTTGTATTCTTTTAATTAAGATTACAAAAGTCTCTTTGTTGTAATTGTTATTTTTTCGCCAATAATGTATAATACCCCTATGGGCTTTTAACAGACAGCCCGGGGAAAGGAATTATTTATGGAACCTTATCATATTATTATTTTAGCAGCCGGAATAATTGCGGCAATAGTTATAATCGGAATAATTACATCCGGAACGGCCGCAAAGAATTTATACTATAAACTTTTTTCTTCATACGGTCAGCTTAAAAGCTACGATTTTTCATATGAAGAATATGAAAGTATATCACATTTTTTCAAAAATACCTTAAAAGACGAATTTATCATTGATGATACTACATGGAATGATCTTGACATGGACAAGATTTTTATGATGATAAATAATACCAATTCCTCCGTAGGAAGGGATTATCTCTACAAAATATTAAGGACACCTCTTACATCTTTATCAGAGTTGCAGGAGAGGGACAGACTTATTAAATATTTTGATTCTGATTCTTACAATCGTACCAAAATAATGCAGGCTTTTGCCGGAATCGGTTTTACCCGTAAAATATCCATATCCGACCATATGGACAGGCTGTTTAAGCTCAAACCCGTTTCCAATGTTTTTCATTATGCAATGCTTGTCTGCATGTTAATTGCAATATTGTATACAATTTTTATTGACCCTGTAATGGGAATTCTTCTGATTCTTATTACTTTCGGAGGCAGCATTATCACTTACTACAAAATGAAATCCAAGATTGACAGTTTTTTCACATGCATAAGACAGCTTGTTGCAATGCTTAATGCCGCCGAAAAGATTTCCGGACTTAATATACCTGAACTTAAAGAATATAATGAAAGACTCAACAATGCGGTACACACTTTCAGAAAGATAAAGAGAAATTCCTGGCTTCTTGTATCCGCCAAGGACAAATCCGGCTCCCTCGGAGATATTTTTCTGGAATATTTAAGAATGTTTACACATCTTGACCTGATTAAATTCAATCATATGCTTAAAAATATCGGATCTAACGAGGATATGGTTATTGAGCTTATGAGTGTTCTTGGATTATTGGAGTCAATGATAAGTGTTGCTTCTTTCAGAAAACTGCTGCCATATTACTGTACACCCGGGTTTTTGCAAGGAGACGGTGGCCTTTCAATAAAGGAAGTATATCATCTGTCAATTAAGGAACCTGTTGCCAATTCAATTAATGAAGACAAGCCTGTACTCATAACCGGCTCAAACGCATCAGGAAAGTCCACCTTCCTTAAATCCGTTGCCATTTGCTCAATTCTGGCCCAGACCATATATACCTGTCCGGCAGAAGATTACAAAGCACCTTTCTACAGGATATATTCATCAATGGCACTGTCGGATGATCTGGACTTAGGAGAAAGCTATTATATCGTAGAAATAAAGTCATTAAAGCGTATAGTTGATGCATCACAGAAAGAAGGCGCCCGAATACTCTGCTTTATAGACGAAGTCCTTAGAGGAACCAATACGGTAGAACGAATTGCCGCATCTTCCGAAATACTGAGGAGTCTTGCCAAATCAAATGTTATGTGTTTTGCGGCAACCCACGACATCGAACTTACACATATTCTTCAGAAATATTATGCTAATTATCATTTTGATGAAGAGGTAAGGGATAACAATGTTATTTTTTCATACCTTCTCAAAAACGGAAAGGCATCTTCCAGAAATGCAATAAAACTTCTTGAAATAATAGGATACAGCAATGATATTGTAAATGATTCGGAAATACGGGCCAACGACTTTATTAATACAGGAGTATGGAGGCAATGTGAATGAATGTAGAAATATACACCGACGGCTCCGCAAGAGGGAACCCGGACGGTCCGGGAGGTTACGGAACGATACTTCATTACACGGACAATAACGGACAGCTTCATGAAAAAGAACTTTCCTGCGGCTACATTAAAACAACCAACAACCGTATGGAATTAATGGCTGCCATCGCCGGACTTGAAGCCTTAAAAGTTCCTTGTAATGTAAAACTTTATTCCGATTCCAAATATCTTGTCGATGCATTTAATCTGAAATGGATTGATTCCTGGATTAAGAAAGGATGGAAAGGAAGTTCCAATAAGACGGTCAAAAATATTGACCTGTGGCAGAGACTTTTAAAGGCCATGGAGCCCCACAATGTGACTTGCTGCTGGGTAAAAGGACATGACGGTCATCCTCTTAACGAGCGTTGTGACGAACTTGCAACCCGGGCGGCGGACGGAGAAAATTTAATTCAGGATGAAATTAAAGACTTTCATTCTTGAAATACCAAGACCAATGTGTTACGATTTACAAAGTATATTATAGGAGGTAGTATTACATGATAATTGCTGATGTTATTGCGTTATTAAACGACATTTTTTTTGAATCACTGCGATTTATTGTCATATTAGCACTTATAGTTCTTGCAATCTTTTTAGGTGCAAAGCTTAGAAAATTTGTTGACAGAAAAAAAGCTGCCAAAGAACAGGACAACACCTTGGAAGAATAAATTTACTTAAATAACAGGAGGATTTTTGCCATGCAGTCATATGGCGTAAATGAATTAAGAAGAAAATATCTTGAATTTTTTGAAAGCAAAGGGCATCTTAAGATGAACAGTTTTTCACTGGTCCCTCATAATGATAACAGCCTTTTACTTATCAATGCAGGAATGGCTCCGCTCAAACCTTATTTTACGGGTCAGGAAATTCCTCCGAGAAAAAGAGTCACAACCTGCCAGAAATGTATCCGTACGGGAGATATAGATAATGTAGGTAAGACTGCAAGACATCTTACTTTCTTTGAAATGTTGGGAAACTTTTCATTCGGAGATTATTTTAAACACGAAGCAATTAACTGGTCTTGGGAATTCCTTACAAAGGTAATCGGAATGGAACCTGAAAGACTTTATCCTTCAATATATGCCGATGACGACGAAGCTTTTGATATCTGGACCAATGAAGTAGGTGTTCCGGCAGAGAAAATCACAAGATTTTACCGTGATGAGAACGGTGACTGTGATAATTTCTGGGAGCACGGAGCAGGTCCTTGCGGTCCTTGTTCCGAGATTTACTATGACCGTGGAGAAAAATTCGGATGCGGAAAGCCTGACTGTAAAGTAGGATGTGACTGTGACCGTTTCATGGAAGTATGGAACAATGTATTTACCCAGTTTGAAAGTGACGGACATCATAACTATACCGAACTCAAACAGAAAAACATTGATACCGGAATGGGACTTGAAAGACTTGCCGTAGTTGTTCAGGAAGTCGATTCCGTATTTGATATTGATACAATGAAAGCAATCAGGGACAGAATATGCGAACTTGCAGGTGTAACATATCACACGGATGAACAAAAAGATGTTTCAATCCGTCTTATAACCGACCATATCCGTTCCGTTACATTTATGGCTTCCGATGGAATCATTCCGTCCAACGAAGGAAGAGGATATGTTTTCAGAAGACTTCTCCGCCGTGCGGCAAAGCATGGAAGAACACTTGGTATTGACGGTCTTTTCCTTGCCAAACTTGCCATGACTGTTATTGATTCAAGTAAGGACGGATATCCGGAACTTGAAGAAAAGAAAGAAATGATCCTTAAGGTTCTTACAACCGAAGAGGAAAACTTTAACAAAACAATTGACCAGGGTCTTAAAATCCTTAGCGATATGGAAGATTCCCTCCTGGCAGAACATAAAACCGTATTAAGCGGCGATGATGCATTTAAGCTTTATGACACCTATGGCTTCCCTATCGATTTAACAGTGGAAATTCTTGAAGAAAAAGGATTTTCGGTAGATATGGACGGCTTTGGTGCTGCCATGAAAAAGCAGAAAGAGACAGCCAGAAATGCCCGCAAGGAAACAAATTATATGGGTGCCGATGCAACCGTATATGACCTTATAGATACAAGAATCACTTCAGAATTCGTTGGATATGACAGTCTTCTGGCAGATTCAGAGATTCTTGTGCTTACTACAGATACAGAGCTTGTAAGCGACCTGTCAGAGGATTGTGAAGGTACGATTATTGCGGCCAAAACTCCTTTTTATGCAACAATGGGCGGACAGCAGGGTGATACAGGTATAATCACATCCGGTGAATCCGTATTTGAAGTATACGATACAATCAAATTAAAAGGCGGAAGAGTAGGACATGTGGGTAAAGTGACCAAAGGTTCATTCTCAACAGGAGATACAATTACTCTTTCAGTTGATGAAGCGAAGCGTTTTGCAACCGCAAAAAACCATTCCGCAACCCACCTTCTTCAGGAAGCTTTAAGAATTGTTCTCGGAACCCATGTTGAGCAGGCAGGTTCCCTTGTAACTCCTGACAGGCTCCGTTTTGACTTTACACATTTCTCTGCAATGACATCAGAAGAAATCGCAAAAGTTGAAGCAATTGTTAATGAGAAAATTACCGAATCAATTCCTGTGGATACCAGAGTCCTTGGTATTGAGGAAGCAAGAAAGACAGGTGCCAAGGCACTTTTTGGTGAAAAATACGGTGAAACCGTAAGAGTTGTATGCATGGGTGAATTTTCAAAGGAATTCTGCGGAGGTACCCATGTGAGCAATACCGGAGCAATTACATCATTTAAGATACTTTCAGAATCAGGAATTGCGGCAGGTGTAAGAAGAATTGAAGCCCTTACCGGTAATGCTGTGTTTGAATATTATCAGGACATTGAAAACAAGTTTAATAATGTATGCCGGCTTCTTAAGGCAGCTCCGGCCAATATTGAAGAGAAAATTGCCCACCTTCAGGCTGAGATTAAATCTCTTAACGGAGAAATTGAATCTCTTAAATCCAAGGCGGCAAACGATGCTCTCGGCGATGTTATGAACCGGACCGAAGAAGTTAAAGGAATTAAGTTCCTTGGAGTTTCCTTAGACGGAGTCGATATGAACGAATTGAGAAATCTTGGAGATGACCTTAAAGTTAAACTCGGTTCAGGAGTTGTTGTACTTGCATCAGCACAGGGTTCTGACAAAGTTAATCTTATAGTTACCGCAACAGATGATGTTGTTAAATCAGGCGTTCATGCAGGTAATATTATTAAAGCCGCAGCTCCTATGGTTGGCGGTGGCGGCGGCGGTCGTCCTAACATGGCACAGGCCGGAGGAAAGAATCCTGCAGGAATCAAAGAAGCAATTGAAGCTGCAAAGGATGCACTGGCAAAACAGATATAAACAGTCCCGTAATTTCAAAAAAAATAATTTTTTTGTTGACGAATGCTGATTATATGATATAATCAGACTTGTGCAAACCCGAGACTATGCCTTATAGGCTTGTCTTTGCAAAATACCTTACAGTTGTTTTGCACAATCTACAACTGGAGGGAGGTTGAGTTGAATGTCTAATGTAATCGTAAAAGAGAACGAATCTTTGGATAGTGCATTACGCAGATTTAAAAGAAACTGTGCTAAGGCAGGAATCCAGCAGGAAATTCGTAAAAGAGAGCATTATGAGAAGCCAAGCGTAAGACGCAAGAAAAAATCTGAGGCTGCAAGAAAACGTAAATATAATTAATTTACATTGAGAGACACAAGCAATTGTGTCTCTTTTTTCGTCTATTGCAATTTGTTTTGTCATATACATATTAAAAACGCCCCGGAAATAAGAATGTCCATTTTTAATATAAACGAGCTTACTGAAAGCTATACGATAATAACAATACACGGAACCCGTGAAGCATACATACAGAATTTTATATCCATTACGGAGTTAAGCGAATCCACAATAAGAATACGCTCCCAAAAAGAAATACTTTGTTTTAAAGGAAAAAATCTTCTTATAGAATATATGAATCAGGACGAACTTAAAGTAACAGGTTTAATTGAATCCGTACAGATTATGGAGGTTCTGCATTGAAATTGCCACGCAAAATCCCGGGGTATGTGACGGTACGCATAGAAGGATTTGGAATTGAAAGATTTATAAATATCTGCAAAAATCATAATATCCCCCTGTATAAACTCCGATTTTCGGAAAATACATCTACAGTTACCTTAAAAAGTTCAAACTTTCGAAAAATATGTTCTTTCCGAAAAACCGCAAACGTAAAATTACGCATAATTTCCAAGACAGGCATGCCTTTTTTCCTGTTTTTTTACAGAAAAAGATGGCTTTTTGTTGTGGGAATATTTCTGTGTATCGGTATTCACGGATTTTTGTCCAATTTTCTGTGGGAAATAGATGTGGAAGGAAACAGTTTTTACTCTGACAAAACCATAAAAGAATATATAAGCTCAAATAATATCGTATACGGCACTCCGACCCGGAATATCTCATGTAATGAAATCGAAACACTTATCAGAGAAAATTTTGAAAAAGTAACCTGGGTCAGCGCCACCTTAAAGGGAGCCAGACTTACAATAAATCTTAAAGAAAATCCCGACGCTTCAAGTATCATTAATAACACATCTCCGTGGGATATTGTAGCCAAAAAGGATGGTACAATAGAATCTATTATTACCAGAAAAGGAACTCCGATTGTAAAAGCCGGGGATGAAGTCAAAAAAGGGGATGTGCTTGTAATGTCCAGGGTGGATTATACAAATGAATCCGGCGAAATATTTGGAACTGAATATGTAAGTGCTGATTCGGATATCGTAATAAAGACAGTAAATAATTATGAAACCTGTATTTTAAGGAATTATGATAAAAAACAGTACACAGGAAATAATAAGACATTTACATCAATGAAAGCCGGTACATACTGTATCAGCTTCCCCAAAATGAAATGTAACTTTGAACTTTTTGATACAGTGACGGAATATGTGCCTCTTGATAAAAGTGACAGAATTCTTCCCGTAACGTACATTTATACCACATACAAGGAATATGAACTGGTCCCGTCTGAATATACGGATGAAGAGCTTACAGAACGGTTACAGGAAGAATTTAATAATTATATTCATAAATTAGAAGAAAATGGTATTCAAATTATAGACAATAGTGTTAAAATAGATTTAAATGCAGACAAAGGTTCTTTAAACGGTACAATTACGCTTCTTGAAAAAGCAACCGGAACAAAGGAGCCTGTCATTAATAATGAACAACCGGAGGGAACTGCTTCAGAATGAGTATTTCAGAAAGTATTATTGACATACCTGTTGAACACAGCAAGAATGTGTTCGGTAATTTCGATGAATTTGTCAAGAAAATCGAGAAAACATTAAAAGTAACAATTGTTATGAGAGATTCCGAAATGAAGATTATAGGTACCGATTCGGCTTGTCAAAGAGCCGCCGATGTATTCAATGAGCTTCTTACACTTTCAAAACGCGGCAATATAATTACAGAACAGAATGTGGATTACGCTCTGTCTCTCTCAATGGAAGATAAGCTTGATGCACTGTCAGAAATAGATAAAGATATAATTGCAAGAACGGTAACGGGCAAACCTATAAAGCCCAAAACCCTTGGTCAGCAAAAATATATCGAAGATATACGGCATAAGATGATTGTATTCGGAATAGGTCCTGCCGGAACAGGTAAGACATATCTGGCAATGGCCATGGCAATACAGGCCTTTAAGAATAACGAAGTAAGCAGAATAATTTTAACACGCCCTGCAATCGAAGCAGGAGAGAAATTGGGCTTTCTTCCCGGCGATTTGCAAAGTAAAATAGATCCGTATCTCAGGCCTTTGTATGATGCCCTGTATCAGATTATGGGAGCCGACAGTTTTTTACACAACTCCGAAAAAGGACTGATTGAGGTGGCTCCTCTTGCATATATGAGAGGACGAACCCTTGATAATGCATATATAATTCTCGATGAAGCACAAAATACCACTCCCGCCCAGATGAAAATGTTTCTTACAAGAATAGGATTCGGTTCCAAGGTTGTTATTACGGGAGACCTTACCCAGAAAGACCTTCCGAAAGATGTTACATCAGGACTGGATGTGGCACTTAAGGTGTTGTCCAAAGTTGATGAAATAGGTATATGCAGGCTTTCATCCAAGGATGTGGTAAGGCATCCTCTTGTGCAAAAAATTGTTAATGCATATGACGACTACGAGAGCAGACAAGCCTCAAGGTCCGGACATGCCACAGCCAAAACTCCACGGAGGAAATAAAATGACAATACAGTTTGAACAGGAATATGATAAAGACCTTGGCATCCCGTATGAGGAACTTGCCGGTAGAGTAATTATTTCATCACTTGATTACGAAAAATGTCCCTATGAGGCTGAAATCAGTGTTACACTGACAGATAATAACGGTATTCATGCAATTAACAGGGAATTCCGTAACATAGATGCTCCTACGGATGTACTTTCTTTTCCGATGATAGAATACAAAGCTGCGGGAGAGTTTGATTTTCTGGAGAATGAAGACGATTGCTTTAATCCCGAAACAGGAGAGCTTCTGTTGGGAGATATTCTTATCTCCCTTGACAAAGTTGAGGAACAGGCTCTTTTGTACGGACACTCCGCAGAAAGGGAATTTGCCTTTTTGGTTGCCCACAGTATGCTCCATCTTATGGGATACGATCACATTAACCCCGATGAGGCAGCCGTAATGGAGGCCAAGCAGGAGGCTATCCTTGCAGGAATGGGATTAGAACGAAAATAAAGGCAGGATAATTTTATGAATAAAGATATAACTGACGAGCAGCTTGTTAAAGCCGCCGAAGCCGCAATGAAATACGCTTATTCACCTTACTCGGATTTTAAAGTGGGAGCGGCCATACTTACCACAGACGGTAATGTTTTTACCGGCTGCAATATAGAAAACGCTTCATACGGTGCAACAATCTGTGCGGAAAGAACTGCTGCGGTTAAAGCCGTAAGTGAAGGACACACCGAATTTTTAAAGATTGCCATAGTATCTTCTTTTGGAGAATATACATATCCCTGCGGAATATGCAGACAGTTTTTATCCGAATTTTTCAGGGATGAGGGTATTCTGATAATTAAAGATAACAAAAGAGGCATTAAAACCATGAAATTTTTTGATATGATTCCCAACTCATTTTCCGGGGAATCACTGCATTGATTGAATAAATCTTTTTTAATTGTTCATAATTCAATATTATGAAGATTAAAAAACTTTGGATTATTTTTGGAATTTTATCGACATTAACAATAGCCGGCACTTGTAAAATAGCATATGATATAGCCGTATATACCGCCAGAGGGCCCAAGCCGGATACAAGGGATTATGTCCTTGTAACAAACGATTATACCCCGGAGACTGTGGTTTCATCGGCTGATGTTCAGATATTTTATCTGGGTGCTTCATACGGTAAAGTTGTTATCTATAACGAGGACAAAACCGTATACGACTATACCGATATAGAGCTTTCCGGGCTGCCCCGTGAACTCCAGATTAAAATTCTGAACGGTTTTAAAATAAATTCCATGCAGCAGCTGTATGATTTTCTTGAAGCATATTCATCATAACAATATAAGACAAAGGATTAACTTATGGATTACGATATAATTATTATAGGCGGAGGTCCGGCAGGAATGACTGCTGCCATAGCGGCTTCCTCCAATCACAAAAAAATATGCATTCTTGAGCATAATGACAGGGTTGGGCAGAAAATACTTTCCACAGGCAACGGAAAATGTAATCTGACCAATCAAAATATTTCCCCATCATGCTACAAAAGCGATTCGGGTACGGACTTTTACAGTGTAATTGAAGCCTTTATGCCTGCTAAGGTTATTGATTTTTTCAAGTCGTTAGGACTGCTTACCAAAGAAAAAAACGGCTATATTTATCCCCGTTCCGAGCAGGCTTCTTCCGTACTTGATACATTAAGATATGCACTTTCAAAATACGGCATAAATGTTCATACATCAGTAAATATTCAGAACTGCAAGTCAACTAAGAACGGATTTATAATACATACGGATAAGACAACTTATTCCTGCCAAAAGCTCATTCTGGCAGCAGGCTCAAAATGTGCTCCCAAAACAGGATCTGACGGCAGCGGATATGCAATTGCATGTAATTTCGGACACAGTATTATCCCGGTAATCCCGGCTCTCGTCCAGCTTAAATGCAAAGAATCTTTTTATAAAGAGCTTCAGGGAGTGAGAACGGAAGCCTGTCTTAGTCTTACGGACGGCAATATGATAACCGCCACCGAAAAAGGCGAGCTGCAGCTTACGGATTACGGAATTTCCGGAATTCCTGTTTTCCAGATAAGCCGTTATGTTAAAAGGCTTATAGATTCCGGTAAAAAACCTGTTATATATATTGACTTTTTTCCTGAATCGTCAAAGGAAGTTCTCTTTGAAACAATCCGCAGATTTATGGAATTTAATCCGGAAGCTGAAGCATCAAAGGCATTATGTGGTATTTTCAACAAGAAACTCAGTAATGTTTTTCTTAAAGAATGCGGCATAAAGCCATCCGCACCATGCCAAAATACAGATAAAGCAGACTGCGAAAAACTTGCTGATAAAATCAAAAAATTTGCCGTAATTCCGGTTGACACTTTGGATTTTATGCATGCCCAGGTATGTGCAGGGGGCGTAAATCTGTCTGAAATCAATTTCCCTTCAATGGAATCCAAAATTGTTCCGGGACTTTTCTTCGCGGGAGAGATTACGGATGTTGACGGAAAATGCGGCGGTTATAACTTACAGTGGGCATTTTCCAGCGGATATGCGGCAGGAGTCCATGCGTCTGTACTTCCATAATACAAAAAGGAATTTATATATATGATAAGGATTAATCAGCTAAAACTTCATATCGGACAGGACGAAAAACTTCTCGAAGACAAAATCCGAAGAGTTCTGCGTCTTAAACCTTCCGTAAAATTTACATACGAAATAGTGAGAAAATCCATCGATGCAAGGCATAAAGACCGGCTTATGAACATTTTCAGCGTAAATGTAACCTTAAAAGGCATTAACGAAGAAGAGTTGGTTAAAAAAGTTGCCGATAATAATATTATGTTAACCGATTCCGTTTCGTATTCTTTTCCAATGCCCAAATTTCCTAAATCATCAGAAATAGTAATCGCCGGAAGCGGACCGGCAGGACTGTTCTGCGGACTTTTTCTTGCCAGGGCCGGATACCGCCCCACAATTTTTGAAAGAGGTGCATCAATTCATGAGCGGACCGGTATCGTAAATTCATTCTGGGAAACAGGAGTCCTCAATACAGAGACAAATGTCCAGTTCGGAGAGGGCGGTGCCGGAACCTTTTCCGACGGCAAATTAAATACCGTAATTAAAGAAAAATACGGACGAATCAGGAAAGTTCTGGAAACCTTTGTCGAATTCGGAGCCCCAAAGGAGATTCTTTTTTCAAATAAGCCCCATATCGGTACGGATATTCTTGAATCGGTAGTTTACCGCATCAGAAAAGAAATAGAACGCCTTGGAGGCAAAGTTTTATTTAATTCAAAAATAACCGACATTAACATAGTAAACGGTGCAATTGAGGGTGTCAGAATTAATAATGAGACCGAATACCCGTGCAACAGGCTTGTTCTGGCAATCGGCCACAGTGCGAGAGATACTTTTGAGATGCTTCTTGCCCGCAGTCTTCCTATGGAGCCAAAAGCCTTTGCCGTGGGCATGCGCCTTGAGCACCCTCAGAAATTAATTAATGAATATATGTACGGCACCGAAACAGATATTTCAAAGCTTCCTGTTGCAGATTATAAAGTAACGGCAAAAGCTTTAACGGGACATGGGGTCTATTCCTTCTGTATGTGCCCGGGCGGCTATGTTGTAAACGCATCTTCCGAAGCAGGAAGAACCTGCACCAACGGAATGAGTTATTCGGGAAGAGACGGTAAAAATGCCAACAGTGCAATCATTGTTACCGTTAATCCGGAGGATTTTAACGACAACAGCACATTGGGAGGAATGCATTTTCAGCGAAAACTTGAAGAATCAGCATACAGACTTGGAAACGGTGCGGTTGTATACCAGCTTAACGAGGATTTTTGCGCAAACAGACCAAGCATTGGATACGGTTCTTTAAAACCTGCCGTTAAGGGACAGATAAAGCCTTCAAATCTTCGTGAAACCCTTCCCGAGTTTGTATGTGAATCTGTTATTGACGGAATGAAATCATTTGATAAAATAATAAAAGGATTCAATATGCCTGATGCGGTTTTTTCAGGTGTTGAAAGCAGGACCTCATCCCCGATAAGAATGCTTCGTAAAGACAACCTTGAAAGTACGGGAATCAAGGGCATATATCCCTGCGGAGAAGGAGCCGGATATGCCGGAGGAATTACATCTGCTGCCGTGGACGGCATAAAAGTGGCAGAAGCCATAGCAGAGTCATAGGAAGGACAGAATAATGGATTACAGAAAACTTTTAAAAGATAAAAAGAAAATCGTGGTTAAAATAGGTTCATCATCAATAACCCATGAAATCACAGGCAATATAAACTATCAGAAACTTGAAAAGCTGGTTCGTATCCTTTGTGATATCAAAAATGAAGGCAGGGATGTTGTCCTTGTATCTTCAGGAGCGATTGCAGTGGGACGCCAGGCAGTGGGAATAACACACCGTCCGGACACAGTTGCCAAGAAACAGGCATGTGCCGCCGTCGGTCAGTGCCGCCTGATGATGACTTATCAGAAGCTTTTTTCCGAATATAATCAGCTTACCGCACAGGTACTTATGACAAAATACACAATGATGGATGACGAAAGCCGTTATAATGCCAGAAATACATTTGAAGAACTTTTTAAGCTGGATGTTATTCCGATTGTTAACGAAAACGATACCGTATCCACGCATGAAATCGGTTTTAGTGATAATGACAGGCTTTCCGCACTGGTAAGTGTGTTAATAGGCGCTGATTTACTTATTCTTTTATCGGATATAGACGGTCTCTTCACTGACGACCCGAACAAAAATCCTGATGCAAAATTTATCGAGCTTGTTCCTCAGATTGATGATAACTTAAAAGAAATGGCAAAGGGTTCTGCAAGTTCCGTGGGAACGGGAGGTATGTCTTCCAAAATCGATGCTGCCATTATCGCAACCCAGTCCGGCGCAGACATGGTTATTGCAAACAGCAAAGATATAGGTGTTATTTCCCGTATTGTGAACGGTGATAATATCGGAACATTGTTCCTTGCCCATAAATCACCAAATTTTCATCTTCTTGATTATCTTGAATAGTATTTTAAGGAGTTACATATGGCCAGAAGAGACAAAAACAATTACTATCTTGACATTGCCGAGTCCGTATCCCAGCGGGGAACCTGCTTAAGAAGGCTTTACGGAGCGGTTATTGTTAAAAACGACGAAATAATTTCCACCGGATATGTGGGTGCACCAAGAGGCAGAAAAAACTGCACCGATCTGGGTTATTGTGTGCGCCAGAAACTTAATATTCCCCGTGGAGAAAGATATGAGCTTTGCAGAAGTGTACATGCCGAAGCCAATGCAATAATAAGTGCATCAAGAGAATCAATGATTGACAGCACATTATATCTTGTAGGGCTTGAGCTTCCCGATTTAACTTATGTACAGAATGCAAGCTGTTGTTCAATGTGTAAAAGAACGGTAATTAATGCAGGAATCAGCAGGGTCGTTATCAGAGATGATAAGGATCATTATCGTGAAATTGATGTAAACAGCTGGATATCCGAAGATGAATCAATCACAGGAGAGTTTGGATATTAAAATGAACAAAAACGAAGCCAGAAATACCGTAAAATCACTTCGAAAAGCGTTTCCCGAAGAAACGGCAGCCGGACAAAGTGACGCCATATGTAAAAAGGCAGTTGCTTTACCCGAATATATTAATGCCTCCGTGGTATATATATACAAAAGCATCCGTAACGAGACCTGCACTGATTATATAATCAGACATGCCTTGGAAAACCAAAAGACGGTTGCACTGCCTAAAGTTATGGGAGATGACCTGTTTTTTTACAAAATAACATCTCTTTGTGATCTGTCTTTGGGTTATCAGGGTATTCCTGAACCCCTGCCCGACGCCCAAAAGATAATTGATACGGATGAAGGAATTATTTTCGTCCCCGGAGTAGCCTTCGACAATAAATGCAACAGATGCGGATACGGAAAGGGTTTCTATGACCGTTTTCTATCAAAACATCCAAGGCTTTATAAAACCGGGTTGGCGTTTTCATTTCAGATTTTTGAAGACCTGGAATTTAATTCCAACGATATCCCCTTGGATGCGGTTATAACAGAAAAAAATATTTTTAAAAAGAACTGAATAAAGTTCCAAAGAAAGGATTTAGCATGACAGAACTGGAAAAAATGGGAGAACTGGCAGTTGCAGCATCGAGAGTGACAGCCGGTTTGAAGGTTAACGATAAAAACAATGCACTTATTGCCATTGCCGACAATATTGTAGCCAATACCGATATGATTCTTGCCGCCAATGAAAAAGATATGGAAGCCGGCAGGCGTGAAGGTATGAAACAGGGGCTTTTGGACAGGCTTAAACTCACCCCGGAAAGAATTATTGGAATGGCAGACGGTATCCGCAAGGTTGCTTCGCTGGAGGACCCTGTTGGAGAAGTGCTTGGTATGTGGGAGAGACCTAACGGATTAAGAATAGGTAAAAAGAGAGTTCCTATAGGAGTCATAGGAATAATTTATGAATCAAGACCAAATGTCACACTTGATGCCTTCGGTCTTTGTTTTAAATCCGGTAATTCCGTAATTTTAAAGGGCGGAAGCGATGCCATTAATTCCAACATCGCCATTGTTTCCGTAATTCAGGATTCCCTGCAGAAATCCGGGATAACCAAAGACTGCATACAGTTAATAAAGAGCACTGACAGGGAAGTAACCAATAAACTTATGCACCTTAATGAATATATTGATGTTCTTATTCCAAGAGGCGGTGCCGGACTAATTAAAGCTGTTGTAAACAATTCCACAATTCCCGTTATTGAAACAGGAACCGGTAACTGCCATGTATATGTGGATGCGTCTGCTGATTTTAACATGGCACTTGATATTATTGAAAATGCCAAAACACAGCGAATCGGCGTATGTAATGCCTGTGAATCCCTTTTGGTTCACCGCGATATAGCCAATGACTTCATACCTCTTCTCGCCAAAAGACTTTTTGACCACAATGTTGAAATTCGCGGTGACGATAAGTCACGGCTTATTGTTCCTGCTTTTACACCGGCAACAGAAGACGATTATGCCACCGAATATCTGGATTATATCGTTTCGCTTAAAGTTGTGGATTCGATTGATGAAGCAATTGCGCATATAAACAAATATAACACAGGACACTCAGAAGCCATTGTTACCAATGACTACAATAGTTCACAGAAATTCCTTGATGAGGTTGATGCGGCAGCAGTATATGTAAATGCTTCAACAAGGTTTACCGACGGCTTTGAATTCGGCTTTGGTGCTGAGATTGGAATAAGCACCCAGAAGCTTCATGCAAGAGGCCCTATGGGTCTTAAAGAGCTTACAACAACGAAATATATCATATATGGCAACGGCCAGATAAGATAATGCAAAATTACCGAAGAAAAGCTCTGTCTTGCTTGACTATTTGTGCAATATTGAGTAAACTGAATGTATAATATGTAAAGCAAATCCTAATTGCTCAGGAGGTTACTAATGAAGAAGGATTTAACCGAAAAACAGCGCATAAAGGCAGAAGCCGCTCTTGCCAAAAAAGATAAAAAAAAGGCAGACAAAGCTGCTAAAGCCATGAAAGCAGCAGAAGCTAAAGCTTTAAAGAAATCAAAGAAAAAAGCTTCCAAAAAGCCGGCAGACAAAGACACATCCGCTGACACCGGCGTCGATGTTAAGGTGGCTGCCCCTAAGAAGACCTTGAAGAAAAAAGCTTCCAAAAAAGGATTTAAGTCAATTTCCACAAGGCTTCTTGCACTATGCCTTCTTCCTATGCTCATTGTATGTGTTATTATAACAATCGTAAGTTCGGGTGCACTTCGTTCCGGAATTGAGTCAGAAATAGAGAAATCCCTTAAGATTGTTGCCACCTCAGTTAATGAAACATATACAAATCTTTACGAAGGCGATTATTCCAAGGATGTAAGCGGTAAATTATATAAAGGTGACATACAGATTTCCGGCAATACGGATCTGATTGACGGCCTTAAGGAACAGACCGGTTTTGAAGTATCTTTCTTTTTCGGAAACATGCGTCTGCTTACCACTGTCAACAGAACAAGCGGCGGAAGAGCAACCGGAACAAATATTCCCGACAGTATCTTCAATGAGCTTCTTACCGGAAATCCTGTTTTCCAGGAAAATATGGAAATACAGGATAATACATATTATGTATATTACCAGCCTTTATTCAACTCCAACGGTTCCGTAGTCGGTACAATTGAAGTTGCCATGGACAGTAAGACGGTTAATTCCACCATCCGTTCACAGGTAGTTAAGATAATTATACTCTCAGTAGTATTCCTTGTACTGGCCTCATTCCTTACAATTGTTCTTTCAAGAGGTATGGTAAGGACCATGAGAAGAATTAAAGATTTCCTTCAGAGGCTTATGAACGGTGAGCTTACAGCAGTCCCTAACAAGAAGGAAATCAAGCGTAAAGATGAACTTGGTGATATATATAATATTTCCATAAAGCTTCAGTCCACATTGCTTGGTATTGTTAAAGAGATTAAGGATTCATCCAACAATCTCATTGCATCTGCCGACAGTCTTGCAGAAATGGCACAGGCCACTCAGGACACCGTACAGGGTGTGGAGACCTCCGTTGATGAAATTTCAAAGGGAGCAAGAGTACAGGCGCAGGGTACATCCGATGCACAGGACAGCATTACCAACATAAGCAATCAGATTGAACTTATTTCAAGTGAAGTTGATTCACTTACTGAATATGCAAGGACAATGTCCGATACTGCCAAAGCATCTGAGGCAATTATTGCGGAACTCAGTAATTCAACAGAGGATACGAAGGAATCCATATCCAAGGTTGAAGACCAGATTATAGTAATGAATGAGTCCGTTAAGAATATTCAGACTGCGGTAACAATGATTCAGTCAATAGCTGAGGAAACAGACCTGCTTTCACTTAATGCAAGTATTGAAGCGGCAAGGGCAGGAGATGCAGGAAAAGGTTTCGGTGTTGTAGCTGAACAGATTTGCAAGCTTGCCGACCAGTCCAACCGTTCAACCAAAGAAATTGAGCAGATTATTGCCAATGTTATGCAGGTTTCTGCACATATGGTAGAAATAATGCTTGAAGTTAAAGATAATATGAATGAGCAGCAGGATAAACTTGAAGAAACAAAGGTTAAATACACTGCAGTTACTTCAGGTGTGGAAGGTTCTTTGACAAACATTGACAGTATCAAGTCCAAGATGGATATCTTAAATGATTCTGAGACGGTTATTATTGATGTTGTGAAGGATCTGGCCGCCATTTCCGAAGAAAATGCAGCCTCTGCTTCCACTACAATGGAAGTTGCCAGCGGAATGAGTACCACCGTGGGAAATCTTAAAGAATCCTCAGATAAGCTTCTGGAACTTGCAGAACAGCTTGATACCGCACTCGGTGTATTTAAACTCTAAATATGAAATTTTTACCGGAGCCTTTTATTCATGAAAGTGAATAAAAGGCTTTTCTATTTTATCTTTTTAATGTATAATATTATGTCGGGCTGTAAATTGGGATGGAATAATAAGATACCTCCTTTGGCCCCAATACACTCTGAATTAAAGAAAGGTCCCTTATGATAAATCAGTCAGAATTAATTTCAGCGGCTCCTCAGACAGAGCCTGAAAGACAGTATTTTTTCATGGAAAAGCTTAAGGCCGTAATTGCCGATAAAGCAGTTAAGGCCGGACGCCCCCTGACATACCACATACAGACTTTCGGATGTCAGATGAATGCCAGGGATTCGGAAAAACTTGCCGGAATACTTGAGCAGATCGGGTATGTTGAATCAGACACGGAAGAGTCGGATTTTGTTATTTATAATACATGTTCGGTCCGTGAAAATGCCAATACAAGAGTCTACGGAAGACTCGGAAGGCTTAATGTTATCAAAAAACACAATCCTAACATGATGATTGCCATGTGCGGCTGCATGATGCAGGAGCCGGATGAAATCGAAAAAATTAAAACAACATATAAGTTTGTGGATATAGTATTCGGAACCCACAACATTTTTAAGTTTGCGGAACTTATATATGACAGACTCTGTTCGGACAGCATGATTATAGACATATGGAAAGATACCAACCAGATTGTGGAAGATCTTCCTGATGTCAGAAAATTTTCATTTAAGTGCGGTGTAAACATTATGTACGGATGTAATAACTTCTGCAGTTATTGCATCGTTCCGTATGTACGCGGAAGAGAGCGAAGCAGAGAACCAAAAGATATAATAAGAGAAATCGAAAGATTTGTTGCAGACGGGGTTAAAGAAGTTATGCTTCTCGGCCAGAATGTAAATTCCTACGGCAAAACTCTTGATAATCCCATAACATTTGCCGAACTGCTTAAGGAAATAAGCCACATAGACGGACTACAGCGAATCCGTTTTATGACTCCCCACCCAAAGGATTTGTCAGATGAGCTTATTGAGGTTATGGCAACCACACCTAAAATCTGCCATCATGTTCATCTGCCGCTCCAGTCGGGAAGTTCGAGACTTTTAAAGCTTATGAACCGTCACTATACCAAGGAAGATTATCTTTTACTTGTTAATAAAATACGAACCGCAATGCCCGATGCGGCTCTTACGACAGATATTATCGTAGGATTTCCCGGTGAGTCCGAAGAGGATTTCATGGATACGATTGATGTGGTTCGCAAAGCGGAATTTGACAGTGCTTTTACTTTTATCTATTCAAAGAGGATTGGTACACCTGCGGCATCCATGGAAGGTCAGGTCCCTGAGGATGTGACAAAGCGCAGATTTGACACACTTTTGAATGTTGTCAATGAATGTGCGAAAAAGCGATGCGGAATAGATGTAGGCAAAACACTTCCTGTTCTTGTGGAAGATGTGAATTCACAGCACCCTGAACTTGTGACGGGACGACTGGAAAACAATACACTTGTGCATTTTCCGGGAGATGCTTCCCTGATAGGTCAGATTGTAAATGTAAGCCTTGACGAAAGCAAAGGATTTTATTATCTTGGTACACTTAAATAAAATTATAAAATACAACGGATAGGATGGAAAGAAGGATAACTTAAGATGCATGATTTAAAACCAAAGTTGTTTTCCGTAATGAAAACATACACAAAAGACCAGCTTGTAAAAGATATTATTGCCGGAATAATTGTGGCAATAATCGCATTGCCTTTGTCAATAGCCCTGGCAATTGCATCCGGCGTAAGCCCTGAGAAGGGTCTGTATACTGCAATTATTGCAGGGTTCTGCATATCTTTTTTCGGCGGAAGCCGTGTACAGATAGGCGGTCCGACAGCTGCATTTGTGGTAATTATATACGGAATCATAGCCAAATATGATGTAAGCGGACTTGTTGTTGCCACAATAATGGCAGGAATAATTATGATTATTTTCGGTTTGTGCCGCGCCGGAAACCTTATTAAATATATACCTTATACGATTACCACGGGATTTACGGCCGGAATTGCCGTAAGTATAGCTGTAGGACAGCTTAAAGATTTCCTTGGAATAGAAATGGGAGCACTTCCGTCAGAATTTATTGAAAAAGTCATTGCACTTGCCAAAAATATAAGCCACTGGAATGTGATTGCTTTTCTGGTAGGTGCCGCAGCACTGCTGATTCAGATTTTCTGGCCAAAACTTATGGGGCTTTTGCCTGATAAACTTAAATACATAAAAATAATCCCGGGTTCAATCATTGCAATAATTGCGGCTACCGCAGCAGTAAAGCTTTTAAAACTCCCGGTAAATACAATCGGTGATTTATATACCGTATCGTCCAAACTGCCTACCATAACAATTCCTTCCGTTAATTTTGAAATGATTAAGGAATTAATCAGTCCGGCGTTTACCATAGCAATTCTTGCAAGTATTGAATCCCTTCTTTCGGCTGTTGTGGCAGACGGAATGATAGGAAGCAAACACCGTTCCAATGCGGAACTTATCGGACAGGGTATAGGTAATATTTTTTCCGGACTTTTCGGAGGAATTCCTGCCACAGGTGCAATCGCAAGAACTGCTGCCAACATTAAAAACGGAGGCCGTACACCTATCGCAGGAATGGTTCATTCCCTTACATTGCTTGTTGTTCTGCTCCTTTTAATGCCATATGCTTCATGGATACCGATGCCTGTACTTGCCTCAATTCTTATCATGGTAGCGTACAACATGGCAGGAATTAAAAACTGTGTCCGCCTTTGCAAAAAGGCTCCGAAAAGTGATATAATCGTTTTCGCACTTACATTCTTCCTTACGGTATTTTTTGACCTTGTAATTGCAATAGAAATAAGCATGGTAGTGGCTGCCGCACTGTTCCTTAAAAGAATGGCAGAAACCACTGCGGTTGAAAGTTGGAAGTATGTGACCCCTGATGAAGAAAACGATCCTGACAATATAGGACTTAAAAAAGTCCCTGATAAAACTCTTGTATATGAAATAAGCGGTCCTATGTTTTTTGCCGTAACAGACAAATTCATGAGGCTTATGGATGATACAAGCGAGGATGTACTTATTCTCAGAATGAGAAGTGTTCCTGCAATTGATGCCAGTGCACTTCATGAACTGTTTGATATAGTTGAGAAATGCAGAAAAAATAATATAACGCTTATTTTTTCCCATGTTAACGAACAGCCTATGAAAATGATGCAGAAGGCAGGTTTTGACAAAGAAGTTGGACTTGAGAATTTCTGCAGCAATATTGACACAGCACTTAAGCGTGCAGAAACAATTGTCAATAATAACAAATAACAAACCCAAATATATAGAAGAGAAGGTAAGAAAATGGCTCAGTTTTCACCAATGATGCAAAAATATTTAGAAACAAAAGAGGCGTATAAAGACTGTATTCTTTTTTACAGACTCGGAGACTTTTATGAAATGTTTTTTGATGATGCAATTACTGTATCAAAAGAACTTGAGCTTACCCTTACCGGCAAGGACTGCGGTCAGGAAGAAAGAGCACCCATGTGCGGTGTTCCGTTCCATTCCGCAGATATATATATTAACCGTCTTGTGGAAAAAGGCCATAAGGTTGCTATCTGTGAACAGGTGGAAGACCCTAAGCTTGCCAAAGGACTTGTTAAGCGTGAAGTAATAAAAGTCGTTACTCCGGGCACCAATTTCAATCCTACGGCACTTGATGAAAGCCGTAATAATTACCTTATGTGCATAGGATATATGGGAAATTCCATAGGTCTTGCATCTACGGATATTACAACCGGAGAATTCCTTGTTACGGAAATCCGTACGGAAAGAGAACTTATAGATGAAATCAATAAATTTTCTCCGTCAGAAATCATTTGTAACGAAGCGTTTTCAATAAGCGGAATTGATATTTCAGACATAAGTACAAGATTAAATATTTCCGTTTCATCCCTGGAGTCTTGGTATTTTGATGATAAGGGTGCGGAAAAAATACTCAAAGAGCATTTTAAGGTATCCGCTCTTGAAGGCCTTGGTCTTAAGGATTATCCTACCGGAATCATTGCCGCAGGGGCGTTAATGAATTACCTTTACGAGACACAGAAGAATTCCCTGCCTCATCTGACCGGCATTACGCCTTATATTACCGGTAAATTCATGATTATCGACAGTTTTACAAGGCGAAATCTTGAATTAGTGGAAACCATGCGCGAAAAGCAGAAGCGCGGCTCCTTATTGTGGGTTCTTGATAAAACCAAAACGGCAATGGGTGCCAGACTTTTAAGAAATATGATTGAGCAGCCGTTACTTATAATAGACGATATTAAAAAGCGTCAGCAGGCTGTAGGAGAATTTATTGATAATTTTATTACAAGGGAAGAATTAAGGGAATACCTTAACCCGGTATATGACCTGGAGAGACTTATAGGAAGAATAAGTACCAAAACAGCCGGTCCAAGGGAACTGGTGGCATTTAAAGGCTCTCTTCGTATGCTTCCTCACATAAAGAACCTTCTGGTTTCCATGCAGACTCCGCTCATCAGGGAAATTTACGAAGAACTGGATCCTCTTGAAGATATTTTTGAACTCATAGAAAACTCAATAGTAGAAGAACCGCCGCTTCAGATTAAAGAAGGCGGGCTTATAAAAGACGGATATAACGAAGAGGTAGACAGGCTGAGAAAAGCCAAAACAGAAGGCAAAAACTGGCTTGCCGAACTGGAAGCGGCTGAGAAGGAACGCACTGGAATAAAGAATCTTCGTATCAAATATAATAAAGTTTTCGGATATTATCTTGAAGTTACAAATTCATTTAAAGAGCTTGTGCCTGATGACTATATAAGAAAACAGACATTGACAAATGCTGAAAGATACACAACTCCCAAACTCAAAGAGCTTGAAGATGTTATTCTGGGTGCGGAAGATAAGCTTTTTTCGCTGGAATACGATTTATTTGCCGAAATCAGGGACCTGATATCCAAAGAAGTTGTAAGAATCCAGGCGTCTGCAAAAGCAATTGCCAAAGCAGATGTATTCTCATCCTTGGCAGTGGCTGCAGAACAGAATAATTATGTGTGTCCTTCAATTAACAATAAAGGTATCATAAAAATTCGTGACGGAAGACATCCCGTTGTTGAAAAGATGATTCCAAACAATATGTTTGTAGAAAATGATACTTATCTTGACAACGAAAAGAACCGTATTTCCATAATAACAGGACCTAATATGGCGGGTAAATCCACCTATATGCGTCAGGTGGCATTAATTGTCCTTATGGCCCAGATTGGCTCTTATGTACCTGCAAAAGAGGCAGACATCGGAATATCCGACCGTATCTTTACCCGTGTTGGAGCATCTGACGATTTGGCCAGCGGACAAAGCACTTTTATGGTGGAAATGACGGAAGTTGCCAATATTTTACGTAATGCAACCTCAGACAGTCTTCTTATTCTTGATGAAATCGGAAGAGGAACAAGCACATACGACGGTCTTTCAATTGCATGGGCGGTTGTGGAGCATATAAGTAATCCGAAACTCCTTGGAGCCAAAACTCTTTTTGCAACACATTATCATGAACTGACCGAACTGGAAGGCACAATTGATTCCGTGAACAATTATTGTATTGCCGTTAAAGAGCAGGGCGATGACATTGTTTTTTTACGAAAAATTGTAAAAGGCGGCGCAGATAAGAGTTACGGCATCCAGGTAGCCAAACTGGCAGGTGTTCCTGATTCCGTTATTGCAAGAGCCAAAGAAATCGTAGCCGAACTGGCAGATAACGATATTTCCATGAAAGCCAAAGAAATAGCCAGACTCGGCATTCCAAAGGAATCTCTTAAGATTCCCGAAAAAGTGGGTAAGGAACAGTATGTACAGATGTCTCTTTTTGACGCTGTAAATAATGATGACATTATTGATGAAATAAAGGATATGGAGTTATCAAAAATGACTCCTATCGAGGCTTTGAATGCTTTATATGGTATTCAGGACAAAATAAAAAACAGGTGGTAGTAAATGTCAATTAATATACTGGATCAGAATACAATTAATAAAATTGCAGCGGGAGAGGTGGTTGAAAGACCGGCTTCCGTTGTAAAAGAATTAATCGAAAACGCAATTGATGCAGGTGCTTTAGCAATCACAGTTGAAATAAAAGAAGGCGGAATATCTTTTATCAGAATTACGGATAACGGCTGCGGAATCCCCAAAGAAGATATAAGAACCGCATTTTTGCGCCATTCTACCAGCAAAATAAAGGATGCCGCCGATTTAATGAACATTTCTTCACTTGGCTTTAGAGGTGAAGCACTTTCAAGTATCAGTGCCGTTGCACAGGTAGAGTTAATTACCAAAACAACCGATTCCCTTACCGGAATACGATATGAAATTGACGGCGGCAAAGAAAAGAATTTCGAGGAAGTGGGGGCTCCCGACGGAACCACATTTATCGTAAGAAATCTTTTTTACAATACTCCGGCAAGGCGCAAATTCCTAAAGACTCCGGCTACGGAAGGCGGATATATCAGTTCAATTATTGAGCATCTGTGCCTTTCAAGACCTGATATTTCTTTCAGGCTTATCATAAACAACCAGCCCAAAATCCAGACCACCGGTAACGGCAGGCTTATGGATGTTATTTATACGATTTATGGCAGGGAAACTGCTGCCGGGCTGATTGAAGTTGACAGTGATTTCGGCACATTCAGCGTTAAGGGTTTTATCGGGAAACCGTCTGTCTGCCGTGGAAACCGAAATTTTGAAAATTATTATATTAACGGAAGATACATTAAAAGCAATATTATTGCAAAGGCAGTTGAAGAAGCATATGCACCCTTTATAATGCAGCACAAGTATCCGTTTCTGACTCTGCACATAAAAATTAATCCGGAGCTGTTAGATGTAAATGTCCATCCGTCCAAAATGGAACTCCGTTTCGCCAACGCTCCGTTTTTGTATGATTCCCTTAAGGAATGCATAACCAAAGCGCTTACCCACCGTGAGCTGATTCCCGCAGCCACCCTTAACGATTCCGCAAAGGATTATTACAGGGCGCCGGCTGTAAAACCACTTGTAACAAGCACATATTCTTTTACAGAGGCACCGGCTAAGCCTAAGGATTATACTCCGTCCAAACCATTATCGGGACACCATGAAGATGGGCAGGCACCGCTTGTTTTGGCTCCAAAGGAGCCTGAAATCAAAAGTCAGCCGGTACGCATGCCTGAACCTTTCGAGACGAAAAGAAGTGCCGTCTATCAGGAAGAACAGCAGAAAAACAATATCACTAACGAATATAAACAGCTGGAATTATTCGACAAGCCGGAATTATTACACTCCGACAACATGAAAGACATACGGATTGTGGGCCAGGTTTTTGATACATACTGGATTATGGAATTTGACAAAAGCATGTATATTGTAGACCAGCACGCAGCCCATGAAAAAGTTCTTTTTGAAAAATTCATGAAGAATTACGGGGAAAATAATGTTACGACACAGTATTTAAGTCCTCCGGTTATTTTTTCCCTGACACTTCAGGAACAGGATATTCTCAATGACAATCTCGGTTATTTTAATGATTTCGGATTTGAAATAGAAAGTTTCGGTGGTGACGAATATGCTTTGAGGGGAATTCCTGCGGCATTTACAAATGCCGACCCTAAAGATCTGCTTCTTGAAATACTTGACGAACTGAGCCAGGATGTGAAAAAGAACACTCCTGATACAATAAAGGATAAAATTGCGACCATGGCCTGCAAAGCGGCGGTAAAAGGCAATAATAAGCTTTCCTTTGCCGAAATGGAGAATCTTCTCCGGTCACTTATGGAGTTAGATAATCCATATAACTGTCCTCACGGCAGACCAACCATGATTACAATGAGTAAATACGAGCTTGAAAAGAAATTCAAAAGAATAATATAAGGATTATTTTATGAAAAAAAAGTTAATTATTCTTACAGGGCCAACCGCAGTAGGTAAGACCGCACTTTCCATAAGCCTTGCAAAAGCAGTAAACGGAGAAATAATAAGTGCCGATTCCATGCAGGTATACAAAAAAATGAATATAGGAACGGCTAAAATTACCCGGGCCGAAATGGAGGGTGTACCTCACCATCTGATTGACATTCTTGACCCGTCAGAGGATTTTAATGTTTTTCTTTTTAAGGAACTTGCCCTTAAAGCAATGGACGAAATATACTCTAACGGCCATATTCCGATTATTACCGGAGGAACCGGATTTTATATACAGTCCGTTCTGTATGATGTTGATTTTTCCAAATCCGAAAAGGATGACGGATACCGGGAAGAACTTCAGAAAATATTCGAAGAAAAAGGCGCCGGATATCTTCATGATATGTTAAAAGAAATTGACGAAAAGGCCGCCAATGATATACATCCCAACAATGTTAAAAGAGTTATAAGGGCCATTGAGTATTACAAACAGACCGGCAGCAGGATTTCTCTCCACAACGAAGAGCAGCGGGCCAAAAAACCTTTATATGATTTTGTGTATTTTGTACTTAACGACAACCGCCAGGCTATCTATGAAAGAATAGACAAAAGAGTGGATGAAATGATATCCATGGGACTCCTTTCCGAAGTGAAATCCCTTATGGATGAAGGATATGATAAATCCCTTGTTTCCATGCAGGGACTGGGCTACAAAGAAATAATCGATTATTTCAACGGGGAAACAACTCTTGATGAGGCTATATATATTTTAAAGAGGGACACAAGACATTTTGCCAAAAGACAGCTTACATGGTTCGGAAGGGAAAAAGAAGTGACTTTTGTCAATATCAATGAATTTAACAGTGATAAAAATCTGATTCTGAAATATATGTTAGATGTAATTCACAATAAAAATATTATGTAAACAAGACTTTAAGCAGAGGAACAAACACATGAACAAAGCAATAAACGACATATACCTTGAGATGGGAATTTCTCCCAAAATACTTGATTTGGCAGCAGAAATAGAAGATGGATTAAAAGAGCGTTTTGCCCGTTTTGATGAAACGTCAGAATATAACCAGCTTAAGGTTTTACAGGCTTTCAGGAAAAATCAGATAAGTGAGGCACACCTTGGTACCTCCACGGGATACGGCTACAATGATATCGGCAGGGATGCGCTTGAACAGGTGTATGCCGATGTGTTTCATACCGAAAAAGCATTGGTGCGCTCACAGATAACCTGCGGAACACATGCACTTACAGTTGCACTGGCAGGTAATTTAAGACCGGGCGACGAACTTTTTTCACCTGTAGGCCTGCCATACGATACTCTTCAGGGCATAATAGGCATAAGAGAAGAGAAAGGAAGCCTTGCGGAATACGGCATTACATACCGTCAGGCCGATTTAAAAAGCGACGGTTCTTTTGATTATGATGCCATAAGAGCAGGAATTAATGATAAAACAAAGCTTGTTACAATCCAGCGTTCCAAAGGATATGCAAGCAGACCCACATTGTCCGTGGAAAGAATCGGAGAATTAATTTCTTTTATTAAGGGAATCAAGCCTGATGTCATCTGTATGGTTGATAACTGCTACGGGGAATTTGTGGAAACGCTGGAACCTTCCGATGCAGGAGCAGACCTTGTGGTAGGGTCCCTTATTAAAAATGCCGGCGGAGGCTTAGCTCCGATAGGCGGATACATATGCGGCAGGGCCGAATATGTAGACCAGGCAGCATACAGACTTACCGCACCGGGCCTCGGAAGTGAACTGGGGGCGTCCCTTGGAGTTAATTCTTCTTTTTACCAGGGACTTTTTATGGCACCTACAGTTACCGCATCGGCATTAAAAGGTGCCGTTTTTGCCGCTAATCTCTATGAAAGACTTGGTTTTAAAGTGATTCCTGACAAGGATGAGCCAAGATATGACATAATACAGGCTGTGGAATTAAATAAACCTGAGTACCTTATTGCTTTTTGTAAGGGCATACAGGCAGCAGCACCTATTGACAGCCATGTAACACCTGAGCCTTGGGACATGCCGGGTTACGATTCAAAAGTAATTATGGCAGCAGGCACATTTGTTTCTGGGGCTTCAATCGAGCTTTCTGCCGACGGGCCTTTAAGACCGCCTTATACAGCCTTTTTCCAGGGCGGACTTACCTGGTATCATGCCAAAGCCGGTATACTTATGAGTCTGCAGAAACTTTGTGAAGCAAATTTTAAATTTTAATGAAATTGTATACATTAAAGTTTTGATGTGATAATATTAAAGATATAGTTTTTACAAAAAACTTCCTGCCTGCCAAGTTGGGAGGTTATTAATTGGCAAAACTGAATTCATCAAAATATAATATTTTACCATACGAGAAATGTCTCCGGTACGGCCCCGGTGCGCTGACAGATGCGGAACTGTTAGCAGTTATCATCAGAAGCGGCACTAAGAACAAGAACTGTATCGAAGTTGCACAGGATATTCTTGCCGGTTCGGGCGTTCTGGGACTTAAGCATATGAAGCCTGATACACTTAAGCGGATAGAGGGAATCGGTACGGTTAAGGCAGTCATGCTTTCATGTGTCAGCGAGCTGTCTGCAAGGATAACCAATGCCGAGCTTGAAGCTTTAATGCATTTTAACACTTCCTCGGATGTTTCCGCTTATTATATGGAGAAGTTAAGACATCTTGAAAAAGAACATTTTATTCTGATGATGCTTAACAATAAATGTGCCCTTTTACATGAGTCCGTTTTATCTGTAGGAACCGTCAATTCCACCTGTGTTTCACAGCGGGAGATTTTTAAGGAAGCCTTAAGCTACGGAGCTGTGTATCTCATAATTGTGCACAACCACCCAAGCGGAGATCCGAGTCCCAGCAGACAGGATATCAATACCACCAGAATAATCAAAGAAGGCGGGGAGCTTCTTGGAATTCCGCTTATTGACCACATAATAATCGGAGACCATAAATATTTCAGTTTTAAAGAAGAAAATCTAATCTAATAATTTGAAAGGAATTTAAAGATGGCACGGAACATATTCGGACTTGATATAGGAACAAGTAACATAAAGATATATTCAAAAGATAAAGATACTGTTCTCAATGAGAAAAATATAATTGCAATCGCCGATAAGACGGATATTTTTGCTTTCGGAGACGAAGCATTTGAAATGCATGAGAAAGCTCCGGCTTCAATCAAGGTGTCTTTCCCCGTCAAATGCGGCGTAATTGCGGATTTTGATAACATGCAGAGATTATTTATCGAATTTATCAAAAAAATCACCGGAATAGGCAAAAAACTTGCTCCGGCAGACTATTATATTGCAGTTCCTACTGATATTACCGAAGTTGAAAAGAGAGCATTTTTGGAGCTTACAAAAGACGCCAAAATCCGTCCCAAAAAAATAATGGTCATTAATAAACCTGTGGCCGATGCTTTGGGTGCAGGTGTGGAAGTGATGGACGCAAGAGGAATCATGGTTGTAAATATAGGTGCCGACACCACCGAAATATCAATTCTTTCTCTCGGCGGAATAGTTTTAAGCCGTGCGGTTAAATTCGGCGGCAATAAACTTGATGAGCAGATTATTACGGCTGTCCGCAAACACTACAATCTGGTAATCGGTGCCAAGACAGCGGAATATATTAAATTTGAACTCGGAAGTGCCATTAAGGAGCCGGAACATTTTACGGATGTATACGGAAGGCATGTAGTTACCGGACTTCCTACAAGATGCAGCATATCCTCAGATGTGGTATATGATTGTATGATAGATTTTATAAGGCAGATTATTGATTCCATGAAAATGATTCTGGAACATACTCCGCCTGAACTTTCCGCCGACATTATAGATACGGGTATATATCTTACCGGTGGTTCATCTGCCATAAGAGGGCTGTCAGAGCTCATAAACGGCGAAACCGACCTGCATGTGAATATAGCTGAAAACCCGTCTGAATGCGTTGTAAGAGGCATTAAGAAGATTATTGAAAACCCTAAATATAATGAGGTTGCATATATTCCCAAGGAAAGAATTATAGATTAAGGACAGTTTTTATGAAAAAGAAACTCAAAAACTTTTTTACCCCAAAGGTATGGCTTACAATTTTAACATGTGTGTGCTTTTTCTTTATCGGTCTTACTTTTTTTACGGATACCCTCACAAAGCCTCTCCAGAAAGTTACTTCAAGCGTAATTATTCCGTTACAGAAAGGAGTTAACGGAATAGGTCTGTGGCTTACCGAAAAAAGCAATCTGCTTCGTTCACTGGAAGATTTACAGGCCGAGAACGATGAATTAAGGGCACAGATTGACACCCTTAAGGAAGAAAACCTCCAGATTCAGGAAGATCAGGTTGAATTAAACGACTTAAGGGAGCTTTATAAGCTTGACAAAACCTATTCTTCATATGAGAAAGTGGGAGCTTCGGTTATCGGCAGAAGTGCCGACAACTGGTACAATACATTTACAATAGACAAAGGCGCCAATGACGGAATAGAAGTTGATATGAATGTTATTTCAGGTAACGGACTTGTGGGAATCGTCACATCCGTATCTGACAATTACTCCATTGTGCGTTCAATAATAGATGATTCAAGTAATGTCAGTTCCATGCTGCTAAACACGGGCGACATCTGTACCGTAAGCGGTGATTTACAGCTTGTGGAGAACGGATACATAAGTCTCCGTTACCTTGATAAGGATGTCCGGATTAAAGACGGGGACATGATTGTTACTTCCAATATAAGCGAGAAATACATGGAAGGAATCCTTATAGGTTATGCCAAGGATGTTTCACTGGATTCAAATAACCTGACCCAGTCCGGATATGTCGTTCCTGCTGTGGATTTTAAACATATCCAGCATGTTCTTGTTATACTCGAAAAGAAAACAACCATTTTGGAATAGGGGAATACCTTTGAGAAGATTTATAATCAGTTTTGTATCAATAATTTTATTATATGTATTGCAATGTACCGTTTTCAAAGGTTTTCTGGAATTCGGGGGAGTTGCGCCCAACCTCATACTCATGTTCACCTGTATTGTTGGTTTTATGAGGGGCAGTACCTCCGGAATGCTGACCGGTTTTTTTGGCGGAATGTTAGTCGATATAATGAGCGGCGGCATGATTGGTTTTACCCCGCTTTTATACATTTTTGCCGGATATTTTAACGGTATGTTCTACAAGGAATACACAAAGGAACATCTTTTACTTCCTATAAGCCTTGTAGCAATGTGTGAATTCACATACGGCATGATTTATTATCTGGTTACTTATGTTATGCGTAACCGCCTTAATATGGCATATTATCTTTCCAAGATTATTATGCCTGAACTTGTTTACACCATTCTTGTTACGATTTTTGCATATATTCTTGTGTATTACATTAACAGGAAACTGGATTTACTCGGAAAAAAGAAGGTAGCAAAAAATGTTCGGAGAGAACTTCATTGAATTTTTTAAAGATTTAGGCAGTATACTGAAAAAAGTTTTTTCGTCAAGAATCGTCCCATTCATGGTGGTTGCCCTGGCGCTTTTTTCGGTGCTTATTATTCGTCTTTTTAATTTACAGATTGTCAATGGTGAAAATTACACCAATACCTACGCCATGAAGGCTGAAAAGACCGTTTCCACCACAGGAACAAGAGGCAATATATATGACAGAAACGGAAAACTTCTTGCCTACAGCGAACTTGCATATTCGGTTGTCATTTCCGATTGCGGATACTACGAATCAAATAAGATACGATACGCCGCACTTAACAATATTATCGGACGAATGATTTCCATAATTGAATCCAACGGTGACACAATAGACTATTCTTTCGGTATCGACTATAATCCTGCCCACGGATACTATTACACCGTGTCGGACAACTCGCTTTTACGCTTTTTAAGGGATGTTTACGGACATGCCGCAATAAGCGACCTCACAGAAGAAGAAAGAACCGCTACTGCCGAAGAGACAGCGGCTTATCTTCGTAAATTATATAAAATATATACCAAAGAAGATTATGAAGCGGAACTTAAAGCCAAAGAAGAGAGCGGTGCCGCATCCGGTTCAACAGAAAGTACAGAACCCGAAATTTTCGATGATGCAACGGCAATGAAAATAAGTTATATCCGCTACAATCTTAATGCAAATTCCTACAAAAGATATATTTCTTTTACCGTGGCATCCGGAGTCAATTCACATACCATGGCATCCATTCTGGAGAACAGTGATGTATTAACAGGTGTGTCAATAGAAGAGGGCACGGTAAGAAAATATAATTACAGCACATATCTTGCCCATATCCTTGGATATACAGGTAAGGTAAGTGAGGAGCAGCTGGAAGAGTTACAAAAAGAAGATGAATCATATTCCTCCACGGATATCGTAGGAAAAGCAGGTATCGAACAGGAATTTGAAACCACCCTTTCCGGTACCAAAGGTGAAATATCCATGCTGGTTGACAGCGTGGGGCGAGTAACGGAAATTACCAATGAGGTTGAAGCCACGGCGGGAGATGATGTATATCTGACCATTGATGCAGAACTGCAGGAAAAAATATATAACCTTATGGAAAGGGTTCTTGCAGAAACTCTGGTTACCTACCTTACACCTTCCGACAACGCTTACAGTAACGAAGAACATATACTCGTTCCCATAATTGATGTGTATTTTGCACTTATCAATAACAATCTTATTGATATGGATAAAATTGCATCTTCGGATACAGAAGCGGCAGTAGCCACATATGCGGCTTTCTCCTCCAGAAAAGAAATTCTTCTTACCGCTCTTGATGCAGAAATGACGTCAGGAACAGCATACAACATGCTTGATGCCGAGATGCAGTCCTGCATTAAACTGATTCGAAGAGAATTAATAGATAACGAAATTCTCAATAAAGATAAAATCAGTTCATCCGACCCGTTACAGAAAAGCTGGAATGAAGGAAGCATATCATTCCGCGATTACCTTTTAGGTGCCATATCCAACGAATGGATTAATATCTATAATCTGGATGTTACCTCAGAATATCCTACTACCGAAGAGGTTCTTAATGCCGTAATTAATGAAGCGGTGGCAGAAATATATGATTGTGACGATTTTAACAAACTTATTTATGAATATCTTATCGACAATCACATTATTTCAGGAAGAAACATATGTCTTATTCTTATGGAGCAGGGTGCCATTGAATATTCTGAATCTGAATATGTGAACATATACAACGGAGGATCTACTTTTGACTTCCTCAAAAATAAGATTTTATCCCTTGCAATAACACCTGCACAGCTTGCTCTTGATCCTTGTTCAGGTTCATGCGTAGTGGAGGATCCTAATACAGGCCAGATTATTGCCATGGTCAGCTATCCGAGCTATGATGTAAATTATTTTTCCGGAACAATTGATCCGGATTACTACAGGCAGCTGCTTAACGACAAATCAACTCCGTTGGTAAACAGGGCTACCCAGACCAAAATAGCACCCGGTTCAACATTTAAACCGTTAATATCCATTGCGGGAATGAACGAAAATGTAGTTTCAGCTTATTCTCAGATTGAGTGTGACGGTATTTACGATAAAATCACACCTAATATCAAGTGCCATGTATATCCTAATGCCCACGGTTATGTGGATGCCGAAGCGGCACTTGAGCATTCATGTAACGAATATTTCTGCGAAATCGGTTACAGACTCTGCGTAAACGCAAACGGAGTGGTTGATTTTGAATACGGATTAAAGCGCATCCAGAAATACACCGAGCTTTTGGGGCTGTCTACCAAGACAGGAATACAGCTTCCCGAGACAACGCCTCATGCATCTGATTACAACGCTGTTGCTTCATCAATCGGACAGGGTACCAATGCTTATACATCACTTAACCTTGCCAGATATATAAGTACCGTTGCCAATAACGGAACCGTATACAATTCATCTATCGTAAGCAAAATTGTATCATCAGATAATTCTACCGTAGATATCGTAGAACCATCCGTTTCAAATACGGTTGATATAGATTCATCAATATGGAATACCGTCCATAACGGAATGCGGCGTGTTATTACGGAAGGTGTTATGGATCAGCTTACCAAAACGCTTCCTGTTACCGTATACGGTAAATCCGGTACTGCACAGGAAGACAAAAAAAGAGCCGACCACGCCTGTTATGTAATGTTTTCAACAGATCAGAACAATCAGGCGGAAATTGTTACAACAGTAATGATTCCGTACGGACATGCTGCTACCCATGCCGGTATTATGGCTTACTATGCAATGGCTGCATATTATGATTCAGACATTCCGTCATCCGTATTCTGGACAACGAATTATGTAATGGATGTACAATATAATGATTAAGACAGGAGGGATAGGACTTTGGCAAATTCAGTAATGATTAAAGGTAATAAGTATGGGATTGTAGTCGTTCTGGATAAAGATGCATCTTTTGCCGAATTAAAGCAGGGCCTTACGGACAAGCTGAAAGGCGCATCAAAATTCTTTGATAAAGCGGATATGGCTCTGTCTTTTGAAGGAAGACGGTTAAACAGCAGTGAGGAAAAGGAGCTTTTGGACATCATTTCCCAAAACTCTGATTTGAATATAATCTGCGTGATTGACAATGATGAAATAAGGGAAAAATATTTTAAACAGGCTGTAGAAGATAAGCTTATGGAACTGTCTTCCCATACCGGACAGTTTTATAAAGGAACACTTCGTTCCGGACAGGTTCTTGAATCGGAGAGCAGCATTATTATCCTTGGTGATGTTAACCCCGGTGCAAATGTAATCTCTAAAGGCAATATAATTGTTCTCGGTGCTCTTAAAGGAACCGTGTATGCCGGAGCCGGCGGTAACGAAGATGCATTTGTGGTTGCACTTGAAATGGCTCCGCTTCAGGTAAGGATAGGCGATACAATTGCACGCTGCAACGATTCCGGAGGCAAACAAAAAGCTCTCAGTAATGAAACAATGATTGCATATGTGGAAGATCAGAATATTTACATTGAAAAGCTTGACAAAGAAACCTTAGGTGATATTCGTCTTTAAAGAAATTTATTAAATATTTCTAAATTTATTATTGATTTAAGACTCAAAAACTAGCATAATAGGAAAAGAATATATAACACGGAGGAATTAAGGATGAGTGAAGTTATAGTTGTTACATCAGGTAAAGGAGGGGTAGGCAAGACCACAACATCTGCCAATGTAGGTACAGGCCTTGCTAAACTTAATAAAAAAGTTGTACTTATTGATACTGATATAGGACTTAGAAATCTGGATGTTGTTATGGGACTTGAAAACAGGATTGTCTACAATCTTGTAGATGTGGTTGAGGGTAACTGCCGTATTAAGCAGGCTTTAATCAAGGATAAGAGATATGCCAATTTATACCTTCTTCCTTCTGCACAGACAAGGGATAAGACATCCGTATCCCCTGACCAGATGAAAAAACTTATTGAAGATTTAAGAGAAGAGTTTGATTACATAATTCTTGACTGTCCTGCAGGAATTGAGCAGGGATTTAAGAATGCAATAGCAGGAGCCGACAGAGCACTGGTAGTTACCACTCCTGAGGTTTCCGCAATTCGTGATGCAGACAGAATCATCGGTCTTTTGGAGGCTAATGAGATTAAGCGCACGGATTTAATAGTAAACCGTATCAGAATGGATATGGTTAAGAAGGGAGACATGATGTCCCTTGATGATGTTGTGGACATCCTTTCAATAAACCTTATAGGTGCAGTTCCTGATGATGAAAACATTGTAATTTCCACTAACAACGGTGAGCCTCTTGTAGGTTCCGATACCCTTGCCGGACAGGCATATATGAACATATGCAAGCGTGTTATGGGCGAAGAAGTTCCACTTATGGATTTAAGCGGAAAGAGCAGCATCTGGTCAAAAATCGCAAGCGTTTTCAAAAAGAAATAAGGGGGCATCATTATGGGAATATTTGATATTTTTAAGAAAAAAAGCTCAGGTGATGTGGCAAAGGATCGTCTCAAACTTTTGCTTGTATCAGATCGTGCCAACTGTTCTCCTGATATAATGGAACAGATTAAAAATGATATTATCAATGTTATTTCAAAATACATGGTAATTGATGCAGAGGGTCTTGATATTCAGATTACACAAACCGAATCCGAATCCAACAACGGAAGTGTCCCTGCACTTTTTGCCAATATCCCGATTAAGGATATGAAAGGCACAAGAAATAACTGACAGGTAGGCTATGTTTAAAAACTTTCATTTTCGACTCAAGTATATCAATTTCAGATTATTATTTTTGGTTATTGTCCTTACTGTAATTGGCATCATTGTAATAGGAAGTGCGGTTCCGGGAGCAGGATATCAGTCAAAACAGATTTTCGGTCTTGCAATAAGCCTTGTTCTTATGACGATATTTGCACTTATCGATTACAACTGGATACTTAAATTTTACTGGGTCATATACGGAGTATGTAATCTGTTTTTACTGGCAGTTCTTAAATTCGGTAAAAGCGTCAACGGAGCTACCCGCTGGATTGCCATTACCGACAGCATAAGGGTTCAGCCGTCAGAGTTTGCCAAAATAATGATGATTTTATTCTGGGCAGGCTTTATCGGAAAGAATCCGTCAATGCTTAAAAAGTGGAAGAATTTTTTTATTGTTCTGGCTATTTCCGCAGTTCCGCTTCTTTTAATTGTTAAAGAACCGGATTTATCGTCAACAATTCTGTTTGTGGGACTTTTTGTGGTAACATTGTTTATAGCCGGTTTCAGCTACAAGAAATTCGGCATAATTCTTGCAATTATTGTTCCGATACTGGCAGGTCTAATCATTTATATCCAGGCGGTTCCGCCTCCTGCGAATAAAATTATAAGAAAATACCAGTATGAACGAATAATGGCATATCTAAATCCTGATGAATATGATGCAGGAAGGTATCAGCAGGATAATTCCGTTATGGCAATAGGCTCAGGTCAGCTTACCGGTAAAGGTCTATATAACAATGATGCCGATTCCGTAAAAAACGGAAATTATATTATCGAACCGCAAACCGACTTTATTATGGCGATTATCGGAGAGGAGTTAGGCTTTGCAGGGGCATTGGTTATTCTTACATTTTTGATTCTTATAATGATAGAATGCGTAATTACCGGAGCAAGAGCTCCTGACATGCCGGGGCGTCTTATCTGTTTCGGAATGGCTGCAATTATTGTTTTTCAGACATTTATCAATGTAGGTGTTGCTACAGAGCTTCTGCCTAACACAGGTATACCTCTGCCATTCGTAAGTTACGGACTAAGTTCGCTTGTAACAATGTATGCAGGAATCGGACTGGTTTTAAATGTAAGAATACGCAAAAAAATGTCACTGGATTCAGCAGAAGGAAAGATTAATCTTAACTTTCAATCTTGATAAATGCTTTGGATTCATGTTTCTGCTAAAGCATAAGGAGGCAAAATAATTATGAATATAGGTTTAATTGCACATGATTCCAAGAAAAAATTAATGCAGAATTTCTGCATTGCTTATCGCGGAATTCTGAATAAGCATACACTTTATGCAACAGGTACAACAGGAAGGCTTATTGAGGAAGTTACCAACCTTACGGTACACAAGTATCTCGCAGGTCATCTTGGCGGAGAGCAGCAGCTCGGTTCCCAGATTGAGACCAACGAAATAGATCTGGTAATTTTTCTCCGTGATCCGCTTACCCCGCGCTCACATGAACCTGATGTAACCAATCTTTTTAAATTGTGCGATATTCATAATATTCCATTGGCAACCAATCTTGCAACTGCCGAACTGCTTATAAAGGCTTTGGACAGAGGCGACCTTGATTGGAGAGAAATACTAAAATAAAAAGGAATCTGACAATCAGATATATAAAGAAATGAAGAAAAAAATAATACAGATAATTGCTTTTGCAATGCTTTTGATTTTCATGTGCGGATGTTCCAAAGAATCTGCAATCATGAACAGATTTTCGGCTGACTCCGATATCGGAATCAAAACATCATCCGATTCAGCATTAACTTTTGCAAACGGTTTTGCTTCAGACATTGGTGTTGTATCAATTGATTCCGTTAATTCTCCGGACAGTGACATGCTGTATTCAGAAGCGGCACTTTTGGTAGATATAACAGACGGAACAGTCCTTTTTCAGAAAAACGCCCACAAAAAAGAATATCCTGCAAGCACCACCAAAGTTTTAACAACACTTCTTGCACTTAAATATGCAGATACAGATTCCTCCAGAAAAATAGGAGATGAAGTATATATAACAGAAGACAATGTTGTGGTATGTGACTTCAGAGTGGGAGATGTTATCCCATTTGATATTGTTGTTCATGGTGCAATGTTGAAATCAGGAAATGATGCGGCTGCGGCACTTGCCCTGTTTGTTTCCGACAGTCTTGACGAATTTGCTGATTTAATGAATAAAGAAGCAAGAAATCTTGGGGCAACCGAGTCACACTTTGTCAATCCACACGGGCTTTATAATGACAACCATTATACTACGGCTTATGATTTGTATCTTATTTTTAACGAAGCAATTAAATATGATGAGTTTGTTAAAATAATATCAACTAAATCATTTACCGGTTCTTTCAACCGTACCACCATGTATGGCGAATATATTATTAACTGTGAATACAGGAATACCAATCAGTATGTGAACGGAGAGCGTCAGGCCCCTGAAGGAATTAAGGTTATCGGAGGAAAAGCAGGATATACTGAAGTAGCCAAGCGAAGCTATGTTATGTTATCCGAAGCAGACGGACATCAGTATATTTCAATCGTAATGCGTTCTGAAACCATTGCCGAAATGTATTCCGACCTTGACTATCTTTTGGGATTAATTCCGGTACATGATGAACAGTAAGATAAATCATAAGAGGACAGAAATTCTGTCCTCTTATCTTATATATGTCATGTTAACTTTCGCCGAAGCTTCGGATTCTGCCAAATGCACTTAACAGATACAATCCGCATAATCCCACAATTACATAAACGACTCTGGATAATACAGTCATGTTTCCAAAAAGGAATGCTACCAGGTCGAATCTGAAGAAACCGATTAATAACCAGTTAATGGCACCAATTATAACAATAACAAGTGCCGTATAATCCAACCATTTTGTACTCATAAAGAAATCCTCCTTTCATGATTGCTGACATAATCAATTCTTCTATTATGATTTTCAAAATAAGGATATTTTATAATGGTATTTTTATACAAAAAATGTTAAAATAGATGATGGTCGTATGGCCTTGGAAAGGAATGCACTATAATATGGCAAAAAAAAGAAGTAATGTAAGAAAATTTGTCAAAAGACCTTCGATGAATATAGGAGGTTTTATTTTCATATTTATTTTTATTTATCTTGTCATATCAGTAATTATATATATATCCAGAGATAAGACAATTATTTATGAAGTCGTTGAAGGTTCTCTTGCAGTAGATAACGAATACCTTGGATTTATCCACCGTAATGAAACACTTGTCACATCCGAATATTCCGGTTCCGTGAACTATTTTGTCCGCAGCAATGACCATGCGGGAGTCAAAACAGTTATCTGTTCCGTGGATGAGACCGGAAGAGTAGCTGAGCGTATTAAAGAAGAATCCAAAAAGAGTTTATCCGATTCTGACCTTACCGATATCCGTAATACAATAACTTCCATGAGCGCAGGTTTCTCAAATGATAATTTTTTGGCAACCTACAATACCAGTGAAGATATATCCAACCGTATTTTTGAATTTCAGGCAGGCGACCTGGTGGATAATCTTGACGAATATATTTCAGATACTGACAGCACTGATTTTTTCCATAAAATCACTCCTGAAGAATCCGGGATTATAATTTATTCGGTTGACGGTTATGAGAATTTTTCTGAAGCCGATTTATCGGAAAAGCTGTTTGACACATCCGAATATAAATCAGATAATCTTTTATCCGAAACAATTATAAATAAAGGCGAACCCATATATAAGCTTATAACGGATGATAATTGGGATATTTATGTACAACTTGATGAGACAACCGCAGCGAGACTTCAGGACGATTCCACTGTTTCAATTACTTTCCCTGACATCGGAATCAGTTGTAATGCAGATTTTTCCATTGTAAAATCAGAGGATTCCTCCTACGGGAAAATATCTCTCAGTAAATATTTACTTAATTTTTCCGATGACCGGTATGTTAAAATCGAATTATCCGAGATAAAAGCAAGCGGTCTTAAGATTCCTAAATCCGCCGTTTTCAGTAAAAATTCGTACAAGATACCAAAGGAATATCTTTCCGAAAGCAAAACTTTTATCGTCCAATATTATAACGAAAAGGGCGAACTTGATATTAAAAGTATTTCACCGTCAATTTACTATGCAGATGATGAGTATTACTATGTTTCTACCAATGATTTTGACAGTGGGGATACAATAATGCTTGCAAATTCCCAGGATTTATTCGTCGTAGGACCGATTCAGGAAGTTGAAGGCGTATATTGTGTTAATAAAGGATATGCCATTTTTAAGGCAATTACAATAATTGACAGCAATGACGAGTACTATATAGCCAGACGAAAAAGTGACTATGGTCTTTCAGCATATGACCAGATTGTACTTGACCACACAACAATCAATGAAGACGAAATTATCAACTAGGAGAGATTAATCATGTTACAGGATAATTTGAATGAAGTTAAAAAAAGAATTACCGAGGCTGCAGCCCGTGCCGGACGGAACCCTGATGAAATTACACTTATTGCCGTAAGTAAAACCAAACCCGCAGAAATGGTTAAAGAGATATATGATGCAGGTATTCGTGAATTCGGAGAAAATAAAGTGCAGGAGATTACAACCAAATCCGCCATTCTTCCGAATGATATCAACTGGCATATGATAGGCCATCTTCAGAGGAACAAAATTAAACAGGTAATTGATAAAGTAAGTCTGATTCATTCCGTGGATTCCATGCGTCTTGCAGAAATGATAAGTTCGGAGGCGGTCAAAAAAAACATTACCGTTTCAATCCTTCTTGAGGTAAATATTGCCAACGAAGAAACTAAATTCGGTTTTAAAAAAGACGAAGTGATACAGCTTTTCCCGGAAATAGCAGCTCTTCCCAACATATTTGTCAGAGGACTAATGACAAGTGCCCCTATTGTAGACAATCCGGAAGACAACCGCCAATATTTTCGTGAATTACACCAATTATGTGTTGACTTAAAAGCCAAAAACATTGATAATACAAGTATGGATTACCTGTCAATGGGAATGACGGGCGATTATGAAGTTGCAATAGAAGAGGGCGCTACACATGTTCGTGTAGGAACAGCTATATTCGGTGCCAGAGAATATAATATATAAGAAGGAGATCAAAATGGGTTTTATAGATAATTTTCTCGATAAAATGAAACTGGGCAGTAATTACGAGGATGACGATGACTACGAAGGATATGATGATGTAGATGAAGAGGATGACGATGATGAAGAGGATGTTGTTTCTTCCAGAAGAATATCTCGCAAATCCGCACCCGAATCAAATGTATCTTCCTTTACAAGTGATGAACCTGAGGATGATGAGCAGCCTGTAAGAGCTTCCAAGCCTAAGGTTACCAAGATTCCTAGAAGCAGCAGCCGTTCATCCCGTTCCAATTCCAAAGTTATAAGCATGCAGGAGAAGAGAGAGAATATGGAAGTATGTGTATTTAAACCTACCAATATGGAGGATGCAAAAGAACTTGCGGAAACACTTATGAGCGGAATTCCGGTAATACTTAATCTTGATGGTATTGATGCCGACCTGGCACAGAGAATTTCCGACTTTACATCCGGTGCAACTTATTCACTTCACGGAAATCTCAAAAAGATTTCAAGCTATATTTTCTTAGCTACTCCTGAAGCCGTTAATATTTCAGGAGATGTGGAAGAGTACGCAACCGGAAGCATTTACGGTTCCTCAAATTCCATATATTAATATGAGTTCCGTTAGAGATAATACATCAGAAGACAGACTAATCCATAACAGATTGCTTGACAGTGCCAACACCTGTTACCAAAGGAATATTCCCGTTGCTACGGATTTTCTTGATCTTCACAAACAGACATTATTTGAAACAACAGTAATTAAGGAGCTGCCACCCGTATGCCATATAGCTATGGGTGGCTATGATATTGCCGAAAGGAAGATTATTCTTTTTCTTCCGTATGAGGGAGCGCCTTACACAACTCCCTACGACATTATCAAAATAATTCCCGCCACACCAAAGTTTTCTGAAGAATTAACTCACAGAGACTTTATGGGTGCGGTTATGAATCTCGGTATATCCAGAGACAAGCTTGGTGACATAATACTTTGTAACAATTCTTCCGGTCATGACCGCGAAGTTACTGCGTATTTATTCTGCCGGACCACCGTAACTGATTATATATTACAGAATCTCTCCACGGTAAAGCATACTGTTGTAAATGTTTCCGTGATAGATAGTCCTGATTTTGACTATACACCCGAATATACGGAAATCATTAACAGTGTTGCTTCAATTCGTCTGGATGCCGTTATTTCGCTTGGATTCGGCAGTTCAAGAAGCCACCTTATTTCTTATATAGAAGAAGGTAAAGTTGCCGTAAACGGGCGGATTATCACATCTAATGCATATAATATAAAAGAGAACGACATAATTTCAGTCCGTGGTCTTGGTAAAATCAGATTTGCCGGAACGGTTTCTACTACGAAAAAAGGCAGAATTATGGTTCGCATCCACAAATTTATATAAAACTATAATTATAAAGAGGTAAATATGAAAAAAATACGAAGCTATATTATTGCCGTCTTATCTCTGGCATTACTTATATTTATTGATCAGATTACAAAACATCTTTCATATGTATATCTGTCCGACAGAAAAGAGCCTTATACCCTGATAAAGAATGTACTGAATCTTACCTATCTTCAGAACGATGGGGCAGCGTGGGGAATGCTTTCCGGAAGACAGTGGTTTTTTATAATTCTGACGGTATTAATGGTAGTAGTTATCGCATATGTGTATATCAAAACTCCCCGTAACTCAAAATATTTTCCGTTAAGAGCAACACTCATAGCGCTTGAAGCGGGAGCAATAGGCAATCTTATTGACCGGGTTATATTTAGATATGTAAGAGATTTCATTGAACTTGCTTTCATTGATTTTCCTGTATTTAATTTTGCCGATATATGTGTTTCTGTATCCATGGTTGTATTAATTATTCTTATATTCTTCGTATATAGAGGAAAAAACGATTTTGCATTCTTAAGATTTTCAGGCAAAGGAACCAATCATGACAACGAACAATAATCAGGAACTTTTTGAAGATACTTTTGAATTTTATATTACAGAACAAAATGAAGGTGAGCGTATCGATAAGTATTTATCAGATATGCTTTCTTCTTATTCCCGTTCATATCTGCAGAAACTTATCGGTGATGGGTTTGTTCTGGTTAACAATAATATTATTAAAGCAAACTACAGGCTTTCAAAAGACAATATTGTTACGGTAAATATTCCTTTCCCGAAAGAGTTGTCAATTACACCTGAAAATATTAATTTAGATATAATTTATGAAGATGAGGATATAATTTTAATAAATAAACCTAAAGGCATGGTTGTACATCCTGCAGCCGGACATTATGAACACACTCTTGTAAACGCGCTTTTATATCACTGCAAAGGGCAGTTATCCGGTATTAACGGTGTAATGCGTCCCGGTATTGTCCACCGAATCGATATGAATACAACAGGCATTATTGTTGCATGCAAAACCGATATTGCACATCTTTCCCTTGCCGAGCAGTTAAAAGAGCATAGTATTACCAGATATTATTATGCAATATGTCATAATCCGTTTAAGGAATTACACGGTACAATTGATGCACCCATAGGAAGGCATCCTACAGACCGTAAAAAAATGTCCATAAATAATATTCACGGTAAAAATGCGGTTACCCACTATGAAGTTTTAGAAAATTTTCAAAAATACTCATATATAAAATGCCGTCTTGAGACCGGTAGGACACATCAGATCCGTGTGCACATGGCAAGTATTTCCCACCCTCTGCTGGGTGATGATGTATACTGTAGCATAAAATCACCTTTTTCTCTTCAAGGTCAGACACTTCATGCCGGAGTTTTAGGTTTTGTCCATCCACGGACAGGAAAATATATTGAGTTTTCTGCACCGTTACCTGAATATTTTCAGAAAATTTTAAACATTCTGAAATAGTTGTTCGAGAATTTATTTTGTGCTATAATATATATAAATAAACAAGGCGGTACTTCTGTATTAAACGCCTGATTTATTACTTTTATGAACCCGGAGGTAATGTATATGGACGAACGCTTTGTAATTACAATCGGAAGGGAGTACGGCAGCGGCGGAAGACAGATCGGAATAAGGCTTGCCGACGAACTGGGTATTAAATGCTACGATAAGGAGCTGCTTGCAATAGCAGCGAAAGAGAGCGGTATTTCTGAAGAATTATTTAAAAATCACGATGAAAGGCCTACCAACAGCTTTTTATACTCATTGGTAATGGATACTTATTCACTTGGGTATTCTACTTCATCATTTATTGATATGCCGTTGAACCAGCGTGTTTTCATGGCTCAATATGATGCAATCAAAAAGCTTGCGGATAGTGAATCATGTGTTATTGTAGGAAGATGTGCAGATTATGCCTTAAAGGAGCATCCAAATTGTATTTCCGTATTTATTAAGGCTGATATAGAAGCCAGAGTTAAGCGCATAATGCGTCTTTACGAATACAAAGAAGATAAAGCACGGGACTTAATCATTAAGACAGATAAAAAACGTGCCAATTATTATAATTTCTATTCAAACAAAAAATGGGCTGATTCCCGCAGTTATGATTTATGCCTTGACAGCAGTTCGCTGGGAATTGACGGCTCTGTGAAACTAATAAAGGAATATGTAGATATGCGACTGCATTTCCCTAATAAAGGAATCTGATTATGATATATACATCCAAAAAGAAAGGTTTTCTGGACTTTTTAAAAACAGGTAACTGGAAATATTATACAGCTTTTTTTGTTTTGTTTATTGCTATAATTGCAGTAATTATAACAATAAGTGTCCGTAGTTCCAAACATACCTCCGATCCTTCAGAAACAGATTTGGCCGACAACTCCAATACATCTGAGACGATGGAAGAGTATGTCTCACAGCGCGGAAAATACAAAATCTGCATTAATACAGCAAATTTCCAGATAACTGCATATAGTTGGAATAACGAAACAGAAGTATTTAAAGATACTCCTGACCGTTATATGGAAGCCGCTTTTTTGATGTTTGAACCAGGCTCATATGAAGCAGATTCCAATGTTTCATACAAAAATACATGGATTAAGAATGAGGACAACAGCTATTACAGGTATGTAACCGATTTGGGAAATGGCTTTATTTTCCATTCCGCCTCATATAATACCATGAATGACAAGAATTCCTTGGTTGTCTCTGACTACGAATCAATAGGAGGTACATCATCCTCACCGGGAATAACGCTTCAAATATCAGATGCGAAATGGATTTATGAAAATTGTTCTCTCGACTCAATCGTATATGTGTATAACGATGAAACCGAAGAAGTTTCCACAGATCTTATAAAAGTTATTGATATTCCAAACGGAATCACCTGGGACCCTACAGATACTTCAGCCGGCTCACCATGGTGCCAGAGCCATGTTGAAAAACTTACAAGCCAGCCTGAAATTTCTGTTACGGAAGGAACTCCGGATTCAGTTATATTATCTTATGCAAAAGCCTACGATAACAATAATCTGGATGTTTCCGCAAATATATATATCACAGGCGGTTATAACCTTAACAAAGCAGGAGAGTATTCGATTACTTACAATATTTCAGATATTTATGGTAATACCCTTCGCTCAGTTTCCAAATTAACAGTAAATGTTCCGGATGAAACGAATGACACTGAATCCACAGATGTAATTTCATCGGAATCCGATAGTACCGTTAATGAACAGACTACAGCTGACACAAGTACGACAGGTGCAACAGAAAGTAGTATTTCAGAGGAACAATCAACCGTTATCGAAGAAACGACTGCAACACCTTCAGAAACAGCATCAGCAGAACAAACAATACCGGAAACCACAGAATCGCCATCTGAATCTGAAGAAGATGTCACGATAGAAGATAATAATATGTAACGGAAGTTAATCTTCCCGTAATTTAACTTTATTTCTCGCCATCATGCGTCGTTCTTCTTCAATTGCGGCATAATGCTTTTTGGTTGTATTTACATCATGATGTCCCAGTACATCTGCAACAAGATAAATATCACCGGTCTCCCTGTAAAGAGAAGTACCATATGTGCTTCTCAATTTATGGGGAGTTATTTTTTTAAGCGGAGTAGCAATTCCGGCATATTTTTTGACAAGTATTTCCACACTTCTGACAGTTATACGGCTGTTTCTGTTAGATAAAAACAGTGCATTTTCGTGCCCTTTAACAGGTGTTTTTCCTTTTCTTTCAACCATATATTCCTGTAAAGCCTTTTCAACCTCATCACCAAAATAAACATAGGCTTCGTATCCGCCTTTTCGAACAATTTTTATTCTTGAATTATCAAAATCCACATCTTTAATATCCAGACCGATACATTCAGAAATACGGATACCCGTTCCAAGCAGGAGAGTAAGTATGGCAACATCCCTTATTTTAAGCTGTTCATGGCATTGAAGCTGTTTTTTGGTCATGCCCTGACCGCTTTCTGCAGTATCAAGCAATTCTACAACTTCATTAGGTTCAAGACGCACAATCGCCTTATCGTGCAATTTAGGCATACTAACCTGTAAAACCGGATTTTCGTCTATCATTCTGTTTTTGTGATAATAATTATACATGGAACGGAGAGCAGACAACTTACGTTTTATTGCACGCTCGTCATTTGTATAAGTTTTTCCGTCTTTTTCGTAATATTTTAAATATTCCAGATACTCCTCAATATCAAATGATTTAATCTGCGTTAAAATTGAAAAAGGAAAATCATGTATATCGATATTTTTACATGCAGGATTATTTTCATGCAGATATTCAAAAAAAGTTTTTAAATCAATTGCATAAGCAATTCTGGTTCTGGGTGCATTTACATATTCAACACCTCTGAAATATGTAACAAGAAACGCCGGGAGCTGTTTTTGCAGTTCACGAAGTTTAATTGTTGCCTGTTGTTTTTCTTTTTCATGATAACTAAGATCTGCCATAATACATATAATTCCTTTCATTTTGTTAATTCCCAAGTGGCGAAAGAGCGATACGGAGCGATATTTGTAATTTCGCTAAACTCAGGATGTTTTTCAAAGTGTTTTGTATTTTAAACATTTTGAAAAATGAAAGTTTAGCGAAGTTACAACCGGGCTTCACATCAAATTTTTATAACCAGAAGAATACACCTTTTCATTGGGGAATGGAGGTGTATTCTTTTTTTGTTGTCTTCTGGTAACATTATATATTTTTTTGGAGGTTTTTACAATGAATTCAACTTTTTGTTTAGAATATCGAGGATTTGAAGAGAAAGAATATAATGTCAATGGTAATCGTGGAACGAGTCGACATGCTGTCTTTATGGATAGTGATTCTCTTGTCGTTATCAAATGCGCAATCAAAGAAGATTATCTTTCAACTTTCCTTGGTTTAAATCTTGAACAGCGAAAGACTTATACTGTAGTTTGTGACATGACTTGTCAGCCTCAGGTTACAAATGACCGTGAGACTTATGGTCGTGACAGATTCGTTATAAGCCAGAAGAATTTCCTCTGCAGCTTCGTTGTTAAGGAAATTATTCCTTTTGAAACTAAGCCTTTTAATTCCGGAAGTTCTTCTGATTCTCCGGATAAAAAAGTTACTAAGTAATGAATAAGTATCGTTATATTATCGTTTATGCTTTGACTTTATTTATATTTATTCTTACTTTTGTCTTTATTCTTTTATTTTTGGAGGTTATGTTTTGTTAATTTGGATTTTGATTATATTACAGCTTATTGATACCGTTCTCTTGATTCTTCTCCGGAAGAATGGAACATTTGTAAATGTTACTCAGAAACATGTTTATGTTCCTGCAAAAGTAAAAGCCCCTTCCCGTTCCAGGAAGAGGAAGGAACCGGATTTCGATTCAGATGATTATGATGATGAATATTAAGGAGGCTTTTATGGCTGGATTCTTTATTAAAAATAACACTCCTGAGGATGCTTTTATTCATCACTGTGAGAGTTTATGTGATGCTGATTTATGTCTGATTCGTGATTTGCTTTTTGAAGATTTTAGCAATGATTTAATTGATTCTGTCGAGTTTCTTTTTAAATCTCAGGCTATTAATAATGAAATGGCATCTCGTTTTGTCAGACAAACTAAGGATAAATTTATAATTAAATAGTTTCATGGTTTATGTCACATCAAAAAGCCACTTATAACTATCGTCCTCGACTCCTCATTCCCCGGGACAAGTTGCAGTAGACAAATTTAAAGGCTTTCCGATTTTCTTATATTTTTGGAGGTTTATTATGTTTGTTAAAGTTTCTCAATTTTTAAATACTTTATATGATCTTGTTTATAAAGATGATGGTTCTCTTGCTCCTAATCATCTTTATGCTTATCATCAATGTATTTCTCTTTTACTTGAATTATCTTTGGTGGTATTTCGATCTGATTCAGGTAAACATTTTGTTTGTCCTATTCTTTCTTGTGAAGATACTTTTTCTCTTAATGGTGAAGTATTTAATCTTGTTAAATGTGGTTGTTTTTTTTCTTTGCAATGAGCTTGGCTTCCCGGATTCGCTCTGTATATTTGTCATAAATTTTAACGAAGCCGTGCTGGTTGCGCTTACCAAAGTAGCGTGTTCCGTTATAAAGTCCGGGTGTCTTCCTGGTCTTAGTTACAACAACCTTATCCGGCGGTAAAGGGATATCAACAGCATAGTCATACTTGTCTATAAATCCGTCAGCTGCATAGGCTTCAACAAGCGACATCATGCAGCGCCATTCTTTAGTATCATAATGTTTGATTATTTTAAAAAAATTTTTGCACCGATTAGATGCAGCCTGGAGGTAAAATTTATGGTTTATTTTTTCGCTTTACTCTGTTCGATTATTCTTGCTTTGGTTAGTTTTGCTATAGTACATTTTGCAACTTGTTCTTAAGTTAAAAAAAACGGCTGCATCTAATCGGTGCAGCCGGGAGAGAAGATTAGTTACTTGAGTTATTTTTTATAGCTTCCAGGATTTCCTGGTGCCTTCTTTCTTCCTCAAGTTCTCTTTTTAATTTTTCTTCTTCTCTTTTTTCTTGTGTTTTTTTATTTTTTTTCTTTACACATGTAATTATTGTTAAAATTATTATTGGTATTAATGATAAAAGAAGTATCATTTCCCATTTTAGTAACTTTTCATAATATTCTATAATATTCATTTTTTCACCTCTCTTTTATGAGGTTATTGTATCAATTTTAGGTGGTGTTTTCAATGGATCGTAAGAAGATTTTTAAAATTTTATATAGAATTGTATCAGTTTTACTTTTTATTACTGTATCATTTTGTTCAATTCTTTCTTCCTGTGAAGGTGTTTTAGCAGCTGATCTAGAGATTAATTCTCTCCCGGTAGATATTGATATTGATGTTGAATATACTTCTGATTCTATCAGTTTGAAATATTTAAATAATACTTATATTATAAATCGTAATACTCCTATTGATTTAGTTGGAACTGGTTATTATGAAAAAAATTATTATAGCCCTTATCCTAAAGATTTTTATTATTCTTTGCCTGTAGATTTTGAACATACTTATACTACTTCATCATTACTTTATACTGATGCTTCTTATTGGTTTTCTCCTTCAGAGTTAAAAGTCTATGTTTTAACTTCCCCTTTTTATGTTCGTTCTTCATATAAGTATAAATTTAATTCTGTTTTGTCTTTTTCTTCTGGTTCTGATTATGGTTATTTTTCTTTTTCTACAAATGGTTTGAGTGAGCATTTTTATGTTTACATTTCCGTTTTGGATTTATCTACATATTCTTTATCTCTTGGTCGTAAATATGTTACTGAGTCCGAAGGTTATAATTGTTATGGTTGTTTAGATGATCCAGATAATGAAGTTACTTGTTATTTTCCTAATGATTTGGTTTGTATTTTTTCTAATTATGCTATATCCGGATTTTATGAACCTGATACAAGTAAAGTAAATACACCTGATTACTATTTTGATAATGAATATATTTTTTATTCAGAAGGTAACGGTTATACTTTTGTTGAT